>URHG01000076.1 GCA_900547555.1 uncultured Porphyromonadaceae bacterium | reverse complement strand
AAGTTACGGCAAAGCGGTTGTCGACGTAATTGATGCCGTAACACCCTGCGGCATAATAGTTCCCGACATCTTCCCATAGCCATTTACTGACGACGGGATTGTCGGGTATTACCCGGTCATCGGCGACGATTTGTCCCGAGATAGAGCGTATTCCGGCCGATTTTACCGCTTTCACGACTTCTCGGATAAAGGAGTCGGGCGCAACGTCGCTGTATTGCGAACCCAGCGACGGGTCTCCGCAACCTCGTATGTAAAGGTTTCCGTATAACCGCCCTCGTGAGGAAATTTTTCCATCGCGGTAGACTTGGGTGGACAGTCGGTGTTCGGGGGTATAACAGAGCAGTAGGGTTGCGGCGGTAATGAGTTTTTGTGTCGACGCCGGTGTGAAAAATTGCTCGGATTGATAGGAGGCGACGACATCACCCGTTTCGATGTCGATGATGCATATTCCCGATATGGCGTTTTCACCTCCGATCGGTTTTAAGGAAAGGCCGTTTTGAGCGATTATCGTTTGCACTCCCGAGGCGAAGATAATGATTGCAGATATGATGATCGATCGTAAGACCGGCAGTCGGAACAGGTATAAATTTCTCATACCGACAAAAATAATAAATCTTGTCCGAAAAAAGAGCCTGAATATAAATTCTGCTGGTATTTTGTGTATTTTTGTCCGTTAGACAGGTATATCTGTTTTTTGAAAGAAACGATATGTTATAAATTGATGGAGTTATTATGAAATCGGTTCGACAACCCTTTACATTCGATCGCGTGATTCGTATCTTGTTTACGGTGGTGGCGATTATTGCGGTTTTTTATCTGATAGGGCTGCTTAAAAATGCGTTGCTGCCATTCCTTGTCGCGTGGTTGTTGGCCTATCTTATCAATCCTTTCGTCGAGTTCATTCAGTATCGGTGTCGGGTGAAGATACGCATCATATCCATATTTTTGGCACTACTCTTTGCTGTCGGTATTATAGCGTTGTTCATTTGGCTTATCACACCGAGCATTGTCGAGGAGGCCTCCAAAATGCGCACGTTGATACACGACTATCTTTCCCAGGGGGCGTCGATAACCCCGTTTATACCCGAAAGCTGGCATGTGTATTTGCAGGAGAGGATCGATTTTACCAAGATTGCCGAAGCGATGAATCCGCAGGATTGGCGCGAGCTTATAGAAAAAACAGCGACGCAGTTATGGGCGGTGCTTACCGGTTCGGTCAATCAGATTATCAATATTATCAGTTGGCTCATTATATTCCTTTATCTGATATTCATATTGCTCGATTACGATAAAATCATTGTGGGGTTCAAGGCGCTTATACCCAATCGTTATAGGGAGAAAACGCTGGAAGTGTTTGATGATGTGAAAGAAAGCATGAACCGTTATTTTCGTGGACAAGCTTGTGTCGCTTTCTTGGTGGGAATCCTTTTCAGTATCGGATTCTCGATCGTCGGCTTGCCGTTAGCCATATTGTTAGGGCTTTTTATCGGATTGCTCAATATGGTGCCTTATCTGCAAGTCGTCGGTTTTCTTCCTACACTATTGCTTTGCTTGTTGAAATCGGTTGAGCCCGGGCAAAGTTTTTGGTGGCTTGTTATTGGTTGTATCATTGTGTTTGTCGTGGTGCAGGTCATACAAGATATGGTGCTCGTTCCACGTATCATGGGGCATGTCATGGGGCTTAATCCGGCCATTATTCTGTTATCGTTGTCGATATGGGGAACTTTGCTGGGTCTTATAGGCATGATTATAGCCTTGCCACTGACGACACTCCTGCAATCGTATTACGAACGATATATTTTGAGGGAAGATGTCAAAGCAGATTCACCTCCAAAAAAGATTGAAAATGAGAATGATATTGATGTGTAATATTTTTTAACGCATAAAAAGTTGGCTTAAAAGTTGGTATAATCCAAAATAAGCCATACCTTTGCCACGCATTTGAGAAAAACAATGCTTTTCCCGATGCGATGATTCGCTAGCTCAGCTGGTAGAGCACAACACTTTTAATGTTGGGGTCCTGGGTTCGAGCCC
>URHG01000075.1 GCA_900547555.1 uncultured Porphyromonadaceae bacterium | reverse complement strand
AATGCAGGTACACTTTCTCCTGTGGATTCATCAACGAAAAACGGTTGGCGGCTCCTGCAAACGACAACAATTCGTTGCGGATACTGTCGCTGCGACCGACCGAACCCGATGCCCAAACCGGATTATACAACAATGCACACACCGAAACCGCCCATAATATAGCTCGAAATTTTCTCATTTTTATACTCTTCTCTTGATTGATTTATCATTCTTGCATATAATACAATACCAATACGGGATTGTCATCGTCGGGATTATAGCGACCCGATATTTCGGTCCAACCGGAAGGTGAAGCTTTCGCCAAGAAATGTTTTTCTAAAAATATTCCCAAACATCTTTTATTTCTCTCTTTTAAGTTTTTCAATAAGGTCGGACTTGAAATGATACTTAAAAATCACAGGGTTATCTTCCGCCGTCAGTTTATCGATCCACGTAACGACCGTTCCGGATTTTTTACGGAACTTATCCCTATGTTCGCACAAAAAATCGGCCGTATAAAAACCCCAATGTTCATCGGAAATTCCGCCCGATAAAACAGGTTGTGTGTAACGGTTCAAATCGGAATCATAAAAAAACGATACCCAAACCGCCTCCTGCGTATCCCATATCAAAGTACTTTCATTACCGATGGAAAGAAACAAATAAGGGGCCACCGACTCAACAGCTGTAATACCACAGCCGATGCCTTTACCTTTCAAAATATCCAACAATTTAAAAAAGTCGGTATCGGCATATCGCGCTAAGAACTTTTTATCGGGTGCTATATCGGGAAGACCTACCCGATATGACCGCAATGAACTATCCGGCCGGTAAAAAGTCAGCACGTCGGAAAGAGCTGTGGCCAGAAAATAGCCGTCGCCCAGTTGTGCTACGGGATAGTGAAGAAAAGGATAATGTACGTTCCCCGTAGCAATTTCGATACCCGGCAACAGGGGTTCGACCATTAGCGGAATTCCGCTGTTATCAAGTCGTAACAAGCCATACCCGTTTTTCTCCTTATTACCGTCGTTACGTAACGGATAATAAGCGATGAGATTACCGGCATTATCGACCCTTGCATAAGAAAGTCCCGAACTTCCGGCCTCCAACGTAATTGTCCCTATATACTCTCCTCGGTAACTATATTGCAAAATACGTTTCTGTGCCGATAATATGAGACAAACGTGTTTCCGCTCTCGGTCCAAATAAAAATTGTCCAAATAAATATATTCCTCCGGACCGGGCCCCCGACGACTGATTTCATTCAAGAACTTTCCTTCTCCATCGAAAACATAAAGGCCTTTGGTGTCTCTTACAAAATAAAACGCTCCATCTCTTTTGACACACAAAATATCGCTCAACAAACAACTGTCGGTCGTTTCCAATACGATGTACTCTATACTATCCACCATATCTTTTAAATCGACCTGTAATGGGTTAGCGCTATTCAATACGGTGATGACTTCTTCATTACTCTCTTTCTTCTCAAAAGAAGAGGTACACGCAGTAATAACAACAAATACAATACATACACCCGTCCATATAGCATGCCGAAAATTCATCATAATAAGGATTCCGAATAACTTATAATTCTAATCTCTCCATTTCTATTATTGGGGCAACAATTCCCCGGAGAATATTTATCACAATCACCAATTTCATAGACAACTTCGACTGATGAATGAACTTTTACACCTCCTATTCTAATCTTTTGCCCCATTAAATTTATCTCACCATCAGCTTCTACCGTACAGTCTGCCGTTCTTTGACTAAAACTCAACTGATGATCATAAACATCATAAGGATCTGGACATTTTTTCTTTATTTCATCTGTTGCCAACGCTTCGATATTGGCCATAGCCCAATCGGACAATTTCGTATCTTCTTGTCGATTCTGAAAACTTATTACTCCGACGCTCACCACTGCAATTACCGACACGGCAACTCTAAATACATTTTTTCTCATGGCATTACTTTTTTGAGTTAATATTCGCAATTATAATAAAATAATTTTATAATTCAAAATATTCTGATAATAAATTTATAATTTTCCACATACAATATATTGCAATATTTTATAAAATCAAAAGCTGTTTTCCCATAGAAATAGCGATACGACATGTTGAAAATTTATGTTACAGCTATCCCCTTTTCAATGACTGTTTAGGGTCTATACACTCCCGGGACACCATCGGGCGAAAGGGTTTCGACCGAAATACCCAACCCGTGCTCCACACTGTTGTTGTAAAACATCACCGACGCACGACCCGACGAGTCGGTCTCTACCGAG
>URHG01000074.1 GCA_900547555.1 uncultured Porphyromonadaceae bacterium | reverse complement strand
GAACCTTCACCGATTTTTGTCGTTTCCACCCCCAGATCCCGCAACAGTTTTATAAGATTGTTGACATCGAGAATGTCGGGCAAATTATAAACTTCTACCGTCTCGGGGGTAAGTAACGTAGCGCACAATATCTGCAAGGCTTCATTTTTAGCACCTTGCGGTATAAGCTCGCCGTGCATGCGGCGGCCACCTTCTATAACGAATGATGCCATGTGAGTGAATTTTCGGTTAAGATACAAAAAAAGCGGTTATCTTCCCGCTTTTCTTCCGTTATTTTTATTTTTTCGCTGCACATTTTCTTTCGGCACATCTTTCAGATGAAGTTGCTCGAGCGTAAGCGGTACTTCATGATGTGTGTATTCCATTATATCTTTGAGAATTTTCTCATCGTCGACAGCTTCTTTGTTCCATGCCGTAAGCGCCTTCTTCATGTGATTGGCCAAGTACACGATCAAGCGGTCCCTCTCTTCCCCTTCGGGCATCTCCCGCCACTTCTGCAACATCTTTTCGAGCAACTTTCCGTAATGACGATAATGCATAAAAGAGTTGGTATACGGTACGCAGTCGGGTTTATCGTTGAGGTTCTCTTTCTTGATGACCTCATAGGGATAATCTATATCCAGTTTGAAATCGGACATGATCGCCAGATGATCCCACAATTTATGCTTGAAATCATCGACATCACGCAAATGAGGGAACAAATTTCCCATAATATTCACGATTGCATTGGCACATCGGGTACGTTCGCCCCGATCTTCAAGGCTCATGCAATATTCTATCATACGATGCACATTGCGACCGTATTCGGGAAGGATAAGTTTTTTTTTCTGGGTATTATAAGCGAGTAAATCTTCTTGTTCCATGTAATCGGTTATTCATTAGAAAGGACTTTATTTTTAGGTTTCGTGGCAACGAACTCTTTGAGATAGAACGGTTCGAAATAAGCGACATTTTCAAAGCGGGAATTACGAAAAGCCATCTCAGAGAGGGCCAGCATATCGGCGGCCAACGGACATATACTGTCGATGTAACGGGCATTGTCGCCGGTTATCACATCACGACATTTCCCGGCACCGTTACCAAAAAAGATGACCGGTTTTCGGGTCAAAATATCTGCATAAGAATTTTCATCGATAATCTCGGCCGAAACAGGTTTGACCTGATTCAATGCCCGATCATACACTGCCGAATACACTTCCATACGGCGGGCATCGATCATAGGGCACAGCAAAGCGTCTTCATCGATGTCTTTCTTAAACATGACCGCACAAGCCATCACAGCCAGCGTATCGACGGCAATGAGAGGGACATCGAGACCGAAACAAAGCCCCTTCGCCTCGGAGACACCGATACGCAAACCGGTATAAGAACCGGGACCCCGACTCACGGCAACCGCATCGATCGCAAGACGATGACTCTTTGCTACCGACAACGCGTCCTGAACATATCCGCCCAAAGACGACGCATGCGACATACTTTCATGGTTTTCCTTGTTGAAAACGACCTGACCGTCGCAAGTCAAAGCAACCGAACAGACATCGGTCGATGTTTCTATATTGAGTATTACCGGCATAATTCACATCTTTACCCCACAAAAGTAGCCAAATTTTCTAATATCCGAAACATTGACTTTTATAAAAAACAGCGAAACACGCCGAGTGTTCTCTCTTGTTCCAATTCCAACAAGAATTTTTTGGCTTCAATCCCGCCGCCATACCCCGTAAGGGATCGATTGCTCCCGATAATCCGATGGCAAGGAGCAAAGATGGAAATTGCATTTGCTCCATTCGCATTCGCCACCGCACGGACAGCTTTCGGCAATCCGAGCCGTCGAGCCATTTCTCCGTAAGAAAGCGTCTGCCCATAGGGTATTTCCAACAACTCACGCCATACCTTTTTTTGAAAATCGGTACCTGCAAACAATAACGGTATATCGAACGTCGTCCGTTTCCGTTCAAAATATTCGTCCAGTTGCCGGGCAGCTTCCTGTGTAATATCCGAGGCATGTGTTTCGTAATCGGCATTCAACAGGCTTTGCAATCTTTTATCCACCCTGCCTTGATGTTTCTCGATCACCCAATTACACAAACAAAGTTTATTCCCGTATGACCCGAGTATCAAATCTCCACAAGGAGAATGATAATACTGTACCTTGATCACATTATCCTCAATCATAATTTTCTTTCTTTATATATTCATTTTATTTATTACAACAAACTATCTGTTATAGAAAGGATTGTGTTTTTTTATTTGCTCCACAACCTGCATCACATTCGACGGAGGTCGACCGGCAAGCAACTCGGCTTTCATAAAATCCATATAAGGCGCCACATGATGAAAATAGCGATAATAACCCTCGCAAAGATAATTTTCTCCCTCCCCATCGGGAGTGGTATACACAAAACGGTTCTTGGGACATTCGCCGTAACAAGCAAACATATATTCGCAAGAACGACACGACGAAGGCAATGCATCGGTTTTACTCCTGCCGAAACGTTGCTGCCGTTCCCCATAAAGCATTTCCACCAATGTATGGGTGTAGACATTGCCCAACTTATACTCGGGAAAAACAAAATGATCGCAAGCATACACGTCGCCGTTATACTCCATAGCTGCCGCATGTCCGCAAGTCTTCCCGTAAATGCAATCTC
>URHG01000073.1 GCA_900547555.1 uncultured Porphyromonadaceae bacterium | reverse complement strand
GATAGAATATCTCCCTGATTCCAAAATATTGTTATTATCGAAAAATAGGGCAGAGAAAGTTCCGTCATTTTTAAGGCTGACATCAAATGCGTCCTCCATACGCTCACCGCTTTCCCGATATGTAGTTTCTTCTTTGCCCGAAGGATAACTTATATACGTCATCTGTACGCACCTCCAATCTCCGACAAAGAAGGTTTCATCGAAAAATTCTATATCTTCTATATTTCCCTTGCGGTAAGCCTCCTCAACATCTATACCTTCATACATAAAACTTGCAATAAGTCGTAATTTCGTATCTGATACAGATTTTATGCGGTAACTAATAACATCCTCTGTTCCATCATTTTCTGTATAAAACATATGAAATTCATTGTTTTCAACCCGCCAGATTCCCTCTTCATCGGCATACCACAAGTGGGGTGGTTCGAGTGTGTATTGAGCATAAAAAGCATAAGTTCCATCGGCTTTAATATCAAGATATCCTCCATCATCGACATATCCTCCGTCTACCGCATCATCAGAGTAGAAAAATTGCCAAAGACCTATAATTTTTTCATCACTAATCACGTTTTCATCATTCTCTTTATCATCTTCACAGCTGATGAAAACGGTTGCAATCATGCAAATCAGCGATAATACATACACGAAATTGAGTTTTTTCATAATCATATATTTTTGTTTATTAGTTATGATGCAAAAAATATAATTTAATAATATCATACAAAATCATTTTTGCGAAAAATTTGATAAAAGCATAATTAATGATAATTAGCCTCATCGTCCGATTCATTAAGATTATTATTTGTATCTTTGAAATCGAATCATTCGAATCGGATACTAAAAATATAAACTATGAAATTTGTAACGAACGAAAAACTCACTATTGTGGGTGCTGCCGGCATGATCGGCTCCAACATGGCACAAACAGCCATTATGATGAACTTGACACCTAATATCTGCTTGTACGACCCCTATGCCCTGGGGTTGGAAGGTGTAGCCGAAGAACTGTATCATTGCGGCTTCGAGGGTGTAAACATCACTTATACGTCCGACATCAAGGAGGCTCTTACCGATGCCAAGTACATCATCAATTCGGGTGGCGCAGCCCGTAAAGCCGGTATGACCCGCGAAGACCTTTTGAAAGGGAATGCCGCCATAGCCGAAGAGTTCGGACAAAACGTAAAGAAATATTGTCCCGACGTAAAACATATCGTCATCATCTTCAATCCGGCCGATATTACCGGTCTTATCGTACTTTTGCATTCGGGACTGAAACCGTCTCAGGTTACGACATTGGCGGCCCTCGACTCTACTCGCTTGCGCAGTGAATTGGCTAAGTATTTCCACGTATCGATGGATTCCGTCGAAAATTGTCGTACCTATGGCGGACACGGCGAGCAAATGGCCGTGTTTGCCTCTACGGCGAAAGTAAACGGAAAACCTCTTGCCGAGCTTATCGGAACAGATACGCTCTCGAAAGAGCAATGGGCCGAGATACAACAGAAAGTCATAAAAGGCGGTGCAAATATCATCGCTTTGCGAGGCCGCTCTTCGTTCCAAAGTCCGGCTTACGTATCGGTCGAAATGATCGCAGCCGCTATGGGCGGAAAACCTTTCCGTTGGCCGGCCGGAACGTATGTTTCGAACGATAAGTTCGACCACATCATGATGGCATGGGAAACCGATATTACGGCAGACGGTTGCCATTTGAAACCGGTAAAAGGTACGCCGGAAGAAGAAGCGGCTCTCGAAAAGAGCTATGAACATCTTTGTGCTCTCCGCGACGAGGTTATTGCTATGGGTGTTCTCCCTGCCATCAGCGAATGGAATAAAATCAATCCCAATATACGCTAAGCAGCGATATTATTCCTATAAAAAGGATGCATACCCATTTTGGGGGTATGCATCCTTTTTCATATTCAGCAAATTCCACATAGAATTTGGGAAAGAGCAATATCAAAAGATACAATGAAACGAAGAAAATACAGGTATAAAAACTTTATTCTCTGATAATAAAAACGGACTGTAAATTCATACAGCCCGTTTTCTTGATTGTTTGTTATAGAGAGTTGATTACATCATGCCTCCCATACCTCCCATTCCGGGAGCCATACCGGCAGCAGGAGCTGCATTTTCTTCTTTCTTGTCGGCAATGACACACTCGGTCGTGAGGAACATACCGGCAATAGAAGCTGCATTTTCGAGAGCTACACGAGTAACCTTAGCCGGGTCGATAACACCGGCGGCGAAGAAATTCTCGTATTCGCCCGTGCGAGCGTTGTAACCGAAATCGCCTTTGCCGTCTTTTACTTTCTGAACGACAACTGCACCTTCGACACCTGCATTTGCGACGATTTGACGCAAAGGCTCTTCGATAGCGCGTTTGATGATTTCAATACCCGTTGTTTCATCTTCGTTGTCGCCTTTCAGACCGTTCAACGAAGATATGGCACGTATATAAGCCACACCACCGCCGGGAACGATACCTTCGGCTATGGCAGCACGGGTTGCGCTCAGTGCATCGTCTACACGATCTTTTTTCTCTTTCATTTCGACTTCGGAAGCAGCGCCAATATAAAGAACGGCAACACCACCGGCCAATTTGGCAAGACGCTCTTGCAATTTCTCACGGTCGTAGTCCGACGTGGTTTTCTCGATTTG
>URHG01000072.1 GCA_900547555.1 uncultured Porphyromonadaceae bacterium | reverse complement strand
AAATACACTTTCTCCTGCGGATTGTACTTCCCGAAATGGTTATAACTTTTCACCAACTCCGCCATACCCAGAATCGAACTGTCTACCTGGGATATAACACTTCCTATAAAAGAAACGCTAAACAAGAAAATAGCAAAAAACCTTTTCATAACGGAACAAAACAGGTAAATCCCCTATGGAACAAGCATTCCCGGAACGCCGTCGGACGATAATGTTTCTGCCGAAATGCTCAAACGATGCGGACTATTGCTGTTATAAAAAGAGACAAATGCCCTTCCATCCGTACCTACCGGCACATTCGGATTCCAATACAACGTACGGCGGAAATCCCGCTTATCGGGCAAAGCTCCCCGCCCGTAATCGATATGGTAAAACTCCTGCGGCACGGAATATCCTTGAAGAGTCGTCATACGCATTCCTTTCATTTCTTTTCGCTGCTCGGCATAAGGATATCCGTAAAGTTTGATAAGGACCGTATTCATCGTCTCAACGATTTCTATTTTTTTCACTTCGTGATTGGATATATCCCTTATGGAAGGTTCGTTTTTTGCAGAATCGCCGGACATCGAAATTCCGCCGTCTTCTTCATCCGCACTCTGTTGCATCAATCGACCTTCGACCGGCATATCGAGACCGGCCAACATCGCAGCGTCGGCCCAATCGCCCATATATCGATTTGCATCATAGAAAACAAATTTCACCGGGCGGTTCTTATACGTACAAACAATATCTTCGCCATCGTCGCTCTTTATGGCAAAATAGGGGTTTATACGCTCGAGCAAAGCCGGTATGCCATCGGCATAATCGGTATCATGCGTATCAATCAGTTTATCTTCTTCATCGGAAACATTGTAAATAACCGTCGGTCTGTCGGTAGATCCACGCTGTTGTGCCGTAACCGAAACCTCATCGAGATCATGAACCTTCTCGCTCATCGAAAGCCGCTTTTCTTCCTTAACCGGCGCATCAAACACTTCGGTAACATACGTTATGCGATTGAGATTGGAATCGGGCAAAGAGGTTTCCTCTGAAAAATACGCCAATGCTTTCGGAGAGAAAACACGGTCGAGTTCTATCAACAAGTCCCGATCCTTCATCTTACCATTTTTGTCGGAAGACTGAGTTCGTAAAATCATATCGCAACGCCCCCACACATCACTATCGGAGAGAAATACAAAACGACCGTCATCATCGGTTTTTACAGAACCGCTACTATTAAACTCCGGTGAATACAGCCATACGGAAACATCGACACCCGGTTCCGGACGGGAGCCGGACAGGCGATACCGAAGCACCTGACCTTTCACCAAAATACCCTCCTCGACATGATGCAATGGAGAAAACGGCTCAACACCGGCCATCTGTCGCCACTCATACCGTCGCCAGCCTTGCACCAGCATCAATAAATCGAGAGCACTGCGATGAACGACATCATCGGTCTCAAAATAATAGGGAATATCTTCGATATAACCGCGCAAATCACTTTCCAGCAACAAATTCGTCAAGATATTACTTCGATAAAACGAGGGTACTTCACTATCATAGTCCCGCACAGCCAATGAAAAAGACCGAGAACACGGCTCACCCTGACTATCTCGTACCTTAAATCCGAGATTAATCTCTTCAAACGGCTTATATAAGGGCTTCACCGAATCTACCGTTATGCCGATATGCTGCCCAGAATAGTGGAATGCCAACCGTTCGGAAAGCACCTCTCCGCGAGCATTAAATAGCGTAACCTGTACCACCCCCGAAGGTATTTCGGACTTGGCAAATTGCAATCGGGCCGACGTTTTCGACCGCATATCGGCTACATCGAAGGCATAGGCGATTCCCCTACACGTAACCGTAACCCCGACGATCTCCCCGGGAGCATCGGCCGTACGCTGCAACTGTACTTGCAACCTATCTTTACGCAAATTACTTACCGTCATGGCATACCCCTGCGGTTTGACTTTGGGTAAAAAATATTTATACTCTTTACCCCCATATTCAACAAAGGCCTCATAAGCGGTCTCGGCATCAGGCACAAGCAGAAATTTCCCCATGCCCCGATGTTCAGAAGCAAACTCGGTGATGAGATTTCCGGCTTTATCTCGTACAACGCCCTTTACATCGCACCCCTGCCCGTCTTTCCCGGTTGCCTTGAATGCAACAACCGAAGGCAAACCGGCAACCATCTCTCCGCCCTCGGGAAAGAAAGCAAGATCCAAGACATTAGTCTTGGGCGATTTCTCCCGATACTCGGGAACAGCCTTACTACGGGAACGTTTCGTCATCTCCATTTCATACTCGCCCTCCCTCTTCGGCGTATCGAAAATCGGGAAAACCCGAGAAAAGACAACGTCGTCTCCCCAGTTGAGCATAACCCTTGTATATGCACGCACTTCATAAAATCCGCCTACAAGCGTCCCGTCGGTCAACAAAAATTCCCCATGACATTGTCCATCGACAATCTTCAACTTTTTAGTCTCCACGACACGCCCTTCGGGAGTCAGTAACTCGACATACAAGACTTTACTCATTTCGGTAGGCCGCAACTGCGGAGCCGAAACGACATAGGCTTTAAACCAAATCGTCTCGCCGAGGTAATATCCCGTATTATCGAAATGCAAATACACTTTTTCCTGCGGATTAAAGCGCCCAAACGTATTCAACGCTTTCACCCAATCCGCCATTTGCAGAATAGAACTATCGACGGCTGTCGTTTGGGAACGAAGGGGATTTATAACCAATATGAGAAAAAGAGAAATAGATAGTATTCGTAATTTCATGGCACTATATCTTTTTACAAATATAGCTTTTGTAATGCAAAATTCCACTATTTCGATAAAATTATTTTTACATAGTACCATAAAAAAATGCGACACCTTTGTAAGGGTGTCGCACGAAATAAATCTCCGGAGGGAAAAACCTCCGAAAAAAATCATATCAAAAAAATTATTTGGCTCTTTCGATATACTCTCCGCTACGTGTATCTACACGGATTTTTTCTCCCGTATTGATGAAAAGAGGAACACGTACCGTAGCACCGGTTTCTACCGTAGCAGGTTTCAGGGTATTGGTTGCGGTATCACCTTTCAACCCGGGCTCGGTATAAGTAACTTCGAGTTCGACTTTTACCGGAAGTTCGGCATAAAGAACCGTCTCGGTCGAAGCATCGGAAACGACATCCACAACCATTTCTTCTTTCAGGAAATCGACACCCGTAATGAGATCGTGGGCAATGGGGTGCTGCTCGAAAGTTTCCTGATTCATGAATATATAATCATCGCCCTCTTTGTACAAGAACTGATAGGGACGGT
>URHG01000071.1 GCA_900547555.1 uncultured Porphyromonadaceae bacterium | reverse complement strand
CCGTGTTGTCGAAATGCAAATACACTTTCTCCTGCGGATTGTACTTCCCGAAATGATTATAACTTTTCACCAACTCCGCCATACCCAGAATCGAACTGTCTACCTGGGAAGATGCTTGCTCCGGGGTATATACCCCCAGAAAAATAATCAAGAGTAAGATATATTTGCGAATCATCGTATCCGATTTGAGGCCTTTCTATCGCAATTTAATCTTTTATCCTTATTATTCAAAATTTTACACGACTTTTTTCAGATAACCGGCTTAATTCCTCCCGCATTTCGTTTATTGCAGAAGAATGAACTTTTGGCTTTTTCTCGATAACAATGGTTATCATTTTTTGCATCTTGTTGGGTTGATAAAATGCAGGATCGGCATACAACTTTGCCAATAAATAATAAGGATAATGCCGATTGGGAAGTCTATGCACCGAGCGAATATACCAATATTCTGCAACAACATAGTCTCCCAAAGCCTGATAATTTTTTCCTATAATATTCAGAATCATAGGATCACAAGAATACTCCATCGCTTTCTGCAAAACCCGAGTAGATTCTCCGTAACGTCCTATTTTATGCAATGCATGACCATACTCAAACATAAACCGATAATCATCGTGCAAGGAAGTCTCCAATCCGGCATAAGCCTCTACCGTTTCGGCGTAGTCGCCTATACGATAGAAATAAGATGCCTGCCGCCATTGTTCCCGGGCAGGTATGACAGAGCGCATATTCTTGTATTCCTTCACACCCCACACGACGCCACAAAACAATACCGACAAAAGAAGAATCTTGCCTCGAAAAGAGGTATCGTACAAAAGAGCGATAATCAATAAAAAAAGCAATAACCAAAATTCGGGCAAAGAAAACGGATATGACGCAAAGGAAAAGACGGATAAAGAAATCATTACCCCACAAAAACCGATGCGACCGAATCGAAATCCTTCCCATAAACAATATATCATAAGAGCCAAGACAACTCCTAAAAAAATAACGCCATACTCGACAGCGATACGCAAATACTCATTAAACGCATATTCGGGGCACCCCACAACCCACTCTTCCCGAGAAGAATAATCGCCCGAAGCAAAATAATTTTCCTGCGTTTCGCCATACACCTCGGCAAATTTTCCGGCTCCATATCCCCGGGGATTCTCCCATATCGCTTCAAGGGAGATTTTCCAAATGAAAAGACGCCCGTCGGCTGAATCTTTTTTTATCCCATAAACGCCGAGAGAAAGGATAAACAAAAAAACTATCGCTATGGAAACAAGCCATTTTTTACGCTTCAACGACCGCAGATGTTCCCGAACCCATCTATATACAGTATCATCACACGCCAAAACAAACAAAGAAGATATTACCGCTGCACACCAAGCCGTGCGGCTCATCGTAGCGGGCAACAGGCACACAATGAAAAAGGTTATGCACGACAGTACCACATAGCAATACCGATAAATCGGCTTTTCGGTTTTCCGCGTCCTGAAATAGAGCATATAATAAAGGCTCAACGGTAAAATCGCCGCCAGCCACCCGGCATAAGGGGCCGGGTTGAAAAATGTCCCCGTAAGAGGATACAACCGATGACGTACAAAGCCATTCCCGTAAATCTGCAATAAACCGTAAATTCCCTCGTACACAGCACTCAAAAGTAAAAATACGGCGATTAGTCCAACGACGGCCTTATGCCATCGGTATCGACCGAAACAGATGCCCAGCAGACAACAGACAACAGCTATTGCTCCCGTACCGAAGAGATAGGGCAAACCATCGGAATGCTCGACTTGTAACAACATGCGACTAATGGAACGTCTTTTTTACCTCTCCCATCAATAATATCGAAACAGACGAAGAGGGTATATTGGCATATATTCTCAATGTTTTACGGAAAGGGCCGTACTCATCGGCATCGAACCGTATATTGATTTCCAAAGAATCACCGGGTAAAACCGGACGTTTCTCATAATCGACCGTCGTGCAACCGCAAGATGCCACATAATCGAGAATGACCAACGGTGATTTTCCCGTATTTCTCAAATACACGGTACGTTTACCAGCCGACCCATACGCGATTTCTCCGAAATCGATTTTAGACAAAGATATATCGGCTTCTGTCCGCACGGACTCCCGAGATGTTTTGGTCGAAATCCGCTCCTTATACAATTGTTTTACCTTCACATTCATAATCGGGTTACCAACCAACACGACCCGATTACCGGTATCGACAAGAAACGTTTGCAGTGCATACTCTCCGGGAAACCGATTCAGACGATTCATCTCGTCATCGGCATCGATACATACGGGATAATCGAATTCATCTCTACGGAGAAGGAAACCCAACTCCCGAATATCCTGCGGGTTGAAGAAAAAAAGATATGTCAGGTCATAACCGGCAGCCTCATTGAGTTCGGCCATCGTCTCTTTCCATTTTGCCAACTGCAATTTACAACTTACGCAACCCGACGAGTCGATATAAGAAATGATTTTATAATTACCAACATTACAATTCACGGGAACCGTATCTTTCAGATATACCGTGAAAACAGGATCTTCGGGGAAGGCTATTTCCCGGCCGACCCACTCTTCGACAACTCGACCATAATCGCCCGACCGATCTCTGCCGCACGATAAAACGACAAAAAACAATCCTATAAAAATCAACGTCATCAAACACAATCTTTTACTCATTGCCCCAAAGTCATGAAAATTATTACTCCGCATTACCAATTATCAAAGACAGGAATACACTCATTTTCCTCTGTTTCTTCAATTTTCATCTCAATCCTCTTCAAGTCCGCTCCTCTCAGAACCACATCTGCACACCGTCCCGATATAAGAAAATACGTTCCTCTTTTCCTTTCGACAGATTTCTCAACCACAACAAAGCGTTGCGAGGAGCAGTAAACGATAACGATTCGGTTTCGGCGGTACGGCATCCTGCACTGTGCCATCCCTTATCGTAATAGTAAAGCTCATACAACTCCCCGACTACGATGTCGTTATCGTCGTTCTTCGGATAAAAGACGACCGATGAGACTCTCTTCGGAATTCCCAAATCCAACCCCACCCAATATTCCTTGCTCTTGCTTTTTACAGAAAATACCGTCGTCAAATCGCCGTCGAACGCCTGATGAATATTCCGTCCCAATACATTGTACCCGATAGGATTCCCCGACAAGGGAAACGTATCGTTGCACGACTCGAAAAACATCAGTTCCCTGAGCGGTGCCAAATAATCTTTCATCGCCGAACGATACCGCACATAGCGATATTTCCGATGTGTATCAAGAGGCAGGCACACCTTTCCACAGGGCATTTTATCTATTAGGAACAGAGTATCGACTGTTCGGAAATCGGCATACCGGCTCCCCTCTATCGTAGAGCCTATCATGTCGCCCCAACGTCCTGCCCATACCGATGTAACCGGATATTTACGATAGAGTGTCATTGTATCGGTGTGTATCATATCGGGAACAAGTTCCTGCTTGCTTCCATCGGGTCTCAACCAGAACGGATTCCCGACCGGAGCCATACTGTCGTCATCGTAATACCCCACCAGATAGACGATGTCTTTCCCTATATGGTCGAATGTTACTTCGCCGCCGTACGATACCGATACGGCGACAGGCGTCCAACCGCTGCCCGACAAAAAAGTACACAGATGAAAATGCCGGGTGTTTACACCGGCCGGTATCTCTACCGTCAACGATGCATCGAGACCATACGTTGCCGATACATCTTCGAGAATACTTTGCGAGATACCTCCTTGCTCCCCCTTCTTCAAAAATTTCTGCCGATAGACCTTTGCCGCCTTCTTTTCTTCACATGCACGCTGTCCGTACATTTCATCATTTTCAGGAAGATACTTCACGGCAAACTTTCCCGCATCGACCGGATTTCCCATACGAGCGACAGAATCCTTATCGGCAATCGAGTAGGTATTTCCTTTCCTATCGACAGCTACGACCCATTCATGGCCCAAAGTGCTGTAATTGGCCCAGTTCAAGACCCGATCTACCGTAGCCGGAATACCCAACGAACGCAATACCGAAACGATCAAGATACAGCGCTGTTTGCAATCGGCTTGTCGTACATATTCTGTCGTGAGAGGATCTATCGTATAGGGACAGTCCATACTTTTTTTCTGTATATAGACCATCAAATGATTATAGATAATCTCGAATGCGTCGAGCCAATCGGTACACCCTTCGATCAGCGGCAAATACTTCTCTCGCAATATGCTGCGCGTATGAGACCGAAGTATCTCATCAGAAACCCTGTACGGCAATATATATTCGCAAAACTGGTCGAACGTTATTTCATCGTTCCAAGGGGCTTCTCTCCAAGCGGCAAAAGCTGCTTCGATATTTTCACGCAAAAACGCCGTATCGAGAAATGCCGTATCACATATCCGGACAACTTCCTCCTGCGACAAGTCGCAAGCCATCTCCCAAGCCCGGGTCAGGCTGTCTTTCCGGCAGGGAACATCGAGCGACATTATTTTTTCCCGGTAAATATCGATTGCCCCACCGCCGTAATATCCATGCCTGTAAGCACCGGCCAAAAGATATTCCGCCGCCGCGACTTTTTCGGTCTCTCCTATCTCATCGTAATACTCCACCAAATCCTGCTTCATCCGCTCGTATCGTGTCTTTGCGGCCGGAGTACACGACAAAAACAAGGCCATGATAAAAATGGAACATACAATCCTGCACATAAAACCGAACTTTTTATACCTATTTATACGCGCCGGGAACACCGTCGGGCGAAAGGGTTTCGACCGAAATATCCAACCCGTGCTCCGTACTGTTGTTGTAAAACATCACCGACGCACGACCCGACGAGTCGGTCTCTACCGAG
>URHG01000070.1 GCA_900547555.1 uncultured Porphyromonadaceae bacterium | reverse complement strand
ACCGTAGAGGGTTTATCCGTCCCGGTTACTATGCCGATATGGTGCTGGTCGATCCGAAAAAATCTTACAGCGTTACGCCTGAGAATATTTTGACGAAATGTTGTTGGTCGCCGTTTATGAATCATACGTTTCCTGTTACAATCGACAAGACGTTTGTCAATGGAGTCATTGCATTTCAAAACGGTCAGGTCGAGCCTTCATGTCGGGGAAAAGAATTGCGCTTTGCACCGCGTTCATAAAAAGGTTTGTCAAAAAGAAAGGGGGGACAGATTCTGTCCCCCCTTTCTTTTTGATATTGATATTTTGACTGCGAATGTAGGAAAAGCAAAAAGCCCCGAGATAAACCCGGGGCTTTTTGCTTTTATTCGGATAAAGGAGGCTTATTTCTTTCCGATTTTTTCTTGAACGATAGCATCGACTACGGCGACGGTCGTCAAGTTGACGATGTCGCGGGGTGAACTTTCTATATCGGTGAAGTGAATCGGTTTGTTGAGTCCCATTTGTATCGGGCCGATAGAGTTGCCTATACCCATTTCGAGCAGTAGCTTGTATGCCGAGTTTGCCGAGCTGAGGTTGGGGAAGATGAGTGTGTTTACATCTTTTCCGGCCAGTCGGCTGAATGGGAATGTGCGGTCACGCAACTCTTTGTTGAGCGCGAAGTGTACCTGCATTTCTCCATCGATAGCCAAGTCGGGATATTCTTTTTGCATAATGGAGACAGCCTCATGTACCAATGCCGGGCTGCCGACTTTGTCGGCACCGAAGTTCGAGTAGGAGAGCATGGCGATTTTTGGCTCCTGAGCAAAGAATTTAAGCGTCTCGTTCGAGAGTTTGGCAATGTCGACGAGTGTCTCGGTATTGGGGTGTCGGTTGATAAGCGTGTCGGCCAAGAAGAATGTACCTTTGGGAGTCGTGATGATGTGCATGGCTCCGAAATGGGTGTGCCCTTCCCGTATTCCGATAACATCTTTGGCAATTTGTATCGTTTCGGTGTATTTGGTATAAGTACCGGTAATGAAAGCATCGGCATCGCCGCATTCTACCATCATCATACCGAAATAGTTGCGGTCATACATTTTTTCATTCGCTTCGTCGGGAGTGATCCCTTCTCTTTGTCGTTTGTTGGCCAGTATCTTGGCATAGTGATGACGGCGTTCGGCTTCGGCTCCGCTTCGCAAGTTGATGATTTCGATGCCGTCGAGACTGAGGCCGAGATCACAAGCGAGGTTTTTGATAAAGTCGGCATTACCCAATAGGATCGGGTGGCATATACCTTCTTGATATGCTGTAACGGCGGCCGTAAGCATATTGACGTGGTTGGCTTCGGCAAATACCACTCGTTTGGGAGACTGCTTGGCCATGTCGGTAAAGTTACGCAACATCTTGTTGTCGTATCCCATGAGGGCTTCGAGCTTGGTTTGGTAGGCCGTCCAGTCTTCGATTTTTTTACGGGCAACACCCGATTCGATGGCGGCTTTGGCTACGGCGGGAGCAACGGTCGTAAGCAAGCGCGGGTCGAGAGCTTTGGGTATGATGTATTCGGGACCGAAGCTGATGCACTCCAACCCGTAAGCGGCATTCACGACGTCCGGTACGCGTTTTTTTGCCAAGTCGGCGATTGCATAGACGGCAGCCAGTTTCATTTCTTCATTGATGCATGTAGCCCGTACGTCGAGAGCTCCCCGGAAAATATAGGGGAATCCCAAAACGTTATTGATTTGATTGGGATAATCCGAGCGTCCGGTAGCAAAAATCAAATCGGGACGCGAGGCTTTGGCTTTATCGTAGGCGATTTCGGGATTGGGGTTCGCCAACGCGAAGACGATAGGACGCTCGTTCATCGACTGTACCATTTCCGTTGTAAGTACGTCGGCGCGGGAAAGACCGAGGAACACATCGGCTCCTTTCATGGCATCGGCCAGCGTGTGTATATCGCGATGGGTGATAAATTGTTTCTTGGACTCGTTGAGGTCGGTACGTTTATCGTTGATGACACCTTTACTGTCGACCATCACGACATTTTCGGGTTTTACTCCCAGCATGATGTAGAGCTTGGTGCAGGAGACGGCCGAAGCTCCGGCCCCGTTTACGACGATACGTACGTCTTCGATTTTTTTACCTTGTATTTCGAGAGCGTTGAGCAGTCCGGCACCCGAGATGATGGCTGTTCCGTGCTGGTCGTCGTGCATGACAGGAATATCCAGTTCGGCTTTCAGTCGGTTTTCGATTTCAAAGCATTCGGGAGCTTTGATGTCTTCGAGGTTGATGCCGCCGAATGTCGGAGAGATGGCCTTTACGGCTTGTATGAATTTTTCGGGATCTTTTTCATTGACTTCGATGTCGAAAACATCGATGCCTGCAAAAATTTTGAAGAGCAGCCCCTTGCCCTCCATAACCGGTTTTCCGGCCAATGCGCCTATGTCGCCGAGACCCAATACGGCCGTTCCGTTCGATATAACCGCGACGAGATTTCCTTTCGATGTATATTCATACGCTGTTTGAGCGTCTTTTTCGATTTCGAGACACGGCTCGGCTACGCCCGGAGAATAGGCGAGCGAGAGATCCATTTGTGTACTGTAAGGTTTGGTTGGGATTACTTCTATTTTTCCCGGGCGTCCTTCGCTGTGGTAGCGCAGGGCGGCTTCTTTGGTAACTTTTGCCATAATAAAAGATATAAAGGATTGAAATGTAAATACCCGATTTTCTGTCGGGCCAAATTTCAGCTATACAAATATAAGAAATTA
This sequence comes from uncultured Porphyromonadaceae bacterium, assembly GCA_900547555.1. Lineage (GTDB taxonomy): Bacteria > Bacteroidota > Bacteroidia > Bacteroidales > UBA11471 > Caccoplasma. The sequence continues at coordinate 2,539 of URHG01000070.1, read as the reverse complement.
TATTGGGAAATAGTATCGAAAAACACAATTTTTAAACAATATTATGTTGAAAAGTCGTATAGGGCGATAATTTATCTGTTTTACATGTCGATTTGTGTTGCATTGTCATGTGTTTATCCGGGTGTTCCTTTGAGAAGTTTGGTTGGGGTTTTACATGAATTAACAATATACATTATAAATAAATGAAAACTTTTGCCTTCCGTTACGTTTTCTCCCTATCTTTGCCTGATAATATAGATTTTCTACATAATGACCAACGATCTGAAACAACGAATTATCGAGACTTCATTTGCTCTTTTTCTGCGACATGGAATCAAATCCATAACGATGGATTATATCGCTTCTCAGGTAGGTATTTCAAAACGGACTTTGTACGAGCTTTTTAAAGATAAAGATCAGCTTTTGCTCGAATGTTTGACGTGGAATCGCCGTGAGATAGAAAAAATGTCGTTGGAGGTAGCCCAGAAAGTGGATAATGCATTGGAGTTTCTTCTCGAAGTGTTTATGATCCAATGGAAGCGTATGCGCAATGTCAACCGAAATTATTTTACCGATCTGAAACGTTATCACCCGCAAGTTTCCCGCATGTTCGACGATGAGAGGTCTTATCAGGCCGAGAGCATGAGGCATATTCTCGAGCAAGGGCAGGCCGAAGGTGTTATTTTGCAGGATTGTCGTTGCGATATTGTCGGGCAGCTCCTTTCTACAAAATTCGATATTCTTTTCAGCCTTGACGAAATCTGTACGGTGGAATTTACATTTATGGAGACTTTCGAAATGATTTTTAAAACTTTTATACGCGGTATCGCTACCGAAAAAGGGTTGAAAATCATCGAACGATATTTTGCAAATACCGATTTTAATTGATGGTGCACGTTCCGGTTCTGCTCTTGAATGGGCAGACTTCGGGAGAAGCGACATTTCGTATATATATTTGACTATATAGAATTTCGTTATTCGCGAAAAAAGCAGACTTTTGCGAGGGGTATTTGCATATACTGCTTCCGATTATGTAATATTATGTGATAAGGGCTTTTCGGCTCTTTCTTTAAAATAACCAAACCTGAAATCCGAAATGAGAAAAAAAAATTGTTTGGGACTGTGCGCGGTGGCGATACTTTTGTGTATCGGAAGAAGCGCGACAGCCCAGTCGACCGATTCGATAACTCTTTCTCTCGATCAGGCTATAACCATAGCACTCAGTGAGAATCCGACGATAATCGTGTCCGATATGGAAATAAAACGTACCGACTATGCCCGTCGTGAGACGATCGGAGGCTTGTTGCCGACGATTGATTATTCGGGTTCTTATTCGCGTACGTTGAAAAAACAGGTCATGTATATGGACATGCCCGGTATGGACGATGGTCTGGAAGTCGGGCTCGACAATTCTTGGTCTACCGGCTTTTCCCTCTCTTTACCTATTATAGCTCCGGCGCTTTGGAAAAGTCTGAAATTATCGGCGGTGCAACTCGAACAATCGCTCGAAAGTGCCCGTTCTTCCCGACTTTCTATGGTCGATCAGGTGAAAAAGGCCTATTACTCCATACTTATGGCTTATGATTCTTATGAAGTTTTGCGGCAGAGTTACGATAACGCTCGGGTAAATGCCGATACTTACCGGCATAAGTATGAGCAGGGAACGGCCTCGGAGTATGATGTTTTGAGAGCCGATGTGGCTGTTCGCAATCTCGAACCCTCGCTTTTGCAGGCAGAAAATGCGTTGAGATTGTCCAAACTGAATTTGAAAGTGCTTTTGGGGCTTGATTCCGAGTTACGTATCGGTTTGGCTACCCGTTTGTCCGATTATGAAGAGACTATGTATGCCGATATGTTGCAGCCCGATACTTCATTATCGCAAAATACCAGTTTGCGGCAAATCGATTTGCAGAGTGCTTATTTGAAACAAGCGCTGAAAACCCAAAATATGTCGTGGGCACCTACGTTGGCTTTTGTCGGTTCGTACACATGGTCGTCGATGAGTAACGGAGGTATTTTTCAAGATTTCAGGTGGACGCCTTATTCTTACGTGGGAGTATCGCTGTCGATACCCATTTTCAATGGAGGGACGCGTTACTACAAAGGCAAACAGGCCCGCATCGCCTATAATGAAATGCAATACCAGCGGACGAATCTCGAACGTAACCTGCGTATGCAACTTACGGCGGCAATGGATAATATAAGGGCATCTATCAAGCAAGTCGTTTCGAGCAAAGAAGGGGTACGTCAGGCCGAGAAAGCCTATCTTATCATGCAGAAGAAGTTTGAAGTCGGTGCGGCTACCGTTATCGAGCTCGATGATGCCAATTTGGCTTTGGCCTCTTCGCGTCTTTCCTATTATCAGGCCATACACGATTATCTCTCGGCTCAGTCCGATCTCGAACAGATTTCGGGAAATATCGATTTCGACCGGTATAAAATTGATGACAAAAAATAGACTTTATTTTGAATGGAAAAAACAATATCATATATGAAAAATTACAGAAAATCTCTGGAATAACCTCGAAAAACGGGTGAAATGACGCTAAACGACTTAATA
>URHG01000069.1 GCA_900547555.1 uncultured Porphyromonadaceae bacterium | reverse complement strand
TTTGTGAGGTTATAATATATAATTTTGCAATGTAATTGTATGATAAGAAAATTGTTTATATGATTGGTAATAAACTAATTAAATATGATAGATGGAGTAAGCCCTCTAAAATGAATGATTATATTTTTATATTCATTTGTTTTGTAGCATTTTATATCTTGAATAGTTATAGCTATCTGATCGGAGATGATTGGGTATATAGTTTCATGCAGGTAGGTGATTCATATTATCCCATGCATTCACTGAAAGATGCCATGATTTTTCAAATGGAGGATTATATGAGATGGAGCGGACGTTTTTTTGTACATACTTTGGTCTCATATTTTTGTGGAATTGCGGGAATGGAAGTTTTCAAAATTTTCAATTCTGTAGTATTTACATCCTTAATTGTCGGCTTGGTAAAATTGATTCGAAATGAGTTCGGTTTTCGCTCTACCGATGGTGTTTTGGTATTATTTCTTCTCTTTTTTCTAATGCCCTATCCCGGAGAGATATTTTTGGGTTCCGTCGCCATGACGGTAAATTATTTATGGACATCTTGTGCGATAGTATGGTTTGTTGTGCTGTATGAGAAAGTAAAACATACCGATTTTTTCTACGGACGGTGGTTAAATGTTTTGCTGTTTTTCTTGGCGTTGGTTGTGGGCAGTTTGCAAGAGAGTTTCTCTATCGGGGTGAGTGGAGCACTTTTGGTTTATTATTATTTCCATCGGAAAGAGTTTAGAGGATATGTTTTATCGCTAGTCTTAGGTTTTTGGGTAGGTACGGCCATTGTTACGCTCGCTCCGGGAAATTTTACCAGAATGAATGATTATACCGATGACAGCCTGATTACAGACTATATTATCCGAGGAGCTTATCTGTTTTTCGACTCCAAGCTGTTAAATCTGGCTGTTTGGGGATCAGTGCTCTTGTTTATAAAGGATAGGGAGGAGTTTATGGTATTTTTCCATAAAAATCTCTTTTACTATCTGACAATATTTTTCAATGCTGCTGTGATAGTATTCATTACATATATGGGAGAGCGGCAGTTGACATGTATAGAATTATTTTCATTGATTCTCATTGTAAAAATACTCTATGGTTATTGTTCTGGTATATATAAGTATCGTAAAGCAATTGCTCTGACTTTTATTATTTTGTTTTTGTTATCGTACATTCCTATCTTGCATTATAGAAAAATCGCATGGAAAGAGGCTACGGCTTTGAATAATAGCGAGGTGGTAAGTGGGATTGTGATAAATGATAGTTATATCGAAACGCTAAGTAAGTTTTCGTCTAATTATTTGGCAAAACGATATACTTATTTAGTTACGTTTGAAGACTGGTCTGTCAGGGCTTTTTCCAGATTTAAGTCAGAAGGAAAAGATTGTCATTTGGCTCTTCTTCCCGCTTCGAAAGATAGTATTGTACAGGAATTTCATAAATACGGCGAAAATAGTGTTTGTTATAACAGGAAAAAACATTATTTTATCATAGGACTGCCGATAGATACTCCTCTTAGGAAATGTGAAATCTGTTCGGAATCGTTGAGTGATTTGATAGGATTAAAAAATAAAATTCTTGGAATCGATAAGGTTTACAAAAAAGATGTAACCAATCAGTTGTTTTCTTTTGAAGAGGCTGGTTGGCGATATTCGATATGTTATGTACCCGATTATAAAATTTTCGATATTTTGGTCTATTAGTAAGGCTTCTTATTTGAAGTAAACAGGGCGTCGATGAGAATGGACCATTGGAAAGAGATTCTTCACTTCACGCTGTTCCATTCAGAATGACAAGAGGCTTTTGAGGGCAGCTACCTGTTTGTCATTCCGAGTGAGGCCGGTAGGCCGACGAGGAATCTCGCCTTTTTATTCGCTTGGGTGGAAATGTTTTGCTACTGCTCGAATGTGTCATTCCGAGCGTATGCAATCTTATGTTTCCGGGGCTTTGGTGGAGATTCTTCCTCCCTGCGGTCGTCAGAATGACATGCTTGTACGAGGAATCTACCCATACAAAACACCTTCTTGGAAAAAGATGTGTACTGTCGCTCTGCATGACAATTACGCATGGTCATCTACAAATAAAAGTTATAAACTCGATGGAACTTCCCATCGGGTTTATAACCTGCGTTGTCTTTTTATGGGGTGGGGTCTATCTATGGGAGCAAGAGATTGTACTTCCGTTTGCAATGAAAATAAAAAAGGCTATACCTCATGGAGTACAACCTTTTGGGGAAGAAAGTATTGATCGGGTGTTATCCCACTACGATATTGATGAGTTTACCCGGTACGACGATAATCTTTTTAGGAGTTTTCCCGTCGAGCCATTTTGCCGAATTTTCGTGGGCGAGTACTGTTTTTTCTATCTCTTCCCGGGGTGCTTCGGCCGGAAATTCGAGATTGAACCGTACTTTCCCGTTGAACGATATGGCGTAATTGACGGTATCTTCTTTGAGGTATTCTTCGTTATAGGCAGGCCATTGGGCATCGCATACGGTCGTGTTGTGCCCCAAAGCGTGCCATAACTCTTCGCTGAGATGAGGAGTGAAAGGTGCGAGTAGTACGACAATCGGTTCGAGAATATGGCGGTTACGACATTTCAGTGCCGACAATTCATTGACACATATCATAAAGGCGCTTACCGATGTATTGTAGGAGAATGTCTCGATGTCGCCGCTTACTTTCTTGATGAGTTTGTGCAGGCTTTTGAGTTCCTCTTTCGAAGGCTTGCCGTCGGTAACGGCAAGTTGGTCGCCGTCGAAGAAAAGATTCCAGAATTTTTTCAAGAAACGGTGTACACCGTCGATACCATTGGTATCCCACGGCTTGCTTTGTTCGATAGGCCCGAGGAACATTTCATAGAGGCGCAACGTATCGGCTCCATAGCGTTCTACGATGTCGTCGGGATTGACGACGTTGTACATCGATTTCGACATTTTTTCTACGGCCCAGCCGCAGATGTAACGGCCGTCTTCGAGTATGAACTCGGCATTTTTATAATCGGGTCGCCAGTTGCGGAAAGCCTCTACGTCGAGAATATCGTTGCTTACGATGTTTACATCTACATGTATGGGAGTCGTTTCGTATTGGCCTTTGAGGTTATACGAGACGAAAGTATTGGTGTCTTTGATACGGTACACAAAGTTTGACCGACCTTGTATCATGCCCTGATTGACGAGCTTCTTGAATGGTTCGTCTTCGCAAACAAATCCCAAATCGTACAGGAATTTGTTCCAGAATCGGCTATAAATGAGGTGTCCCGTAGCATGTTCGGTTCCTCCGACATAGAGATCGACATTACGCCAATAAGTGTCGGCATCTTCCGATACGAGGGCTGCATCATTGTGGGGATCCATATAGCGGAGGTAATAGGCCGATGAGCCGGCAAATCCCGGCATGGTGCACAATTCCAACGGATAATGGTCTTCGGTTTCCCAGTTTTTTGCCCGGCCCAGAGGCGGTTCTCCCTGTTCGGTGGGGAGGAACTTGTCTACTCCCGGCAACAACAGCGGGAGGCGGCTCTCGTCGAGCATATAGGGGAGGTTGTTTTTGTAGTAGACCGGGAACGGTTCGCCCCAGTAACGCTGGCGGCTGAAAATGGCATCGCGCAGCCGGTAGTTGACTTTTACGCGGCCTATGCCTTTTTCCTTGATAAAGGCTTTGGTCTTGGCGATCGCCTCTTTTACGGTAAGTCCGTTGAGGTCGAGTCCGTTTCCGCAGGAGTTGATCATGATGCCTTCTTTGGCGTCGAAACTCTCTTCCGAGACGTCGCAGCCTTCGATAAGGGGTACGATCGGCAAATCGAAGTGTTTGGCGAAAGCATAGTCGCGGCTGTCGTGTGCGGGTACGGCCATGATGGCACCCGTACCGTAACCGGCCAATACATAATCGCTTATCCAAATGGGTATTTCTTTCCCATTGAGCGGGTTGACGGCGTATGCGCCCGAGAAGACACCGCTTACGCTTCTATCCATGAGGCGTTCGCGTTCGGTACGGTGTTTGATTTGGTCGATGTAAGCATCGACGGCTGCTTTTTGTTCGGGTGTCGTTACCTGCGCCACATATTCGCTTTCGGGGGCGAGAACCATGAACGTAACGCCGAAAATCGTGTCGGCACGTGTTGTGAAGATGGTAAAGGTAACATCGGAACCGACGACCTTGAATTCCATTTCAGCACCTTCGGAGCGACCTATCCAGTTACGCTGGGTCTCTTTGAGTGAGTCGCTCCAATCGATGGTATCGAGGCCGTCGAGCAGACGTTGGGCGTAGGCCGATACCCGCAAGCACCACTGACGCATCACTTTTTGCTCGACGGGGTATCCGCCGCGTACCGATACGCCTTCACTCACTTCGTCGTTGGCCAGTACGGTTCCCAGTTGGGGACACCAGTTCACCATCGTGTCGCCGAGGTAGGCGATGCGGTAGTTGAGCAGGGTTTTCTGTTGTTCTTCCTCGCTCATGGCGCACCACTCGTCGGCGGTGAAAGAAAGTTCTTCGGTGCAGGCTGCATGTACGCCTTCGGTTCCGTTCGTCTCGAAGGCTTCCACCAGAGCATTGATGGGGTGGGCTTTCTGCTCATCGTAGTCGTAGTAACTGTTGAACATCTGTATGAAAGCCCATTGCGTCCATTTATAATATTCGGGGTCGCATGTGCGTATCTCTCGGTCCCAGTCGAAACAGAATCCTATCTTGTCGAGTTGTTCCCGGTAGCGGTTGATATTCTTTTCGGTGGTGATGGCGGGGTGTTGTCCCGTCTGTATGGCATATTGTTCGGCGGGCAACCCGTAAGCGTCGTAACCCATAGGGTGCAGTACGTTGAAGCCTTTGAGGCGTTTGAAGCGGGCATAGATATCCGAAGCGATATATCCGAGGGGGTGTCCTACGTGCAGTCCGGCACCGGAAGGATAGGGAAACATGTCCAGCACATAGAATTTGGGTTTTTGGCGGTTTTCCGTAACCCGGTAGGTGTGATTATCTTTCCAGTACTGTTGCCATTTCTGCTCGATTTCTCTGAAATTGTAGTCCATCGTTATATTTCTTTTTGCGCGTATAGTACGCTATTTGTGCGTTGCAAAAGTAATAAAAAAAAGGATATGGTTGTCATGAACCCGTATTTTACGATGATTTGAAGATTTCTTCCAGAAACAAGTACTCCGGTATTTACGAAAAACAGCCGGTTTGTGCGGCGGGTATGCGGGAAATATGCTAATTTTGCGTTTCAACCTTATAACCGTTTGCAGATGAAAATCGGTTCGATCGATTTGGGAAACCGCCCCTTGTTTCTGGCTCCGATGGAAGACGTAACCAATGCGCCTTTCAGGCTTCTGTGCAAGGAATTCGGCGCAGATATGGTAACAACGGAATTCGTGTCGAGCGATGCACTTATACGGGCGGTCGATAAGACGCAGGCCAAGTTGTCGATAAGCGATGCCGAACGACCTGTGGCAATACAGATTTACGGTCGCGATGTCGACTCGATGGTCGAGGCCGCACGTATTTGCGAAGAGGCTCGTCCCGATATTATCGATTTGAATTTCGGTTGTCCGGTAAAGAAAGTGGCCGGTAAAGGCGCCGGATCGGGAATGTTGCGGAATGTGCCGCTGATGCTTGCCATTACGCGTGCAGTGGTAAATGCCGTAATCATGGCTGACT
>URHG01000068.1 GCA_900547555.1 uncultured Porphyromonadaceae bacterium | reverse complement strand
CGAAGTGAAATGAAGAATCTCAATCAATAGAGTGCATGAGATTCCTTGCAGATGCTTCGGTTTGACATTATCAGGAGTTATTCAAAGTTTCAAACCGTCGAGTAATCGTATGTACAAGGTTATGGCCTTGCGTATCTCTTCTTTATCGATGTATTCTCCGGCAGTATGGGAACGTTCCGAGGCCCCCGGGCCTATTTTTACGGTTGTGAAAGGCATTTGCGCCTGATCGGAAAGAGTAGGCGAGCCGAATGCTTCGAGTTCAAGTAATGCGGCGCGTTGCATAAACGGGTGTTCCCTATCGATACGGGAAGAGTTTAAACGGAATGAACGGGGAACAATGGTGCAGGGAATGGCCTCCCGCAGCAATTCGAAAGCCTCTTCATTCCGGTATAATTCATTGGTGCGGACATCGACGACAAATTCGCAACGATCGGGAATGACATTGTGTTGTGTACCCGCTTTTATTTGGGTAACGGTGAGTTTTACAGGTCCCAATAGGCGGGAAACTTTTGGAAAAGCGAAGTTTTTGAATTGTTCGATAACCGGCAAAGCTTCGTAAATGGCATTGATCCCTTCGTTACGGGCCGCATGACCCGATTTGCCCATGACGGTACAGTCGAGTACCATAAGGCCTTTTTCTCCGATTGCCGGTTGCATACCGGTCGGTTCGCCGACAACACCGAAGGAAATGGGCGGTAGCTCTTTCAAGGCGAGTGCTACGCCGTTGGTTCCCGAAACTTCTTCTTCGGCCGAAGCAAGGAAAATCAGATTGTACGGTTCGGGGCGGGACGATAAAGCGATGAATACCTGCAACAGCGATACCAGCGATGCGCCGGCGTCGTTGCTGCCCAGACCGTAGAGACGGTCGCCTTCTTCCCGGACGTTGAATGCTTGTCCCTGCCAACCTTCGACCGGCCGTACGGTATCGTGGTGCGAGTTCAGTAAAACAGTAGGGCGTCCCGGGTTATAATCGGGTGCTATGGCCCAGACGTTGTTGGCGGCGCGATGTGGTGTGAACCCGTATTCTTGGAGATAGGCGGCGATTAAATCGGCTGTTGCGTTTTCTTCCCGACTTACGGACGGAGTCGCGATCAATCGGCGAAGAAGGTCAACTGCCGGATAAAAGAGTTCGTTCGGATCGATCATTTCTATTTATTCTTTTTGCAAAAATAAGGATAATTTGAAAGAATATGCCTTTGGGAAACGAAAAACGTAATTCTTTCATGGCAGATCGAAAGGCTTTTCCTATGGGTGTTTTAGGACGAAAGAGGGGTATTTTGCAATCTCTGTATGTCAAAAAACGAGAAAACGACTATCGGTTCGATTTTTTTGTGTTACCTTTGTGCCGATTTTATAATTCAGGAAATGAGGAATTATCAGTTGTCCCGCATGATTGCGGAACAAACCCGAAAATACGGAAACAGAGAAATTTTACGATATAAAGATACGGCGGGAAAATGGGTGTCGCTCTCTTGGTTGTCGTTCGAGAGTCAGATACGAAAGACTGCCCTTGCTATGGCTGCCTGCGGTATCGGAGTACAAGAAAATATTGCGACATATACGCCGAATAAGCCCGAAGGGTTGATTGTCGATTTTGCCGCTTATGCCAATCGCGCAGTGGTCGTCCCTCTTTATCCGACCGGCTCGTTTGAGCAGTTGGAGTATATCGTACGCGACGCCGAAATCCGGTATTTGTTTGTCGGTGAGCAATATCAGTACGACAACGCATGGAAGGCATTGGCGACGTGTCCGACGTTGGAACGGATTATCATATTCGACCGTACAGTACGCCTTGCCGAAGGCGATACCTCTTCGGTATATTTCCCCGATTTTATAGCGGGTGCGGTTTCCACCGCCGAAACAGAAGCGTTGGTCGATGGCCGCATTGCCGGTCAGTCGCTCGATGATTTGGCCAGTATTATCTATACCTCGGGAACGACCGGCGACTCGAAAGGCGTTATGCTCACGCATCGGAACTTTTCCGAGGCGATGCGCATGCACATCGATCGTCTTACGATGTGCAGCGATAAGGACGTATCCTTGTGTTTTCTCCCTCTTACTCATATCTTCGAGCGGGCGTGGACCTATTTCTGTCTTACGTGCGGCATGCGGGTAGTCATCAATCAGAATCCCAAGGAGATACAATCTGTAATCAAAGAAGTACGCCCCACCATTATGTGCAGTGTACCTCGTTTTTGGGAAAAAGTATATACGGCCGTGCAGGAAAAAATCGCTTCGACGAGGGGTCTGAGCCGCATGCTTTTGGATCGGGCGTTGAGTGTGGGGCGTCGTCGTAATATCGATTATGTACGTCGCAATAAACGAGTTCCCATGTGGTTGGAGGCGCAATACGCCTTGTATGATAAGTTGGTGTTTTCGAAGTTGAAAAAAGCCGTCGGTATCGAAAACGGTAATATTTTCCCTACGGCGGGAGCACCGCTTTCCGATACGATCAATGAATTTTTACACAGTTGCGGTATCCATATTTTGTACGGATATGGTCTGTCTGAGACGACTGCTACTGTCTCCTGTTTTGAACTGACCGGTTACCGTATCGGCTCGGTCGGGACGACATTGCCCGATGTGCAGGTGAAGATCGGAGCCGATAATGAGATTCTCGTTAAAGGGCCTACCGTCATGAAAGGTTACTATAAGAAACCCGAAGCAACGGCGCAAGTCTTTACGTCCGACGGTTGGTTCCGCACCGGCGATGCCGGTCGTCTCGACGACGACGGTTCTGTTGTGTTGACCGAGCGTATCAAAGATCTTTTCAAGACATCCAACGGTAAGTATATTGCCCCCCAAGCCATCGAAGCCAAGCTCGGAGAAGATAAGTATATCGAGCAGGTCGCAGTGATCGGCGATTGCCGCAAATATGTAACGGCAATTATCATTCCGGCGTTCGAAGCGATCAAGGAATATGCTGCGCAGAAGCAGATACAATACCGTACGCTCGAAGATTTGGTGAAAAATCAGAGCATACAGAAACTTATTCAGGAACGTATTGCAGCGTTGCAGGCCAATTTTGCCCGTTTCGAACAGATAAAACGTTTTACGTTGTTGCCCCGTGCGTTCAGCAAAGAAAACGGGGAGATCACCGATACTTTAAAAATACGTCGTGCGGCTATCTACCGTATTTTCCAGGCCGAGATAGAAGCCATGTATGCATAATCTGTAAATCATTATTCATAACCGTTTCCCGTATGATTACGATAGAACAACTTAAAGAGACAGAAGAACGCAAGTTGGCGTTGAGGAGGTATCTTTGACATCGATGCGAAAATAATTCAAGTCGAAGAAGAAGAGTTGCGCACTCATGTGCCCGATTTCTGGGAAGACCGGAAGAAGGCCGAAGCGCAGATGAAAAAGGTCAAAGAACTGCATTTTTGGATTGATAGATACCAGGAGGTAGAGAAGTCGGTCGAGGAACTTGCTTTGGCGTATGATTTTGTCAAGGAAGAAGTGATTACCGAGTCGGAACTCGACGAGATTTATCGGCGAACCATCACCCTTATCGAAGATCTCGAATTGCGCAACATGCTGCGTCGAGAAGAAGATAAGTTGGGCGCCGTACTCAAAATCAATTCCGGCGCCGGCGGAACCGAGAGTCAGGACTGGGCCGATATGCTCATGCGTCTTTATCTGCGTTGGTGCGAGGCTCATGGTTATAAGACAGCTATCGCCAATATTCTCGAAGGCGACGAGGCCGGAATCAAGTCGGTTACCATACAGATCGAGGGCGATTACGCTTATGGTTATCTCAAAAGCGAAAACGGAGTACACCGTCTGGTACGTGTCTCGCCCTATAATGCACAAGGTAAGCGCATGACCTCGTTTGCCTCGGTATTCGTTACTCCGCTGGTCGACGACAGTATCGAAATCAGTATCAATCCGGCCGACATCTCGTGGGATACTTTCCGCTCGGGCGGTGCCGGTGGCCAGAATGTGAACAAGGTTGAGTCGGGTGTGCGCCTGCGTTACCATTTCAAGGATCCTTATACCGGCGAAGAAGAGGAGATTCTCATCGAGAATACCGAAACCCGCGACCAGCCCAAGAACCGCGAAAATGCGATGCGTCAGTTGCGGTCGATACTTTATGAAAAAGAGTTGCAACACCGTATGGCCGAACAGGCCAAAGTCGAGGCCGGAAAGAAAAAAATCGAGTGGGGATCGCAGATACGCAGCTATGTATTCGATGACCGTCGGGTAAAAGACCATCGTACCAACTACCAGACATCTGATGTTCAGAGAGTCATGGACGGTGATATCGATGACTTTATCAAAGCGTATCTGATGGAATTCGGAGACGAATAAAATATATCGATATGGAAAAACTGACTCTTATAAAAGTCGGCGGGAAAATCGTGGAAGAATCCGATACTTTGCAGGCTTTGTTGTGTGATTTTGCTTCCATAGAAGGTCGGAAATTGCTTGTGCACGGAGGTGGCCGTTCGGCGACGAAACTGGCCGAGCAGTTGGGTATTCCCAGCCGTATGGTAAATGGGCGACGTATTACCGATGCCGACACTTTGCGAGTGGTAACAATGGTGTATGGCGGATTGGTAAATAAAAACATCGTTGCCGGGTTGCAGGCTCTTGGAGTCGATGCACTCGGTATGACCGGAGCCGATTTGAATATTTTGCGTTCGGACAAACGTCCGGTGAAGGATGTTGACTACGGTTATGTAGGAGATGTGAAAGAGGCTCGGGGCGATATGTTGGCTCGTCTGATAGCAGATGGAGTTGTTCCCGTACTTGCTCCTCTTACCCATGACGGGCATGGACAGTTGCTCAATACCAATGCCGATACCATTGCCGGGGAAGCAGCTAAGGCGCTGGCGCCTTATTTCGATGTAACACTGGTTTATTGTTTTGAGAAAAAAGGAGTTTTACGCGATGAGAATGATGATGAAAGCGTGATTCCACAAATCGATAAGTCTTCGTTCGAACGCTTGGTGAGCGACGGTATTGTACAAGGAGGAATGATTCCCAAGCTCGAAAATGCTTTTTCAGCTATTTCGGCCGGGGTGAAAGAGGTCGTCATTACGAGAGCCGATACCTTGTCTGCGGGAGGAACCCGTATAGTAGGATAGATAATAGATCGAATTTTGATTGTAAAAAGGCATATACGGGAATTTCTGTATATGTCTTTGTTTTTTTGAACGTTTATCGATAAATTTACGAAAAGATAGATGTCGACCATTTGTGGTATATGCCCGCAGGAGATATCTGTATACTGTGATTGTGGTTCTCTCGAATGCGAGCTATGGTATGAATGGAACAGATGATTTTAATAGGAGGTTTGAAAAAATGGATAAGAGAAAGTTGGAGATTTTTGTAGATACACATTTGCAACTGTGCGAGGCATGTGAAGATGATGCAGGGACGATATACCGTGCCATAGATTTGTATCGGGAGGATTTGCGGCGATGGTTGCCGTTTGTCGACGGTTTGCATTCGGTTGCAGAAGAGAAAGATTTCCTTTCCGGCCTATGTGCCGAAGCTCCCGAGGTACGCAATTATACATTCAAAATTCTTTTCGACGACTTTTTTTGCGGACTTGTGGGATTTGTACTTACCGATACGGTCAATCGCAAGACCGAGATCGGCTATTGGTTGTTGCCGGAGTTTCGCGGGCGTGGCATCATGTCTCGTTGTGTTGCGAGATTGTGTTTATGGGCGTTCGATGTCAGGACGATGAACCGCGTGCAGATAAAATGTGCCGTAGGAAATCTCTCTTCCAATGCAATACCTCGTCGGTTGGGATTCCGTCTTGAAGGTGTAGAGCGTGCTGGTGAGTATGCTGGTGAAGGCCGGTATTACAACTTGAATGTCTATTCCCTTTTGGCACAAGAGCGAGATAATTTGTTGGAATTGTAACCTTTTTTGCAAAAAAACGTCTAATAAAATAAAAAGAGAGATATGAAAAGACTTTTTATTATCATTCTTGTGATGGGAGTATGTTTTCCCGATTCATGGGCACAAGACGAAATTACCGAGGAGAATTATTTGCGGCAGGATAGTATTTTATGGGAGTGCTATTATAAACGGGAAGCAGAGTTGGGCCGTTTATGGAAAGAGCTTCCCGAAGAAAAACATGATAGTTTACGGCAGGTTTACAAAAAATCTCTGGAATAACCTCGAAAAACGGGTGAAATGACGCTAAACGACTTAATATCAGAGTTGTTACGGTGTCAAATGATGACAA
>URHG01000067.1 GCA_900547555.1 uncultured Porphyromonadaceae bacterium | reverse complement strand
CCTTTCAATAAACTTACCATCACGTGGTGCCCTGCTATCGGCGATTACAATTTGATAAAACGGATAATCTTTACGACCGTGTCTTTGTAATCTGATTTTTGTTGCCATTTGAAATTTTGTTTAGTTTGGTTATTTTGCATTAGCGGCGCAAAGGTACGACAAATGTTTTTATTCCACAAATTTGAATACGATATTTTTCGGATTTTCCCATTTCCCCGATCTTGAAATATAATGCGACGATTCAACAAATTATTCCGACTTCAAATATTGCGAAAGCCGTAAAGAAACAATATCTTTGAAATCCATATATAAAGAGTTGCCATGTCCCTTTCCAAGCGTCTGTTTCTGCTGATGTGTTTCTGTATTTTCCCGTATATCGTTTACGGGCAACGGGTAGGTCTCGTTCTGAGCGGCGGAGGAGCAAAAGGTATCGCCCATATCGGATTGATAAAAGCATTGGAAGAAAACAATATACCTATCGATTACGTCGCGGGAACTTCCATGGGGGCTATCGTAGCAGCATTTTATGCAATGGGATATACCCCCGATGAAATGCTCAAACTGATAAAATCGAAAGAGTTTTCGAGTTGGTCGACCGGTGAAATAGACCCATCGTATATCTATTATTTCCGTAAACCCGACCCCAGTCCAGCTTTTATATCGTTCAAACTGAGCGGGACAAAAAGCATCTCAAACGTATTACCCGAGAGTTTTATCAATCCACTCCCTATGAACCTCGGATTTTTGGGTATCTTTTCTCCTTATACAGCTGCTTGCCAAGAAGACTTCGACAATCTGTTCGTTCCTTTTCGCGCCGTAGCATCGGATGTTTATGAAAAAAAAGCAGTCGTTTTTTCTTCGGGAGATTTAGGCGATGCCGTCCGGGCCTCCATGACATTTCCTCTCGTCTTCAAACCGATAGAGGTCGACAGCGTACCCCTATTTGACGGAGGGATCTACAACAACTTTCCCGTCGATGTCATGATGCGAGATTTCAATCCCGACTTCATCATCGGCAGCAACGTAACCAACGAAAAAAGAGATCGCCAGAAAAAAGACATCATCGGTCAAATCGAAAATATGGTTATGCAAGAAACCGATTATACCATACCCGAAGAAGTAGGCATATCGATACATACCGACTTACACAACTACGAATTGCTCGATTTCCCCAAAGCCGATGAGATCATGAAGAAAGGATATGAAAATGCTTTGAAGTTCATACCCCAAATAAAAGCGCGCGTAAAACGGGAAGAGAGCAAGAAAGAAAGAGAGAATAAACGGGCAACCTTTAAAAAGCAGATACCGCCCCTTATCTTCGACGAAATAGAAGTTACAGGAACGCAATCGAAGCGAATAAAAAACTACATATCCCGACAATTCGATCTGCGTGAAGGCGACTCATTGACCATCGAAGATGTAAAAAAATCATATTACAAACTCTTATCCGACGCACGGTTGGACGACCTGATTCCCCATGCCTTATACAACGACACGACCAGAAAATACACTTTATCGCTACAAGGGAAAATGCGGCCAAAACATTCGATCGGATTCGGCGGATATATATCATCGGGCAATACCAATCTTATCTATCTCGACATCAAATACCAAACCCTCAGAGCTCTATCTTCGAGTCTCATTCTGAACGGATATGTGGGGCGTTCTTACTACTCGGGACGATTCGGGGCTCGATTTGAACTACCCACCCACATGCCTGCATATCTAAAAATCAACGGGGTCGTATCTCGCAAAAAATACTACGAAAGCGAAGAACTTTTCAAAATCGAAGAACTCCCTACCTTCATAGCGACCAACGAAAGCTATCTGAAAATACATTTCGGAACTCCCGTCGGTATCCCCGCCCGTGTAGAAGTATCGAGCGGATACGGTTACTTATGGGACACTTATTATCCCACAAATGCCTATGACTATACACAAAAAGCAGACAGAAGCTCTTATTGGATAGGAATAAGTTCGATAGATTTCGATTACAACACCCTCAATACGCCCGTGTATGCTACCGAAGGCAGCCGATACCGAATAATCGGATCGGTCGTTTACGGTAATGAGACTTACAGTCCGGCATGGGCCCCCAAACAAAGCAAATTCCGTACATGGTTACAATTATCGGCCAAAGCCGAACACTACTTTCCGATGTTGCCGCAAATAACCATCGGAATAAAAGGAGAAGTTTTCGCCTCTACCAAAAAACGCCTGCAAAGTTATACGGGAACCATCGTTCAAGCACCCGGATTTACTCCTACACCACACAGCCAAATGGTTTTCAATGAAGGATTCCATGCCAACCAGTATGTTGCCGGAGGCATCATGCCCATATATAAAATCATCAAGAACCTGCAATTACGTGGAGAATTTTATGCTTTTTCGCCATTTCGCAAAATATTGAGGGGAGACCACTACGATGCCATCTATGCCGACGGATATTTTACCCACATCGAATTTTTGGGAGAGTTGTCCCTTGTCTATAAATTTCCGTTTGCCACCCTCAGCGCATTCGGGAACTACTATACCTACCCAAGCAAAAACTGGAATTTCGGCTTCGCATTAGGTTTCCTGCTCTACAATCCAAGATTTTTATATCAATAATTACACTTTACAATATACTGATATATAGGTCTCAAAAGATATTTCGACAAATTAATCGCAAAAAAGTATCGCTTTTCTATTGCAGAGAATAAAATTATCCCTATCTTTGCATTCGAAAAATGGCCCCGTAGCTTAACTGAATAGAGCATCTGACTACGGATCAGAAGGTTACAGGTTTGAATCCTGTCGGGGTCACACGATAAGCGGAAAGTTTTTCGGAACTTTCCGCTTATCTTTTATACTTCCGAGAAACAGGAAAAAGAAAATTCCGACACGACCTGCCCACACTATGGCAACTTATCTCACAACCATATCTTTACAGAAAAAATGATTGACTTCATTTTATTCTGTTTCGGGTTTGCACTATCTTTGTCTCATCAAAAATTCTATAATCAATGAAAATCGCAGCACTGGTATCGGGAGGAGTCGATAGTTCGGTTGTCGTCCATCTCCTAAAAGAAGCCGGATACGACCCAACCCTCTTCTACATACGTATCGGCATGGAAGACAAGGACAAAACCCTCCACTGCCATTCGGAGGAAGATATAGAAATCGTCAGTTACACGGCCCGCAAATACGGTTGCCGACTTGAAGTCGTATCGCTTCATGACGAATACTGGGAATATGTCATGGGATATACCCTCGACTCGATCAAACGCGGCTTTACTCCCAACCCCGATGTAATGTGCAACAAATACATCAAGTTCGGCTTTTTTGAACAATATTGGGGAAAAGATTTCGATAAAATCGCCACAGGTCATTATGCCAGCATCGTCGAACAAAACGACATTACCTATCTGGGGACAGCGATAGATCCGGTAAAAGACCAAACCGACTTTCTTTCCCAGCTCAATACCTTGCAAGTCTCGAAACTGATGTTCCCGCTCGGAGGTCTCATGAAAAGCGAAGTACGTGCCATCGCCGAAAAAGCAGGGCTGCCCAGTGCCAAACGGAAAGACAGTCAGGGAATCTGTTTCTTGGGAAATATCAATTACAACGAGTTTATTCGGAATTATTTGGGAGAAAAAGAGGGTGATATCATAGATCTCGAAACAGGTAAAAAACTGGGTAAACATAAAGGTTATTGGTTCCATACCATCGGACAGAGAAAAGGTTTGGGACTGAGCGGCGGGCCCTGGTTTGTTATCCGCAAAGACATCGAAAGCAATACGCTTTATGTTTCTAACGGATTCGATCCTGACACGCAATATGGCACAGAACTCAATCTTACGGGATTCCGTTTCATCACGGGCAATCCTTTGGGCGACCTTTCCGAACCGACCCGTATCACTTTCAAAAACCGGCATACTCCCGAATTTACCGGAGGCACATTGCAACGTACCGGAGAGGAGAAAGTACGCATCGTATCGGACAACCGCATACAAGGTATCGCTCCGGGACAATTCGGTGTCATATACAGTGCCGACCATCGCCTCTGCCTCGCCAGCGGCGTTATCGAATAACTCGTCCGTTTTACAACAACAAAGGCCGCTTTATGCGGCCTTTGTTGTTGTAAATATATACATAGATTACTTCTCGGGAATATTCTCAAGCAATGCTGTGAGGAACTTCCAATAACGGCCCACAGAGGCAATCTCCACTTTTTCGTCGGGAGAATGCGGGTGGCGCAAAGTCGGCCCGAACGAAATCATTTCCATCTCGGGATATTTTTCCCCTATGATACCGCACTCCAATCCGGCATGGATAATCATTATCTGCGGATCGATACCAAGCGCATCGCGATGAACTTTTTTCGCCACGTTCAGGAACGGAGAATTCAAGTCGCTTTGCCAACCGGGATAGCCGCCCGATGTTTCTACCCGAGCCCCGGCCAGAAGGAAAGTACTCTCGATCATCGAAACCAAATATGCTTTCATGCTTTCGCTCGAACTACGAGCCAAGAATGTTACATCGATAGCCCCTTCGCCGGATTGAACGATGGCCAAATTGGACGATGTTTCTATCATATCGGGTGCTCCGGGAACGCGACGCAACACACCGTCATGGCAAGCGACAACGGCATTGATAAGGTCATCTTGCACCGGTTCGGGTATCCAAGTCGAAGGCATGGCCGCCTTCTCTACCTTAAACGACAAACCTTCTTCTACCAAAGCATATTCATCGGCCAATACACGGGCATATTCATCGGCAGCTTCCATGAAATCGGAGACATCATCGGCCGGCAACGTTACTATCGCCGTCGCTTCACGCGGTATGGCATTACGCATATTTCCACCCGATACCGACGACAACCGTACCTCGTAATCGCTCACCACCTCTTTGAGAAAGCGGAAAAGAAGTTTGTTGGCATTGGCTCGCCCCAAATGGATATCGATACCCGAATGTCCGCCTTTCAATCCCGATACCGTAATGGAATAAGCCTCATCGTTGTCGGAGTTGACCGGTTCATCACGATAACGGAAAGATGCCTGTACATTGATACCTCCGGCACACCCCACATATATTTCATATTCCTGCTCCGAATCGGTATTCAAGAGGATTTCTCCCTTTAAAAGGCCGGCTTTCAATCCGTTCGCTCCCGTCATACCGGTTTCTTCATCATTGGTAAAAAGAGCTTCAACAGGACCATGACGCAATGTCTCCGATTCCAAAACCGCCAATATCGAAGACAATCCGATTCCATTATCGGCTCCCAGTGTCGTTCCTTGTGCCTTGACCCACTCGCCATCGATATACGGACGTATGGGATCTACCTCGAAATCATGTTTTACAGTTCCGTTTTTTTGCGGTACCATATCGAGATGCGCCTGCAAAACAACCGGACGGAGATTTTCCATACCGGGTGTCGCTGGTTTCCGTATCAAAACATTTCCTACCGTATCGACAATCGTTTCAAGGCCCAAAGAGCGACCGAACTCAACGACATATCGGGTTACTTTCTCCAAATGACCCGACGGACGAGGTATGGCACACAATTTCTCGAAATGCCTCCATACTTCGACCGGTTGCAATAGTGAAATTTTATTTTCCATAATATTAGTTTTCAAGACGTATAAATATAGGTATTATTTATCAACCTGCGTCTTTTTTTTCTCAAAAAGTATAGAAAAGAAAGTATATATACCCAGCAAGACGATAACGACCATCTGCGAGCCGTGCGCAACAAGGGCAAATGATCCGGCCACATTCTTATCGGTTATCCCATAAATAGCCAGCGTCGCCATGACCGCCAAATGCCACGGACCGAAACCACCCTGCACCGGAATACCCATGCCTATACTTCCCATAACAAACAGCGACAAAGCCGCCAATGCTCCCAAATGAGCCGTATCGGAAAATGCAAAAATACAGAAATAGAGCTGCAAATAGTAACACGTCCAAAGCAGTACGGTATAGGTGATAAAACGGGTCTTCTGTTTCATGGTCAGCACCGTCCGGAATCCGTACCAGAGATTACGCATCATTCCTTTGACTTTCTCTACCCACCGGTACTCTTTTTTCTGCTTGAAAAGCCATATCATTGCTCCGACAAAAAGAAAAATGAAAACATAAGGATAAGGAGATGAAACAATGGAAAATATCGTCTCTTCGATCATGGGATATTGTTTCAGAAAATCGAGCAGCACATGCATCTGTAAGAAAAATACCGCTATGATAAGGCATATAACCGACACGGTATCCATCAGTCGATCGGAAACGACCGAACCTAGCAACAACGTAAACGACATATCCTCGCGACGGGCCACGTAACCGCAACGCCAAACCTCTCCCAAACGGGGAAATAACAAATTCATGGCATACGTTCCGAAAATAGCATTGGTCAACGTGCGGAACGAAACGGGATTGCCCAACGCCCG
>URHG01000066.1 GCA_900547555.1 uncultured Porphyromonadaceae bacterium | reverse complement strand
GGATATCAGGATCATTACCCACATACATGGGAGAATAATCACTACGGCGGGAAACAAGAATAGGGATACGCTTTACAATATGACGGGTAGGATTTTTTTTCCACTCCTGTGCCAGCAGACAAGAAGCAATTCCTATATGCGCCAAGGAATCTTTACGCCCTTTTATATCAGACTGGTTCTGTGCATAAGCAAGATAATTCTCATAATAAGGTATGGCAGCAGCATATTCGCCATTCTTACGAAGCATCTCCGCCAGATAAAAATGAGAAAGAGTATCCGGATGGCGATAACGGACGGCATTCATATAGGCAGCTTTAGCCTTCAACGTGTAATTGATACGGCGGTAGCAGTCACCTTGTTTATAGGCAAGCACACCTCGTTGCGAACGATCTTTGGGAGGAGTACGGGTATAGGCCGTTTTGTAATGGCGTGCAGCATCAAAGTATTCTCCACGGGCATAACTTTGTTCTGCCTGACGCAGACTCCGCCCCACTCCACAGGAAGTGAGAAATAAGATAGCACAAAGAAAAAATAAAAACAGTTTATATAATTTCATGCCTCACAAGTTATCATTCATATAAACTGAAAAGTCGACTGATTATTGTATGACCATCATTTATTCAAATGGTTTACGGAAAGTACATCCGTTCTTCCACTCCGAGCAACCATAAGCCGTTTTCCCCTTGATTATGGTTCCTTTGCCACACAATGGGCAAGTTTGTCCCTCAATAGATTGTATTTGAGAAGTGCCAGCAGCATTTGTTTCCACAACCTTCTTGCGCGGTTTACTTTGGCGTTTAGGCTTGGCAGCATCTTTCTCTTTTACCGCCTTTCCACCCCGCTTCTTACTAC
Source organism: uncultured Porphyromonadaceae bacterium (assembly GCA_900547555.1). Classification (GTDB taxonomy): domain Bacteria; phylum Bacteroidota; class Bacteroidia; order Bacteroidales; family UBA11471; genus Caccoplasma. The sequence continues at coordinate 6,049 of URHG01000066.1, read as the reverse complement.
CACCGGATACTTCCTCCACCGCCTGCACAATAGTAATATGACGATTGCTATTATCTGAAAGCACACTCATCACAACCTCAGAAACCATCTGTTTCAATTCCTCAAGAAATTGTGCAGCATCATAGGTCTTTTTCTCAATCTCACGAAGTTTCTTTTCCCAAATACCCGTTAGTTCGGCAGATTTCAATAACTCTTCATGGATAATCTGGATAAGCTCGACTCCTGTAGGTGTAGCTATCAGGTTCTTCTTCTCTTTGCGGATATAATTACGTTTAAATAAAGTCTCAATAATAGCGGCACGCGTAGACGGACGACCGATTCCATTCTCTTTCAATGCATCCCTCAATTCATCATTTCTCATATAAATCGGGTACATGAGGACCACTTTCACCTTTCACAAAAGCCGGCAATACATTTTCTTCATCTCCCGGATCTTTTTCTTCCTGTGACTGTGCACCCGGAGTTCCGAATATAACTCTCCAACCAGGTTCCAAAATCTGTTTTCCGGTAGTCTTGAATTCTATTTCTTCCACTACGCCCAGTACGGTAGTAGTAGCGAACCTACAATCGGGATAGAATACAGCTATGAATCGACGGGCTATCAAGTCGAATACACGGCGCTCCATGTCTGTCAGGTTCTGCGAATATTGCCCGGTAGGAATAATGGCATGGTGATCTGTTACCTTTGAATTATCGAATACCTTCTTTGACTTCAATAAAGTGGTCCCATCCAAAGGTGTTGTAAATGTTGCATAATCACGCAAACCCTTCAAGATACCCGGACATTTCGGATAAATGTCATCACTCAGAAAGGTGGTATCTACACGAGGATAGGTAGCCACTTTCTTTTCATATAATGACTGAATCAGTTTTAATGTATCGTCGGCGGTAAATGCAAACTTTTTATTGCATTCGACTTGCAGTGAGGTGAGATCGAAAAGGCGCGGAGCAAACTCTTTCCCTTCTTTGCGGGTAACATCGGTAACCGTGAACGGATAGTTCTCTATTTCCGATAGCTTTTTCTCTCCTTCTTCGACACTGTTGAAACGTCCGCTCGTAACCGAGAATGTCGTATCTCTATATACGGTCTTCAATTCCCAGTAGGGTTGAGGTACGAAGTTCTCGATTTCCCGTTGACGGTTTACGATGAGGGCAAGCGTGGGGGTTTGTACCCGTCCGATAGATAGTATCTGACGGCGTTGCCCATATTTCATCGTGTAGAGGCGGGTGGCGTTCATGCCCAGCAGCCAGTCTCCTATGGCCCGGGAAAGTCCTGCCTCATAGAGGGAGGCGAACTCTTCCTGTGGTTTCAGATTTTCAAAACCTTCGCGTATCGCTTCTTCTGTCAGGGACGAAATCCACAACCGGTACACAGGACAGGAACAAGCGGCTTTTTGCATGACCCATCGCTGTATGAGTTCCCCTTCTTGGCCGGCATCGCCGCAGTTGATGACAGCCTCGGCTTTACCGATAAGCTGTTCGATGATGCCGAATTGTTTTTCGATACCTTTATCGGCAATCAGTTTTATTCCGAAACGGGGCGGAATCATGGGCAGGCTCCATAAAGACCATTGTTTCCACTGTTGGGAATACTCATGCGGTTCTTTCAGGGTACAAAGATGACCGAATGTCCATGTTACGCAATAGCCGTTTCCTTCGAAATACCCGTCCTTACGGCTTTTGGCACCGATGACTTCGGCAATGTCTTTGGCTACACTCGGTTTTTCGGCTATACATACTTTCATTCGACCCCGTTTTTACGATTGAAACGATACATGCATACGATGTCGCGAATATCATTTCCTCGGCGTTCGCTTTTCCATATCTCTTCGAAATTGTAGTCTGTATGACGGGATACGAAAGCTGTATATTCCCGTTCTCCGACAAGTAAATATCCGTCTTCGGGCATGGTGTCTTCAAAGTTTACGACCCGGTTGTGCGTATAAAAATTAATCACGAAGAAACGCATCATGGGAGACCCTATATAAGAATATATGGGACCATCGGGTACGACATTCTCGACCTGTTGTGCCAACGAGTAGTCGGATTTGCGGTTGAGTATATCGGGCAGTACAGCGGTATCGAGGGTAAATTGCACCCAGAAAAAAAGCGTGATGACCGAATAGGAATACCGGTTGCTGATCGATTGTATATCACGGCTTTTATAGACGTCGTGTATGAGCAGCATCAAGACGATGAGACAGACGATGTCCCAAAAATTCCATCCCTTGAAACCGTCGAGATAATACAAGGAAGCAGTAGGTATCCATTGTTCGAACCACCCGGTTTTCAGTCCGATGAATAGGAGGAAAAAGATGCCCGAAATGGTAGATAAGAGGATTCCGAATACCCTCCATGCTTTTCTGTGTTCCTGTACGAGATAACGCATGTATTCGGCAAGGAAATAGCTGAGGAACGGGTATATGGGGAGTATATATACCGAGCGTTTGCTATCGGGTATGAGGTAGAAAAATAGAATGACGAGGATTGACGTTAAGGAAAATAACCGTGCGGGAGCCATTGAGGATATTCTGTTACATAGTTCTTTCCACCAACCGTTGACAGGACGTCTGATACCTTTATAGGTGAGAGCGAAAAGCGAGATGACAACCAGTAAAGTCCACGGCAGGAATCCGGCCAGTGTGATATAGAGATAGTAAAATGGCGGGGCGTTATGAGAACTGTATGACATATTGCCCGTAAAGCGGTCGAAATTTTCCTCAATTACCAAGTCGAGAAATTCCCGGCCGGCTTGCAAATATGCAATATAATACCATAAAGCCGGTAAAATACAGGAGGCAATAGCGACGCCGAGCAATTTATAACAGATTTTGAAGAATCGTTCTTTGCGCAACAATAAGAAAACGCCCGAGACAAGGCAGGGCAGTACGATGCCCACAGGCCCTTTGGTAAGAGTGGCGGCACTCATGAAAAGTATGGCCCAGGCGGGAATACCTTTCAATCCTTTCTCGTACCATCGGTAAAGCTGGAAGAGGGCCAAGACAATAAAGACGGTGAGAACCATATCGACCCGGGCTGCGGTTGCGGCACGATGTACCTCAAATGCCGATAAAAACAGAATGGCCGATAAAAATGCCGTATTGTAATTGCCGCTGCGTCGTGAATAGAACAAGAACATCGTCGACGCGATGATGATGGCGGCGAGTGCCGACGGCAGCCGGGAAGTATATTCATTTACATCTCCCCGGTTGAATATCACCGACCCCAAAGCCGTAAGCCAATGATACATGGGTGGTTTGTAGGCAATATCTCCGCCGTTGTTACGCGGAAGAATCCAATTTCCGTCTTCGAGCATGCTTACGGCGACAATGGCTTCGCGCGGTTCCCCTTTGGTATGGAAATGCGTCAATCCGAGAATAGGCAGAAGCGTTGAAATGCTGATGATGAGCAGCAGCCCGAAGAGAATGTTTTTTGATGCGGGTTTCATGATTCTGTTTATTTTTTGAATGTGACGTAACGGTTCAATAAGTAATTTACGATCGTGTAGACGGCCATGGCCGGTAGTTGGGCCCAGTTGGGGTTGATGCCTGCGATTTCCACTATACTCCATAAAGAAATATATTGTATCGAGTAACTTACGGCAAAGACAAATAAAAATATAAGGCTTTCGCGAACCATGTTCCCGACACCCCGGCGGAACACCCATAATTTATTCCAAAAGAAACTATTGATGACCCCTACGATATAGCTGACGAGATTGGCAATCGAGTAGTTGACAGAAAATAGATTGTATAACAGATAAAATACGGCCAAAGAAATTACCGTATTAAGAACCCCGACAAGGGCGAATTTACTGAATTGTACAATCGTTTCTTTTCGGGGTGTTATGGTGTGCAGCGACTTCATGCGGTAGTTGGGAGATGTTGGCAGGACAGTGGTTTGATACGAAAAGAGGATAGTAAAGTAGGAATAAGACAATCCTTTATGGCGTATGTTATTCGTCTTTTTGATTCTCTCCATTCGACGCGATGGCGTTCAGGATTTCATTTGCCGCCTGAATGTCTTTTTCGAAAAGATGAAGTCTTATACCACCTATTTCGGAGTCGAACATCGGGTAGATAGTTGCCATATTTTCATTGGATACGAAACAGGGTATGCCGCTTCTTTCCAGCATATTTTTTATCTCATACGCTTCCGATAAGGTGTTGTAGCTGCTGTATACGACAATCTTTTCATCGTTTGGTTTTTTCTTTTCGATCATATCTGTTCCGGTTGTTGGGTCGGGTAATGTAGATTCTTTTCGGTGATGACTTCCAATACTTCTCGCAGATATTTATCGGCTTCGTATCGGGCCATAGGCAAGTCGTGTAGCAGGTAGTTTCCGCAATCTTGTGGTGCTGCTCCGGGAATCACACTATCATAATCGCGAATGAAACGGAATGTTTCTTTCATCAGGTCGATAATATCTTCGGACGATAGATCTCCTTGCATCAGAAAATAATTTCCCGTACAGCAACCCATAGGTCCCCAAAAGACGATTTTATTACCGTAAACGGGGTGGTTGCGCAGGTAGGTGGCCGCCAAGTGTTCGATAGTGTGCAACGCTCCGTAACCGATGGCCGGTTCGCGGTTGGGTTCTTTCATGCGAATGTCGAAAGTGGTTACTACATCGTTGCCGATATAGTCTTTACGGGAAACGTAAATACCCCGTAACAAATGAAGATGGTCGATGGTGAAACTCGGAATTTTTTTCATCGGATCGAAAAATTTAGAGTTGAGCGAGAATCTGTTTCAGTACGGTGAACGATTTTTCGGGAGCTTTTTCCCAAAAACTGTTGTATTGCTCCATGTGGTTTTCCACCCCCGGAGTATCGCTTATGATGCGGGTACTGATGAAAGGCATATCGTAGAGATAGCAAGTCTGGGCGATTGCCGCCGATTCCATATCTACGGCCAGACCTTCGGGAAAGTTCTTTTTGATTGTTTCGAGTTCTTTCTTGTCGGTTATGAATTGATCTCCGCTGCATATCAAGCCGCTGTATATACGGTCATCGCCCGAGACGGCCCTTTCGACTTTTTGTAATAGGGCATTATCGGCAGGGAAGCGGGGGGGCAATCCTTGTATTTGTCCTATAACGTTACCTTCGCCGAACCATGCGTCGTGGTACACTGTTTCCCGACCTATCACGACATCGAATATGCGGGTCGACAAGTCCATTCCCCCGGCTACACCGGTATTGATGATACAATCGGGCGTATAATTTAGGATAAGTGTTTGAGCTCGCAAAGCGGCATTGACTTTACCTATGCCGCTTTGCGTGAGAATGATTTCGTGCTTTCCATCGCTCCCGACATGGAATGTGGCTTGGTTGCGCTTTTCTTCCCGGACGTTTCGAATCAGGGAACGAACACAATCCAGTTCCGAAGTCATGGCGACGATAATCCCTATCTTCATATCGATACAGAGAAATCAGTTATGCTTTTTTATCAGTTCCATTCCTTTGAGAATGGCTTGTTCGTTCATGGGTATCAGCTTGTGGTGGCGTTCAGGGAGAGATTTTTTCAATCCTTTCAGAACGTTTTCGAGAGATACCATCGGCTTGATTTTCAGCAATCCGCCCAGAACAATCATATTGAACGCTTTTGCGTTTTTCATTTCGGTAGCGGCGTCCATTGCGTCGATACGGTAAATGTCTATATCGGTGCGGGTAGGAGCGTGGTGTATGCCGTAACCGTCATAGATGAGTATGCCTCCGGGTTTTACTTTACTCTCGAATTTTTCGAGAGACGGCTGATTGAGAATGATGGCGATGTCGAATTCGTTGAGGACCGGAGAGCTGATTCGTTCATCGCTTAGGATCACGGTAACGTTGGCCGTTCCACCCCGTTGCTCGGGACCGTATGAGGGCATCCAACTCACCTCTTTGTTTTCCATCAATCCCGAATAGGCTAAAATTTTACCCATCGAGAGAACACCTTGTCCGCCGAATCCGGCGATGATTATTTCTTCTTTCATCGATGTTGCATTTTACGGTTATTCATTTTTTAAGTCGCCCAACGGGTATTTGGCGAACATATTCTCTTCCAT
>URHG01000065.1 GCA_900547555.1 uncultured Porphyromonadaceae bacterium | reverse complement strand
ACGATTGGAGATGCAGTGGGGAATGGCTTGCATGACGGGCGATTCGTCGGCTTCATCGGTGTACAGGTTGATTTGTATGATACGTTCGTCCCGGGCTACGTTTTCCATATTGTCGACAGCGGGTACGGGCAGGTCGAGAAGCCGGGCAACATCGACGACGCGGTCGTTGATATAGTTAACGGTAACCCGGTCGAGTCCCATGAATGCGTAAGGATACGGCCCACGTTGCTGCTCGTGCCGGCACAAAGCCGATAATTCATTCGGGGATATAGCGTCGCAATAGATTTCTTCTCCGTCGGAGGTGAGGCAATAACTGCCGTTGAAGGTGATGTACCCGTCGAATTGTGCGTCTCTCAAACCTTTGATGAGATGTAAAGGGCGGCCGGTGGCAATGAATACTTTATGTCCTTTCTTCCGCAATGCAGCAATGGCGTCGTATGCAGAAGGTACGATTTCGTGTGTGCGGAAACTGACGAGAGTCCCGTCTATATCGAAAAAAATCGCTTTGTTCATTGTTATTTATTGCAAAACCGGAGCTATGTCGTCCAAAATTTTTTTTGTGGCACCGGTATTGGAGTAAATATATTCTGCCGCTATTTCCCCGCATTGCAACCGATAACTCCGGTCGTCTTCGAGATGTTTCATCAGGGCCTCGAATTCGGAAGTGTCATTGATGGAAAATGCTCCTCCCGCTGCGGTCAGCGCTTTGGCTTCCCTGAATTTTTTGTAGTTCGGGCCGAATATGACCGGTATGCCGTAGACTGCCGCTTCGGGTACGTTGTGTATGCCTACGCCGAAACCTCCTCCGATGTAGGCAATCTGTCCGTACTGGTAGATCGAAGATAGTAGCCCGAAACAGTCGATGATCAGGCAATCGGCTGTTGCCGCCGCTTTTTCATCGGTCTGGGAATACCGCACAAAGGGACGTTTCAGTTTGCCGATTATATCGGAAATATGCCCTTCGTGAATTTCGTGCGGAGCAATAATGAGCCGTAATTCGGGGTGTCTGTTGAAGTAGTCGATGAGAATATCTTCGTCTTTGGGCCATGAACTTCCGGCAACAAGGACACTTTTATCGGCAGCAAAAGTTTTGACGATGGGCAATTCTTTGGCTTGCCGGCGTATGTCAACGACCCTGTCGAATCGGGTATCTCCTATGACCGATACGTTGTTGATTCCGATTCCGGCCAACAGCTCTCGCGATTGTTCGTTTTGAACATACAAGTGCGCATACGTGCGAAGCATACGCCGGAACAACTCTCCGTAGGGTCGGAAAAATATCTGGTCGGGTCGGAAAATCGCCGATACGATGTAAGTGGGTATTTGGCGTCGACGCAACTCCCGCAGGTAATTGCCCCAAAATTCGTATTTGATGAAAATGGCAACCGACGGTTTTACCAAATCGAGAAACCGGTTTACATTGTTGGGCAGGTCGAACGGCAGATAACAAATCAGGTCGGCCAACGGGTAATTTTTACGTACTTCGTAACCCGAAGGGGAGAAGAACGTAATCGCTATTTTTTTGTCGGGGTACGATTCCTTTATTTTTTCGATGAGAGGGCGTCCTTGCTCAAACTCTCCCAGCGATGAGGCATGTATCCAAATGTAACCGCCCTCTTTCAGAACATTCTTTTCGAGGTAAGGAAAGATGTTCCTTTGACCCGTTATCAACTTTTGGGCTTTGGGGTTACGCAGGGAGGCTATTTTTACCAACAGCCTGTACGAGCGTATTCCCAAATTGTAAAGACCTCTTTTCATTCTTGGACTGTACGGGATTAGTCGTTGGCGGGGATTATTTTTTCGATGGCCACACGCAGGCGACGTATCGTTTCGTCTTTACCGATAATTTCGGTGATGTCGAACATGTGCGGGCCGCGACATTCTCCGACAACGGCCAGACGGAAGGCGTTCATCACATTTCCCATGTGATAACCGTTTTGCTCTATCCAGGGAATGACGACCGCCTCGGTAGCCGCCGAACCGAAATCTTCAATTCCCGAAAGCAACTCGATGAGCTGTTGCATGATGATGGGGGTATCGGGTTTCCAACGCTTTTTGATGGCTTTCGGGTCGTATGTTTCGGGTGCGATGTAGAAATATGAGATTTGTTCCCATAAATCTTTGACGAAACTTATTCTCTCTTTTACCAATCCGATGATACGGGCCAGACGCGCCTTATCGGGTTCGTTTACTTGGTGCTCGGCCAAAGCGGGCGCAAATAAATCGGCCAGTTCTTCGTTGCTTTTCTTTTGCAGGTATTTGTGATTGAACCATTTGCCTTTTTCGTAGTCGAACCGTGCTCCGCTTTTACTGCAACGTTCCAAAGAGAATAGCTCGATCAGTTCGTCCATAGAGAAAATTTCTTCGTCGTTCCCGGGATTCCAGCCCAGCAAGGCGAGGAAATTGATGACGGCTTCGGGCAGGTACCCGGCTTCCCGGTATCCCGATGATATTTCGCCGGTTTTAGGATCGTGCCATTCCAACGGGAAAACGGGAAATCCCAACCGGTCGCCGTCGCGTTTGCTCAATTTCCCGTTTCCTTCGGGTTTGAGCAGCAGGGGCAGATGGGCGAAACGGGGCATGGTATCTTCCCAGCCGAATGCCCGATACAACAACACGTGGAGCGGTGCCGAGGGTAACCACTCTTCTCCCCGGATAACATGGCTGACCTCCATGAGATGGTCGTCGACGATATTGGCGAGGTGATAAGTAGGCAGGTTGTCGGCCGATTTATAAAGCACCTTATCGTCGAGGATCGAGGAATTGATGATTACTTTTCCGCGTATCAGATCGTTTACGACAACTTCTTCGCCCGGTTCTATTTTTATGCGCACCACATAGGGATGTCCCGAAGCAATCAGGCTGTCGACTTCTTCTTTGCCCATTGTAAGGGAGTTGCGCATAGTTGTGCGGGTAGACGCGTCGTATTGGAAATTCGGAATTTCCCGGCGTTTTACTTCGAGTTCTTCCGGTGTGTCAAATGCGATGTAGGCTTTGCCGTCGGCAAGGAGTTGATCGACATATTTACGATATATCTCTTTCCGTTCGGATTGTCGGTAGGGAGCGAAATTTCCGCCGTAGCCGACCCCTTCGTCGAATTTGATACCCAGCCATTCGAGAGCTTCGATGATGTAGGCTTCTGCGCCCGGGACGAAACGCTGCGAGTCGGTATCTTCGATGCGGAGAATCATGTCTCCGCCGTGTTGTTTGGCGAAAAGGTAATTGTAGAGGGCAGTACGTACACCGCCGATGTGCAGGGCTCCCGTGGGACTTGGGGCGAAACGCACACGGACTTTTCTTTCTGTTGTTTCCATCGTATATGTCGGGTTTTATCTTGCGGTTGTAAAAGCAGGTTTATATATTATTTCCCTTCGTCGAGTTCGTCGAGCAGTTTTTTGAGCGACTCATCGGTTTCGAAAAGTTTCTCTTTGCAATATTTCAGCAGAGTCATGGCATGAGCCGTAAGCTCTTTTATGGTTTCGATCTCGCACGAGTCGTCCTGTATGCGGGCGACGATCGATTCCAGTTCGGCGATTGCTTCGGCATAGGTCGGTTTGTTGTTTTGGACCATATAATATATAGATTATAAAATTTGAGATTCGCTGCACCCTTCACCGAAAAAAGTAACGATATGGTCGCCGCTTTTCAGTTCGGTTGCCGAGTGGACGGCTTTTCCCTCTTTCAATGTCAGTGAGTAGCCGCGTTTCAGTATGTGTTGAGGAGATGATAACCGTATCGTTTCTTCCCGCAGGGCGAGCCGTTGACGTTCTCCGGAGATGCGTTGGGCGATATTTTGCCGCAACAAAGGCATGAAGCGGGAAAGCAAGTTGTTTTCTACGATAAGGCGCCGGTTGATGACTGCCGGTAATTGTTGTCCGAGAGACGATAATTTTTGACTTTCGTTTTGCAGGCGCTTTTTGACTTCGGAAGAAAGTGCGGTTTGAAGTTCGGCCAGTTTGTGATCGGCTTCCATCGCCCGGCTTATGAACCATTCCGCTGCTGCGGTCGGCGTTTTTACCCGAACGTTGGCAATACGGTCTATGACCGTCTCGTCGCGGTCGTGCCCGATGCCTGCCAATATGGGTAGCGGAAACTGTGCGACGTTTTGTGCCAGTTCGTAACTGTCGAAACAATTCAGTTCCGAGGTGGCTCCTCCTCCCCGTATGATGACCACTCCGTCGAAGGCTTCTTCTTGTCGGTATATACGTTCGAGAGCCTCGATGATCGATTTCTCGGTATGCGTACCTTGCATGGCAGCAATGAAAAGTGCGGTATAAAACCGATAACCGTAACGGTTGTGATGCAGCTGATCGATGAAATCGCCGTATCCGGCTGCCGTAGGCGACGAAATGATTGCAATGCGTTGTGGAAGCTGCGGCCATGACAGCTCCTTATTCATGTCGATAATGCCCTCTTCGCTGAGTTTTTGCAGGACTTCCCGACGTTGGCGGGCCATGTCTCCCAATGTGTAGCGGGGGTCGATATTGTGTACCGTGAGTGTGTAGCCGTACACTTCGTGCAGGTCGACGCTTACTTGTATGAGTATTTTGATCCCGGGTACGATATTTGATCCGGTTTCGGCCGTAAAATAGGCTTTCAGCATGCGGTACACGGTGGCCCAGATGATAGCGCGGGCTTTGGCTCGCATTTCACCGGTCGAGGCATCTTTGTCGACCAGTTCGAGATAACAGTGCCCCGAGTAGTTTTCGCGGGCTTCGCTCACCTCGGCACATATCCAATAACGGTCGGGCAAGGCACTCAGCAACTTGTCACGGACAAGGGTGTTGAGCTCGAAAAGGGTTAATTCTCCGGATACTGTCATCGTTTACTGTTGTAGGATAGGAATACTGGCGGATTTCCCGAAAAAGGCGGATTATGGGTAAAAACATAAAAAGGAAGGCCACGTTAGCGGTCTTCCTTTTATGTTTTTGAAAATTGCTGTTAACCGTTGAAATCGTCCGATACGGTCAATCTCTTTCTGCCTTTGGCACGACGGGCAGCCAACACGCGACGACCGTTGGCCGTAGCCATTCTGGAACGGAAGCCGTGTTTGTTTTTCTTCTTTCTGTTGGAGGGTTGAAATGTTCTTTTCATTGCCGTTATATTTTATCGTTATTTATTTCTAGAAAATTTCGGAGTGCAAAAATAGAGACTTTTTTTGAATAAACCAAGAGATAAATCATTTTTGCACAATTCTTTTTGAGATTTTACCGAATTCTCTTACTTTTGCAGGCAGAAAATAATTTAAATCAACTTCTATATTGTTATGATCAACGCACAAGACATTAAAAACGGAACGTGTATCCGTATGGACGGAAAGCTCTATTTCTGTATCGAATTTTTGCATGTAAAACCCGGTAAAGGAAATACCTTTATGCGCACAAAGCTGAAAGACGTTGTCAGCGGTTATGTACTCGAGCGTCGTTTCAATATCGGTGAAAAACTGGAAGATGTGCGTGTGGAACGTCGTCCGCATCAATATTTGTATATGGAAGGTGCAGACTATATTTTCATGAATCAGGAAACTTTTGACCAAATTCCTATCGCTCACGACCTGATTAACGGTGTAGACTTCCTGTTGGAAGGAATGGTGGTAGACGTAGTTTCTGATGCTTCTACTGAAACAGTTCTTTTTGCTGATGTTCCTGTGAAGGTTCAGATGAAGGTTACTTATACAGAACCGGGATTGAAGGGGGATACAGCTACCAATACTTTAAAACCTGCGACTGTGGAATCGGGTGCAACGGTTCGCGTTCCTTTGTTTATCAATGAAGGTGAAACAATCGAAATCGATACTCGTGACGGTTCATACGTGGGTCGTGTGAAAGCATAATCTTTTTAAGCCATTATATAAAAAGGCGGAACTTGTTGCAAGCTCCGCCTTTTTTGTGTTCCTTTGTGCGACAAAATGATAGCAGTTTATGAGATATTCTTTTATTATACCGGTTTATAATCGCCCCGATGAAGTGGATGAGTTGCTGGAAAGCCTCACACGGCAGACGGATAAAGACTTTGAAGTGATAGTGGTGGAGGACGGTTCGTCTGTTCCTTGCAAGGAGGTGGTGAAGCATTATGCCGATTGTTTGGATATACATTATTATAATAAGCCCAATTCAGGACCGGGGCAAACCCGTAATTATGGTGCCGAACGCAGTAATGGGGAATATCTTATTGTTCTGGATTCCGATTGTATTTTGCCCGAAGGTTATCTGGCGGCGGTCGGAGCAGAACTGCAAAGGGAGAGGGCGGATGCTTTCGGGGGTCCCGACCGTGCACATGAGTCGTTTTCCGATGTGCAAAAAGCCATCAACTATGCCATGACTTCATTTTTTACGACCGGGGGTATTCGCGGTGGTAAAAAGAAGATGGACAAGTTCTATCCGCGCAGTTTCAATATGGGAGTGCGCGCGGAAGTATATAAAACTTTGGGTGGTTTCTCTAAAATGCGTTTTGGAGAGGATATTGATTTCAGTATCCGAATATTCAAGGGAGGCTATGTCTGTCGGTTGTTTCCCGAGGCGTGGGTATGGCACAAACGTCGTACGGACTTAAAGAAATTCTTCAAACAGGTGCATAATTCGGGTATTGCGCGTATCAATCTGTATAAAAAATATCCGGAATCATTGAAAATAGTGCATTTGTTGCCGGCTGTTTTTACGTTGGGAGTACTGTTCTTGTTGTTGGGGGCACCGGTTTGTGTATGGAGCTTGTCGCTGCTTTTGCTTTTTGCTTTGATTATATGTATCGATTCGACATTGCAAAACAACAGCTTGAAAATAGGGATGCTCTCTATTGTGGCCTCTTTTATTCAGTTGACAGGATACGGAACGGGCTTTTTGCGCGCATGGTGGAAGCGTTGTGTGCTGAAGAAAGACGAGTTTGCAGCGTTTGAAAAGAACTTTTATAAATAATGGGAGAGAAACTGGCTATAAATCGTTGGGCTGAGGAAGACCGGCCGCGTGAAAAAATGGCTCATCATGGAGTGGCTGCACTTTCTAATGCCGAATTATTAGCGATTCTGATAGGTTCGGGAAACACGGAAGACTCGGCTGTGGAACTGATGCGGAAGATATTGAGTGACTATCACAATAATTTGAATGAGCTGGGTAAATGCAGCATTGATGATTTGTGCCATTATAAAGGAATAGGTCCCGCCAAAGCCATCAGTATTCTTGCTGCTTCCGAACTGGGAAAGCGGCGTAAGGAAGAGGAGGTGAAAGAGCGTAAAAAAATACTCAGTTCTTGTGATGTTTATCAATATTTTTATCCTTTGATGTGCGATTTGCCTACGGAAGAGTGTTGGGTGCTGTTGCTCAACCAGGCTTCAAAAGTGATAGACAGGGTAAAAATAAGTGCAGGTGGATTGGCTGCTACTGCTGTGGATATTCGTTGTATCTTGAGAGAGGCATTGATGAAGCGGGCTGTTTCGATGGCACTTTGTCATAACCATCCTTCGGGAAGTCTGCGTCCCAGCAGAGAAGATGATTGCCTGACAGAACATTTGGACAAAGCAGCCAAAATAATGAATATAAGGTTGATTGACCATGTAATTTTAACAGATGGCAAATATTATAGTTATGCCGATGAGGGAAGAATATAGAACCGCCTCGGCCTACGTCTTGTGAATTGTGTTGTATGGAGATTCAGCAAGCGCATAGGCCGGATGGAGGCAGGTGGTTATAAGGATTTATTTTTCAGTTGGTTTCTTAAACGCATCAGAGCTTCTACATAATAATAATCGGCATAGCTCAAGGGTACATCAACTTCACTTTTTCCGGGAAAATGTCCGGTGGAATGCATCAGAGCGAAATTGCAGTTCGTACCTTTTGCAGCCAGATAGTGTAACCATACTATTTTCCGCCTTGACACACATCTTAACCTAACATATCTTTGCG
>URHG01000064.1 GCA_900547555.1 uncultured Porphyromonadaceae bacterium | reverse complement strand
GAGAGGGATTCGAACCCCCGGAACCTCTCAGTTCAACGGTTTTCAAGACCGCCGCGATCGACCACTCTGCCATCTCTCCTTACTTTACGGAAAAACTATTTTCTCCCGAAAAGCGTTGCAAAGGTAACTGATTTTTCGATATTACCAAATAGTTTCCGATTTTTTGTCTACCTTTGTTATATGAAGGAGGGAACTCTCGGCATAGTCTAAATAAATTTGGCTTCTGCTCTCATTTTTTCTACCTTTGCTGTCTCTTTTCCTGTTTTACGCAGGTACAAGGCTGTTTTAGGGGTTGTTCCGGATTCCGATCCGGGAAAAACGTTGTCAAAAAAATGATATTCTTACAACTCTTCTGGACTTTTTTCAAAATCGGCTCATTTACCATAGGCGGAGGATATGCTATGGTTCCTATCATAGAAGAGGAGCTGGTGCGAAAAAAGAAATGGATCGACAGTTCGGAATTTGTCGACATTCTCGCTCTGTCCCAATCGGCTCCGGGTATCTTGGCCGTAAACATATCGATCGTTACCGGCTACCGTATCCGCAAATTTACCGGAGCGGTAACCGCCACCCTCGGGACTGTCCTGCCCTCGTTTATCATCATATTGCTCATCGCCATGTTTTTCAGGCAATTTCAAGACAACGAGGTGGTAGAGCGTGTTTTCAAAGGCATACGCCCGGCGGTAGTCGCCCTCATCGCCGCTCCCGTATTCAAACTGGGCAAGTCGGCCCGCATAACCCGTTATAATCTATGGATTCCCATCGCAGCGGCCCTGCTCATCTGGCTGCTCGACTTCTCCCCTATTTGGGTCGTGCTGATAGCCGGTGCGGGAGGGTATCTCTACGGGAACATCAAGAGAAAGAGAGGTGCGCAATGATCTGGTGGCAGCTGTTCTACTCGTTTTTCAAAATCGGACTTTTCGGATTCGGCGGGGGGTATGCCATGCTTTCCATGATACAAGGTGAGGTCGTAACCCGATATGCTTGGCTCACCCCGCAAGAGTTTACCGACATCATAGCCATCAGTCAGATGACCCCCGGTCCTATCGGCATCAACTCGGCCACATACATCGGCTATACCGCCACCGGCAGTATATGGGGAGCAGCGTTGGCGACATTCGCACTGGTACTCCCTTCGTTTATCGTCATGCTCATTCTGTACAAGTTTTTCATGCGTTACCACGACAGCCGGCCGGTAACCGACACGTTCGCAGGATTACGTCCGGCCGTCATCGGACTCATTGCATCGGCGGCTCTCGTGCTGATGAATACCGAGAATTTCGGTTCTCCCGGAGAAGATTCCCGTCAATTCCTTTTCAGCCTCGGTATCTTCGCCGCCGTACTTATCGCCAACTTTTTTTTCAGAGTCAACGCCATACTCCTGATCATACTGGCCGGCATCGCCGGATTCCTAATCTATTGAATCATGAATTACGAAGAAACGCTGCAATATCTCTACCGACAACTTCCCGTTTTCCAGCAAGTGGGACAGTCGGCCTATAAACCGGGATTGGGCAACAGTCTCGCTCTCGACCGGCTGGTAGGCTATCCCCACCGCCGCTATGCCACCATACATATCGCCGGGACTAACGGAAAAGGTTCGACCAGCCATGTTTTGGCCGCCGTCCTGCAAAAAAGCGGTTACAAAGTGGGTCTCTACACTTCGCCTCATCTTGCAGACTTTCGCGAACGCATACGGGTCGACGGCGAAATGATTACCCGGGAGGCCGTACTCGAATTTGTCGACAAGTACCTCGAACCGAGCCGGGAAATCCACCCGTCGTTTTTCGAGCTTACCATGATGATGGCTTTCGACTACTTCGCTTCCTGCCACGTCGATGTAGCCGTCATCGAAACGGGCTTGGGAGGCCGTCTCGACAGCACCAATATCATTACCCCCCGGGCGTGTGTCATTACCAATATAAGTTACGACCACATGGCCCAACTCGGACACACGCTTACCTCTATCGCCCACGAAAAGGCCGGTATCATAAAGAGCGGTATTCCCGTCGTCATCGGAGAGGCAGAAGGTGATGTACGGCGTGTTTTCGAAGAGAAAGCCCGCGAAGAGTCGGCCCCCATATATTTCGCACAGGAAAGCGACGTACTGACTTCTTGTCGGCCAGACGAAAACGGACAATGGGCTATCGACAGCCGGGATTACGGATACCTCACCTATGAGCTGGGCGGATTGTGCCAAGAAAAAAACGCGGCTACCATACTCTGTGCCTTGCGCATACTGCGACAACAGGGTCTTGCCATAACTCGCGAAGCCGTAAAAGAGGGGTTTGCACATGTTACCACCCTCACCGGTCTGCAAGGCCGCTGGCAAAAAGTCAGCTCCCTGCCACCCGCCTATTGCGACACGGGACACAATACGGGCGGATTCCGATATATCTCACAACAACTCTCGGGCATCAAATGCCGCACATTGCGTATTGTCTTCGGTATGGTAAACGACAAAGACATCTCCGGTGTACTTTCCCTGCTGCCCAAGAATGCCGTCTACTATTTCACGCAAGCAGCCATTCCCCGAGCCATGCCGGCCAGCGTAATGCGCGACAAAGCTGCCGAAGTAGGATTGAAAGGCGATGTCTACGATAGCGTTCCCGAAGCCTACCGCGCCGCATTGCACGACAGCAGCGACGATGATTTCATCTTCATCGGCGGCAGCAGTTTTGTGGTGGCCGACTTACTCGTCCATTTAAGAATAAACACAAAAAACTAAAAATAACTCTCAAAGTTTTTTGAGAAACATAAAAAGTATATATCTTTGCGACCAGATTCAAAAACAAATTAAATTATGAAAAAAACTTTACTCACCCTATTTGTAACATGCGGATTATTGTGTCCAGCTATGGCCGCGAACGTTGACTATACAATCAATGCATCCGATTTTGAAACGGCACCTACCGTAAATAACATCAGCATCAAAGATGCCAATGACGTACTCTCGGGTACAGCCAAGCTCGAATATAAGGGAGCATGGATGTTTACCTTCTATGTAAAACCCGGGACGACAGCCGAAGCTCTCGACGCTTCTGTAACATCAACCAGTTTCACATTCGACGGTCAACCGGCTACGTACTACGGAACTGCTCTTGTAGGTGGTGATATGAATGCACCTATCTCTGCCGCCAACCAATATGCGACCGGTGTACTCTTCATCACGGCTTCGAGTATGCAAATAAATGTTCTCTACGAAGAATATATCGATACCGACACACCCTCCGAACCTATCACCAACAATGGTTTCCAAATTCCCAATTCCGATTTCGAGGCATGGGCTTCGGACAAAGAACCCGGGAACGGCTGGAACTCTTTTGCGTCAGCAGTCGGTGATATGCATTGGGCTTCCTCTATGTCTCCGGCTCCCCAAAAAGTAGAAGGTCGTAACAGTGGATCGGCCGTAGAATTAAATTCTGTAAATATTTTTGGTAAAAAAGCCAATGGAAATCTGACCACAGGAGCCATCAATATGGGTAGCATGACCCCAGAAGATGCCACCAAAAACTATAATTTTACCGATCTCGACAATGAAGGGCACTACCTTCTCTTCAAAGGGACTCCCGACTCGGTATGCCTCTATGCCAAATTCATCTCGGGAGGAAGTGAAAACGGTCAAGGACGCTTTATCCTGCATGACAAATACGAGTATCAAGATCCGGAACTGTCCGACGACAGCGCACACATGGTAGGAGATGCCACAATCCTGATTCCCGAATGCGACGAATGGACTCGCTTCTGCGCCCCCTTTGTCTACACCGGAACGACGGCACCCGAAGGGGAACAATACATGCTGGCTTCGCTCACGACCAATCCCAAAGCCGGAGGTTCGGCCAACGATACGCTTACCGTTGACGACATCGAGATCATCTATAACTCCAAGCTCGACTCCATCGTCATCGACGGAACGGCGTTGGAAGGATTCGACAAGGATACTTATTCCTATACTGTAACGGGACAAACCCTGTCGGCCGATCAAATAACGGCTTATTCCGACGGTAAAGGCGCATCGGTCGATGTTGCATTGAACGAAGCCGTTGCCACCATCACAGTCAAAGGAAACGACTTCGAGGCAAATCCTGAGAACCAACATGTCTATACCGTAACCTTCAATAACACCAGCGCTATCGATGCCGTAAACGCCGAAAACATTACGGTAAGTTATGCCAACGGCCTGATGACCGTCAACGGTGCGGAAGGCGCACAAGCCGAGGTCTACACTCTTGCCGGCCAGAAAGTGGCACAATTCCTCTGTAACGGAACGACAAGTGTATCGCTCAACCCGGGTGCGGTTTACATCGTAAAAGTCGGCAACTTCCGTCAAACGATCATCGCGTTCTAATCAACTGTTTTCTATATAAAAAAAGGCCGCTCGGATTTCGGGCAGCCTTTTTTATTACCTATAAAACCGATAGAGATTCCTCGCTGACGCTTCGGAACGACAAAAACGATGTCATTCTGACGACTGTAAGGGAGGAAGAATCTCACACCAAGATAAAACTGAGATTCCTCACATGCGTTCGGAATGACATTTGAGTGGCGGTGAAATGAAGAATATCAATCCAAAAACCGATAGAAATTCCTCACACGTGTCTTTCTACTTCGGTTCGGAATGACAAACAATGTCATTCTGACGACCGCAAGGGAGGAAGAATCTCTGCCGAACACAACCCTTGTGGCGTATTGTCATTCTGAGGTGCAGAGCACCGAAGAATCTCCTATTGAGCGGTGCTACTTTTGCCGTATAATGTTATTCTGATTGAAGGATCTCCTACGAAGTGCGCATTATGGCATGAGATCTCTCACTTGCATTCGAGATGACAGCAGAGATTCCTCGTCGGGCTATCGCCCTCGCTCGGAATGACAAGGTTTCGGAACGAAAACAGTTCAAAAAAAGATGCTTCACATACGTCCGTCAACCGAACTATGCGAAGCATCTCTTTATAAATAGAAAAACAGTCGCGCCGTCTTTACTTCACGGCGATTACCTCGATTTCCACCAATGCACCTTTGGGCAACTCTTTTACGGCAACAGCCGACCGTGCCGGAAAAGATCCGCTGAATTGCGATGCATATACCTCGTTCATCGGAACGAACAGAGACATATCGGCCAAAAAGACGGTTGTCTTCACTACATCGTCGAACGTATATCCGGCTTCGGCAAGGACAGCTTTCAAGTTGGCAAAAACCTGAGTTGTCTGTTCCTTGATACCTCCTTCTACAAATTGCGATGTAGCAGGATCGATAGGAATCTGTCCCGATGTAAAAAGCATATTCCCTACTTGTATGGCCTGACTATACGGCCCGATAGCTGCAGGTGCGGCAGCAGTTGCGATAACGGTTTTCATAACAAAAAAGGTTTAGAATTTGAGGTACAAAGATAAAATCTTTCCCGATATTCCCCGAAACAAAGGCATAACTTTTGTAAGAATCATGGCCGAAAAATCCACCTCTCCCTCAAAATAGCGCAACCGATACAATCCATCTTTCCAATAAAGGCCTATAAGACAAAGGGCTATAAGAAATAACGGGTAAGGCGTCAAAAAAGAACAGTTTTTGCTTTTCTTGTTTTATCAAAAAAACGTATCTTTACAGCGAAACATAACATATAAAAGAAAAATACCATGTATTTATTAGGATATGACATCGGCAGTTCATCGGTCAAGGCTTCTCTTGTCGATGCGCAGACCGGTGTGTGCATAGCCAGCGATTTCTCTCCGAAACAGGAAATGGAAATCATCGCCCGTAAAAGCGGTTGGGCCGAGCAAGACCCCGAACGGTGGTGGGAAAACCTGCAAGCCGCAACACGTTCTATTTTAAACCAAGCCAATATCGACGGATCCGAAATAAAAGCAATCGGCATCTCCTACCAGATGCACGGGCTCATCGTCGTAGACAAAAAACAGAAAGTATTGCGTCCGGCCATTATCTGGTGCGACAGCCGCGCCGTACCCTACGGAGAAAACGCTTTCCGCTCGTTAGGTGAAAAATTCTGTCTCGAACATCTGCTTAACTCTCCGGGAAATTTCACGGCCTCGAAACTGGCATGGATCAAAGAAAACGAGCCGGAAATTTTTGAGAAAATAGATAAAATCATGCTCCCGGGCGACTATATCGCCATGCGACTGACGGGTGATGTATGCACAACCGTATCGGGACTATCGGAAGGTATATTCTGGGATTTCAAGAACGAGTGCGTGTCGAAAGAGCTATTGGCGCATTACGGATTTGATGAAAGCGTTATCGCCAAAATCGTTCCTACATTCGGCGTGCAGGGTGCTGTCAGTTCCCTTGCCGCGCAACTGTTGGGACTCAGAGCCGGTACACCTGTTACCTACCGTGCCGGAGACCAACCCAACAACGCGCTATCGCTCAACGTATTCAATCCGGGAGAAATCGCATCGACAGCCGGGACGTCGGGTGTCGTGTACGGTATCAACGGGTCGGTCAACTACGATCCCCTATCACGCGTCAATACTTTTGCGCACGTCAACCATAAAAAGGGACAGACCCGGCTGGGCGTACTGCTTTGTATCAACGGAACGGGTATTCTCAATTCATGGATAAAACGCAATATCGCCCCCGAAGATACGACTTACTCGAGTATGAACCTGCTGGCATCGCAAGTAGACATCGGTTGCGACGGAGTGAGTATCGTGCCATTCGGCAACGGTGCCGAACGTATCCTGCAAAACAAAGAAATCGGAGCGTCGATTCACGGCATCAACTACAACCGGCACGACCGTTACCATCTCATGCGCGCAGCCCAAGAAGGTATCGTATTCTCCTTTAAATACGGTATGGAAATCATGCAAGGCATAGGCATCGACATACGCACCATAAAAGCCGGACATGCCAACATGTTCCTGAGCCCGATTTTCCGCGACACATTGGCGGGAGTAACCGAGGCAACGATAGAGCTATATGATACCGACGGATCGGTAGGTGCCGCCAAAGGTGCCGGTATAGGAGCCGGAATCTACAAATCGACCGAAGAGGCATTCTCTTCCCTGAAAAAAATTCAGGTCATAGAACCAGATACCAAAAATATAGCAGCTTACCAAGAGGCATACGCCCGCTGGAAAAACATACTGGAAACCTTTATAAAATAATCTCAATATCAAAACAAATAACACGATTATGGCAACAAAAGAGTATTTTCCTCAAATAGGAAAAATCAAATTCGAAGGTAAAGAAAGTAAAAATCCATTGGCATTCCGTTACTACGATCCCGAGAAAGTCATCAACGGAAAAAAAATGAAAGACTGGCTTCGTTTCTCTATGGCATGGTGGCACACCCTCTGTGCCGAAGGCGGCGACCAATTCGGCGGCGGAACCAAAAAATTCCCCTGGAACGAAGGTGCAACAGCTCTGGAACGTGCTAAAAACAAAATGGATGCCGGTTTTGAAATCATGCAAAAAATAGGCATCGAATTCTATTGTTTCCACGATGTAGACCTCATCGAAGAAGGTAACAGCATCGAAGAATACGAAGCCAACTTGAAAGAAATCGTGGCTTACGCCAAACAAAAACAAGCCGAGACCGGTATCAAATTGTTGTGGGGTACCGCCAATGTATTCGGCCATGCCCGTTATATGAACGGTGCTGCTACCAACCCCGACTTCGATGTTGTGGCCCGTGCCGCCGTACAAATCAAAAACGCTATCGATGCCACCATCGAACTGGGGGGATCGAACTATGTGTTCTGGGGTGGCCGCGAAGGGTACATGTCTCTCCTCAATACCGATCAAAAACGGGAAAAAGAACACTTGGCCACGATGCTCACCATCGCTCGCGATTATGCCCGTGCCAAAGGTTTCAAAGGCACTTTCCTTATCGAGCCGAAACCTATGGAGCCGACCAAACACCAATATGATGTAGATACCGAAACAGTCATCGGATTCCTGAAAGCACACAACCTCGACAAAGATTTCAAAGTAAATATCGAAGTAAATCACGCGACTCTCGCCGGTCATACCTTCGAACACGAACTGGCCGTAGCCGTAGATAACGGTATGCTGGGATCGATCGATGCCAACCGAGGTGATTATCAGAACGGCTGGGATACCGACCAATTCCCTATCGACAACTACGAACTCACGCAAGCCATGA
>URHG01000063.1 GCA_900547555.1 uncultured Porphyromonadaceae bacterium | reverse complement strand
TTTTCATATACACACCCACCCTCACCCCGAAAACAACCTCTCCCCGAATAAAAACGACCACAAACAAAAAAATTCCCTGTAATGTAACTTTTCGGTATGGTTGTGCGTCTAATACTAAAAAGTATCATATAATAGTAAATCATGAAAAAACTAAGTCTTTGTTTATCCTTACTTTTGTTTTTATGTTGTTTGTCGGTCAAAGGGAAGGACTCTGTCGCGGTACAATCTCTTACAGCAGAACAGAAAATCGCCGACTTTGAATATCTCTATGCGGTATTACGCGACAATTATCCTTTTTTCGGAGTAGCCGAACGTAAATATGGAGTGGATTGGCTTGCCAAGCACGACGAGTATGTAGAGAGAGTAGCGGCTACCGCCGATAATAAAGATTATATCGCCAAATTGAACCGTATCATTAATGAGTTGCGAGACGGACATTTGGATATATTTCCAACAGTCCTGCCGGAGTATTTTGAAGGGATATATTCATCTGCACCGGGTTATAAAAAGTGGGTCAAAATGATAAAGAGAAGCGGTCGACGAGCCGCATATTGGAGTAACATGTTCCCTTCGAAACCGAAGATGAATGTCGATAATGCTTCACAGCCTGTCATTTCGTTTTATAGCGATTCGATGTTTTTGGGAGGAAAGGTGGCTTATATGCGCATTGCATCTTTGGATATGAAGTCTTTGATTGTCGACGGGGAAAAGATAGATCGTTTCTTATCTTCGATAGGCGATGCCCGTTGTCTGGTGATCGACATACAAGGAAACGGTGGGGGAGATAGTCATTATTGGTCGGAGCACATTGTTCCCCGATTGATAGAAGAACCATTGGAATACGAGGCTATTGTCTTATCGAAGAAAGGGAAGGTCAATAAATATTTTAAACCGCGTTATTTCGGTTGGAAATCTTATCGGTTGGAAAATCAGCCCGAGGGCGGGTCTTTACCCGCCGAGTTGTTTGACGGTTCTTATTATTGCCATGAAACGAAGGAGACGATCAAGCCTAAAAATCCGGTCGATTTTAAAGGAAAAATATATCTGTTGGTCGATGGTGGGGTCTTCTCTTCTGCCGGGATTTGGGCCGATTTCTGTAAACGTACCGGTTGGGCAACCTTAGTCGGTAAAACGACGAGTACGCAAGGCATGGGTTCCGACCCGGGTATCATCTGTCTGCCCGAGAGCGGTATTCTTGTGCGCTACCCCATTGATAGCGGTATCAATGCCGATGGCACATTCAACGGAGAGACGGGTATTCGTCCCGACATAGAGATTCCCGGAAAGAACAGAAAAATACGGTTACAAAATTTCCTTGATTATCTGTCGGAGAAGGATAATTTTTAAATATCTCAATCAACTATGAAAAAGTTTGTGTCTTTGTTTCTTTTGTTTTTCCCGATGCTGATGTCGGCAGAAAGTGAAAGTGTTACCGCATTAAAACCTCTTACTTCCGATCAAAAAACTATCGATTTTGAATACCTCTATACGGTGTTGCGCGACAATTATCCTTTTTTCGGAGTTGCCGAGCGTAAATATGGTGTGGATTGGCTTGCCAAGCATGATGAGTATGTGCGGCGGTTGAAAGCGACGGCCGATGATACCGCGTATTATCGGGAGTTAAATGATATTTTACGTGAATTGCACGATGGCCATATGGATTTTTCTCCGACAATAAAATATAGTAAGGTTAAGCCTATTCTCGATGGGTTGGGACCAGATTTTGAGCCATGGAGCCGGGCTATGCACCGTGATTCGGTACGGGCGGTTTATTGGGAACAATTGTTGGCAAAGAAAGATTCCCATAGGAAACCGGTAAAGAAAAAGAGTCCGTCGAAACGGAGTAGTGCCAAAAGTTATTATACCGATACCTTACTTTGTAAGGGGAAAATAGCATTGATGCGTTTGTCTTCCCTGCCTTATGAAAAAATTTCGGCCGATAGTCTCCGTGTCGCTTCGTTTCTCTCGACGATTTCCGATGCCGATTATTTGATCATCGATATACAAGGGAATAGCGGTGGCAGTGAGCTTTATTGGAGTCGTTTGGTCGTGTCGCGTTTGATACCGAAGCCGATTACCTACTTTTCGACCCAAATTGTGCGTGGCGGGGCAGTGAACAGGGAGTATAACCCCGACTTTTTTGATGGGGCGGAATCATTGACCGAGAATACATACGACGGACTGCCAGAGGAATTGTATGACGGCACGTTTTATACGAGAAAATATTCTCGTGAAATAGAGGCGTGCGATCCTGTCGCTTTCCGGGGAAAAATCTTTTTGTTGGTCGACAGGAAAGTCTTCTCTTCGGCCGGTGGGTGGGCCGATTTCTGTAAGCAGACAGGCTGGGCGACTGTTGTCGGTGAGACGACCGGTGTGCAGGGTATAGGTCGCGATCCTATTATAATAAGTTTGCCCGAGAGTGGCTTGCTTTTGCGGTATCCCTATTGTAACGGGATCAATGCCGATGGTACATTCAATGGTGAGGTTGGCGTTCGTCCCGATATAGAGATACATGGAGAAAACAAAAACGAGAGATTGCAAAATCTGATAGCGTATTTGACGGCATTGTAAATAGCGTTTCGACAGAAAAGAATATATATGTATAGAAAAAGAGCCGGTTACAAGACGGCTCTTTTCTGTTTATCTCGAAAATTTTGCGTTATTTTTTTCAGTTTTGAAACTTTCCAGTATTTTGTATCGTCTAACGTATAAATAATGGTTATTGAAAAAATAATTTAAATTGCGAGATTATGAAAAATAAAGTTCTGTTGACGGCATTTCTATTGCTTTCTGTACCGTTTGTCGCTTTAGCAGATGACGGTTTGGCCGAAAGTCTTATTCCTTTTACAGCCATTGTAACACCCTTTGTTGCCCTATTATTGGCATTGGTTTTCTTTTGGCGATATAGTTACTGTAAAGAGCAGATTCGGGCTCGGGTTATCGAGAAGGCATTGGAAAGTGGACGAGATTTGCCCGATGATTTTTGGACACCCAAGAAAAAGAAAAAAAAATTTCAGGACGAAATTGCTTATCTGGGTATAGGAATAGGATTTTCTTTTATGGGATATATGTCGGGTGAATTTGTGTTTACCGGCGTGGGTATCATCTTTTTGATTATGGGTGTCGGCGGTTTATTGGTATATTGGCTGAGAAAGTCGTCAAAGGAAACGAGCAAGGACGATTCGGACAATGGGGAGCAATAGCGAAGATACTGTTTGGATCACCCGTTGTGTCCTCTGGGACGATCGTCGGGCCTTTGCGCATTTGGTCGATAAGTATCAGGTGCGCCTTAGGCGTTTTTTGCTCCATCTTACGGGCGGAGATTCCGATTTGGCCGACGACCTTGCACAAGATACTTTTTTGAGAGCTTATGAACGGATACGAGGGTATAAAGGGTTGTCTTCTTTCTCGACATGGCTTTTTCGTATCGCATGTAATCTTTTTTACGATTATAATCGACGAGAGAACCGGAGTGAAAGGCTCGATACGACAGAGGTTTCGGCGATGACCGAAAATCCGGCTCCGATAGCTTTGCAAATCGATGTCGCCCAAGCATTAGCCTCTTTACGGCCCGATGAACGAATGGCGTTGACCTTGTTTTATCTCGAGGATATGCCTATCGCTAAAATTGCTGTTGTGATGGAACGACCCGAGGGGAGTGTAAAAACATTACTGTTCAGAGGTAAGCAACATTTGAGTGAATATTTTAAACAAGACGGATATGGAAAATTTGAATGATGAATCTCTGCGGAATCTTTTCAAAGAGAGCGGCAGCCGTGCAATCGATAATGAACCGGATATTTGGTTTACGCGTCGGGTAGTCTCCCGCTTACCCCGTCGTTCTTCAATACCCGGTCGGATAGCATGGGGCGTGTTTATTGCGGTATGTATTGTGGCTTTCGGCGTATATGTCGATTACGTCAGGCTGTTTATGCAGACACGCGATTTGCATACGCTTATCGGAGCTTCCGTATGCTTGGTTGTCTCTGCTTTCGGTATAGGATTGCAGATGTCCCGCTTGCCGCGTCGTTACAGGTAAGTGTTTTTATTGAGAAAAAACCTCTTGCACAGTTGTACAAGAGGCTTTTTTGATAGGTATTGTTTCTCAACCCAGAACGACATCGAGAATCATCATCAGGGCAAATCCTACGGCGAATCCTATGGTTCCGATATTACTGTGTTTTCCCGTAGCGCTTTCGGGAATCAGTTCTTCTACAACGACATAAAGCATTGCTCCGGCCGAGAATGCCAGCAGGTAGGGAAGTACCGGTGTAACGTATGCTGCCAATAATAGGGTGATAACGGCACCGATGGGTTCGACAATTCCGCTCAGTGAACCGATGGCAAACGATTTCCATTTACTATTTCCTTCGGCGAGCATAGGCATAGAGATGATAGCTCCTTCGGGTATATTTTGTATGGCGATACCGATAGAGAGAGCTACCGCTCCCGCAAGAGAGAGGTCGGCAGTTTGGGTAAGCACTCCGGCCATAACAGCTCCTACGGCCATACCTTCGGGCAGATTATGCAATGTAACAGCCAGTGTGAGCATACTGGTACGGGACAGTTTGCTGTGAGGCCCTTCCGGATTTTTGCTGTCGAGGTGCAGGTGGGGAGTAATGTGGTCGAGAAGAAGGAGGAAACCCATACCTGCCAGAAATCCGATAGTAGCCGGCATAACCGCTTTTGTGCCCTCGTCGCTACAAAGCTCGATGCTGGGAATGAGCAAAGACCATACCGATGCTGCTACCATTACTCCCGAGGCAAATCCCAGCAATGCTTTTTGTACGATAGTTGGCATCGATTTTCTCAGCAGGAAAACACAAGCGGCTCCCGCCATCGTACCGGCGAAAGGCAATAAAAGTCCTATCAGTAATCCGTCTGTCATAAGGTATATGTAAAAATGATAAGGCAAAGATAGGGATAAAAAAAGAAGAAATGGGGAGTCTCTTTTATAAATTCTTTTGCAATATTTTTCTTATTGCTTCTTCTTCATGTCCGCCGCGTATGAGAGTTGTCCCTTCGGGGTCGATGAGCATTACTGTGGGGGTAGCATAGAGATAAAGTTCTTTTTTTATGAATTCGTTTTGTTTGTCGGTCAGATATATGGTGGTGTACGGGTGGGTGAGTAATCTCTGTACTTCCACACTTTTGAGAAATTGCGGATATTTGAGCACAATATCACCGTCGCGGCATAATCCCAATATTTCGAAGCCTTTATCATGGTATTCATTATATATATCGGTGAGATGCGGGTCGGTCTGGAATACACCACCGCATATTCCGTAATAAAATATCAGAAGATATTTGCCGCGATAGTCCGAGAGGGAAATCGTGTTCCCGTTTTTATCGATGAGAGTAAAATCTTTCGGCTTTTTCCCTTTGTCAATGTTGTTCAGTATCGGCAACATCGCTTCGAGGGTTTGACCGAAGTGCGTTTTTCTTGTTGCCGGAGAAAAACGCTTCAATCGTTCTTGTAATTCGTCTGAAGTTTTTCGATACATACGTCTGAGGTACATATAAGCGGCGTATTCATTATCGGCGAAGTTCGTCAGGCTATCTCGTTGCTTTTTATATCCTTCGGGATATTTTATTTTCTGTAATTTCCCTATATAGAATCGGATACTGTCATTATTCCCAATTTTTGAAAAATGATCTATCTTTCGGTTATACAGGGTTGCTAAACTGTCCGATTTTTTTGTCATGTCGAGATATCGAGCTATCGACGGATTATCATAAAAACCCCCTTCATAGGCAGCGGTTTTCAAATAATCGGAGTAACCCGATATTCGGATATTATCGCCCGGACGGACTATTATTTCGGTCGAATTGTTAGATAATTCTTTGTCGTTTCGAGGAACATATTCCAAATATCCGAGTGTCGTATGTTGTGCCGGAATTGTAAACCGGAAGGTATTGTTATCTTCGAGGATAAGTGTATCTTGGCTTATCGGGGTGAAGAATGCCGGTTCGTATGCCTTGAATAAAAGAGTATCTCCGGCTTTTAACCCTTGAAGATCTCCCGATAGGGTGAACGAGTTGTTTTGCCGGCAGGAAACCGACGAAAGCATTATCATGATAAGCAATACGTATTTATTGGTCATAAGTCGGGGAAATTAAGATGATATATTTATTAGACGCAAGATAGTTCCTGAGGTTACATACATATACGAAAAAAAGCGACTCGTCGAGTCGCTTTTTTATGGAGTGATGTTTCTTAGAATTTGTAACTGCAACCGACAAGCAGCATACCTTTACTCATATCGGTCATCCACTGGCTTTTCATTTCGGCCGTGATCGAAAGGAAATCGTTGATGGCATATTCGCCGCCGATACCCAAATCGAGGAAAATACGATTGGCAGTCGATTTGTAACTGCCGTATTTTTGCCAGTAATGGTCGAAACCGAGACCCATGATGGGATAGAAAGAGAAATTACTGTTTTCGTAATTGAAAACATAGTGGGCGTCAACAGTAACGTCGAAGAATTTGAGGTCATGACCACCTCCGATATTGAATTGCGGGGCTAAACGCCATTTGTCGGCTACTGCTACTCGGAATTCGACACCGGCCAAGCCTTGTGCTCCGGCTGTCGTGGAGATACCTGCATGTACGTTCACAGCCATACGGCCTTTTTCTTCTTGTGCAAATGCACTTGATGCAACCATGCACAACATTGCTATTGCAAATAGTACCTTTTTCATTTTGTTTAAGTATTTAAGTTCTATAAGCAAAGATAAGGAATATATATTGGATAAAAAACGCCGATGGTGTTAAAAGTTTAATGTTAATTAATATAATCGGGCTTGGTAGGATATTTATTCAAAACCATATCCGTACCCCAACCGGGTAATGATATGATTGCCGTAGTTGCCTATTTTTTTACGCAGACGTGTGATATTGACATCGATGGTGCGGTCGAGAACGATGACATCGTTGCTCCATACCTGATTGAGAATATCGGCACGGGAAAGAATCGTTCCCTGATGTTTGAGAAAGAGAGCGAGAATTTCAAATTCTTTTTTGGTAAGCTCTATTTCTTTCCCGTCGATGGTACAGCATTTTTTGCGACGGTTGACTTGTAATGTCTGGTATGAAATGACGTCGGCATCGTCGTTTGTTTCTTTCTTGTTATCGGTACGTCGCAGCACACTCCTCACACGGGCGATGACTTCACGCAGCGAGAAAGGTTTTGAAATATAATCGTCTGCTCCCAGGTTGAATCCGGTCACAGTATCGTTTTCGGTATCTTTTGCTGTGATAAAGATAATAGGCACTTTAGCTGTTTTCTTGTCTTTTTTCAGGATGTTCGCCATTTTGAATCCGGAGATTTCTCCCATCATCACATCGAGGAGAATCAAGTGATAGCTGCTGATGTCCATCTTCATTGCTTCTTCAGCAGAGTTTGCAGTATCAACTTCATAACCTTCGTTTTCAAGATTGAATTTCAGAATCTCACAGAGGTCTTCTTCATCGTCGACAACTAAAATACGGTAATCGTTCATAAGATATATGTATTAATGTGATATGACAAAGTTACGTTTTTATTTTATCCTTTGCAAAGATGAGGAGACTTTGTTACGGGCAGATGAAACAGACGTTACAATCGTGTTACATTCCGGGAATTCCGGGAATTGATGAGGAATATGGAAGTTTTTGTTGATTGTAAGAGGAAAAACCGCTCACTATTTGTTATCTTTGTTAGCGAGATACAATAGAAACGTTTGATTATAGAAACTACAAATAATGATAAAAATTGACTTAAAACGGCATCGGAAGGAAATAATAGGATCTGTTGTGGTACTGTTAATTCTCCTTGGCGGTATGTCTGTGTTTAAATATACTTCATTCAATTCCGGTTTTGAAATTGTGGATGATCTGGGCGGAAATATATTTCCTTCAGCGATTTTGTCTGTTGCCACTACTGATGCGCAGGTGATTGTTCCGTCGGATTCTAATTATTTGGGGAATCCGAAATCGTGTATTGCTGTTCGGGTGAAGTCGAAGACAGCCTATAGCCGGGTACGGATTGAAGTGGCTGAAACGCCTTTTTTCTCCCGTTCGGTGTCGGAATTTGTACTAAACAAGCCTCGAACGGAATATACGATTTATCCTGATATCATCTGGAACTATGAAGCTCTGAAAAATGAGGTGCAGGCAGAACCGGTAAGTGTGGCTATTACTGTCGAGATGAATGGAAAAGATCTGGGGCAACGGGTGCGTACATTCTCTGTGCGCAGTATCAATGAATGTCTGTTGGGGTATGTA
>URHG01000062.1 GCA_900547555.1 uncultured Porphyromonadaceae bacterium | reverse complement strand
TGACCGTCACACAAGACGGTAAATCCCTCCACACCGAAAAATTGTTTAAGTGGTAATTAATCGACCGTCTCAAAAAACCTCCGACCTAAAAAGTCGGAGGTTTTTTATTTCTTTACATTACAGCCGTTGGATTCCACGTAGCCGCCAGACAGGTCAATGCCGGAAACGCCATACAGGAATCGTTCGTAAACCCGGCAACACCCCAGTATCCCACAGAGTTTCTTTTGCACCTTCCTCTTTGTCTGCATCTCCCGACAAATTTACCCTTTAAATGTCCCATCTAAAAGCAAATAATAACGAGTATTGGGATAACTCCTGAATTCCTTTATACCAAACAAATATCTAAAAAAAATCCCAACTGAAAATCAGTCGGGATTTTTCATTTTTCAGGGAAACACTATTTCAATGTAAAGGTAGCTTTCGAACGAATATCCGTCGAAGAAGAACCTACATACACGGTAAACTTACCGGGTTCTGACACCCATTCATGGCGGGTATCATCGAAATACTTCAAATCGTCAGGGGTGATCGTGAAAGTTACGGTTTTCTCTTCTCCGGGTGCCAAAGCTATCTTCTCGAAAGCTTTCAATTCTTTCAAGGGACGAGGCAATGAAGATTTACTATCGCCAACATAAAGTTGAACAACTTCTTTACCGGCCACATCACCTGTATTCTTCACAGGTACGTTCACGACTATCGTACCGTCGGTCGTCATACTCTTTGATGAAAGCTCCGCTTTTCCATAAGAGAAAGTAGTATAACTCAATCCATGTCCGAAAGAAAAAAGAGCCGGAATTTTTTTAGTGTCGTGCCAACGATAACCCACAAAAATATCTTCTTTATATACCTCGTGAATACTATCACCGGGATAACAAAGTGCATCGAAAGCATGAGCGCCGTTATCGGTCAGTTTCACCGGGAAAGAGAACGGCAGTTTTCCACTGGGATTGACTTTCCCGCTCAGGACATTAGCCAGTGCAGGACCGGCTTCGGAACCGAGATACCAAGCCTGCACAATCGCCGGAACTTCTTTTACCCATTTCATCTCTACTGCATTCCCACTGATGAGAACCAACACCATATTGGGATTGATTTTAGCCAACTCGGGAATGAGTTTGTCTTGCCCGAACGGAAGATTGTACTCCACCCGGTCTCCTGCCTCGCAATCCTGTTGATAATTCTTATTCAGTCCGCCGATAAACAAAATCAAGTCTGCATCTTCGGCCAGTTCCATAGCCTTGCGATACAACGAGTCGGTATCTACTTTGGGCTTGTCGACCTTGCCGTATCGAGGTTTGCCGGCGGCATATCCCTGCGTATAAGTTATCTTATCGCCGTACATTTCCTGTAAAGTTTCCAACGGCAAGATGTCTTGTTTCACCTTCAATGTCGTAGCTCCGACCCCGCCGGAGAGATAACGGGTCGCATTATCGCCCACGACAAGTATTTTCTCATACTTCGAAGCATCGATCGGGAGCAAAGGTGATTTCTGGGACTTAACAGGCTCGTTCTTCAACAAAACAATTCCCTCCTCTCCTATACGACGGGCAGCATCGTAATGCGCTTCGGAAGTAAACGAGCCCCACGGACGATTCCGATTCATCGCCGTACGGAAAATAAGGCGCAAAATACGAGCGGCTTTCTCATCGACCGTAGAAACAGGATAAGTACCGTCTTTCAATCCTTTTAAATACTCTTTCGCCAAATAGTAATTGTCATACGCAAAATCACGATTCTTGGCCACACCGTCGGTGTAAGTACCCATCTCTATATCCAAACCGTTGAACACAGCCTCGTGGGTGTCGTGCGCACCTCCCCAATCGGTAATGACACAACCATCGAACTGCCACTCTCCTTTCAATATCCCGTTCAACAAGAAATCATTATGGCAGGCATGCGTACCCCGTATTTTATTATACGCACCCATGATAGACCACGCTCCGCCCTTCTGAACAGCTGCTTTGAATGCAGGCAAATATATCTCATACAACGCACGGTCGCTGAGATCGACATCGATATGCCCGCGCCACTTTTCCTGATTGTTCAGGGCAAAGTGTTTCACGCAAGCGGCCACCCCATTTTTCTGCAATTCCTGCACATAGGGAACCACCATGACCGAAGCCAAATACGGATCTTCACCCAAATACTCGAAATTACGGCCGTTGAACGGCGTACGATAAATATTGCAACCGGGAGCCAACAGTACGTCTTTACGACGATAACGGGCCTCTTCTCCTATGCTCTTTCCATAAAGCGCCGACATTTCGGGATTCCACGTAGCCGCCAGACAGGTCAATGCCGGAAATGCCGTGCAGGAATCGTTCGTAAACCCGGCAACACCCCAGCTATCCCACAAAATTTCTTCCCGTACACCGTGAGGCCCATCACTCATCCACAACTCGGGAATGCCGAGACGCGGTACACCGTGCGAGCTGAACTTACTTTGTGCGGTACATAACTTGACTTTTTCTTCGAGTGTCATACGCGACAAGGCATCTTGTACGCGAACTTCGATAGGCTGGCTCTCGTCGAGATACAAAGGCTGCGAGGTCTGCGCCATTGCCACTGTGGAAAATAACGAAAGCGAAAAAAAGAAGAGTTTCTTTCTCATAGACTTATGGTATTTATTTCAATTTCAATTCTATTTTTTGACCGGTATACTTAACCGTGTTATCGGGGACACGACGACGCGAAAAGGCTACCGGCGACTCGGGAGATACCACGACCACATGTACGATGCGGCTTGTCGGCATTCCCTCATAAGCCCCTTCTTGCGCACCGATGGTAAGTACGCCCGAGGCTTCGTCATACGTCAGAGGGATTTGCAGGTAAGCCCCTTTTTCATAATTATAATTGGTATTCTCGTCTTCGTACAAAGTAAACTCGGCATTTCGACCTGTATAGACATAAAGCGTCAATGTATCGGCCGGATACTGGTCGCTATATTGTAAGTCGCGACCGAAAGGAACGATCGACCCTTCGCGTACATAAAGCGGCATCTGCGAATAGGGTGCAGAAACGGTAAACGTCTGCCCGCCTACGATATAAGCCCCCGAATAAAAATCATACCAACCTGTACCCGCCGGGAAATGAACCTCCCGGGAACGTGCGCCATAAGTATATACGGGACAAGCCATAAAAGCCGGACCGAACATATACTGGTCGCCGATATTCAAAGCCGCCGTATCGGACGGGAAATCCATCACCAACGGACGCATGATCGTATAATCGTCGTGGTAGGTCATACCGGCTAACGAATATATATAAGGCATCAGCCAGTAACGCAAATTGGTATAATATACGATAGAAGCATAGGCAGGGTGGCCTTCGGGAGCTATATTATACACTTCGCGATAAGGATATTGCCCGTGAGAACGGAAAATAGGCACAAATGCCCCGAACTGGAACCAGCGTGTATTCAGCTCGCGCCACTCTTTCAGGTCGGCGTTTTCCTTGCCGGTCTTATTGAAATGTTTAAATCCCGACTCATAACGTTTCTCTACACAGAATCCGCCGATGTCCATCGACCAATAAGGAATACCGCAAATCGAGAAATTCAAGCCCGCCGATATTTGGGCTTTCATATCTTCCCAACGCGTCGCTATATCGCCGCTCCATGTCGCTGTCGAATATCGCTGCAAACCGGCAAACCCCGAACGGGTAAGCAAAAAGACCCGACGATCGGGATCGACAGCCCGCTGCCCGTCGTAAATAGCCTCGGCATTCATCAGTGCATAAGCATTGAAATATTGGGTAGAAGGCCCTAATGCAGTAGGCCCGCAAAGTGCCTTCCGATAATCCATATCGGTACAATCCCGCACGTTCGGCTCGCTGGCGTCCATCCACCACGCATCTATTCCCAACGGATAAAGATGGTCCTGCATCTGTTTCCAGAAGAGTTTCCGAGCCCCTTCGGCATAGGCGTCATAAAAAGATCCGATATAACCGGGACCTATCCAGTCGCGTATACTATCTTCGATGGCTTGCTTATACATCCAACCTTTACGGTCGAATTCCTTAAAATGCCGGGTGGTCATGTAAAATTTCGGCCACACCGAAATCATCATTCTGGCATGCTGTGCATGAATAGAATCGACCATGCCTTTCGGATCGGGAAAACGGGCAGCATCAAATTCATGGCTTCCCCACGCATCTTCGGGCCAATAACTCCAATCGAGAACGATATTATCGAGCGGTATGCGACGCTCCCGAAATTCCCGAAGCGCGGTAAGCATCTCTTTCTGCGTCTTATAACGTTCCCGGCTTTGCCAGAAGCCCATTGCCCAACGCGGCATAACCTGCGCTTTTCCCGTGAGACGGCGGTATCCGGCAATCACATCGTCGGCATCTGCACCCGCAATATAATAGTAATCGATCGCATCGCTCATCTCGCTATACCAAGAAAGGCGGTTTTGCTCGGCCGGATCGACCGGAGTCAACGCCCGTAAGCCCAAATAAGAAACGCCGCCGTCGGGACGCCACTCGATACGGATAGGTACTCGTTCTCCCGCATTCAGGGAGGTCTTGAATTTATAACTGTTGGGATTCCATGCCGTACGCCAACGTTCGGGGACAAGCAATTCTCCGTCGATATACACTTTCACATATCCTGCATAATAAAGCAGAAAGTGAAAATCTCCGGTTTCCCGGGCTGCTATTTCTCCCGTATAGACGACATTCGCACCATTCAGCGCAAAATCTTGCGGCAAATCAAGAATCGTCTTTTGATCTTCGTAATAAATGCGACTCTCCCTACGAACCAACGATTTCGTTTTCTTATCCGGAGCATACGCAGCCGTCAATGCTCCGGGTTTCCCATCGGCATCGTATAAATCGAACACATCGCATAACTGCATGTAATCGCGACTGTCTCCCCACTTACACAAGGAATAGGTATCGAACAGCAATCCGTAATTCTTGTTGGATACGATAAACGGTACCGCCACTTTGGTATTGTATTGGAACAACGACTCGTTTTTCCCCTTATAATTGAACTCATCGGACTGGTGCTGCCCCAACCCATAAAAAGCCTCATCATCGGGCGATTCGAATTGCTGCCAATAACTATATGCCGACACCCCGTCGACCGTTATAGGTCTGAATTTTTTTCCTCCGCCACGACGTTCCTGCAAACGCTTCGTTCCGCAAGTATCGGCAAATGCAACTTCACCGGTCTTCAAATCGACCGTTGCCCGCACCGCATCGGTTTCGAGTCTCACTCGACCGTCGGATTCTTCTACCGTAAAAGGTGTTTTCTTATAAGCCTCAGGCAAAACGACCAGACTTTTTTCTTTCGGGAATTTACGTCCGGGAACAGCTGTCACCCGTATGATTTTACTGTCGACGACTTGCAAACGTACCATACGTGCTGTCGTATCGCTCTTTGAAGAAAGGGTTACCACTACTCCATCGGTCGTTTTCTTATAAGAAGCAGCACCGACGGGGATAGATAACAAGATCGCCAAAAGAATCAATAGATTGTGTTTCATGCAATGTTTTTCATAGATTGTTGAATTGCAAAAATCGCAAAAAAAAACTTCCCATGCAAATTACTACGGTAAACTCTACTTCCTCGCCACTACATGCCGTATTACCAATATTGCCATTTTCCTGGCTATATAAAATTTATGAGGTCAAAAGAAGATTTAGTCAAATATTCTTTTTATTTTTGCTTGGCATATATCATTGATTTAGTATTATGAAAAAGTTAACCATTTTAGGATTCATCGCCGTTGTCTTGCTGATAGGAGCAAGCGCGTGCAAATCAAAAGAAAGCGCGTACAAAGCCGCGTATATGAAAGCTCAAGAAAAAGAGGCTGTCGAAGAAGTTCCCGTCGAAAACGAAGTCGTAACAACGCAAGCCCCTGCCCAAGAACGGGTAAGTAACGAACGTATCTCGATCGTCGATGATGATGTTAACAAACTGAAACTATACAACGTCGTTGTGGGAAGTTTCTCGGTCAAGACCAATGCGTCTTCCCTGAAAGAGCGGCTGACACAAGACGGATACGGCGCTTTTACCGCCCGTAACAACCAAATGATGTTCCGCGTAATCGCCGGCAGCTTCGATACCCGGAAAGAAGCGGAAGAGTTGCGAGATGCCATCAAGCTGAAATACTCTCCCGAATTCAACGATGCATGGTTGCTCATCAATCGATAAACAAATAGAAATAATATGCGCATTTTGGCTTTTCGAAGTCAAAATGCGTTTTTTTAATACAGAAAGCCGCCTATGTGGAAAAAATGGGTCGGGTTCGATCCCCTGACAATGAAAATACACACCGAAGTCATGGCCGGTATCACTTCCTTTCTCGCCATGGCTTATATTTTGGCTGTCAATCCGGCCATTCTGTCCGCAACCGGTATGGACAAAGGCGCGCTATTCACAACAACGGCATTGGCTGCAATTGTCGGCACTCTGGTCATGGCTTTATGGGCCAAAATGCCGTTTGCCTTAGCTCCCGGCATGGGGCTGAACGCTTTCTTTGCGTTTACCGTATGTCTTCAAATGGGTAACAGTTGGCAATTTGCTTTGACGGCCGTTTTTATCGAGGGACTCATTTTTATTATACTCACTCTCACCAAGTTACGGCAGGCCATTGTCAACGCAATCCCCGCGACCTTGCGGCAAGCCATCGGCGTAGGCATAGGGCTGTTCATTGCTTTCATAGGGCTGATAAATTGCAGTATCGTCGTCCCCAACGAAAGCACGCTCGTAACCATCGGCGATCTTACGCACGGCAATGCGCTGCTGGGTATGATAGGGATCATCGTTACGGCCATACTTGTCATCAAAAAAATTCAAGGCAGCCTGCTTATCGGCATTCTGCTCACGACACTCATCGGTATTCCTATGGGTATCACCCATTACGCAGGGTTTATGAACCTGCCCCCTTCGATAGAACCAATTTTCTTTCAATTCGATTTTTCCGAAATATTCTCG
The DNA here is from genome assembly GCA_900547555.1 of uncultured Porphyromonadaceae bacterium. Lineage (GTDB taxonomy): Bacteria > Bacteroidota > Bacteroidia > Bacteroidales > UBA11471 > Caccoplasma. The sequence goes on along the minus strand of URHG01000062.1, from coordinate 1,836 downwards.
ATAAAGATGGTAGTCGTGGTCTTCACATTTCTGTTTATAGACATGTTCGATACCATAGGTACGATTATCGGTGTCTTCAACAAAGCAGGAATGACCGTCAACGGGAAAATTCCCCGACTGAAAGAAGCATTCATGGCCGATGCTATAGGTACCACCTGCGGCGCCATGTTGGGAACAAGTACGGTAACCGTCTTTGTCGAAAGCGCCAGCGGCATTTCACAAGGAGGACGTTCGGGACTGACATCTCTCACCACAGCAGCTTGTTTTGCGCTTGCATTGTTGTTCTCTCCGTTTTTCCTATCGATCCCCTCTCCCGCCACCGGAGCCATACTCATCTTGGTCGGGTTGTCGATGACGGCAACGATCACGAATATCGATTTCTCCGACCTAAGCGAAGCCATTCCCGCATTTCTATGTATTCTCATCATTCCTTTCGCTTACAGTATTTCCGACGGTATCATCGTAAGTATGATCGGCTATGTCGTCATCAATCTGTTAAGCGGGAAATATAAAAAGATATCGGTCTCGATGTATATTCTGGCCGCTATCCTACTGACAAAATTTTTACTCTGACCTTTCTATAATAAAATCGAATATGGAATTTTCTATTATTCATCGTCTGGAAACGAACCGATTTGAAACCGTCGTCGACGGAGTTACCGCTTACGTGGAATACCGAAAAGAAGATGATTCTATCGATATTCTACATACAATCGTCCCGCCAGCCATAGAAGGGCGCGGCATCGCCTCCCGTCTTGTGGATGCCGTTTACGACTACGCCGTACAAAACGGTCTCACTTTCAAAGCTACTTGTCCGTATGCCGCAATATGGCTGCAACGCAAAGAAAATCGGTAGAAATCATTCTGCATCTCTTTGAAAATGAAAATCAAATTATTATTTCTTTTCATCACTCTGGTTCTGTCGCCGACAACAGAAGGGCAAGAACCCACACGGGTCGCATGTATAGGCAACAGCATCACATACGGCTACGGACTGAAAAACCGTTCGGAAGAATGCTATCCCTCAGTATTGGGAAAAATGCTCGGCGACAACTATGTGGTAGAGAACTTCGGTATCAGCGCCCGCACGTTGCTCAACAAGGGAGACCACCCTTATATGCAGGAGAAGTTATTTGCCGAGGCAAGGGAGTTCCGCCCCGACATAGTCATCATCAAACTGGGTACAAACGATACCAAACCACATAACTGGAAATACGGAAAAGAATTCCGAAAAGACCTTTCAGCCCTTATCGATTCATTCCGCTGCGAAGGAAATCCCCGCATATATCTTTGCTATCCGGCAACGGTTTACGGTACGAAATGGGGTATCAACGACAGCACGATTGTTCACGGCGTCATTCCAGCCATCAAAAAAACAGCGCGAAGAAAAAAAGTAAAAATCATCGACCTGCATACCCCTACGGCCGGAATGCCGGAAAACTTCCCCGACCGGGTACACCCGAATGCCGATGGTGCCCGTATCCTCGCCCAAACCGTATACCGAGCCATCACCTCAAAAAAAAGAAGATAACGATTATGTCCTTGAAAAAACATTTTTTCTTTATTGTATTAGTTGCGTGCCAAATTGTCTCCCCGACAGTATCGGCTAAGAAAAAAGCCAGAATCCCGAGTGAAAAAGATATGGCCGCCTATCTTATGGTCTATTTCAAAGACGACACGCACAGCCTGTATATGGCGTTGAGTCCCGACGGGTACTCGTTTACCGATGTAAACAACGGGCAGCCCGTCATTGCCGGAGATAGCATAGCCTTACAACGAGGAATACGTGACCCCCACATCATGCGTGGTCCCGATGGTGCATTCTATTTGGCCATG
>URHG01000061.1 GCA_900547555.1 uncultured Porphyromonadaceae bacterium | reverse complement strand
GCCTTGCGCTATGATAGCACCGTTGGTTAGCACTCAATCACAATGAGTGCTAACCAACGGTGAATTTGTTTTTCAAATTTGTGAAAATATAGAAGGAGGCACATCCCATGAAACTCACTCCGCTTGCCGACCGCGTCATCGTGTCGCTCTCCATGGATATCCGGGAGGATTTTTACCACAGCAGAGGTGTGCACGAGCTTTTTTCCATGAGCAAGGAGACCGTGCAGACACTGCTTAAGATTGCGGCGGATGCGGGATGCGAGGTACTCTCTCCGGTGATTATGGAGCCGGGAGAGCACAGGCGCTATGAAAATGCACCGGAGCTGTTTTTCATGGAACAGAATCTGTTCCGTCCGATGTATCGGAAGTGGCCAAAGCCGGTTAATGACATCAGCATCACCAGCTTAAAGGACCCGCGCCAGGAGCTTTCCTTTGTCGCAAGGGAGATTGTGCGCCTGGTCCGGACAAAGGGCTGCCGCTACCGGGATTTTGCGGTTGTGACCGGAGACGTGCCACAGTATGCCAACTACGTTCCGGAGACGTTTGCACAGTACGGGATCGGCTTGTATATAAGGAAGTACGACGAATCCCATTTTTACCAATTCTTCGGTTGCTTTCAGCGTTTCTACGGGATCGGGCAGCAGATATTTGGGATCGGGGTGAATTTCCAACTTGATAAAGTTGGTTCCGAACGCTTCCCGTGCAAGTTGTGCGGCGAGAACGGCTTCTTCGGCGTCGCGTACACCCGATGTGTTGGGCAACAGTTGTATGCTGTCTTTGCGTATGTGGGAGAGAATGTCGTCTTTTTGGGGGGCTTCCATGTCAACACGTTTCATGGCTACGGTTACCATTTCGGATTCCGATGCGAGAATGGCTTGTTGCATTAAATCGTTTGAACTGAATTTGCCGGTTCCGACAAACAGGCGGGAATTGAACTCCCGTCCTCCGATAATCAATTTACTCATAGATGGTTATTATTTATACAATCAATTATTTTTTTTGTTTCGTTTATGGGGTCGACGGCTTGCAAGATACTGCCCGATAAGGCTATGCCGGTGATTCCTGTCGCCATCAATTCGGGTATATCGTCGAGAGTGATACCTCCGATGGCGACAATAGGGAGTCGGTATTCTTTACTCCGGCATTGTTGCAGAATATGTTTGTAGCCATCTATTCCGAGAATCGGACTTAATTTTTTTTTGGTTTGAGTGAAACGAAAAGGTCCCAAACCGATATAGTCTACGCCGCAAGAGACCAAGAAATCTATATCTTCTATTGTATTGGCTGTTCCCCCGATGATGGCATTATTACCGAGAATACGTCGGGCTTCTGCCGGTGGCATATCCGTTTTACCGAGATGGACGCCGTCAGCTTTGCAGTGTTTGACGAGATGTACCTTATCATCGAGAATGAAAGTCGCACGGTACTTGTCGCACAGGGTACGCAGGGGTTGGGCCACAGAGAGTATTTCATCATCTCCGGCATCTTTCATGCGTAGCTGTATCCAGCGACAGCCGCCTTCGAGTGCAATCTGTGCCGAAGTGTAATAGGTGTATCGCTCATTGGTGTGTGTAATAAATTGTAACATGGCGGTATAAATTAAGTTAGAGAGCTGAAAGTCAGTTTGCTCATGCGGGATCGCATTTCCTCGGGCGATTTTTCTTCCCATAAATATCCCAACATTACAGCTCCGCCGAATCCCCATTTTTGCAGTTGGGGCAGGAGTTCCGGGGTGATACCGCCGAGTGCGAATACGCGTTCGGTGATAATACCTTCCCGACAGGCATTTGTCAGGATTTCGTCAGAGAAGTGAGATGTGTATCCTTTTTTGGAGATACTGTCGTAGATGGGACTTAGAAAGCAATAATCGACATCGGTACTGTTTTTTACCTCTTCGATACTGTGGCAAGAGCGACCTGTCATACCCTTGTAACCGATTGGTAGATAAGGGTTTCTGTGGTTGAGGTGCAGGCCGGCAACAGAATATCTCGCGGCCAGTTCGAAGTGGTCGTGCAAGACAAGACGGGAGTGATATTTTTCCGGGATTTGTTGCAGTAAGGCTGCGATGTCATTGGACAAATATCTCGGTTTGCGAATGTGTATCAGATCGAGGCCGCAATCCAGTAAAAGAACGATCCTTTCGGCCTCTCCGTCAAATATGGTTTCTGTTGTAATGCCTATCAGTTTCATAAGGAAGAAAATAAAGAAAAGCCCGACGCTCGGTTCGTGAGAATCGGGCTTTTACAAACATTTCTCGGATAAAGAATATTAGCCTCCGCAAGCGGCGTGAATAACGGTTACTTTATCGTTGTTCGACAGAAATGTATCCGCCCACTCTTCTTTGCTGATGATGCGGTTATTGACGGCGACGGCGATGCCTTCGGGAGTAATGCTTTGTCCCAAAAGCAGCTCTTTGAGCGTTGCTCGGCTGCCGACACATATTTCTTGACGATTTAAAAAGACTTTCATATCTTTTATTCAAAGTTTAAGGTTTATGTAATTGCTTTATTTGTAGTGTGTAGAGGGAGAGGATCGAAAAAGTGGTTCAGCGGGCCGTGCCCGTTTCCGATCGTTACATCGGCTCCGGCTTTCAATCCATTGTAAACAAATTCTTTTGCGCGTTCTACGGCATTTTCCATATCTTCGCCCAATGCCAAATAAGAGGCGATAGCCGAAGATAGTGTGCACCCCGTACCGTGAGTATTCCGTGTCTCGATCTTTTCCGACGAGAATATGCGGGGCGGTCTGTGCGAGGTGAACAAAATATCGTTCATGACCCCTTGGGGTAAATGTCCGCCTTTGATGAGTACCGCCCGGCAACCTGTTTCCATAAGGATTTCGCCGGCACGATACATATCGCGTTCGTTGCAGACCGGTACACCCGAAAGAAGAGAGGCTTCCTCGGTATTGGGGGTTATGATGGTAGCTTTGGGAAAGAGCCGTTCTTTCATGGCGACACCAATGTTTTCTTCGGCATATAGTTTATGCCCGCTGGTCGATACTAGAACCGGATCGAGAACGACGAACCGGGGAGAATATTTGTCCAATATGTCAAGGATCACTTCGATGTTTTCCGAAGAGAATAGCATACCTATTTTTACAGCATCGCAAGCTATATCGGAAAATACGGCCTCTAATTGGGCCTTTACGATATGGGGCGAAATAGCTTGTATATCGGTTACTCCGCATGTGTTTTGTGCGGTAATGGCCGTAATAACCGACATCCCGTATATACCGAGTGCCGACATGGTTTTGAGGTCGGCTTGTATGCCGGCGCCACCGCTGCTGTCCGAGCCTGCAATAGTAAGGCAAGTAGGATAATGATGCTCCATATTCACAGTTTTGTAGGAAATACCGGAATATGGGTCGGGCTATTTTGAGATATCGTAATATGATTTTTTCTCTATGAACAAATTCCTTTCCGGCATTACCCGGGCAGGTTCATAGGGTGTAATCTCAGCCTTTCCGGCACCCCTTTTGTTTCTTCGACAAAAATAAGAATAATATTTTATTTATCAGGGATATTTGATAAAAAAAACGTCTGTTGGGTATTCTCTATAAAAAGTGAGACACAAATCTCACGATTTATGTCTCACCGCACTTTTTACTGGAAAAAGTTGTAGAATTATGTCTGTAATTGTCTTTTAATCCTTGAATTTGGTCGACATCGTGTAGATATATCCCCCGAGGTCTTGTTTGTAGACAGCTGTAAATCCCGAATGTGAAACGCTTCGATATAATATTGTGAGGCTGGTTATGTTCGACGGGTAGTCGGGCAATTCAAATGTGTACCATTCGTCCCGTGTTTCTTTGGTGAATTCACTGTTTTCGTATGCGACGATAAGAGTGTCGGTGGTCATACCCATATAGTCGGGATCGGCCGGAGTGTTTTTTTGAATCAGTTTTACATCTCCTTCGCCGGCATACAATCTTACGTTCATCGATAACATATTGGGTGTAATATCGGTTCTATAAGAGATAAACGGTTGTGCAATAGCGCGTAATGTATCGGTTGCCTTGAAATTGAAATCTGCGGGAGTTCCCTCGACGTAATCGCTGATTCCCCATGTAGATATGTTGGAGAAGGTTGCATCGTATATTCCTCGCGCTTCGGCGTTGGCCGATTGATTGTCCCAGTCGATTGTGTAGTGTACCATGGCGCGGGCTATGCTGTCTTGAAGATTCGGTATGCCGGCCCCCGTGATATTGAGGTTTATTTCGTCGAGCCGTATGCAAGGAGTATTGTTCAGGGTCAATATAGTCCCTGTTCCATAAGACGTTGTCATGTTTCCTTTATCTCCGAGGCAGCTGTTTAGACCGCAAAGAGAGAAAAGTGCGATAGCAGAAAAAATAAGACCTTGTTTTACGTTTTTCATATCGTTTGTTTTTTACGTGTTAAAATTTAGTTCTGAATCCCAAATGGAAAGCAAAATTTACGGGCTTGTCTTTCCAAAGATTCGCAATGTCTTTATTCCCGTTGTCGAAGAAGTAGGCGACGGCAGGTTCGGCATAGAGATCGAAATGCTTGGTAATGACATAACTGATACCTACTTTCAGATGTGCCGACCATTGTATTCTTTTATCCCGGATATTTTCGGTATATGTACTGTACGCTTGTTGGCTGTGCGTGTTGTCGGTACGGCGTCCGTATATGTTGAAGTCCATTCGAGGACCGGCCGAGACATAAAAGCTGAACAATCTTGTATTGAAAAACCGAAAACGGCCCATCAGTGGGATTCCTAAGTAGTGGAGTTCTTGTTTCCCTTCTCGTTGCAAGCTCTCTGTTTTGTAATCGGAGCGCAGTAACGTATATACCAGTCCGCTTTCGATACCCCAACGTGAGCCGAATTGTTTTTCTACGGTAAGTCCTATCGAAATGGGCACTTTATGTTGATATTTCAATATGGAGGCCTCTTCGGCATAATAGAGGCTGCTCCGTGTCATGCGGGTATCTTGTGCATATTCTGTCGACGAAATGGCATTTGTCGAGACGACTCCTATGGCATATTTCGAGTTTTTATTTCCCGATTTTACGTTGCGGGAAAAATGGGCCGAAGCATATCGAGCCGCCGATGGGGTGTTGAGGGAAAGAGGCTGATCCTCGGAATGAGATTTTTCTTTTTCTCCCTGTTGTGTTTTTTCGGCCGGCTCGCTTTGCGGGGCGTTGTTATCGCCTTTTTCGTTGTCGGCATTACTCTCTGCCTCCTGATAGGTATGTCTTTTTTCCGTCTTGGTGACGAGAGGATAGGCATCACCTGTTTTATTCATGGAGTAAAAAGTTGTCTTTCTTTCACTCTTCTCCGTATGGTCTCCGATAGTGGCGATGCGATCTTCTTGCCTGTCTGGCGTGAAGACGTGTGGTGAATGTACATCGGTATGTTTAGCCTTTTCCTCCGTTTGTTGTACAAGGGTAGCCTCGGGAGTATGCGGTTTTAGGAGTAAATAACCCGATATGCAGCAAGCAAAAAATAATGTTGCGGCTGCGGCATAACGCACATACCTGTTCCAGACAGGTACCCGCCGTTTCGACGGCAGGCGACACTCTATCTTCTTCCAAAGATCTTCCGGCACGTTGGCTTCGAGGTCTTTCAATTTCGATTGTATCAGTTTATCTGTCTGTTTCATTCTATTTATATCCTTTTGCAGGAACCTGTCATAATTCGCTTATACGCTTTTGTAACCATTTTTTTGCTCGGGTCAGTTGCGAACGTGATGTACTTTCGGTGATACCCAGCATTTCACCTATTTCTTTATGGTTGTAGCCTTCGACGACAAACAAATTAAATACGGTTCTGAATCCTGTCGGTAATTCGGCGACCAACTCCATCAATTCATCGGCCGACATTTGCTCGACAGTCGAATAATCTATCTCTTGCATCGGCTCGCTATCGTCAATATCGACGGTTTCCCGTAAAATATCGTTGCGACGGAGATATTCCAATGCCGTGTTGATGAATATTCGTCTTATCCACCCCTCGAAAGAGCCGTTGCCCGTGTAGCTGTCGATAGCAGTAAAAACCTTTATGAATCCCTCTTGCATCAGGTCTTGTGCCGTATCGTAATCACGACCGTAACGCAAACATACCGCCATCATTTTGCGGGCGTATTTGTCGTATAGGGCGCGTTGCGCTTTGGGATTGTTTTTTCTGCAATTGTCGATCAGCTCTTTTTCTGTCATGAGAAATAACAGGGCTCTTTTGACAAGCAGCTATTAGTCAGATGTTGGAAATCGACTAATAGCTGCATAATCGGATTGTTTTTTTGAGGTTTTTATAACCTCTTTTGATTTTTATGGTCTTTTTAATGGATTAGGAGAGTTTGTGTATAACCAGTCCCGATCGTAGCTTGGGTTCGAACCAAGTCGTTTTGGGGGGCATGATGTTTCCCGAGTCGGCAATATCCATAAGTTGTTTCATCGAAACAGGATAGAGAGCAAGGGCGACTTTCATTTCTCCGCTGTCGACGCGTCGCTTCAACTCTTCGAGTCCGCGTATTCCGCCGATGAAGTCGATGCGTTTGTCGCTGCGAAGGTCTTTAATGCCCAAAATATCCCGTAGTATCAGATCCGAAGAAATCGTAACATCGAGCACCCCGATGGGATCGCTGTCGTTATAAGTTCCTTTTCGGGCGGTGAGCGAGTACCATTCTCCACCGAGATAAAGCGAGAAATTATGCAAGACGCAGGGGTGATATATCTCTTTCCCTTTTTTCTCTACGATAAAGTTCTCTGTCAGTTTGGAAAGAAATTCTTCTTCGCTCAGGCCGTTCAGATCTTTCACCACGCGGTTGTAATCTATGATATGCAGTTGCGAGGCGGGAAAGCATACGGCCAGGAAATAGTTATATTCCTCATCTCCTCTGTGGTGAGGGTTTTGGCGGGCTTTCTCGGCTCCTACCAAAGCGGCGGCGGCGGTACGGTGATGTCCGTCGGCGATATAGAGATAGGGAATGGCTGCAAACAATTCGGTGATGCGTTTTATGGTGTTCTCATCGCTGATAAGCCAGAAGTGATGTCCGAATCCGTCGGGAGCCGTAAAATCGTATTCGGGTTTCCCTTTGACTGTTTCAGCAACAATGGCGTCGAGTTCTGCATTATCGGGATAAGCAAAGAATACAGGCTCGATATTGGCATTGTTGATGCGGACGTGTTTCATGCGGTCTTCTTCCTTATCGCGGCGGGTCAGCTCGTGTTTTTTGATGACGCCGTTGAGATAGTCTTCTACATTGGCACAAACGACGAGACCGTATTGCGTGCGTCCGTTCATCGTTTGAGCATAGACATAATATTTTTCGGTGTCATCTTGTACAAGCCAGCCTTTTTCTTGGAAAAGGTTGAATTGCTCTACTGCTTTGTCATAGACTTTGGGATCGTGTTCATCGGTTCCCGGTGCGAAATTGATTTCGGGTTTGATGATGTGGTAAAGCGATTTTTCATTTCCGGTAGCTTCTGCACGTGCTTCTTCCGAGTTGAGTACGTCATAAGGACGAGAAGCAACCTCTTCGACCAGTTCGCGAGGGGGTCTTATTCCTTTGAATGGTTTTATTTTGGCCATAATAAGTTGGGTTTATAAAGAAAAGAGGGTGAGCTATTGCACGGCAAGCGATAGTACCACCCTCTTTATCAAAGAGTTCGATTTTTATTTGTTTACTCTGAATTTGTCTATACCGTCTTTGAGATAACCTACCGATTGTTTGGCGGCTGCAATACCGGCATTGATATTGGCTTCGGCTGTTTGTGCCCCCATTTTCTTTGGGGTGAAGAAAAAGCGGCCTGCAAGTTTCTCTGCAAATACGGCGGCATTGGCCGGAGCAATGTCGGATATGTATCTGAAATCGCTACGTTCTTCCATCAGTTTTACCAATTCCTCCTCATCGATAACCTCTTTGCGGGCTGTATTGATGAGTACAGCACCTTTGGGCATTTGTTTCAACAAATTGTAGTTGATCGATTTTTTCGTTTCGTCTGTGGCGGGAATGTGCAGGGAAACAAATTGGCAGGTCTTGTACAGCTCGTCGATATTTTCTATGGGTGTTACTCCCGCTTCGGCAATAACATGAGACGGACAATAGGGATCGAATGCATAGACTTCCATACCGAAACCTTTGGCGATGCGGGCTACATTACGGCCAACTTGTCCGAATGCATGGATACCCAACTTTTTGCCTTTGAGTTCGGTCCCCGAAGTCCCGTTGTAGAAATTGCGTACCATCATGACGGCCATGCCGAAAACCAATTCGGCTACTGCGTTCGAGTTTTGACCCGGCGTATTCATGACGCATACGTTATGAGCAGTTGCGGCTGCGAGATCGATATTGTCGTAACCGGCACCGGCGCGTACGACGATTTTCAAGTTTTTTGCGGCGTCCAATACTTCTGCATCGATGATGTCGCTGCGAACGATGAGACCCTCTACGTCTTTTACTGCATCGATCAGTTTGGCTTTTTCACCGTATTTTTCGAGAAGCACCAGTTCCATACCGGCGTTTTCTATCTCTTTTCTGATACCTTCTACGGCGACGGCTGCAAAAGGTTTATCTGTTGCTACTAATATTTTCATGATGCGATAAAATTAGTGTTTTTTTTCGAATTCCTGCATGGTGGCGATGAGGGCTTCGACGCTCGATTTGGGCAGGGCGTTGTAGAGAGAAGCACGGAATCCACCTACCGAGCGGTGTCCTTTGATACCGACCATACCCTGACTGGCTGCAAATTGTGCGAATTCTTCTTCGAGCTCTTTGTATTCATCGTTCATGACAAAGCATACGTTCATGATCGAGCGGTCTTCGGGTACGACAGTACCTTTGAAGAGTTTGTTACGGTCGATTTCGTCGTAAAGAAGAGCGGCTTTTTCGATATTCATTTTTTCGAGCACTTTTACACCGCCTAATTCTTTATAATATTTGAGTGTTTGTAAAGCTGCGAATACCGGCAAGCAAGGCGGTGTGTTGAACATCGAACCTTTTTTGATGTGGGTGCGGTAGTCGAGCATCGTGGGGATAGCCCGCTCTACGTGCCCGAGAGCTTCTTCACGTACGATGGCGATTGTAACGCCGGCAGGTGCGAGATTTTTTTGTGCGCCTGCATAGATGATATCGTATTTGGAAACGTCTACGGGACGAGAGAAAATGTCGGAAGACATGTCGGCAACCAAAGGAACTTTCA
>URHG01000060.1 GCA_900547555.1 uncultured Porphyromonadaceae bacterium | reverse complement strand
AACTCAATTCTATCACTATATCTTTCCGCATTTCACTTTTTTGTAGTAACTTTGCAAATCAATTTTGTAGCTATGGCCGGAGAAAAGCCCTATTTTTCAATCATTATTCCTGTGTATAACCGTCCCGATGAGGTGCGGGAGTTACTCGAAAGTCTGGTCGGGCAGACGTGTAAGGATTTCGAACTGTTGCTTGTTGAGGACGGGTCGACGCGCCGTTGCGACGAAGTGGCCGGAGAATATTCCGACCGTTTGACGATACGCTATTTCTATAAAGAGAATTCGGGACGTAGCCTTACCCGCAATTACGGAATGGAACGTGCCGAGGGGCGTTATTTGGTCTTTTTCGACTCCGACTGTATTATCCCCCCTTCTTATTTCGAGACGGTGCGTCGTCATCTCGATGAGACCTATGTCGACTGTTACGGTGGTCCCGATGCAGCTCATAGTTCTTTTTCCCGGCTGCAAAAAGCCATCAATTATGCCATGACCTCCTTCTTTACGACCGGAGGTATCCGGGGAGGTAAAGGGGCGATGGAGAAATTTACGCCGCGTACGTTCAATATGGGATTCTCAAAAGAGGTTTACGATCGGGTAGGTGGCTTTGCCGATATGTTCGGTGAGGATATAGACCTTTCGTTGCGGATTCGTGATGCCGGATTTACGACAGCGCTTTTCCGTGATGCCTATGTATATCATAAGCGCAGGGTGAGTTTCAGGTCGTTTTACCGGCAGGTTTATGTTTTCGGCATGGCGCGGGTCGACCTCTATCTGCTTCACCCCGAGTCGTTGAAGTTGGTACATTGGTTGCCGGCCTGTTTTGTATTGGGTACGGCTGCTCTTGTTGTCGGAGCGTTCTTTTGGCCGTGGGCATTATTGCCTTTGGGTGTTTATTTCGGATTGTTATTCCTCGAATCGCTGGTAAAAAATAGAAGTTTGCCCATTGCGTTGCTTTCTATTCTCACTTGTGCCATACAGCTTGGAGGATATGGCTTCGGTTTTTTGAAAGCATTTATGACGAAAGTGGTATTGCGCCGTAAAGTCGACCGGGAAGCCGAGCTTGCCAAGCATTATAAGAAAAAATAGTATTGAAGAGGTCTGCTTAAATAAAAAGAGGGCGTTTCAAAAAAATGAAATGCCCTCTTTTTATGTTTTGGGGTTGTCTGTTCATCGGATTTATGCGGGCAGAACATCGGGAGAAATTCCATGCATAGAGATTGTCGTGCAAGGTAGCGGTCGTCTCGTTGAACAGATACGCTTGCCATGAATGTTTGCAAAGCAAGGAATGTTGTGTCGTTCTTATAAAATACGACGGAAGTATGCGATGGTTTCCCGTAGTCCGTCTTCGAGGGCGACGAGCGGCTGCCAGTCGAGTTTTTCTTTGGCGAGGGAGATATCGGGTTTGCGTTGAGTCGGGTCGTCTGATGGCAGGGGCATAAAGACGATTTTCGACTTCGAACCGGTCAGTTGCAGGATTTTTTCCGCCAGTTCGAGCATTGTAAATTCTCCGGGATTTCCGAGATTTACGGGGCCGGTGAAGTCGTCGCCGGTACGTTCCATCATACGCACCATGCCTTCGATGAGGTCGGTTACATACTGAAACGAACGGGTCTGTCGCCCGGTTCCGTATATAGTCAAGTCTTTGCCTTGTAGAGCCTGTACGATGAAATTCGATACCACGCGGCCGTCTTGCGGGTGCATGTTGGGGCCGTAGGTGTTGAAGATGCGTATGATTTTTACTTTTACGCCCTCCCGGCGATGATAGTCCATAAAAAGAGTTTCGGCGCAACGCTTGCCTTCGTCATAGCAGGAACGTAGCCCTATGGGGTTGACGTTTCCCCAGTACCCTTCTACTTGGGGGTGCACTTGCGGGTCTCCGTAGACTTCGCTGGTCGAGGCCTGCAATATGGTCGCTCCGGTGCGTTTGGCGATGCCCAGTACGTTGATAGATCCCAAAATCGAGGCTTTGATGGTCTGTATGGGATCGTATTGATAATGTATGGGAGAGGCCGGACATGCCAGATTGTATATCTCGTCGATTTCGACGAAGTAGGGCATGGTGATGTCGTGCCGTATGAGTTCGAAATAGGGATTTTTCAGCAGCGGAATGATGTTGTCTTTGTTGCCGGTGAAAAAGTTGTCGAGGCAGAATACTTCATGCCCCTCGTTGAGTAGCCGTTCGCAAAGGTGCGAACCGATAAATCCGGCGCCGCCGGTAACTAGAATGCGTTTTCTCATAATTCCGAGTTTTTTGTATACTGCAAATATCGTCATAAAAAATGGATATTTCTTTGTCCCGGATTTATTTCTGTCGTATCGGTAACGGATTTTTGGGGAGGAATATCTCCGAAACGGGAGAAAATGGCTATCTTTCCCGAAATCTTTCTGACGGATATGGAGAAAAAAGAGAAAATGATCATTACCGATTGGGCGCTCGAAGATCGTCCCCGAGAGAAACTCATGTTGAAAGGAACCCGGGCTTTATCCTCGGCCGAACTGATAGCCATACTCATCGGTTCGGGAAATAAACGAGAAACGGCTGTGGAACTGTCTCAGCGTATTTTGAATCGGGTGGGAGGCAGTCTCAACAGTTTGAGTAAACTCTCTGTCGCGGAATTGATCAACGAGTTCGACGGTATCGGTGAAGCCAAAGCCATAAGTATCATTGCCGCGCTCGAATTGGGCCGTCGTCGCAAGAGCGAAGATGTGGCGCAACGTCGGCGCATTATGATGAGTCGTGATGCTTATGAATGGATATATCCCCAGTTGGCCGATTTGCCGCAAGAAGAGTTTTGGGTGGTTCTGCTCAATGCTTCCAATCGTATCATCGATACGTTGCGCGTAAGTCAGGGTGGTACGACGTCGACGCTTGTTGATATGCGTTTGCTTTTCAAGCCGGCTTTGTTGCAGCAGGCTTCGGCATTGATGCTTTTTCACAACCACCCCTCGGGAAATTGTAAACCCAGTAAAGCCGATGACCAACTGACCCAGAAGATAGTTTCTGCGGCCGCCCTTTTCGATATTCGGGTGCTCGACCATCTCGTCGTAACCGATGAGACATATTATTCCTATGCCGACGAAGGGCGGTTGTGATCTTCCACTTGTTTGTCGCCCATGACGGTTTTGTGCAGGTCTTTTTGAAACATATCGTATTCCTTAGGGGATATGGCTTGTGGCGATGACAGAATGAGGAGTTCATGTCCCTTATATCCGTCTCGGTAGGGAGGGTGAATGTGCGGGTATGGGTTTTCGTAAAATCCGCATTTTTGGTAAAATCGTAAACGGGATCGGGAAATGTCGTCGGTAATCGGGTCGATTTCCAATAATACGATTTTGGATTCTCGGGAGATGAAATCTTTCAGAATCTGGCTTCCGTACCCCGATCCTCTTAACTGTCGGTCGATTGCGAAATGTTCTATGTATATATATTCTTGAAAATCCCAGTACGAAATAAATCCTATGAAAATATTATTTTCTTTATAACCCGACAAGTGATATTTTGGGTGGGAAAATGCTCTTGTCTGTTGCGCCTCGGTTCGTTGTTCGAAAATCGGAAACGCTGTTGAATATAACTTCGTGAACGAGTCGTAAAGCGGGTGGGCAATATTGTCGATGTTTACAAGTTCCATGAAATTTGTGTCTGTAAAATAGGGGGAAGTCAATGAGGGGCGGTGATTTACCGCCCCTCATTGACCATATAGAGTTTTTTATTCGTTTTCTTCGTACCAGCCGGAGTACATAAGGTAATTGCGGGCGATTTTCTGATTCAATTCTTTCGATTGTTCGGGATCAACCTTTTTGATGAATTTTGCCGGAGTTCCGCCCCATAATTCTCCGGCACCGATGACCGTTTTGCTCAGGACGACCGAGCCGGCCGCCACGATAGCCCCTTCACCTACGACGGCGTGATCGAGAATGACAGCTCCCATGCCGACAAGTGCACCGTCGCAAATCTTGGCACCGTGTACGGTAACATTGTGTCCTATCGATACATCGTCGCCTATTTCGATGACAGATTTTTCGTAAAGCGTGTGTAGTACCGAACCGTCTTGTATGTTCACCCGATTACCGATTGTTATGGTATTCACGTCTCCGCGCAGCACCGTATTGTACCAGATGCTGCATTCATCGCCTATCGTTATGTCTCCGATGAGGACGGCGGTTTCGGCGAGAAAGCAATTTCTTCCTGTTTTGGGGCTAAAACCCCTTACTTTGCGTATCAAAGCCATGTTGTTGTCTCTTTATGGTAGGTTATAGAGGTGCGGTTGCATTTTGCAGCCATGTCTTGTGGGTCTCGTCGAGTAGCGGGCTTATGCGGTCGTAAACCTCGCGATGATAATCATTGAGCCACTCGATTTCTTCCTGAGTCAATAGGGTGCGGTCTATGGCTCGTTTGTCGATGGGGCAAAGGGTTAAGGTCTCGAACCGGAAGAATTTTCCGAACTCGCTTTCTCCGGCTTCTACGACACAAGTGAGGTTTTCGGTTCTGATTCCGTATTTCCCCGCCAAATATACGCCCGGTTCGTTGGAAGTAACCATTCCCGGGGTAAGCGGTGTATTGTTTTGTTCAAGACGTATGTTCTGCGGGCCTTCATGCA
This sequence comes from uncultured Porphyromonadaceae bacterium, assembly GCA_900547555.1. Taxonomy (GTDB): domain Bacteria; phylum Bacteroidota; class Bacteroidia; order Bacteroidales; family UBA11471; genus Caccoplasma. The sequence continues at coordinate 5,053 of URHG01000060.1, read as the reverse complement.
CATTGAGGAAATGTCCTACGCCATGTCCCGTTCCGTGCAGGTAATTGCGGAATACATTCCACAGGTTGCGCCGGGCGAGAATGTCGATTTGATCGCCGCGCGTGCCTTGCGGGAAAATACAGGTGGCAATACTTATATGACCTTTCAATACGAGTGTGTAGTCTCGTATTTCTTCGTCGGTGAGCGGCCCCAGAACGATGGTACGGGTTATGTCGGTCGTCCCGTCGAGATATTGGGCGCCCGAGTCGACGAGTACGAATCCTTCGGGTTTCAACTGGCTGTTGCTTTCGGGAGTAGCACTATAATGCACGATAGCACCATGTTCCCGATAGCCGGCTATTGTACCGAAACTCTCACCTTTGTACAGGGCTTGTCTGCCTCGGAATTCACGCAATTTTTCGGCAATGTCGAGTTCGGTAATATTCTCTTTCCCGATATGCGTGTCGAGCCAATAAAGAAACTGTACCATAGCGGCTCCGTCACGTACCATAGCTGCGCGCCGACCCTTCATTTCTGTTTCGTTTTTGATGCTTTTCAGCCATGTAACCGGAGAAGCACCCAAAATGGTTTTGTTTTTGGACGACAGTATATTTACCAGTTTATAATTGGTTTTGTTGGGGTCTATGAAGATTTGTTCCTCGGCGGATAGCTCTTGCAAGAATTTGTAAATATCGTTGTATGGTCTCTGTTCTATCCCGTTCTCATTGAGATAGGCAGCCAGTTCGTTAGAAATTTTACCGTCGTTCATGAACAAAATACGGTATGATGTCGAGAAATAGGCAAAGCCTACGGCCACAGGATTGTATGTTACGTCGTTACCTCGGATATTGAGCAACCATGCCAATTCATCGAGAGCGCAAATGAGAATGGCATTTGCGCCTTTCCCTGCGATGGCGCGCAATACATCGTTCCATTTTTCCTGAAAACTTTTTCCACTGTATTCTGTCGGATAAACAAATGCTTGTCCGGTAGGTACTTCCGGTCGGTTTTCCCAAATTTTGTCGAACGGTGCGAAGTCCGTTTTGAAGAGAAATCCTTTCGATGAGAAAAATGCTTTCAACCGTTCCCCTTCGGTATATGAGCAGGTCGTCCCGTCGATGGCGATCGTGGCTCCGGTCGGCAATGAATCGGCCAGCCAATCTTGTAAAGAAGGAGTTTCGGGTAGTCCCTCTTTGAAGAGTTGGAGTCCCGAAACTTTTAGTTCGTCGGCTGCCTGCAAGAAGTATCGGGAGTCGGTCCATACACCACCGGTAGAGGATGTGATGACAGCTGTCCCGGCAGAACCTGTAAATCCGGAGATCCATGTTCTTGATTTCCATCGGTCGGCCGGATATTCGCTTTGGTGGGGGTCGGCGCTCGGTATGATAAAAGCATCGACTCCGGCTGCACTCATGTGTTGGCGCAATGCCGCTATGCGGGAAAGATATTCATTTGTTTCCATTCTGATATAATTTTCTGTTTATGCGCAAATATACTAAAAGGAGAATGCAGAGGCAAATGAAAACAGAGTTTTCAGATTGGTCTATGCTGAACCGCCTCTTGTATTCTGCAAATATGGCGAAATAATATCGCTTTTGCCTACTCTTTTATAAAAAGAAAGCGCGGGAATATATTCGGTTTATTCGGGATTTATTCTCTTTTGAGTTATGCTCGGTCGTGTAAAAAACTCTTTTAGAGAGAAAAAATATCGGTAAAAGGTTTGTTTATCAGGAAACAATGTTTTAATTTTGCCTCGCAATTTGTAGAAGGAAACATTAAAAAGACAAAAAATATGATAGTAGTACCTGTAAAAGAAGGCGAAAACATCGAAAAAGCACTCAAAAAATTCAAAAGAAAATTTGAGAAAACCGGCGTTATCAAAGAATTGAGAAGTCGTCAAGCATTTGAAAAACCCTCTGTTGCAAATCGCAAGAAAATGATGCGTGCCGTTTACGTGCAGAAAATGCAACAGGCAGAGGATTGATAACAAGGTAAATCTTTTTTCGAAGTGGTGCGGTGATTGAAAAATACCGACCAAACTATTGGAAATTTCAAAACTATTCGCTATATTCGTAGCTCAACAATGATAAAGAGTCTGCGAGTATGTGGATAGAAGCATTTTTAAGATATGTTCGGTATGAGAAGAATTATTCCTCTCATACCGTTCTGTCTTATAGGCGGGACTTATTACAGTTTCGGGATTATTTGTCCCAACTCGATGGAGCGGTGTTTCTCGAAGCTGTGGAACGAGACCATGTGCGTAATTGGGCGGCATTGCTTATCGAGGAAGGTAATTCTTCTCGGACTGTGGCTCGGAAGTTTTCGGCATTGCGTACTTTTTATGCCTATTTGCAGAAACAGGGCGTCGTTGAAAATTCTCCCCTGCGCGATATAACTTTGCCCAAGATACATAAATCGCTTCCTTCGTTTGTGAGGCCCGAAGAGATGGATTTGCTTCTCGATGAAAAGGTGGCCGACGATGATTTTTCTGCTTTGCGCGATAAGCTCATACTCTCTATATTATATATGACAGGAATACGGCGGGCCGAACTTGTCGGTTTGCTTGATAAGGATGTCGATACGCAGGCAATGCAAATCAAAGTTACCGGTAAAAGAAATAAGCAGCGTATCATACCTTTCGGGAATGAGCTGAAAGATGAGATCGAGGCATATCGTCGTATGCGTAGGATTGCGGTAGGTATGGAGGTTCCGAATTTTTTTGTCAAAGACGATGGCAAACCTCTCTATGTGCAGTTTGTTTATCGATTAGTAGCCCGTCGCTTGGGAGAGGTAACGACGCTTGCCCGTAAAAGTCCCCATATTTTGCGGCATACATTTGCTTCGGCCATGCTCAACGGAGGTGCCGGATTGAATAGTGTCAAGGAATTGTTGGGACATCAATCTATCGCTTCAACCCAAATATATACTCATATAACTTTTGAAGAATTGAAACGTGATTATAAACAGGCCCACCCTAGGGCCACAAAAAAAGGAGGTCATTATGGAAATTAGAATTCAGTCCATTCATTTTGATGCAACGGAACAACTCGAGAATTTCATACAGAAAAAAATAGAGAAGCTCAATCGGTACTGCGATGATATTTTAGCAGCCGAAGTAACACTGAAAGTGCTTAAACCCGAAACATCTCAAAACAAAGAGGCAGGAATAAAGCTCTTAGTGCCTCGCGCTGAGGATATTTTCTCGTCGAAAGTCGCCGATACTTTTGAGGAGGCGGTAGATTTGGCATTGGATGCATTGGTACGCCAGTTGCAGAAAAATAAAGAAAAAACGCGTGCCAAATAAAAAAAACATCGAAATATTTTTGTGAATTAAAATTTATCTCTAAATTTGCACCCGTTTCTCACCGATAACTCCTCGGGTAATAGAAACGGGTGCAAATGTTTTTCCCGTTGATTTTTTAGGAGCAGCGCCAAGTCTCTTTTTCTCTGTTGGGCGCAGTGAGATGAATAAAAAGGGCGAATACCAGAGTGGCCAAATGGGGCAGACTGTAAATCTGCTGTCTTACGACTTCGGTGGTTCGAATCCATCTTCGCCCACAAATTGCGGGAGTAGCTCAGTCGATAGAGCATCAGCCTTCCAAGCTGAGGGTCGCGGGTTTGAGTCCCGTTTCCCGCTCAATAAAAACGCCAATGTAGCTCAGCGGTAGAGCACTTCCTTGGTAAGGAAGAGGTCACGGGTTCAAGTCCCGTCATCGGCTCTAAGTGTAAAGCACAACAGAGAAAGCTAATCATTAATCAAAAAAATAATTATTATGGCTAAAGAACAGTTTCAACGGACTAAGCCGCACGTAAACATTGGTACCATTGGTCACGTAGACCACGGTAAAACTACTTTGACCGCTGCCATTACCACTGTACTTGCAAAAAAAGGTCTTTCCGAAATGCGCTCTTTCGATTCTATCGACAATGCTCCTGAAGAAAAAGAAAGAGGTATTACGATCAACACTTCTCACGTAGAGTATGAAACAGCTAATCGTCACTATGCTCACGTAGACTGCCCGGGTCACGCCGACTACGTTAAGAACATGGTTACCGGTGCTGCTCAGATGGACGGTGCTATCATCGTGGTTGCTGCTACCGATGGTCCTATGCCCCAAACCCGTGAGCACATTCTTTTGGCTCGCCAAGTAAACGTTCCCCGTATCGTTGTTTTCATGAACAAATGCGATATGGTTGACGATGAAGAGATGCTCGAACTCGTAGAAATGGAGATGAGAGAACTTCTTTCTTCGTATGAATACGATGGCGATAATACTCCTATTATCCGTGGTTCTGCTTTGGGAGCCCTCAATGGCGATCCCAAATGGGAGGAAAAAGTTATGGAACTGATGGAAGCCGTAGATACGTGGATTCCTCTGCCTCCGCGTGATATAGATAAACCTTTCTTGATGCCTGTTGAGGACGTATTCTCGATTACCGGTCGTGGTACTGTTGCTACCGGTCGTATCGAAACCGGTGTCATCAAAGTAGGTGATGAGGTTCAAATCATCGGTCTCGGTGCAGAAGGTAAAAAATCGGTTGTTACCGGTGTGGAAATGTTCCGCAAACTTCTCGATCAAGGTGAAGCTGGTGATAATGTAGGTCTCCTCCTTCGTGGTATCGACAAAAACGAAATCAAACGTGGTATGGTTATTTGCCACCCGGGTCAGGTAACTCCTCACTCGAAATTCAAAGCTCAAGTGTATATCTTGAAGAAAGAAGAAGGTGGTCGTCATACTCCGTTCCACAACAAATATCGTCCCCAGTTCTATATCCGTACTCTCGATGTAACCGGTGAGATCACTCTCCCCGAAGGAACCGAGATGGTAATGCCGGGCGACCACGTAACTATCACTGTTGAGCTTATCTATCCGGTAGCTTGCAGCATAGGTCTTCGTTTCGCTATCCGCGAAGGCGGTCGTACCGTAGGTTCGGGACAAATTACCGAAATTCTCGACTAATCGATAATTATCGATAAAAACTGGTAGGCCTCTTATTCTTGTTAAAATAGGACGAGAGGCTTACCAATGTTTACGGGTCTAGCTCAGTTGGTAGAGCACTGGTCTCCAAAACC
>URHG01000059.1 GCA_900547555.1 uncultured Porphyromonadaceae bacterium | reverse complement strand
TCTTTGAGCAAACGAGAGCAAAAAGAAAAATAGATTTTCATTTTGCCGAGTACCGCAAAAAATCAGCTTGGCCGAATCTTTCGCTTTTACTCGATTGGTTGTCATTCCGAATGAATATGAGGAATCTCCGGCTTTCTATCGGTTGATATTCTTCACTCCGCTTATGCTACATTCAGAATGACATACGGCAAAGAGTTGTAACATTTTGCGAGAGATTCTTCAAGGCAAAGCCTTTCAGAATGACATTACTGTCATCTCGAACGCATGTGCGAGATCTCATACAAAGCGTACTGTTTGGCAGAATTCTTCGGGGATAACCCCCGAAGAATGACAGAGGTATTATACAGAACCGACGCCAAAACAAGAGTACGATAGAAAATGATCGACCGATACCGAGACGCAAAAAAAGGAAGTCGATGTATACAGAATTTTATGGGAAAGTCTTTTTTACATGTGATAAGAGAACCACAAAAGAGTATGAGCTGTACCAATCTTGGTACAGCTCATACTCTTTTTACGGTACGGCGTTTTAATAATTGTTGCGTTTCGGCTCGAAGTAGGCTTTCGGGTGTAAGCAGGCAGGACATTTTTCCGGCGGGTTCAATCCTTCGTGTATGTATCCGCAATTCCGACATTGCCATTTGATTGGCTCCTCGCGGCGGAATACTTCATGCTCTTCCATACGGGAAAGGAGTTGGCGGTAACGCCATTCATGAAACTCTTCGACCCGGGCTATGGCACGGAAAGCTGCGGCAACATCTTTGAATCCTTCATCTACGGCAATGGTCGAGAAATTACTGTAAAGGTCAGACCATTCGAGCAGTTCGCCTTCGGCTGCTTCCAACAGGTTTTCTTGCGTTTTCCCGATACGTCCTGCGGGATATTCGGCATTGATGAGCAGCATACCGCCGTCATCGAGAAATTCGAAAAAGCGACGTGCGTGGGCCAATTCCTGATCGGCAGTCTCTGCGAAAATACCGGCTATTTGTTCATAACCTTCTTCTTTGGCTGTTTGGGCGAAAAAAGTGTAGCGATTGCGGGCTTGCGACTCACCGGCAAATGCTTTCAGCAGGTTTTGTTCGGTGATGGTTCCTTTCAATTTCATGATTGATGATTCTTTAAGTAAAACGAAAAATGTAGTAAGAAAGAAACAGATGAAGGAATGTTAAAGTTCATATTTTCAGAAAATAAAGCTTACCATACATCGATGTGTATTCTCTCCTCGATATGGATTTCCTTCTGCTTGGGCAGGAAGGCATTTGGGGCGGGATAGCCCATTGTAAGCAGACAGGTAAACTCGTAGTCTTCGGGGGCGTTCACGATTTCTTTTATCTTCTCCGCCTCGTCGCCGACGGGGATATGGAACACCGTGCCCAGACCTTCGGCGGTGGCGGCGAGCAGCATGTTTTCCAACGCGCACCATGCCGAAGCGAAATAGTTGAGCGAGCTTTGCTCCTCAGGTTTAAGCAACGACCACGTCAGTTGGCGGAAGAAGGGGATAATGAGCAGGCCGCTCTGCATCAGCATCCTTTGCTGTTTGGGCAGCGCGTCGGCGAACATCGCCATCTTGTCTTTATCGCCCGACTCGTCCACCTCGGCTACCAATTCCTTGAATGCCGCCATGTTCTTGGCGAGCGGAGCAATCACCTTCGCAATGTTCTCGCGGCCACGCACCACGACGAACTCTAACTGGCGCAGGTGGTCGTTGGTCGGAGCTTTGAATGCAGCACCGATCACTCTTTTGAGAATCTCATCACTTACTTCGCGGTCGGAAAAATCGCGGTATGTACGGCGTTTCTCCAATACTTCATAGAAGTCCATAATGCAAATTGTTTATTATGTTGTATATATCTGTTATTTACACTTGCAAAGGAAACGCGATTTATTGTTTATTATTTGCCCTATTGTTATAAATAATTGTCATATATTTGCATGTGCTGAATTTTAAAATGGAAGACACAATAATCCCGTATGAACTGCCGGAAACGGAGAACCATTCATTTTTTTTCATAGACCAGCGGATAGACACCCGGCTGGAAGCTAAGTTGCACCAGCACGATGCATGGGAGCTGTATTGTGTCATACAAGGGCATGGAACACGAATGGCCGGCGATACTTTACTGCCCTTTGCCGAGGGGGAGGTAGCATTGATTCCTCCTTCGATGCACCACCATTGGAACTACGAGCCGTCATCGGCCGACGATAAAGGGTGCGTCCGTTACCTGATGGTGGCTTTCAGCCACACCTTTATACAGAAGTGTATCGAGGTGTTTCCCGAATTACGGAACAGACTTGCGGGTATCTCTTTCCCGACCGAGGCCCTGATATTCGGGCCGGAAAGCTCCCGGACTATCCGGCATACACTCGCACAGATGAGAGGAATGGACGAATTGGGACGCCTATGCACGATGTTCCATCTGTTACCGACAGTTTTCTCCGCAACGGATTACACATTTGCCGGCAAGCCGGTACGCATCGATCGGGACGTGCGACGTATGCAGCAGATCAGTACATACGTCATGGCACATTATATCCACCCGATTTCGCTCGACGACATCGCCGCCGAAGTGGGTATGAACCGCTCCGCTTTCTGCTCCTATTTCAAACGCCATAAGGGAATGACCTTCTCTCAGTTCGTTACACAATACCGTTTGAACACCGCCTGCGGCTTATTGAAGCACTCGCAAAAATCCGTATCGGAAATATGTTATCTGGTAGGATTCAACGATCTGCCCCATTTTATAAGAGTCTTCACAAAAGAAAAAGGAATGTCGCCGGGCAAATACAGAAAAATTTCAGATAGCCGTCGCTCCATTTAAACACCATGATATGTACACACCATGCATGAAATTGATCGGAATTCTTTTTTATGGCCGTATCTCTTTTAGATTTCACAATATCGAACCGAGAAGAGAAGATTATCTCGTCGGAGCGGATTTCGGGTTAAATATCAATCGCTTTCTGCCTCGTAAAATACCACTCGTTTTGGCTTCATGAAAAACTCTTTATTCGTATCTTTGCGGCGAAAATCGAATACCGCCGTGAAGGCGGATACCAAGAGAAGAAATATATGAAAAAAGAGAAATTGTGGACGCCGTCGTTTCTGGCTATCGGAGGAGGTAGTTTTCTTCTGTTTTTTGCTTTTTATCTGCTTCTGCCCATACTTCCTTTGTATCTGATCGAACGTTTCGAGGCCAATGAGTCTACGGTAGGAATGGTTTTGTCGCTCTATACCGTTACGGCTCTTTTCATGCGGCCTTTTGCAGGTTTTATGGTCGACACTTTTCCGCGCAAACCGTTAATGCTTGTCTGTTATGCCGTGTTTACCTGCATTTTCGGCGGTTATCTCTTGGCAGCTTCGATTCTTGCTTTTGCCGTAATACGTGCATTGCACGGCTTTTCTTTCGGCATCGTGAGTGTAGCCAACAGTACCGTTGCCATCGACGTCATGCCGTCTTCGCGACGGGGAGAAGGTATCGGTTATTTCGGGGTGAGCAGCAATCTGGCTATGGCTGTCGGGCCTACCGTATCACTTTATCTGCTCGAATCCTCCCACAATTACGATACGATCTTTTGGGTTTCCCTGCTTTCGTGCTGTATCGGCTTCATACTGGTTACGACGGTGCGTATGCCGGTAAAAGAGCGTCAGCCCAAACCGGCCTCTGAACATATATCGTTCGACCGTTTCTTTTTGGTAAAAGGTACGTCGGGAGCTATTGCCGTGAGTATGCTGTCGTTCAGTTACGGTATGTTGTCGACCTATCTGGCTATTTACGGAAAAGACGAGGTCGGCATGGAATCGGGAACGGGAGTTTTTTTCATGCTCATGGCTTTCGGCCTTATTCTTTCACGGCTCATTTCGGGACAACTGCTGAATAAGGGGTATATAACCCGTCTCATACAATTGGGCATCATTATTTTGTTTGTCGGTTACACTCTTTTCATTTTTGTGAAGATGCCGGTTACCTATTTCATGTCGGCCGCTATTTTGGGTATGGGTTACGGATTTGTATGCCCGTCGTTCCAGACCTACTTTATCAATCTGGCCGAGCATAACCAGCGTGGTACAGCCAATTCTACCTATCTCACGTCATGGGATTTGGGCGTGGGGCTCGGAGTTCTCATCGGAGGGGGTATTGCCGATATGTCCGATTATACGACCGCTTATATCTGTTCGTTGGTGATTCTTTTTATCGGTTATTTCTTTTTCAGATATATTTCCGCACCCTATTTCGCCCGACATAAATTGCGTTGATATAGGGATACAATGTTAAAAAAACAGAATAATAGACGATAATTTCATATATTATTTGTTTATTTGCCTGAAATTAAGGGTAAAACCGTCTTGGGTTTTATAGAATGATGCTTTTGGGAGGTTGCTTCGTTAGAAATTCCCAAGAAAAGCGATAGAGAAAAATGGCGAAATCGAAAAAGAAGAAACATAACTCGTTTTTCGGCGCTCGACTCACGTCGACAATCAGTACGTCGCTGGTACTTTTTCTGTTGGGTATTATAGCTCTCATGGGAGTTATGGCAACCCAACTGACTGTATATGTGCGTGGAAATATGGGTTTCTCCGTCGTTCTCGACGAGAATGTTACCGACGTTCAGATAAAGACTTTGCAGAAGCGGCTCACGGCCGCCCCATACGCCCGTAAAGTACAGTATATATCCAAGTCCGATGCCTTGAAAGAGTTGTATATGGAGTTGGGCGAGAATCCCGAAGATCTGTTGGGATACAACCCATTGCGTCCGTCGTTCGAGGTGAAACTCAACAGCGATTATGCCGATGCGGCCAGGCTGGCGGGTATCGACAAGACGCTGCGCAGCGCCTATCCGTATATCGAAAATGTTTCCTACCAGAAAGACCTTATCGAGTTGGTCAATGACAATCTGAAACTTATCGGCCTTATACTTCTCGGGATAGCTGTTGTCATGACCGTTATATCGGTTGTGCTCATAGCCAATACCGTGAGTTTGGTAGCTTATTCCAAACGGTTTTTGTTGCATGCGATGGTATTGGTCGGAGCGACACCGTCTTTTATCCGCCGTCCGTTTGTGCGGTCGCATATCGTAAACGGAATATTCGGCGCGCTCATCGCCAACGGGTTGTTGGGGGCGTTGCTTTACTATATGAGCCGGGAGTTGAGGGGATTTTCTTCTTTGCTCGATAAGGAAATGTTGCTTTTTATCGCCGGCGGCATATTATTGGCAGGCATCGTGCTGTCGTATCTTGCCGCACGCATCGCCGTAGGACGTTATTTGCGGGCCGACCGCGATAAGTTGTATTATATGTAACCAATCAATATCTGTATACGATGAATATGAAAACAGGAAGAGGCATTGCTCCCATGATGGGAAAGAAAACCGAAAAAACCGATCCCCGGCTTTTTGCGTTGGGGCGTCGTAATTTACTGCTGATAGCAGTTGCTTTTGTCGTGATTATTCTCGGTTTCGCATTAATGGCCGGAGCCGGTTCCACTCCCGAACATTACAATCCCGATATATTCAGTTTCAGACGCATCGTATTGGCACCGACGATCGCTTTCCTCGGTTTTGTTTTTATGGTATTTGCCATTTTGTACAAAGATCCCGAAAAAATATCCAATACCGATAAGTGATGACGTGGCTCGACGCATTGTGGTTGGGGCTTATACAAGGTCTCACCGAATATCTTCCCGTGAGTAGTAGCGGACATCTCGAAATTGCCAATACTTTGCTGGGAATCGAGGGGAGCGACAATCTTACTTTTGCCGTGCTGGTACATGCTGCGACCGTGTGCAGTACGCTGGTTGTGTTGTGGAAAGAAATTGCAGCGTTATTCGCCGGCGTATTCCGTTTTAAGTGGAATGATGAGACACAATACGTGTCCAAGATATTTCTCTCGATGATTCCGGTAGGAATCGTAGGCCTCTTTTTCAAAGATGCGGTAGAGAGTGTTTTCGGGAACGGTCTGTTGCTGGTCGGTATAATGCTGGTCGTTACGGCGTTGTTGCTCACGTTTGCCCACTATGCCCGACCTCGCCGGAAAGAAAAGATTTCTTATAAAGATGCGTTCATCATAGGACTGGCGCAGGCTTGCGCCGTATTGCCGGGTCTTTCGCGTTCGGGTACTACCATCGCAACGGGACTGATGCTGGGTGATAAGAAAGAGCAGGTCGCCCGTTTCTCTTTCCTCATGGTGATAATCCCCATATTGGGCGAAGCCTTTCTCGACCTGATGAAAGGCGGCTTTTCTCCTGCCGAATCGGGAATACCCGTTCAGGCGATGATTGTCGGATTTTTAGCCGCTTTTGTTTCGGGTTGCGTGGCATGCAAGTGGATGCTCCGGCTGGTGCAGAACGGTAAACTCGTGTGGTTTGCCCTTTATTGCGTACTGATGGCGGCCTTCTGCATCGGGCATGCTTTACTGGCCTGAATCGTATAAGACGTTTCGGGGCAAAGTATATCAAAAACAGAAAAAATGGATTTTCAGGAAGGGGAAATATTGTATTTCGACAAGCCCTTGCATTGGACTTCGTTCAAATTGGTGAAGACTTTGCGCAACAGCATCTCTCGGGCTTTGGGAATAAAAAAAATCAAGGTAGGACATGCCGGTACGCTCGACCCTTTGGCTTCGGGCGTGATGATTATATGTACCGGAAAATCGACGAAACTCATCGAAAGTTTTCAATACCAGACCAAAGAATACATCGCTACCCTACGACTGGGGGCGACAACACCCTCGCATGATTTGGAAACGGAAATCGACGCGACGTATCCTGTCGAACATATTACCCGCGAACTTGTTGAGCAGACACTCCCCCGTTTTGTCGGGACGATAAGCCAAGTTCCTCCGGCTTTTTCGGCTTGTAAGGTCGACGGCCGTCGGGCTTATAAAATGGCACGTAAAGGTCAGTCGGTTGAGCTCAAACCGAAAGAACTGGTCATCGACGAAATCGAATTGCTCGATTTTACGTCCGACACTTTACGCATACGGGTTGTTTGTAGTAAGGGTACTTACATACGGGCTTTGGCTCGGGACTTGGGAGAGGCGCTCGGCAGCGGAGCCCATCTTATCGGGCTGGTGCGTACACGTGTGGGAGAAGTTACGCTCGACCGTTGTTTCTCGGCCGATGACATAGACCGTATCGTTTCCGAAGCTGTTTCTTCGGAAAATGCCCCGGAAGAATTGAAAAATTAAAAACCTAAATAAGAAATGAAGTTATCGCAGTTTAAGTTTAAACTTACCGACGAACAAATTGCCAAGTATCCGGCAAAGAATCGCGATGAGTCGCGCCTCATGGTGGTAAATCGTAAAAACGGTTCGATAGAACATTGTGTATTCAAGGATATTATCAATTTTTTCGACGAACACGACCTTTTCGTTTTCAACGATACGCGCGTGTTCCCGGCTTTGCTTTATGGGAATAAAGAGAAAACGGGGGCGAAAATCGAAGTATTTCTCCTCCGCGAACTCAACGAGGAACACCGGCTGTGGGACGTTCTGGTCGATCCTGCCCGTAAAATACGTATCGGCAATAAACTCTATTTCGGCGAAGACGACTCGATGGTTGCCGAGGTGATCGATAATACCACATCGCGCGGACGTACGTTGCGTTTCCTTTTCGACGGTACACACGAAGAATTTAAGGATGCCCTTTATAAACTCGGGGAACCGCCGCTTCCCCGGTATATCAACCGCCCTGCCGAGCCGGAAGATTTCGAGCGTTACCAGACCATCTTTGCCCGTAATGAAGGCGCTGTCGTGGCCCCTGCCGCAGGACTTCATTTCAGCCGGGAATTGATGAAACGTATGGAGATAAAAGGTATCGATTCGACTTTCCTTACGTTGCACTCGGGACTCGGGAATTTCCGTGAAATCGATGTAGAAGATCTTACCAAGCATAAAATGGACTCGGAGCAGATGGTCGTTACCCCCGAGATGGTCGAGGTAGTCAACCGGGCCAAAGACGAGGGGCGGCATGTGTGCGCCGTAGGAACGTCGGTTATGCGGGCTATCGAGAGTACGGTAAGTACCGATGGGCACATGAAACCGTATGACGGCTGGACCAATAAATTTATTTTTCCCCCTTATGACTTTACCGTAGCGACGAGCCTCGTAAGCAATTTCCACATGCCCTATTCGACGATGCTCATGATGGTCGCCGCTTTCGGCGGGTATGAGCTGGTATTCGAGGCATACGAGTCGGCACTTAAAGAGGGTTATCATTTCGGCGCTTACGGCGACGCCATGCTTATTCTTTGATATGTCTGTCGCGTATTTGTCGCTCGGATCGAATCTCGGCGACCGCCTCCGGTTGATACAGGAAGCGGTCGCCGCTCTTACTGTGGAAGCCGGTCCTGTTACGGCCTTGTCGTCGTTCTATGAGACGGAGCCGTGGGGTTTTTCTTCGCCCCATCGTTTTCTCAATGTCGCTCTTGCCCTTGAAACAACTCTTTCTCCTCGGGAACTGCTCGATATTGCCCGACAGATAGAACAAAAACTGGGGCGTACCCGCAAGAGTAACGACGGCGGTTATGCCGACCGCACCATCGATATCGATTTGCTTATGGTGGACGATGCCGTCGTCGATACGTCCGAACTTTCACTCCCTCACCCGCGCCTGCATTTGCGGCGCTTTGTTCTCGAACCTCTCTGCGAGATAGCACCTTCACTTTATCACCCGATATTGAAAAAGACGATTGCTCAACTTTTTTCGGAACTGTAAAAAATCAGGGAAAATTTTCCTCTTCCTTTCTTGCAAGATGTAATTTTTGTAAAAATATTTTTCTGAATTATTACCTTATTTGATTTTATATTTATCTTTGCTTGTAAAATATTTACCATATAAAAATTACATTGTATGAAAAAACATTTACTTTTATCCCTATTTGCTGCAAGCAGCATCGTGGGAAGTCTGTCGGCACAGTCATTAACTCCTGTTTTTCAAGAATCTTATGACTATGAAAATCATACCGGTGGTGAGCTTTCAATCATACCGAAAGCATTTACCACCAATGGACAATTGGAATGTTGGAGCTATGAATACGATGCAGAAAAAGAAACCGTTTCCCTTTTGGATAATGACTTTCAAGAAAAAGGAAAGACAATTTCTGTTAACAAGGAAACATTAACTAGCTATACAGTTTACAAAGAACGAGAGCGTGTAATATCTTCTTCTCCTACACGCACCGACACAATAGGAAGATATTCTAAGGAAGAGATACAACGATATTTAGGTTATAATGAAGACAACCTCTTGACTACCGAAGACATAAAAAAATTTATAGAGGAAGACCGATATTTCTCTGTGAAATGGATTTATACCGAGCCGGGTACAGGTTATACCGTTTTCCTCAATGTTACTGAAGGTAATTATGAAGAACATACTTCTACGACGCTTGCCCGGAGGGGTTATATTTGGAATGGATCTATCCTTAGTGGAATAAATTATTATTATGATGCTTTGTATACCGGGGAATGGACAGAGCGTAAAGAAAATAATGGTACGGAGGATATTTATGATCGCATGTGTGGATTATATTATTGTGATATGGACGAGAACTCTTTCACGGATGAGGACTTTTATTTGACGCAAAACCTGTTCAATACCGATGATAAATATGAGTATTTAGTCTTTTCGTATGAACTCGTTGAGTCTTCAAGTTCTGAGAACGATAGAGATGGCGATGGCACGATCGATCAGCAAATAATCTATTATAATCCTCGCGCTACAAAACTATCTTGTTCGTCGGAAGATGGACATACACTATGGCAGGTCGATATAAATGGTAGTGGGTCTTGTAATGTTTATCGAATAAACGGGAAATATTATATCAGAATAGATGGTATTATTTACCTCATCAATAAAGAATCCACAGGATTAAAAACAGTACAAAATACGGCAGCCATGAAAGTGTTCCCCACACTCGCCTCGCCGAGCGATGCCATCACCATAGAGTTGAATGCAGAGGGCGGTGATGCTTCACGGCATCTGTACATATCCGACGCGGCAGGACGGATCGTCGACAGCCGTGTCGTGGAAGCGGGAAAGAACAGCGTATCGGTCGACGCGGGACGTTTCCGTTCGGGCATGTACAATTTTACACTCGAAGAGAACGGACGGGTAGTCGACAATGGAAAAATCGTTGTCCGATAATCACCTCCGGGTTGTTTTAAGAAAGAGACCCCGGCTCTCAAAAAGGGAGTCGGGGTCCTATTTTTTCTTTCCTCGGGGTATGTGTGTTCTTTCCTCTGCCGTCTTTCCGAGCGAACACGAAGAATCTTTTGTTTCTATTACTTAGTGGTATTGAAGAATCCTTTGCCAAAACGTATGTCATTCCGAAGCGTTATTGCGAGAAATCTCTGTTACTATCGCTTGGGTGGAGA
>URHG01000058.1 GCA_900547555.1 uncultured Porphyromonadaceae bacterium | reverse complement strand
AAAAAGTATTTTACATTATCGATTTTTGAACGTAAAATGACAGATATTCTCAATCGATATGCCATTCAATCGTGATAAAGGTCCCTCGATAAAAGCTCTAATATTGGATTTACATGATAAAACTTAAAACAATTTCTCTGTTAAGATATAGAAATGAATTGGCATCTTTACCCGAAGGTAAATTGCTGATCAATACCATAAATGCCCACTCTTACAACAATGCGCAGAAAGATTCGCTTTTTGCTGAGGCTTTATCAAATGGCGGGGCCCTTATTCCCGACGGAGAGAGTATCGTATTGGCTTTTAGGTGGTTGCGTAAAGAAGCAATCGAACGCATTCCGGGTTGGGATCTTTTCGAGTTTGAAATGGAGCGCCTCAATCGTAAAGGCGGTACATGCTTTTTTCTCGGAGCCAGTGAAAAGACACTCGGTCTTATTAAAGAAAAAGCCCGTGAAGTATATCCCAACATTCGGGTAGAAACCTATTCCCCACCTTATAAGCCGGAGTTTTCTGATGAAGAAAGCCGAGAAATGATCGATGCCGTAAATCGGGTCAGTCCCGATTTATTATGGGTGGGTATGACTGCTCCCAAACAGGAAAAATGGACCTATACACACTACGACGAACTCGACGTGAAAGGTCATATCGGAACAATTGGTGCCGTCTTCGATTTTTTCGCAGGAACGGTAGAGAGGGCTCCCGAAGTCTGGCAGAGACATGGTATGGAATGGGCCTACCGCCTATTGAAAGAACCCCGTCGCATGTGGAGACGTTATTTGCTTGGAAATATGTTGTTTTTCAGATATTTATTGAGAGAAAAATACGGTAGATAAAATGCTGTTTGTTATGATTGAGCCAGAAGATTCTCGTAAAATATCAGAATTTGTTATTAGAAAAAGGTCTGAATTACAATAATTGATGTCAAATCCGGTCTATAATGATTTATCACCCTGCGCAGCTTTTGCCGCCAGGCTAATAGAGATAGCGACTGGTAAAAGAATTAATCAAATAAATACCATATTCCAGCAAAATGGACTTATTTATACAGCTGTAGATTATTTGAACTATCTTAGTTTTTTAGCCCTTCCTCCCGGCTGTTTATTAGGAGTTTACAATCCAGCCGGGGGAAATATACAAATGCGCCATTTTGTTGTGAAATTAAAACAAAATTGGGTTGTCGGTGCCAATCATGGAGGTATTTTTCTTAATCGTCAAAGAAACTATTATTTCCCATATTGTACAAATCAAGATTTCAGTTTCGTAAATAATTTGAACCAGTTCTTGTATGACGGAACAAATGTTCCCGGTGCACCCCCTTCTTATTTAATTTGTATAAATTACAGACTGAATTAATTTTTTATTTTAACCGCAAAAATCTAAAATAAATTTTGATTTTTTCCTTTGAATATTTATATTTGTAAATCATCACAGATTTATCTTGCATGTCAGAGCCTATTATTGTTCGTTTTTATCCACGTGAAAGTACATCAAAAAAGGATTGGTGGACGGGGAAGACATGGAGAATTATTTATAAACTAAATCATATCGAATTATGGAAAATGCTCTTCTCTCGATGAGCCAACAATTTTCTGGGCTTCCCATGGAAGATTTGATCGGAGGTCCTTTAAATGCAGCGGCAAAGGCTAATGCAGCAATGGCTCTTACTCAGACAAAATTTTTACTTGAAACGTGTTTTGAACGAATTGAAATTCCCGCAACAAACACAACACCCAAACAGGTCAATTATAAACCCGTCATGATAGAAATGAGTCTGGAAAGAGGTGTATTAGGTTATGAGAAAAAGAAGGATAAGGACGATCAGGGCAAAGAAATAGAAATAATGGCACCAGTTATTCAGACGGTTACGACAAAATTCAATTTACCGATGTTGACGATTATTCCTATCAATTCTTTGGCCGTAGATACTGTCGATATCGGATTTGAAATGGAAGTAAAATCGAGTTTCTCTGAATCAGAGAAAACTTCGACAGAGACAGAAAAGAAGGGGGAAGCATCGATTGATACGAAATTGGGTTGGGGTCCACTCTCTGTTTCTATCAAAGGATCCGCCAGTTATTCTTCTAAGGACTCGGCTACACACGATACTCATTATGAAAAGAGTAATTCAGCCAAATATACTGTGAATGTACATGCCGGACAATTGCCTGTTCCAAAAGGTGTAAATACCATTATAGAAGCGTTTACACAAGCGATACAGCCTATTGAAATGCCTGCCACCCAGTAATCTACACAATAAGTTATTTATCATATATATAGATGGTAAAAGACTCGGAAAGGTACGTACCGAAGTTTCATGCGGAGTTGAATATAGAATCAGTTCTCATAGCTCCTCTTGTCGCAGCTTCTAAAGCCAACGTCATGATGTTGAGCGGGCAAGCCCGATTCTTGCTTGATTATTGTTTTTCTCTCGAAAACGGGATATATAAACCAGTTATGATTCCGATGACGATAACGAAAAGTGTGATAGATGAAAATGATGATGAGAATTTTCGGCAGACTGAATTGGTATTTCAAGTACCGTTACTTTGTTTATTACCCATGAACTCTCTCGCTGTCAACGAGGTAAAATTGAATTTCGGAATGGAAATAACCTCCATCAGTTCCTATGCCGCCAAATTAAAAACAAATTTAATAGAACGAAAAGCCGTTCTAAAAGGACGAATTTCTCCCGGAGGTAACATGTGTAAAAAAGGTAAGGAAAATAAAAAAGAATCGACCAATTTTAATGTTGAAATCACTGCTGGACCCCTACCATTACCCAAAGGCGTATTATCGATAATCGATCTTTACACGAATGCGATCCAACCTCGTCCTGCGAATAAATAATTACAGTAAAAAGAGATATAAAATGCAAAGTATACCTTGTCCGGTGTGTAAGACACCGATTCCATTTGAGATAGAGAAACTTTTGAACGGAATGAAATTTATTTGTCCGAACTGTCATGCTGCTATTGGATTGGGTGACAACAGTCGATCACAAGTGTCTGAAGCTATGAACAAATTGGAACAACTGAAAAAATAACGTTTTATGATTTTGTTTAAATCGTTTGTCGAAGCTATTTATCAAGCTATTTCGGAGGCGACCGACGTCTTATGCGAAAAAAACAGACAGATACTTGACAAGTATTTCTATGAATACCCTAATGATGATAATGGCATAAGCGAAGAAAAAACGCTACATCCGAAAACAATAAATCTTGATTATCCGATTTTGAACGATGAAGGTGCAGTTGTAAAATGCAATATACAAGTTCCTCTTATTTCTCTTGTACCTATTACTGCCACCCAAATAGAAAAAGCAACATTTACTGCAGAATTTCAACTTTCTGTTGAAAACGATGAGTTGCTTATCGACTTTCCGAACGCTAAAAGGAGACGGAGTGAAAACTCGACTGTCGGTAAGTTGGAAGTCGTTATCTCTCCGCAGGAACCGACCGAAGGTATGCAACAAATTATTTCGGCATATGAAAATACATTGAAGAGACAAATTTCTGAATAAGGTGTTTCTTAGCATAATATCTCAGATTGACAGGTTTGAGTACCTAAAATCGAAAAGGCTATCAGATGATAGCCTTTTCGATTTTTTCGTTTTTTAATTCTCTTTTTTCTTATTTTTGTGCAGCAAATCTTATAACTTTGCCACATTAAAAATTATAGCGACAAATTTATTATGCCAAAAATATCCGAGCGGGGGAAAATCATGCCCGCCTCTCCTATTCGCAAACTTGTTCCATTAGCCAATCAAGCCAAAAAACGCGGAATAAAAGTTTATCATTTGAATATCGGCCAGCCCGATCTGCCAACACCCGAAGTCGGGCTTGATGCAGCACGTCATTTGGATCGTAAAATTTTGGAATATAGTCCGAGTGAGGGTATTTACAGTTTCCGAGAAAAGTTGGTCGGTTATTATGCCAAATTCAATATCAATGTCGCAGTCGATGATATTATCGTTACGACCGGAGGATCGGAAGCTGTACTCTTTGCTTTTATGGCATGCCTCGATCCGGGTGATGAAATTATCGTTCCCGAGCCGGCGTATGCCAACTATATGGCATTCGCTATCTCGGCCGGAGCTGTCATCAAAACGTTGCCATCTTCGATTGACGAGGGATTTGCACTTCCTCCCATCGAGAAGTTCGAAGAGTTGATTACTCCTCGCACCAAAGGTATTTTAATATGTAATCCCAATAATCCGACAGGCTATCTCTATACGCAGAAAGAGATGAACCAGATACGCGATATCGTAAAAAAGCACGATTTGTTTCTTTTTTCCGATGAAGTATATCGTGAGTTCTGTTATACGGGTGCAGCCTATATTTCGGCATTCCATCTGAAAGGGATTGAGAATAATGTCGTACTTATCGATTCGGTATCGAAACGATACAGCGAATGCGGAATACGTATAGGAGCGCTGATTACCAAGAATGAAGATCTCAAAAAAAATGTCATGAAATTCTGTCAGGCCCGTCTCAGTCCACCTTTGATCGGGCAGATTATAGCCGAAGCATCTCTTGATGCATCTTCCGAATACATGTCGGAAATTTACAATGAATACGTCGAACGGAGAAAGTTCCTGATTGATGGGATAAACCGTATACCGGGCTGTTATTCTCCCATTCCTATGGGCGCATTTTATACAATGGCCAAGTTGCCGGTCGATAACGCCGATGATTTTTGTGCCTGGTGTCTTGAACATTTCGAGTACGAAGGGCAAACCGTATTTATGGCTCCCGGATCGGGGTTCTATACGACCCCGGGATTGGGACAGAATGAGGTGCGGATGGCTTATGTCTTGAAAAAAGACGATTTGGCTAAGGCTTTGGTTGTCTTGCAAAAGGCACTCGAAGCCTACCCCGGGCGCATCTTATGAGTGTAGAGCTGTTTATTGCCAGACGTATATATTCCCGAACCGGGAAAAAGAAAGGCTCGGGACAAATACCTCCGGCCATACGCATTGCGACATGGGGTGTCGCTTTGGGTATGGCCATTATGATTCTGTCCGTATCGATTGTTATCGGGTTCAAAAAAGAAATCAGCAGTAAAGTCATAGGTTTCGGTTCTCATATACAGATCACGGGATCTCCCTATCAGAACTCTTATGAAACCTCTCCCATCGCCCTCTCTCCTGCTCTCGATACATTATTGGCACAATTCCCGCAAATCGACAATTACGCCTTGTTTGCCACAAAACCGGGGATTTTGAAAACCGATACCGATTTCCTCGGTATTACCTTGAAGGGAATTACTGCCGAGTATCCGACCCAGTTCCTTGAAGAGTACCTGATAAACGGCCGTATGCCGCAGCTTGTCGAAGAATCGGCTGGAAATGAAATACTTATATCCCGTTATATCGCAGATAAACTGCGTCTGAACGTAGGTGATGCCATTTACTGCTATTTTGTGGAGGAAAACATACGTGCCCGTAAATTTACCGTTTCGGGGATTTATCAGACCAATTTGACGGAATACGACCGGTTATTCATCTTTGGTGATGTCCGCCATATACAGAGACTCAACCGATGGTCTGCCGACCAATATAGCGGAGTAGAAATTCGATTGAATGACATCGATGCTATCCAAAATGTCAACGACCAATTATATATGGCATTGTTGCTGATGAAAGACCGTTACAACAATCCCTATTTTGCCCATACGATAAGAGATTTGAATCCACAGCTTTTCAACTGGCTCGACCTTCTCGATATGAATGTATGGGTCATTCTCATACTTTTGTCGCTTGTCTCAGGGTTTACCATGATTTCGGGTCTTCTTGTCATCATTCTCGAACATACTCGCATGATAGGCGTTTTGAAAACTCTTGGAGCCGGTAATATATCGGTACGTAAAATATTTTTGTATGTTGCTGCATTTCTCGTAGGACGGGGCATGTTATGGGGAAACCTGTGCGGCATATCGCTATGTTTAGTCCAATATTATTTCCAGATTATCAAACTCGATCCCGAGGTTTATTATATTCCGGCTGTACCTATAACTTTCCATATCGGTTATCTCATACTTTTGAATATCGCAGCATTTCTTGTTTCGATATTTATGCTCATTGGCCCCTCTTATATCATTTCGCGTATTCGTCCGGCAAGGACCGTTAAATTCGAATAGAAAGCCGTTTTTTTCATGGGAATTATATTTTCTCGTATTTTCATGGTACTATATGCTCGTTCCTGCTGTATGATACTTATCTCTCTGTTTTAATTTCGGGATGGAGGCAATTAAAAGATAATGCCGAATAGCTATTTTACCGGACTCGGTATTTTTAAACCTATCTTCCTATTATCGGAAAGGTGGGTTTTATTTGAAGACAAGGTTCTTATTCTGAAAAAAAATGTACATTTGTAGAACTTAAATTCGTACAGATGAAACGCATTGGATTATTGTCGGATACACACGCATGGTGGGATGACCGGTATATTCGCTACTTCGAGTCTTGCGACGAAATATGGCATGCCGGAGATATCGGTTCTCTCGAAATGGCCCGACGGCTTGAAGCCATTAAACCGCTAAGGGCTGTTTACGGAAATATCGACGGGCAAGAACTGCGTGCCATATATCCGAAGAACCAGCGTTTTACAATAGAAGGGGCCGATGTATGGATTACACATATCGGCGGTTATCCCGGCAAGTACGACACAGCTGTCGTACCGGAGATATTCAGGAATCCGCCAAGTCTTTTTATCTCCGGACATTCCCATATTCTCAAAGTCATGTATGATAAGAAATTACAACTATTACATATCAACCCCGGAGCCGCTGGTAAGTATGGATTCCATAAACAGCGAACATTGGTGCGTTTTTCTATCGAAGAAGGGCAATTCAAAGATCTCGAAGTGATAGAGTTGGCCGATGAATAGCGGTAGAAGGCTTGGAAAATATCAAAAACATAAAAGTATATACGTATGAAAGATTTTTTTAAATTTACGCTGGCCACAATTGTCGGCATACTCGTTACCGGAGCCGTTATCGTCGGGTTCGGAATCATTTCTTTAATCGGGATATGGGCAACGTCCGAGACCGAGACTGTTGTTAAAAATAATTCCATTTATGTTTTGGAACTCAAAGGGCTTGTATCGGAACGGAGTCAGGAAAATCCGTTTGGTCAATTATTCGGAGACAATACAACTGTCAACGGGCTGGACGATATTATCGAATCTATTAAAAAAGCAAAAGAAAACGAAAATATCAAAGGCATCTATCTCAATGCCGGGGGCTTCGCTTGTTCGACAGCCTCTTTGCAAGAGATACGTCGTGCGCTCTCCGATTTCAAGGAAAGCGGTAAATTCATCATTGCATACGGCGATAGCTATACGCAGAGTACCTATTATCTGGCCAGTGTCGCCGACAAACTGATACTCAATCCGTCGGGAAATATCTCTTGGCACGGAATGGCGAGCCGGCTTATGTTTTACAAAGATCTGATGAAAAAGGTGGGTGTCGAAATGCAGGTTTTTCGTGTAGGAACCTATAAATCGGCCGTAGAGCCTTATATCGCCAATGAAATGAGCAAGGCAAACAAAGAGCAAACGTTGGCTTATATACAATCGATTTGGAATCAACTGGTAAGCGATATATCTGTGTCCCGACATATTCCGGCCGATTCTTTGAATGCAATGGCCGATAAGAATATGGACTACTCTCCTGCTCCGGAGTATATCCGTTGCGGACTGGCCGATACATTGATGTATAAAGATCAGGTCCTCGATTATCTGAAAACAATGTCGGGTATAAAAGATGAAAAAGAGAGTCTTCGTACCATAACTTTGGCAGAAATGATCAATGTCAAAGACAAGGAGCAAAAAAACAAAAGCAAAAATAAAATAGCCGTTTATTACGCTTATGGTTCGATAGACAATTCCATGAGTACATTCGGTACTGAGGGTATAAATTCGGAAAAAGTCATGCTCGATCTCCGAAAACTTCGGGAAGATAAGGATATAAAGGCCGTCGTACTCCGTGTAAATTCTCCGGGTGGGAGCGCCTACGGAAGCGAACAAATCTGGCGCGAGGTTTCTCTTTTGAAGGAAAAGAAACCCGTTATCGTATCGATGGGCGATTATGCGGCTTCGGGCGGCTATTATATCTCTTGTGCTGCCGACTGGATTGTTGCCGAACCGACTACACTCACCGGCTCTATCGGTATTTTCGGAATGATACCCGACCCATCGAAATTACTGACTGAGACTCTCGATCTTCACTTCGACGGAGTGAAAACAAACCGTCTTGCCGACATGGGAGCGATGGGTAGACCTTTGAATGGCGAGGAACGAGCACTGTTTCAAAATATGGTCAACGACGGGTATGAACTCTTTACCCGCCGCTGTGCCGACGGCCGAAAAATGCCCATCGATGAAATAAAAAAAATTGCCGAGGGGCGTGTATGGACCGGAGAGATGGCCAAAGAATTGAAACTGGTCGATCAGTTAGGCGGAATCGACGATGCAATAGAGGCAGCGGCCGACCGAGCCAAACTGGAAGATTATCGCATCGTGAAATACCCCAGCCAGACCGACTTCCTTACAAACATTCTTTCCAATGTAAGTCCCGATCGCTATATTCATAATAAGGTAGAGAATATGTTCGGAGACTTCGGTGAAAGTTTGCTGTTCCTGAAAAACATCGATAAAATAGATCGTTTGCAGGCTCGAATGCCGTTCGATATTATTCTTGAATAAACCATTCCCGGCCAATTATCCAACAGTCCGAATCCGTGTCGAAAAAGGCCGGTATTCGGGCTGTTAACTTTATGGGAAAGGCTATATCCGGACAAACGACAGAAAGAATAAGGCACATAAAACAATTTTATCTGCTTCTCTCCTTTTATTTCTCACAAAATATTCCTATATTTGAATAATTCGTGTAATACGAAACTAACCTTAAAACTTTTAAAGCCATGGGAAAAAAGAATTTTGTCTTAGACACAAATGTTCTCCTTCATGATCACAAATGTATTTTCAACTTTGAGGAGAATGATATTTTTATCCCGATAGTCGTATTGGAAGAATTGGATAAATTCAAAAAAGGGAATGAAGAAATCAATTACAATGCCCGGGAATTTGCCCGCCAACTCGACAAATACACCGATAAAGATTTTTTTGAGAACGGAGCCAAATTGGGACCAGACTTGGGGCGATTGTCCATCATCGTTAATAGTTCGTTGAACAAACGTGTAAAGGAGGCTTTCCACGAAGATAAGCCCGATCATCGTATTCTCTCGGCTGCCATCGAAGTTGCCGAGCAGCATAAAGGTATGCATACAATCCTTGTTACCAAGGATATAAACTTGCGTATGAAGGCTCGGGCACTGGGTATCGAAACCGAAGATTACACCAACGATAAAGTCAAAAGCGATGACCTCTTCGAAAATGAACACCGTACCATTACCGGAGTTGCCCCCGACGTAATCGATGCCATATACAGCTCTAAAAACGGCATACCGGCAGAGCAGATCGGAGTGAAATTACGTACAAACGAGTGTTTTGTCCTCGATAGCGGTACCTCTTCGGTGTTGGCCAGGTATGTTACGGCAGACGGTATGGTAAGAAAAGTAACCAAAGAAAAAAATTTCGGTATCGAACCTCGTAATGCCGAGCAGGCATTTGCATTCGATTTGCTGAATGACGATCGAGTCAAGTTATTGGCCATTACCGGTAAGGCCGGAACAGGAAAAACACTGTTGGCTCTCGCCGGAGCACTGAAACAACACAGTCTGTACAAACAGATACTCCTTGCCCGCCCCATCGTCTCACTGTCGAATAAAGACTTGGGATTCCTTCCCGGAGACGAAAAACAAAAGATTGCGCCCTACATGCAACCGCTTTTCGATAATCTCAATGTCATCAAACGTCAATTTTCGCTCGACAGCAACGACTATCGTACTTTGCAGGAGATGCAGGCCGGAGGAAGTTTGGTAATAGAAGCATTGGCTTATATTCGCGGTCGGAGTCTTTCCGATACCTTCTGCATCATCGATGAAGCGCAAAACCTTACCCCGCATGAGATAAAGACCATTATTACCCGTGCAGCCGAAGGTACAAAAATGGTATTTACCGGCGACGTTTATCAAATCGACTCCCCCTACCTCGATACCCAGTCCAATGGGTTGGCCTACATGATAGACCGTATGCAGGGGCAAGAAATTTTCGGGCATGTCAATCTGGTAAAAGGTGAGCGAAGCAAACTCTCCGAATTAGCCAGCAATTTATTGTAGTTCCTATTTGTTCCAAGAAAAAAGCCTCCGATTTTTCGGAGGCTTTTTTCTTGCATCATTTTATAATCGGACTTTTCTTCATACGTCGAAAAATAATTTTTCCGATATAAGGAGTTTGTACACATATCATCATTTCGATTCCCGCTCAAAATAATATTGACCCTCAGAACTGTATATCTCATTAAATTTTTCTCTATATATTATAGTCAGTTTGTCTCGAGACCGTAAAGAAATATGCCAGCTGGTATTTTTAGAATCATCCATATCTTCCCAAGAAAGATTTCCTTCAT
>URHG01000057.1 GCA_900547555.1 uncultured Porphyromonadaceae bacterium | reverse complement strand
CACACCTTGAAGATTGCATCGCTTGGAGTGAGATTTTTCAGGATTTGCATTCCCTCAGAATGACATGTGTTTTGGTAACGGATTCTTCCCTTGCTGTCGTTCCATTCAGAATAACACTCTTGTCATTCCGAGCGTATGCGAGGAATCCCATCTTGTTATTTGCATGGTAGGAGATGCTTCACTGACGCTCAGTATGACCGTGAGTGTCATTCCAAATGAATATGAGGAATCCCTAATACACTGTTTCATGGATGGAGATTCATCTTTCCTACGGTTATCAGAATGATATGTTTTGTTTGAATATTTAGAATATCGGTTTATAAAAACGCCACGTTTACAAACGCAGCGTTTTTATAAGTGGTTCATGTGAAATGCTAAAAGTGGATTCTGTTCCGATAGATTAGGGTTGCGTCATCGAGCATGCGATACCTTTTTCGAGTCCGCGCAGTTCGGCCAGTCCGCGCAGACGGCCTAAGCAGGAATAGCCGGGATTGGTTTTCTTTTTCAAGTCGTCTATCATCTGATGACCGTGATCGGGACGCATAGGAATAGATATACCCCGACGTTGTTGCAGCAGTAAGAAATTTTTCATGACATTGTACATATCCACATCGCCTTCGAGGTGGTTGGCTTCGAAGAAGTTTCCTTCGGCATCGCGTTGGGTACTGCGCAGGTGTACGAAATTGATACGGTCGCCTAGACGTTCCATCATTCCGGCCAAGTCGTTGTCGGCGCGTACTCCAAAAGACCCGGTGCATAGGCATAGTCCGTTCGACGGATTGGGAACGGCCTCGACGAGTTTCATGAAGTCGGCTTCGGTACTGAGTATGCGAGGCAATCCTAAGATGGGATAGGGTGGGTCGTCGGGGTGAATGACGAGTTTTATTCCGGCTTCATCGGCAACGGGGGCGATTTCGCGCAAGAAGTAGATGAGGTGGGAACGAAGTTTCTCGGAGTCGATGTCGCGGTATCGGTCGAGTGCTTCTTGGAATTGCTGTAATGTAAAACTTTCTTCCGAACCCGGGAGTCCCGCAATCATGTTCCGCACGAGCCGATCTTTTTCTTCTTCCGACATTTGTTCATATCGTTTGTACGCCAGCGTCTTTTCTTCGTCGGAATATTCGTTTTCGGCACCGGGACGTTTCAAGATATATAGGTCGAAAGCGACGAAGGCCGCCCGTTCGAAACGTAATGCTTTCGACCCGTCGGGTAAAGTGTAGGCGAGGTCGGTACGTGTCCAGTCGAGTACCGGCATGAAGTTGTATGTAACGGTGTAGATACCGCAGCGCGCCAGATTACGGAGGCTCTCTTTGTAATTTTCGATGTACTTCTGGAAGTCTCCCGTTTGGGTTTTGATATGCTCGTGTACGGGGACGCTTTCGACCACCGACCATTTCAGTCCGGCAGCTTCGATGAGATCTTTGCGTTTTGCGATCTCCTCGATGCTCCATACTTCTCCGTTGGGAATTTGATGCAGGGCGGTTACGATACCGGTTGCTCCGGCTTGGCGTATGTCTTGCAGGCTGACGGGATCATTCGGCCCGTACCATCTCCATGTTTGTTCGCAAAGTATCATGACAGGTAAATTTTATTATAGGCAAAAAGAGTCGAATCCGCCGTCGACAACGGCTACGGCACCCGAAACGAAACGGGAAGCGTCGCTGATAAGGTAGTGTATCGTACCGCACAGCTCATCGGGAGTCCCGAAACGCCCGAACGGAGTATGAGCAACGATGGCTTTTCCCCGGGCTGTCAGGGAACCATCGGGGTTGGTAAGCAGGGTACGGTTCTGTTCGGTGAGGAAAAAGCCCGGAGCGATGGCGTTTACGCGAATGCCGTCTCCGAATTTGGTCGCCATCTCTACCGCCATGTATTTGGTGAATTGTTGCACGGCGGCTTTGGCCGAAGTATAACCGACTACCCGGGTAAGGGGGCGCAATGCCGATTCGGAACTGAAATTGACGATGACCCCTTGTCTACGGGTGGCCATATTTTCAGCGAATACTTGGGTGGGTAGCACCGTTCCCAACAGATTGAGGTCGACGACTTTTTTGAAATCCTCGGTCGACATATCGAAAAACGTTTTGTCGGTAGGTATCGTTGCGCCCGGCATGTTGCCGCCGGCAGCATTGATAAGAACGTCGATGCGTCCGTATTGTTTTAGAACCGTGTCCCGGCAGCGTTCGAGAGAGGGCCGGTCGAGTACGTCGCATGGCAGGAAAAGAGCCGTGCCTCCGGCTTCGGTTATATCTTTTACCAAAGAGTTCCCGTGTTCGTGGTTACGCCCCATGATGATCATGATGGCGCCTTCATGAGCCAAGTATCGGGATATGCAGCTTCCCAAGACGCCGGTTGCACCGGTCATGACAACCGTTTTACCGGAAATGTTGAATAATTCGTTCATAATATTTAAGACATATAATTATGTTTAATAATCAAATTTACAAATATAGTGAAAGGCGAGTGCAGGGGCAAACGAAAACGAAGTTTTCGAATTTGACTGGCCGAACCGATTCTATATTCTACAAATATAGCGAAAGCCGGGAGGAGTATAAAACAAATTTGTTTGTTTTTTATTCCGAGGCGAATCTTATGTTGACGACGTCAAATATAAAAAACATTTGAGGCAAGATTGTTTTATTCATTCTTAAATAATTTGGGTATACTTCGAAAAATGTCTAATTTCGGGGCGTTAAAAAAGAAGGTAAGAAAGAGATGAAACGGTTGGTTATTTTCGATTTGGACGGGACATTGTTGAATACCATCGGCGATTTGGCCGAAGCGACCAATTACGCACTGGAACAATGCGGATACCCGCAACATGCGGTCGGAGAATATAACATGTTTGTAGGGAACGGCATCGCAAAACTTTTTGAGCGGGCTTTGCCCGAGAATGCACGTTCGGCAGAGCATATTGCCCGTATGCGTTCTTTTTTCGTACCGTATTACGACAGCCATAATGTATGTCGCACGCGGCCTTATGACGGTATGCCCGAACTCCTTTCCGAGTTACAGCAGCGGGGAGCGCTGTTGGCCGTTGCGTCGAATAAGTACCAACAAGCGACGGAGAAATTGGTCGCACACTTTTTTCCGAAGATAAAATTTATTTCCGTACTCGGTCAGCGGGAAGGGATACCGGTAAAGCCCGATCCCGCAATCGTATATGATATCTTGGCGAAAGCGTCAGTCGAAGCCGATGAGGTGGTGTATGTCGGTGATTCGGGTGTCGATATGCAGACGGCTGCGGCGGCACGGGTTCTTTCGGTAGGTGTGGCATGGGGATTCCGTTCGCGGGAGGAACTCGAATGTGCAGGTGCCGGTTATCTAGTCGATTCGCCGCATGAGATATTGGATATTTACGAGCGAGGATAAATACGGTTTAAAAAAAGCAGCACCCGTTTCTCACGAAAAAGATGCCGCATAACCAAAATATATAGAATAGTTCGATGAAAAAGGCATATTTAAAAATTTAACCGAAATCACGAAACCTTTTTCTGTCGTAAAAATAGTATCTTCTCCGATACGACTCCAATAAATTCGATAAATCAGCTTATTTTACCGACAAAACGGTGATATATATTTTTGTTCCGGGCTTTCTTGCTTTGAACAAAAATAGCTTTCATATCGTTTTCAAAAAAAAGAAACCGATATGGAAGAAAGAGAATTTGTGCGTTGCGTGGCATCTTTGTTTTATTGTACTTCGCCCGGTAACTTGTCGGGAGAAACACGCTACAAGAGCCTTCGCGAATGGAATGTGATATTGGCGGTAACGCTCTCGTCGGTTATTCGGGAACGGTATCGGGTACAACTTGATGCAGCCGATTTCGGAGAGGCCGAAACGATTTCTGATCTTTACCGGTGTGTATTGGCGAAAAAGCGGCAAATGCTTGTTCCTGCATTTGTCATTTAAATGATATGTTTATGAATGGACTCTCTTATTTTTCCCGGAATTATCCCGCTCACATAACCCCTTTGGTATCGGTCGTATTGATAGCCCGGCGGGCGTATGATTGCGAGAAGTGTCTCGATATGTTGATGAAACAAAGTACGACGTTCGAGACCGAAGTGATTGTCATCGATCGTTCGTCGACCGACGAAATAGAACGATTATGTCGTCGTTATACAGGTTTTTATCCGCATCGCCTCCGCTATCGTCGCAATCCCGAGCGGTACATAGCATTCGGTCGCCCCGGAGCTGAGGTACGCAGCCGTTATGTAATCGTGTGCCGTGATCATGAACGGTGGGACGATTCCGATAAATTACAGCGTCAGGGAGAATATTTACAAGATCACCCGTCGTGTGCGTTGTGCTTCCACAATGTCGAAGGAGATGTTTCTTTACTGCATTATGAGGAGAGGGGATATGAAACGGGCGATCTCGATTTTTTATATTTGCTCCGGCATTATTCGCCGCTTTTCCGTTTGGACGGTACTCCGGGCGAATATTCTTTTCTTTTGTACGAGCGGAGAGGAGGAGAACTTTTCGTACACCGGAAGATCCGAGGAAAGATGCAATGCCTTTCCGGTTTGATGTCCCGGGTCGATCCTGTTTTCGCTATGGTTTTACCGATGCAGAAATGAGGCCTTTTTGTGGAAAGAATAAATTTTTTGAATGAAAGTCGTTTGAAAATGTATTGTTGGAAAAACGTCGCATCTACATGATGCGACGTTTTTTTATGGAAAATGCGGGGTGGTCGCGTTGCTTTTCGTATCTTTGTCGAATACGAAGAACAAACCTAAACGCACATGAATATGAGAATATCGAAAATTTTTCTTGCCGCGCTTCTGACATTCGGTTCTGCGGCGGGGTGGGCTCAGAACAAAGGCGGCATCGATACTAAAATGCTCGGTGAGTTGCGCAACAGTTACAAACATACGGCCGAAGACAAGGCTTTGCGTAATGCTTTGGCCGGTACCGACATTCAGAAACTGGCCTCTAATGCCGAGGTAAGTACCGAGGTCGACGGTTATTTTTCACATCGGGTTCCGACCAAAGGAATTACCGATCAGGAGTCATCGGGCCGTTGCTGGCTTTTTTCAGGCTTGAACGTGTTGCGAGCCAAAATGATGGCCGAGCACCATTTGCCCGAATGTGAGTTTTCGCAAGCATATTGCTTTTTCTATGACCAGTTGGAGAAAGCCAATCTTTTCTTGCAGGGTGTTGTCGATACCCGCAACCTTCCTATGGACGACCAGAAGGTTGCTTGGTTGTTTAAAAATCCGTTGAGTGATGGCGGACAGTTCACCGGAGTTTCCGACATTATCGGCAAATACGGTTTGGTACCCCGCGAGGTGATGAATGAGACGTATAGTACCAACAATACCGCCCGTATCGCTTTCTTGATAAAACTGAAATTGCGGGAATACGGCCTTCGTTTACGGGAATTGCCGGCTAAGGCGAAACCTGCCGAAATCGATAAAATGAAGACCGAAATGCTTTCGACGATATATCGCATGTTGGCATTGGCTTTCGGTGAGCCGCCGACGGAGTTTACTTGGACTCGTAAAGATAAGAAGGGAAATCCCATAGAGACGAAAACCTATACGCCCAAATCGTTTTATGATGAATTTATCGGTGATGACCTTACCGGCGGTTATGTCATGGTTATGAACGATCCTTCTCGGCCGTATTATAAATTATATGAGATAGATTACGACCGCCATATGTATGACGGATATAACTGGACCTACATCAATCTTCCCGTCGAGGATATAAAACCGTTGGCCATTGCTTCTATCAAGGACAGTACGGCTATGTATTTCTCGTGTGATGTGGCAAAATTTCTCGATTCGAAAAAAGGTACGCTCGATTTGCGTAACTATGATTATGAGTCGTTGATGGGGACGACATTCGGTATGGATAAGAAACAGCGTATACAGACGTTTGCCAGCGGTTCGTCCCATGCGATGACTTTGGTCGGGGTCGATCTCGACGAGAAAGGTATGCCCAAGAAATGGCTGATCGAGAACAGTTGGGGAGCGACCTCGGGTTACAAAGGTTTTTTGATTATGACCGATGACTGGTTCGATGAGTATATGTTCCGTCTCGTAGTAGAGAAAAAGTACGTTCCTCAGAATATCTTGGATATACTCAAACAAAAGCCGACGTTGTTGCCGGCATGGGATCCGATGTTTGCCGAGGATAAATAATGAAAAATCTGAAAATTATGGAGTTTATAGAACAGTCGATTCCGGGCGTATTTGTCATCGAACCGAAAAAATTCGGAGATGCCCGGGGATATTTTATGGAGACTTATCGTCAGGATCTTTTCGAGCAACATGTGGGCAAAGTCGATTTCGTACAGGATAACGAGTCGCGTTCTTCCTATGGCGTTTTGCGGGGGCTGCATTTTCAAAAAGGAGAATTTTCCCAAGCGAAACTGGTAAGAGTACTCGAAGGACGTGTACTCGACGTAGCCGTCGATTTGCGAAAGTCTTCTCCTACATTCGGGAAATACGTTGCCGTGGAATTGTCGGCCGAGAATGCCCGCCAGCTTTTTATCCCGCGGGGATTCGCTCATGGATTCCTTGTTTTGAGCGATACGGCGACATTTGTTTACAAGGTCGACAATGTATATGCACCCCAATCCGAAGCATCGCTTATTTTCAACGATAAGCAAGTAGGTATCGAATGGCCGATACCCGAGGAACAGATGCTGCTTTCTCCCAAAGACAGAGCCGGAAAACCTCTTTCCGAAGTCTATTGTTTTGATTGAAGACATTCCTTCTTAATGACGACGGGCAACCTTTTGGTTGCCCGTCGTGTTTTATCCAAATTTGGATTTTCGGTTACAGCAAAGAAATGATGTCTTCTGTGATTTGTTTGTCGGTAAGTCGGTTGGCGAGGAGCAGCTCCGAGATATCGTATCTGTCGACAAATTCTTTTTTCAATCCATAATTGAGTACGCGCATATCGCTGTTGCCGTAGTAGCGGGCTATCTTTTCACCGAAGCCGCCGTCGAGGATTCCGTCTTCGAGAGTGATCACGGCGCGATGCGACGTTTTCAATTGGTCGAGTAAGGTACTGTCGAGGCCGGTAATATAACGAGGGTTGATGAGGGTCGGTGTAATGTTCGCCTCCGTTTGTAATCGACGGGCAACGCTCTCACCTAAGGCATAAAAAGAGCCTAAGGCGATGATGGCTACCGTATCGCCTTGTTGCGTTACTTTATATCGGTCGAGCGTACTGTAATCGGTCTCGACGGGAACGTCACAGCTTATGACTCCGTTTCCCGGTACACGTATGGCGACGGGGTGTGCTGTTTGTTGCATGGCCCATTGCAGCATGGCGAAATATTCCTCTTTGCAAGTCGGGGCTAAATAGACCATGTTCGGAATATTGCCGATGAGGGGAATATCGAATATGCCGAGATGTGTTACGTCATTCATACCCCATACCGAAGCGGCGAACACACAGATGACCGCCGGATTGTTGTTGATACAAAGGTCTTGGGAAAGTTGGTCGTAAGTACGTTGAATGAATGTGCTGTACACGCCGTACACAGGACGTCCGTCCCCGGCTGCGATACCCGATGCGAGGGCTACGGCGTGTTCTTCGGCGATACCGACATCGACGAATTGTCGGCCGGCCTCCTTCCGACGTTCGGGTGAAAATCCGAATACGGCAGGAGTTCCCGATGTGATGGCGACGACTTTCGGGTCTTTTTTCATTTGATCGATCAGAAACTCTCCGGTCAGTTCTCCATAGTCTTCTTCATGATCGACAACCTTCGGTGCGCCGGTCGTAAGGTCGAACGGCATACACCAATGAAAGTGTTCCTTGTCTCTTTCGGCCGGTGCGAAACCTTTCCCTTTTTGCGTATGTATATGGACGACAATCGGGTGCATCGAGTCTTTAACCTGCTTGAATGCCGCGATGAGAGACGGCAGGTCGTTCCCTTTTTCGACATAAATGTAGTCGAGTCCCAATGCGCGGAAATAGTTGCAGGCTGCTTGTCCGTCGCTTTCGCGCAGTAATTGCAGGTTTCGGTAGAGGCCTCCGTGATTTTCGGCGATAGACATCTCGTTGTCATTTACTACGATAATCATGTTTGTTCCCGTCTCGGCTGCGTTGCTCAATCCTTCGAAAGCCTCACCGCCGCTCAGAGAGCCGTCGCCGATAACGGCAATGACATTGTTTTTCCCGTCTTCCAAGTCCCGGGCTTTTGCCAACCCGCAAGCCAGACTTATCGATGTCGAGGTATGTCCTACGGTGAAAAAATCGTGTTTGCTTTCTTGGTAGTTGGTATATCCCGAGACGACATCGTAATCGTCGGGATTGAGAAAAGCCTCGGCTCGGCCGGTGAGTATTTTATGTACGTAACTTTGGTGCGATACATCGTACACGATTTTATCGTGGGGCGAGTCGAATACATAGTGCAGGGCAATGGTTGCTTCTACCATACCGAGGTTGGGGCCTACGTGCCCGCCGTGTGCACTCAGTTTCGCCAGCAGAGCTTGGCGTATTTCGTCGGCAAGGACATGCAGTTGGTCGGTGGTAAGGCGTTTTACGTCTTGGGGAGATTTGATGTTATTGATGTACATATTCGAGTGTGGTTTGGTGAAACATTTTTACGTTGCAAAAATAAGAATTGAAAGGATTTGCAGAAATATATTTATTACAGATAAAACAACCCCGATTACAGATATTTTCTTACGAGAAACATAATATCCTTATATTAAGGTGTTTTGAATGATTCCGATTGATAAAAACGGATTGTTTGAGAAAATGATAGGTATAATGAATTGCAGCTATCGTTATTTGTGCTAATTTTGTTTGAATTAGTCAAATTCCATTTACCATGAAACCATCTTTACTTCATCGAAATTTTTTGACGATAAACGTCGTTGCGATCATTTTTTTCCTGACGGGTGTTTCTGTCAAAGCTCAAATCACCTACGATACGATTCGGTGGTGGAACTTAGCTCAGTATGAAATTACGACACTTTCCAATCTGGCTGCCGATACCGAGCATTGGAATCCGATGTATAAAAACGGTACCTTGCAGCGTTATTCCAACAAGGTCGTAACCGATGGCCTTCCGTTGAAAGCCAATGGTATCGTTATAGCCGAGACCGAGGGTCTTGTGATAGGCAGTGGGATACAACCGGGTAATCTGTTGTTGAGGCATAACATGGGCAGTAGTCAGAATGGTATGCAGATGCAAAATGTGGCACCGGTCGGTATATCCGGATTGAAAGCCGGACAAAAAGTTGTCGTAACAATGAAGTCTTCTTCTGCGGACTCACAAGGTATTGCCTCGGTAACGAATCTCGAAGGTGAGTACGGGTATGATACATACCCTTCGACCTATTTCAAAACATATAGATTCGAGGTCATATCCGATGGAGATGTCAGTTGGACCAACAGCGGCGGAATCGTGGTGCAAAGCGTCGGAGTTCTCCACGAGAATGCCGATGCGAGAGAACAAGTGGCTACCCCGGAGGTCTCGGTCGACGGGCGGCGTATCGTCATGACTTGCTCGACTCCCGATGCCGCAATATGGTATTCGTTGGTAGATAGAGGTGAAGTGTGGGATTATGCCATGCCATACAGTGAACCGTTTGATTTGACCCGGACTTGTCGGATAAGGGCTGTTGCCATAAAAGAGGGTATGCGTAGTTCCGAAGTTGCCGAGCGTACGGTAGAAATACCGCTTGTAATGCCGTTTGCCGGTCGTCCGTGGGTACTCGATCCGGAACCCCTTGATAGGGGAGCTGTCGCTACTTATACGGGAAGTGGAAGTAACTACTTGGTTAATTGGCGCTGGCTCATCGATGATCCTGCGGATATTGCGTTCAATGTCTACCGTGATGGATCGAAACTCAATGATTCTCCGCTCTACGATAAAACCAATTTTTTAGATACCGAAGGTTCTGCCGGAAGTGTATATACGGTGGAGGCTCTCTCGGGAGGCGAGTCGATAGAGAAGGCTGCGGTTACGCTTCTGCCCAAAGGCTATCTCGATATTCCGTTGGATCGTCCTGTGGGAGGAACTACCGAGAGCGGATCGTTTTATTATGTTCCCGGTGATTGCATGGTAGCCGATGTCGATGGGGATAAAACGTATGAAGTGATTATGAAATGGGATCCGTCTAACCGTAAAGATAATTCGGAGTCGGGTTATACAGGTAATGTTCTTATCGATGCGTATCGTATGGACGGTACGAAATTATGGCGTATCGATTTGGGTAAAAATATCCGGGCCGGAGCTCATTATACACAGTTGATGGTTTATGATTTGGATGGAGACGGAAAAGCCGAAGTTGCCTGTAAGACGGCTCCCGGAACGATCGACGGTCGGGGAAATTATGTGTTGATGGGACAAGATGACCCGCAAGCCGATTATCGTACGGTAGTAGGGGGTAAGAGCGGAGTTGTCGTCAGCGGTCCTGAATATTTGACTGTTTTTAACGGACTTACCGGCGAAGAGTTGGCGACGACGGCCTACCGTCCGGCCAGAGATACCATATCCAATTGGGGCGATAATTATGGAAATCGGAGTGAACGTTATTTGGCATGTGTGGCCTATCTCGACGGTGAGCGACCCAGTTTGGTGATGGCGAGAGGTTATTATACGGCGGCATTTGTATGGGCGGTCGATTTTGATGGAACGTCGCTTCGTACCAAATGGCTCCATAGCTCTGTTTCCGGCGGAATCGGAGCTTACGGAGAAGGCGCTCACAGTATTGCTACGGCCGATGTCGATGGAGACGGTCGCGATGAGATTATCTTCGGTGCGTGTGCGCTCGATGACGACGGAACGATAATCTATCGTACCGGACTCGGTCATGGCGACGCATTGCATGTAGGCGATTTTGATCCCGATCGTAATGGCTTGGAGGTAATGATGGTACATGAGGAGAAGTCGGCCAAGTACGGGGTCGAAATGCATGATGCATTGACCGGCGAAATTATTTCGGGAAAATTTACCGGAACCGATGTAGGGCGCGGCCTTTGTGCCGATGTCGATGCCGATTTGCGCGGTTGTGAATATTGGAGTGCGGCGGGTAACGAAGTATATGGTTGCGACGGTAGTGTGATTTCGACCAAGCGTCCCACTGTCAATTTCCGGACCTATTGGGACGGGGACTTGCAGGAAGAGATGACCGAGACCGGTATTATAACGAAGTGGCGCGGTCGCACGCAGAGCGCATCGACATTGGTAGATATGCCTTCACGGTATGGCGCGGGAACGAACGTTATCAAATATACGCCTTGCCTGCAAGCCGATATTTTCGGAGACTGGCGGGAAGAACAGATATATTACGATGAGGCGACGAAGAGTCATCTTTGGATTTTTTCCACTCCGTACAGTAGCGACTATCGTGTCCCTACTTTGATGCATGACCACCATTATCGTATGGCGACTGTATGGCAGACGACGGCCTATAACCAACCTCCTCATTTGAGTTATTATTTACCCGATTACGTAGAGTCTTTGGTAAGCGGTATGCCCGATGTTTCAATAGTTGACCAGTCTGTCGAACGGCAGGTTTCACGAGTCAATTATTATAATTTGCTCGGCCAACAGATAGATAAACCCGAGAGAGGTGTTTATATCGAAGAGATTTTGTATTCCGACGGAAGCGTAAATCGAATGAAAAAAATCAATTAAACAGGACTACTCCGATAAGGATCGGAATATAGGTGGTTCGATATTGAGAATCAGAGGGCGATGCTTCTCTGATTCTTTTTTTGCAACGACGTCATTTTGAACATAGGGAAGAATTTTCGATTGTCATTGCGAAGGATTCTTTTTCCCTACGTTTGTCAGAATGATAAGTGGAGTGCCACTTCGAAGCATCTCCGAGCAACTATGACATTCTTCTGGTGCA
>URHG01000056.1 GCA_900547555.1 uncultured Porphyromonadaceae bacterium | reverse complement strand
TCCGATATGAAGAAGTAACGGGAAGTAAAAAAAATGATGAGAAAGTAAGAGATTCACATATTTATCAAGGACAATCATCGAAAGAATTATCCAACCGTACTTGATTTCAGATTGCAAAATACGGGCAATCTGTTCCATATCGAGACGGCTGTAAAGCGCCCAAAATATGGCGATTCCACAACATAACGGAATCAAAAACTTCAATATATTACGCACTATTTTTTTCAACTTTTTCTGAACTTATCCGATTAAAAAAAATATTATTGTACCTTTGTATGGTGCAAAGGTACGTTTTTTTACGAAAATAGGCCATCGGTCTTACCTTTATAATTTACATATCTAAAATAAAGCCATCTATGCGCTCTCCCGTAAAACCTAAAAAATTTCTGGGACAACACTTCCTGAAAGATATGGATATAGCCCGACGCATAGCCGAGACGATGATCGGGTATGCAGGCGTACCCATACTCGAAATAGGTCCGGGTACAGGCGTTCTCACACAATTTCTCCTCGCAGCAGGTCATGACCTTACGGTCGTAGAAATAGACCGGGAATCGGTCGCTTATCTCCGAGCACACTTTCCAGAACTCGACAACCGCATTCTCGAAGAAGATTTTCTGAAACTGCGTCTCGATAAAATTTTTCCCGAACGTTTCTGCGTCATCGGCAATTACCCTTACAACATATCGAGTCAAATATTTTTCAAAGTACTCGATTACAAAGACCTCATACCTTGTTGCAGCGGCATGATACAAAAAGAGGTCGCCGAACGCATGGCTTCGGGGCCGGGCAATAAAAATTACGGTATATTGAGCGTACTGATGCAGGCATGGTACGATATAGAATATTTGTTTACCGTACCGGAACATGTTTTCGAACCTCCGCCCAAAGTAAAATCGGCCGTCATACGCATGACAAGAAACAAGGTTACCGATTTGGGGTGTAGCGAACAACTCTTCAAGCAGGTTGTAAAAACAAGTTTCAACCAGCGACGGAAAACGTTGCGCAATTCCCTAAAACCGATACTCGGCAAAGAGTGTTCGCTATACGGAAACCCAATCTTCGACAAGCGCCCCGAACAATTATCGGTAGACCAATTTATTTCACTCACCAAAGAAATCGAAGCCATTCTTCCCGTACAATAACCGACCGATATGGATAAATTTACCGAAGAATATATCGAAAACATACGGAATATCATTGCAGAAAACAATGCCGAGCAGGCTCAGGAAATACTCAAAGGCCTGCACCCTGCCGATATTGCCGAACTGTATCAAAATCTCGATCTCGAAGAGGCCGAATTCCTTTATAAACTACTCGATAAGGAAACGGCTGCCGATGTATTGATGGAACTCGATGAGGACGACCGTAAAAAACTCCTCAAAGAGATGCCGAGCGAAACCATCGCCAAAGAGTATATCGACCACCTCGATACCGACGATGCCGTAGATCTGATACGAGATCTCGATGAAGAAGCACAGGAAGAGGTACTCTCCCACATCAACGATGCCGAGCAGGCCGGCGATATAGTCGACCTTCTGAAATACGACGAAAACACGGCCGGCGGTCTCATGGGTACCGAAATGGTTATCGTGAACGAAAATTGGAGCATGCCCGAGTGTATGAAGGAAATGCGGCATCAAGCCGAAGACATGGACGAAATATATTACGTGTATGTGGTAGACGATGACAATAAACTGCGCGGGGTATTCCCTCTGAAAAAAATGATTACCCACCCTTCGGCCTCGAAGATAAAGCATGTCATGAAGAAAGACCCCGTCTCGGTACCCACCGACGATACGATCGAAACGGTGGCCCAGACCATCGAAAAATACGACTTGGTCGCTTTGCCCGTCGTTGACAGCATAGGGCGACTGGTAGGCCGCATCACCGTCGACGATGTTATGGATGAAGTGCGTGAACAGGCCGAACGCGATTACCAGTTGGCATCGGGTATCTCCCAAGACGTGGAAACGACCGATACCGTCCTTACACAGACATCGGCCCGATTGCCGTGGTTGCTTATCGGTATGATAGGCGGCTTGGCCAACTCGGTCATTTTAGGTAATTTCGAGGGAAATTTTTCCCTCAACCCGGCTATGGCCCTGTTTATCCCGCTCATCGGCGGCACGGGAGGAAACGTCGGCATACAATCATCGGCTATCATCGTACAAGGTCTTGCCAACAAATCGTTGTCGCTCAACCATGCCGGCAAGCAGATTCTAAAAGAGCTCGGTGTTGCCATCATCAATGCTTGTACCATATCGGTACTGATATTTGCCGCCTGCTATTTTTTCCTCCTCGGCGGTGAAGCGCTGACGATATGCGTCTCTCTTTCACTTTTCTCGGTCGTCATTTTCGCATCGATTTTCGGAACCTGCGTCCCTATCGCTCTTGAAAAGATGAAACTCGACCCAGCCATTGCAACCGGGCCGTTCATCACGATCTCCAACGACATCATAGGTATGCTCATCTATATGGGTATCTGTAATCTATTACTGTAATTTTTCCCAACAGACATAAAGTATAACGGCCGTCCCGATAATCGAGGCGGCCGTTATACTAATATCTCAACGACACTATTCAAACATGTGGCGCAATTTACTGAATATTCTGTCTTTTACCGATTTACTCGGCACAAAGCCGGGTGTACGCAATTCTTCTATTTTCTTGCGTTCCTCGGCCGTCAAATTTTCAGGAACATATACCGAGAGATTAACCAACAAATCTCCCACACCATAACGATTGACCGATGGCAAACCCTTACCGCGCAACCGCAAAACTTTTCCCGGTTGCGTCCCGGGTTCGATTTTCACTTTCGCCTTACCATCTATGGTAGGGACTTCGAGCGTACCGCCCAAAGCCGCAGTCGGGAAATCGATGAGAGCATTGTATATCAAATCATTTTCATCTCGCAACAATTCGGGATGCGGCTCTTCTTGCACAAGAATCAGCAAATCTCCATTAATTCCCCCGTGACGGGCGGCATTTCCCGCACCGCTCATCGACAGCTGCATACCCTCAGATACCCCGGCCGGAATATTGATCGTTATGACCTCATCTTCCTTCATGATACCCTCTCCGTTGCACTTCGGACATTTATGGGTAATGATACGCCCCTCGCCTCCACATTTGGGACATGTCGTCGTCGACTGCATAGCACCCAAAATCGTCTGGCGCATCTGAGTGATAACACCGCTTCCCTTACACTGCGAACAAGTTTCGTAAGCCGAACCGTTCTCGGCTCCCGTACCTTTACACTCGGAACAAGGTACGTACTTTTTTACTTTTATCTTTTTCTCGACACCTGTGGCAATTTCCTGCAAATTCAGTTTCACCCGTACACGCAAGTCCGAACCCCGATTCACGCGTTTTCCACCACGCGAACCGCCTC
The DNA here is from genome assembly GCA_900547555.1 of uncultured Porphyromonadaceae bacterium. Classification (GTDB taxonomy): domain Bacteria; phylum Bacteroidota; class Bacteroidia; order Bacteroidales; family UBA11471; genus Caccoplasma. The sequence continues at coordinate 8,553 of URHG01000056.1, read as the reverse complement.
CGAATCCACCAAAGCCGCTAAATCCGCCGAAACCACCCCCGAAAATATCTCCGAAATGAGAGAATATATCTTCCATAGACATACCTCCCGCTCCGCCAAATCCCGAAGCTCCGCCCCCGTTTACACCGGCATGACCGAACTGGTCGTAACGGGTTCTTTTCTCGGTATCGCTCAATACCTCATAAGCCTCCGCTGCCTCCTTGAACTTCTCTTCCGCCTCTTTATCGCCGGGATTTTTATCGGGGTGATATTGTATGGCTTTTTTTCTATATGCTTTTTTTATTTCCTCGGCCGTCGCACTCTTGCTGACCTCCAGCACTTCATAATAATCGCGTTTGCTACTCATGGGAGTTTTCTTGTTTTTTACAATTTAATCACCGCTCATTCTCCAACAACGACTTTGGCAAAACGTATTACTTTGTCATTCATCGTATATCCTTTCTGTACACAATCGATCACCTTCCCTTTCTGTTCGGGTGTCGGTGCGGGAAAAGTCGTTACCGCCTCATGATACTCGGTATCGAAATCGGCATCTTGGGTCGGTATTTCTTTTACCCCATGCTGGTCAAGGAAAGTTTTGAATTTATTATAGATAAGTTCTATTCCTTGTTTTACAGCCTCGACATCGGCACTTTCGCCGACAGCCTGCAACCCACGTTCAAAATCGTCTATGACAGGGAGAATATCTTTGAGACAAGACTCTCCGCCATTTTTTATCAAGTCGGCTTTTTCTTTCAAAGTCCTTTTCCTGAAATTTTCAAGGTCGGCACGAGCCAACAAGTAATCTTTTTTAAGTTGTTCGACTTGTGCTTTCAACTGTTCATTTTCCGCTGCCAAAGTGTCAGTTTCTTCGACAGGGACAGACTCTTCGGCAGACATTTCTGTATGTTCTTCTGTCATCTCCGAATTTTTCCCTATTTCCTTTTCAGGCGATTCAGCTGTTTGTTCTTTCATTTTTATATCTTTTTTATTTTTCATTATCAATCAATTAACACTTTATCGCACTCTATAAACCTGCGAGTAACTCCGTGCAACACCCATACATATAACAAAAACATTGCCATGCTGGCAAAAGGTCTTTTTGTCAGCCTCATTGAAAAATAGCTCCAACGTCAATCGTCAATACATACAAGCCCCTGTCCATATATGACTATCGGGAAAGTCGAGATCGATCCCCTCGGGCAATACTTCGAATAACCCGTACATAGTCGAACCGGAACCCGACATCGAAACATATACCGCTCCCTTATCGTAAAGTTGCTGCTTCAAACGGGACAGAACCGGATAATGCTCGAAAACACTCTTCTCGAAATCATTTACCAACAACTCTTTCCACTCGCCAACAGGCTGCGACAAAACATCGGGCAGGGACAAAGACGGGACGGCAGGCGTTACAAGCGAATAGGCCTCGGCTGTGGAAACGGAAATTTCGGGTTTTACCAACACCAAGAAATATCCCCGTAATGAAATATCGATCGGAGATAAACGCTCGCCAATACCTTCGGCCAACATCGGACGATTGTATATGAAAAAAGGACAATCGGCTCCCAGACGAGCCGCATAAACGGCCAAACCGTCATCGGACAACGGCAAAGAAAACAGGTCTCTCAAAAGACGCAACATACAAGACGCATCGGCCGAACCGCCACCCAATCCTGCACCGAAGGGTATCGCCTTATGCAGGTAGACCTCGACCGAAGGTAATGTATAATCTTGCGTCAACATACGGTAGGCCTTAACGACCAGATTATCTTGTACATCGCCATCGACAGGAAGTCCAGAAAGATGTAACCGACATTCTTTCTGGTCATCTTCGGCCGAAATCACTTCGAGGGCATCGCTCCACCCGACCGGATAAAATACAGTAGAAATATCGTGATACTTATCGGGCCGTCGAGATAAAATATTCAACCCGAGATTTATCTTGGCATTGGGGAAAAGAAGCATAAAAACGATTTTCGAAATACAGAAAACAAAAGTAGAAAAATTCTCCTACATAGTGTATAGTTTCAGCGAATAAATGAAATTACAGAATCGTTTTTAAAGCTGTCCCGTACAAAAATGAAGTAGCACCACCAACTGTCCCGACAGAATGGTACCCGGAAAAAGAATCGATAACTCTCCTGTCATTTTATGAATGAAATACCGATTCTATTTTGTATGTTTGTAGCCCGAAATACAAACCATCACCGTATCTCCCAAAATGGAAATCATATCCGGTCGAAAAACCTCCACCCGCAAGAAAAATACGTCTATCTCTCCGATGGTCGACTTGGGTAAACTTCAACCCCAAGCCCGCGATCTCGAAGAGGCGGTACTCGGTGCACTGATGCTCGAGAAAGATGCTTATTCCATCATCAGCGACATACTGAAACCCGAATGCTTCTACGAGTATAAACACCAACTCATCTACACGGCAATCGTCGACCTGGCCATGAAACAGGAGCCTATCGACATGCTTACCGTATGCGAACAGTTGCGCCGCAACGGGAAACTCGAAGAGGTGGGCGGCGAGTATGTGATTACCGAACTGACCGGCCGGGTTTCTTCGGCCGCCAATATCGAATTCCACGCCCGTATCATCGCCCAGAAATATCTGGCACGGGAACTGATACGATTCACCGGTGAAATACAAGCCAAAGCCTACGAAGAAACGTACGACGTAGACGATCTGATGCAAGAGGCGGAAGGACAACTTTTTGAAATTTCTCAACGAAATGTAAAGAAAGATGTTACCCAGATAAACCCCGTTATCAACGAAGCCCTGCATATTCTCGAAATAGCATCGAACCGAAAAGATGGTCTGAGCGGTTTGCAATCGGGATTTACCGACCTCGACAAAATGACATCGGGCTGGCAAAATTCCGACCTCATCATCATCGCTGCCCGTCCGGCCATGGGAAAAACGGCCTTCGTGCTTTCGATGGCCAAGAACATGGCTATCAACTACAATACACCCGTCGCTATCTTCTCTCTCGAAATGTCGAACGTGCAGCTTGTAAACCGTCTCATTATAAACACCTGCGAAATACCGGGAGAAAAAATAAAAAGCGGACAACTCGCCCCGCACGAATGGGAACAGTTGAACGCCAAAATCAACGACCTGTACGACGCACCGATTTTTATCGATGACACGCCCAGCCTTTCGGTCTTCGAACTGCGAACCAAAGCTCGTCGTCTGGTAAGAGAACATGGTATAAAAATGATCATCATCGACTACTTGCAGTTGATGAATGCCAGCGGCATGAATTTCGGCAGCAGAGAACAAGAGGTCAGCACCATATCGCGGTCGCTCAAAGGATTGGCCAAAGAGTTGAATATCCCCATCATCGCCCTTTCGCAGCTGAATCGTGGCGTCGAAACCCGTACCGGAGAAGAAGGAAAGCGTCCGCAGCTGGCCGACCTGCGTGAATCGGGAGCAATCGAGCAAGACGCCGATATGGTTTGCTTCATACACCGTCCCGAGTACTACAAAATAAATGAAGACGCCAAAGGCAATTCCCTTATCGGTCTGGCCGAAATCATCATCGCCAAACACAGAAATGGAGCCGTGGGCGACGTGCGGTTACGCTTCCGGGGAGAACTTGCCCGCTTCCAAAACCTGAAAGACGACACGGTCATTCCCTCGAAAATCAATAGAAAACGGGATACCGTACCGACTCCCGGAAACGCGGGAACAATCGGCCCCAACACCGATTTCCTGAACCAACAAGACGATGACGTACCCTTCTAAATCCACAACAATGTCTGTTACCGCAACCGACGAACAAATAAGAGAAATAAAACGCCTATTCCGTAAATCGATGAACGGCGTCGTTGCCGCCAGCATGCGGGAAAAAGGTATGGCATATCGTGTAAACTTCGGCCTTACTCTCCCGTTGATAAAACGAATCGCCTCCTCTATCTCTCCAAATGAAGATCTGGCAAAGCGGTTATGGGAAGAGCCTGTCAGAGAATCGAAAATGCTGGCCACATGGCTTTATCCGCCGGAGAAAATGGATATGGACACGGCAAAAAGATGGATCGATGAAACACCTTATACCGAAATTGCCGATATATGTTGCATGAACCTTTTCCCGTATATCGACGATGCCCCCCAACTAGCAACCGACTGTATCGAATCGTCAACCGATATGGCACGTTATACGGGATATCAACTTTGGTATCGACTGCTTTCAAACGGGTATATTCCGTCAACAGAAGAGTTACAGAGCATGCTATCATCATGCCTCTCGCATATCTATGAGAAAGTTCCCTTGCACACTCTCTCGGCAGCACTCCGCGCTATAAAACAAGCAGCGGCAAAGTGTCCGCAAAAGCTCGAAGAAATCATCATATTTTTCTCCTCGGTCGATGTGCCCGAAGAAAACCGACCTCTTATCGAGGATATTATTGAAGAATGCCGCTACCTGAAAGAGAGATAAAAGAAAGGTACCTTCTCCCGAAAAGAATAGAGAACTATCTCATGCAGCCACAGTACCGATAAACATTGTATAACCAATCGCAAGTATCTTTCTTTTCGCATACGATATTTCGGTTTTATTTTTTATCTTTGCCTCGTTTGGCATAAAAATAGAGCCATGATTGAGGAGAAAACCCGAGAAATCGTACGACAAAAATTGTCTCAATATCTGGAAGCGAAGAAGCTGCGAAAGACTCCCGAGCGATACGCCATATTGGACAAAATATATGCAACGAGCGAACACTTCGATGTCGACCTGTTGTATGAAATGATGTCGGAAAGCGAATATCGGGTGAGCCGGGCTACCGTCTATAATACGATCGATTTACTGGTCGATGCGGGTCTCGTGCGCAAACACCAATTCGGGAATCACCCCGCCCAGTATGAGAAATCATACAACATGGTCAATCATCATCACCTCATCTGTACCCGTTGCGGAAAAATAAGGGAGGTAAAAGACCCCAAACTTCTCGAAGTACTGACTCAAAAAAAATTCGCACGGTTCACCACTGCTTACTACGCACTCTATGTGTACGGTATCTGCTCGTCATGTACGCAAGCCGAACGGAAAGAGTTGCGCAAAAAAAACAACGAAAAAGAAACAAACAACAATAAAAATAACCACACACTCCAATCATGAAATCAGTAGATGTATTATTAGGGTTGCAATGGGGCGACGAAGGCAAAGGCAAAGTCGTCGATGTTCTCACTCCGAAATACGACGTCATCACTCGTTTCCAGGGCGGGCCGAATGCAGGCCATACACTGGAATTCAACGGTGAAAAATATGTACTCCGTTCGATTCCGTCGGGAATTTTCCAAGGAGGCAAAATCAATATCATCGGTAACGGAGTCGTACTCGATCCCGTACTGTTCCAACAAGAGGCCGAAGCATTGGCAGCCAGCGGGCACGATATTACCCGCCAACTTTACATTTCTAAAAAAGCACATCTCATCCTGCCGACGCACCGTATCCTCGATGCAGCTTATGAAGCGGCCAAAGGCGACGGGAAAATAGGAACGACAGGCAAAGGCATCGGCCCTACTTATACCGACAAAGTAAGCCGTAACGGATTGCGTGTAGGAGACTTATTACACAACTTCGATGCCAAATACACCAAAGCCAAAGCCCGCCATGAAGCCATACTCCAATCGCTGGACTACAAATACGATATGGCCGATCTCGAAGCCAAATGGTTCGCTTCGCTCGATTACTTGAAACAATTCCGCCTTATCGACAGCGAACACGAAATAAACCGATTGCTGAAAGAAGATAAATCGGTGTTGGCCGAAGGGGCTCAAGGCACATTGCTCGACGTCGACTTCGGATCATACCCGTTCGTAACTTCTTCAAATACCATCTGTGCCGGAGCTTGTACGGGACTGGGTATAGCACCCGGCCGTATAGGAAAAGTGTATGGTATCTTCAAGGCATATTGTACCCGTGTGGGAAGCGGCCCCTTCCCCACCGAACTGTTTGATGAAACAGGAAAGAAAATCAGAGATATCGGACATGAATACGGAGCTGTAACCGGACGCGAACGCCGCTGCGGCTGGATAGACCTCGTAGCACTGAAATATGCGATCATGGTCGACGGTGTTACCGACCTCATCATGATGAAAAGCGATGTACTCGACACGTTCGAAACCATCAAAGCCTGCGTAGCTTACCGCATAGACGGCAAAGAGACCGATGAATTTCCTTTTGAAATCGATGATAAAATCGAGCCTGTTTATGTGGAACTGCCCGGCTGGAAATGCGATATGACCCAAATGCAAAGCGAAGACGAATTCCCCGAAGAATTCAACGCATACCTCTCTTTCCTTGAAGAAGAATTGGGTGTTCGCATCAAAATCGTATCGGTAGGTCCCGATAGAGAGCAAACGATAGAACGCTATACCGACAACGATTAATCTGAAAACCGGATTATCTCATGTTAGCACCCTTAGCCGAACGATTGCGTCCCAAAACACTCGATGAATACATCGGGCAGGAGCATCTTGTAGGTAAAGGTGCCGTCTTGCGACGAATGATCGACAGCGGAGAGGTTTCCTCATTTATCTTATGGGGGCCTCCCGGTGTCGGAAAAACGACTTTGGCCCGTATCATCTCGGTGCAACTTAAAACACCGTTTTACACATTGAGTGCCATACACTCGGGAGTAAAAGAGGTACGTGAAGTCATCGACAAATGCAAAAGCGGCAGTATTTTCCAGCAGGGCCGACCGATTCTATTCATCGACGAAATACACCGCTTCAACAAGTCCCAGCAAGACTCATTGTTGGGGGCTGTCGAAAACGGTACGGTAACTCTTATCGGGGCAACGACCGAAAACCCTTCGTTCGAAGTCATACGCCCGTTGCTCTCCCGCTGTCAAGTTTACGTTCTTAAATCCCTTGATGCGCCCCATCTGCAACATCTTCTCAACCGTGCAGTGCAAACCGATAAAGAGTTGCAAAAACGAAACATCGACATACGGGAAACAACGGCTCTTTTCCGCTATGCCGGCGGCGACGCCCGGAAGCTGCTCAATATCATCGACCTGATAGCCAATGCCACCCCTGCCGATGAACCTCTTATCATAGACGACTCCGTCGTAACCGACCGTTTGCAACAAAACCCGATGGCCTATGATAAAGAGGGAGAAATGCACTACGATATTATTTCGGCGTTTATCAAATCGATACGCGGCAGCGACCCCGACGGAGCCGTTTATTGGTTGGCCCGCATGGTTGCCGGCGGGGAAGATCCTAAATTCATCGCACGAAGGTTGGTCATATCGGCATCGGAAGACATAGGTCTTGCCAACCCCAACGCCTTGCTCATCGCTAACGCCGCATTCGAAGCCGTTCAAAACATCGGCTGGCCCGAAGGACGCATCGTATTATCGGAAGCTGCCATTTATTTGGCTTGTAGCCCCAAAAGCAATTCGGCATACAAGGCAATCAATGACGCATTGTCTTGTGTAGAACGTACCGGAAACCTTCCGGTTCCTTTGCATCTGCGCAACGCCCCTACCTCCCTGATGAAAGAATTGGGGTATGGAAAGGAATATCTGTATGCCCATGACTTTACAGGGAATTTCGTAAAACAACAATATCTGCCCGACGAACTGAAAAATACGTCGATATGGCACCCCCAAACCAATGCCGCAGAAGAACGACACAAAGACCACCTCAAAAACCTGTGGGGAGATAAATACAAATAGAATAAAAACAAATACGATAAGAAACAAAAGGAGATTTTGTAAAGCCGATATGCCAAAACAGCCGTAAACGGGAAAATATGTTTCCATTACGGCCTTTTTATTTGACATTTTCTTGGCAAAGGATAAAAAAAAACATAAATTTGTTCCCTCAAAAATCTCCGCAGAGGATGTTTATTTTAGAATCAATACACTAAAAAACAATAATAAAAATGAAGAAGCACAATTTTTATGCAGGCCCCTCTATTCTGAGCCAATACACCATTAAAAATACAGCCGACGCTGTACTGGATTTTGCTGGAACAGGACTCTCTTTGCTGGAAATTTCACACCGCAGTAAAGAATTTTCTGCTGTCATGGACGAAGCCCGTGCTTTGGTCAAAGAATTATTAGATGTGCCGGCCGGTTACGATGTCGTATATCTCGGCGGCGGAGCCAGCCTGCAATTCTGTATGGTGCCTTTCAACTTACTGAAAAAGAAAGCGGCTTATCTCGAAACGGGAACATGGGCGGTAAATGCCATCAAAGAAGCCAAACTCTTCGGTGAAGTCGATGTCGTCGCCTCTTCGAAAGAAGCCAACTTCTCTTATATCCCCAAAGGATATACTATCCCCGATGATGTTGATTATTTCCACTTTACCTCCAACAACACGATATACGGAACAGAAATGCGATTTGACCCAGACGTAAATGTACCTCTTGTAGCCGATATGTCTTCCGATATTTTCTCTCGTCCGATCGATATTTCCAAATATGATATTATCTATGCGGGTGCTCAAAAGAACTTGGCTCCTGCCGGCGTGACTTTGGCTATCGTTCGTGTGGACGCTTTAGGACATGTAGACCGTCCGATCCCGACCATGTTGAACTACGCTACCCATATTA
>URHG01000055.1 GCA_900547555.1 uncultured Porphyromonadaceae bacterium | reverse complement strand
TTCCTGCCCTCCGCTGCGGTCGCCGACGGGGGCTGCGGAACTCGCTCTTTTTCCGCCTTCTCCCTCGCTCCCGGCAGCCCGATAAAGGTGGGCACTTCTTCGACTCCTTTTCCGAAATTACCGGTTGCGAGTAGAGCGATAGAGTGTTACAAATCGTAAATGCTTCATATGGATCAAATGTCATTCCGAGTGAGGACATGAGTCCGACGAGGAATCCCAATCCATTACGGGGGATTCTTCACTGCATTTCGTTCAGAATGACACCGCTGTTATTCCGAATGAACATGAGGAAGCTTAAACCATTCGATTTTAAGAGAGTTCCAGCCCGAAAATATCTTTCAGTCTGTTCAGCTCGGGATTTTTTTCGGCCAACATGACAAACCGTTCGCCGGGGCTGAATGCCTTTTGACGTTCTTCGCGTTCACGCTCGCGAATCCTCATTTCAAGATGCGTGTTGCGTAACTCCGTGCGGAGGAAAGCCATCAGGTCGGCACCCCGACCATTGAGCTTATCCATTTGGGCTCTGTTATCGACCACGACCTCGAATGTCGTGGCGTCGAGCATTTGGGGCATGCACAAATACATCGTCTGTACCAATACCGTTTCGGTAGGAATCTTTTTGGTAAAACGCAGCCACGCCTCATGCAGGGCATCAAGCGCGAAAGGCTCGTTCATTTCGACAGTCGTTTCGACCGTTGCTGCCGGCGCTTCCGAAGGGTCAGGCTCTACACCGTGTTTGAGAGAAATACGAGGAATTTTACGAGTCGGAACTTTTGTCTGCGAAGTAGCGGCTTGCGGTTTCGGAATTTGGAGGCGAGATGCCGCCGGAGCCGCTTCTTCACCTACCGTCCGAGGTTGCCCGTATTCCTGCCGGGGTTCGGAGACGACCGATGGCGATTGTACCTCAGCCTCTACAACCGGCTTATTTGTTTGAGCGGTAACCGGAGACACCGCTGGACGAGGGTTTGCGGCAGGAGTTGCTGTCGGGATCGAAGGTATTCTTGTTTCGGACGACCGTCCTGTCTCTTGCGGCATACCGAGGCTGCATATCTTTATAAGCATCAGTTCTACGAGCAGACGCTTGTTGTTACTGATACGGTAATCGAGATCGCAACGGTTACTCAAATCCATCGCCTTGTAGAGGAAATTTTTGTCGCAACGTTCGGCTTGTCGGGCATACTGTTCGGCAACAGCCGTCCCGACATCGAGCAATGGGAGCGTCGCCGCGTCTTTGCTTACCATCAAATCCCTGAAATGGCTGCTCAATCCGTTGACAAAGAGTTGTGCCCCGAAACCGGCCCGCAGTACCGAGTCGAAAACAAGTAAGGCCTCCGGGACATTACCGTCCAGCAGCGCATCGGTGAGCCTGAAATAATAATCGTAATCGAGAATGTTGAGATTCTCTATCGTCGTCTGGTACGTGATATCGCCACCCGAGGAGGCAGCAACCTGATCGAAAATAGACAATGCGTCGCGCATACCGCCATCGGCCTTACGGGCAATGACATTCAAGGCATCGTCATCGACAGTAAAACCTTCCTGCGAAGCAACATAGCGCAGGTGTTCGACCATATCTTCGATGGTAATACGCTGGAAATCGTAAATCTGGCAACGCGACAGAATCGTCGGCAACAACTTGTGTTTCTCGGTCGTGGCCAATATGAAAATGGCATGATGGGGCGGTTCTTCGAGGGTTTTCAAAAACGCATTGAACGCCGCCGTCGACAACATGTGCACCTCGTCGATAATGAATACCTTGTAGCGTCCCAGTTGCGGCGGAACGCGCACTTTATCGATAAGGCTGCGTATTTCGTCGACCGAGTTGTTCGATGCAGCATCGAGTTCGATGATGTTGTACGAACGTTGCTCATTGAACGCACGGCACGACTCGCATTCGTTACAAGCCTCCCCGTCGGGTGTTGGGTGTTCGCAGTTGATGGTCTTTGCAAAAATGCGGGCACAAGTAGTTTTTCCCACTCCCCGGGTTCCGCAAAAAAGATAGGCATGCGCCAGTTTGCGGGTAACGACCGCCGCTTTGAGCGTCTGCACCAAAGCTTTCTGCCCGACGACAGAGCGGAAGGTTGTGGGGCGATACTTACGAGCCGAAACGATATAGTTGTCCATAAAACGAATTATCTACCGAGAAGACAAAGATAAGGAATTGATTCGGGATTCCCGTTATCGTCTTTCCAAAATCGAACGAGCCGACGTGTAAAATACTTCTTACGCCTCCGGGAAAAAAACGTTGAGAAAAGTAGAAACGGAAAAAAACCTGTCTCAACCGTGAGACAGTTCAAATCCCAACGGCAACAAATCACCGGCAGACTCGGCGATGTATATATCTTCGGCCCCGCACATCAATGTGCGCAACGGTGTGGCATAACGGAGTTCCGTCTCACGCATGACCTGACGACAAGCCCCGCAAGGCGTTACGGGAGAAATGACTTCCTCGCCGTTGTTTTCGGCAGCGATGGCCAACAGTACCGGAGGCGTATCATGCGAAATCGTCCCGGCAGAAAAAAGCGCTACCCGTTCGGCACAAAGACCTTCGGGATAAGAACCGTTTTCCTGATTACTCCCGGTAATGATACGCCCGTCGGCCAATTCTATCGCGGCTCCCACACGGAAACCCGAATAAGGGGCGTATGCACCTTTCAAAGCCGTACGAGCCTTATCGACCAAAAATTTTTCATTGTCGGTTAATTCATTATAACGACAAACCGTTATCTTTGCCGATAGATGAAGTTGTCTTGCCATAGGACATTTTATTGGAATTCTCACAAATATAACTCTATTTTCCGATAAATCCTATTTGCCGGCCTCCGATTTTGATAACTGATTTTATGCCCGAGAATATGGACTTCTGCCGAAAATTCACCCTCGCCTGCCTGTTGTCGCTTGTTGTCGCTACGGCGTTTTCACAATCGAAAAATCCCATCTACCTCGATTATATACGCAAATACAAAGATATTGCCGTCGAACATCAAAAACGGTACAAAATCCCGGCCAGTATCACTTTGGCGCAAGGTCTTATCGAGTCGGCCGCCGGAACCAGTGAGCTGGCCAAGAAATCGAACAACCATTTCGGTATCAAGTGCCACAATGCTTGGGAGGGCAAACGCGTGTATCACGATGACGATGCAAAAGGAGAATGTTTCAGGAAGTACCGCAATCCAAAAGAATCGTACGAAGACCACGCCCTGTTTCTGACCAAAAGTCCCCGGTACGGAAAACTTTTCAAGCTCGATATTACCGACTATAAGGGTTGGGCTCATGGCCTGAAACGTTGCGGCTATGCGACCGACAAAGCGTATGCCAGCAAACTTATCCAGACAATCGAACTATACGGTCTGCATCGTTACGACGGAAAAGGTCTCCCGCGCATGCCCAAAAACTATGAGTATCACGATATGGAATCGAAATGGGGATTGCCTTACGTGGTAGCCCGGGAAGGCGACACGCAAAAACTCATTGCCCGGGAGTTTGAACTTTATGCTTACCAGATACGTCGCTACAACGACTTTCCTCGGGGGTATACGCTCAAAGCCGGCGATATAGTGTATCTCAAAGCAAAACGCCGCAGAGCCAAAAAGCCGAATAAGACACATACCCTCGCCGTAGGAGAGTCTTTGCACGATGTTTCCCAAAAATATGGTATCAAGTTGAAGTGCTTGCTACATAGAAATGATATATCGGGCGAAAAAATCCCCCGCCCCGGCGATGTACTGCGTCTGCGTTGACCACAGCAACCCGTTACTCGAAGATAAGCATAAACGCCCGGCGACAATCGCCGGGCGTTTATGCTTCTGCGGATCGACCCGAGGAATTCAGTCGTCGGAAAGGGAAAAATTTTTATTGGCGAATAACTCTGCCAATCCGGTAATTTGTTTCAATCGCAGCAACTCGTCTTTATCCATTCCTATATTCCGCTCTATCCAGCGGTCGGACATACCGGCTTTGGTCAGTTCCGAGACGATTTCGCTCATCAGTTCGACATTATGCGTTCCTCTGGCACGATTGTGGCGTATCGTCGAAGCCATGCGATTGGAAATATCTTTTTCTATGACGACGACCGGCAGAAGTCCGTGTTCCCGTTCATATATACGGCGCGACGTTTTCATCACCATATACCGGTGATAACCGTCGACCAGTTCATAAACGTCTTTGTCGGCGACGTAATAACATACACACGGCATCGTATAGCCGTCTTCCCATATCGACAATTCGAGCAATTTCATTTCGGGTGGCGCCACTACATTGGGATTGTAAGCATTCGCCACTACTTTATCGACCGGGACGGCCATGACCTTGTACACCGGACTCCTATATCGGATTTCGTTATCTGTTTTCGCCATAAAAATTTTTATACTTTTCCATGATTCGGTCGCGACGCTCTTTTTCGGCTTTTGTGGGAGCAAACCCCATATACTTGCAGGAATGGTCGTTTTTGAGAATGCATATACACATACGCTTGAACGACGGTAGTTCCCTGAATTCTTCTATATCTATATCGTCGAGATACTCCATTCTCACGGGTTTTTTATCGGTCTTGTAATTGGTGGAATCCCCGACCTCTATTTCCACGCCCATTTGTCGTAATTTCTCTATGGTTTTATCGGCCAGACAGCCTCCTTTGTTGCGCCAAAACGTAATGCTCACACTCAACTTGTCGAGATATCCCTGCCGGATATCTTCGGGAAGCGTACTCAACAAGAAATGCATGTACTTTTCCCATGTCATGCCTTTGGGACACTTTACCGTATACCACCCCATAGCAGAGGTATTACCGTACATACCGGCAAAATTCACGCCGTTTACCCGGCTTATCATACGTCCCCACATCTGCGGGTCGATAACCCGGTAAAGTTGAAGGCTGGGGATCGCCGCCGAAATAAACGGACTGGCAACGCGCTGTTTCTCGATCGAAACACCTGCTTGATAATATAGGTCGTAGAGATGATTGTACGACCACCCGAAACGTCCGTTAGCCACCCACACATCGGTAGTACGCCAGTCATATATGGGATAGGCATTGTACACATCGTCGGCAATCTTGCGCGTCCATTTGAAACGTTCGTAGCAACAATAGTTCTTGTCGCTATGAATAGCCCGCCAACGGTTGAAACTTTCCTGCGTGCGTATACCCACCAGACAACATGTGCGACCGGCTCGTTTATAACGGTGCAGCCACTCGGCAAATTTTATCTGGAAATCATAGTCCCACAAATCATCGGAAAAGAAATCGAAGTCTTCTTTACGGAATGACGATCGGGGCATCTCCCGTACCCAAAGTTCTTTTTGAGCTTCGTCCCACGGACGCCAATAACTCTGATGCATCGATGTACATGTGGGAACCTTGAATGGAACACACACCCGGTAAATATCTAAAATATCGGTATTCTCCGACAGAACTTTTTCTACATAACTCAGTGTTGCCGAATATTGTACCTCATAATCCATGTGAAAAACACCCAATCGGCATTTCAGCTTATGTTTCCGGATATAATCGATGCAAAGGTTCAGCAATACCCCGCTGTCCTTTCCCCCCGAGAAAGAAACATATATATTGTCGAAATCGGAAAAAATTTTCTCTAAACGGGAAAGCGCTGCCTCATATACGTTACGACGCCTTTCCATCGTTTCTCATGTATTTCATTTTCACATAGAGCTTCCACTCCCGTTCTATCGAAAATCCTTTTTCCTGAAATATTTCGATGTGATGAGAATGGACAACAGCGACAAGCGGGCACGTAGGAGCATACAATGTCAATGCTTTATCGATGAAAGCGTCCAACAACTCTTCTTCCGTTTCGGCCGAGACATAGTAATTGTTGATGTAAGCATAGCCGTCCCGTCGTTCGATAGGGAAAAAACCTTTTACCGTTTTTCCGTCATCTTCGAGGGCAACCAGCCACTCATGCCGCACCGATGTTTTATAAGGATAGTTATTGTTTTGCCGCAAAACGGCTGCACTCATAACAAGAGGAGCAACGAGTTTGTACAATCGGGACGAAGTCCCCCCCAAAAGTTCGATATTCATAACACGATGTTGTTTTTGGTCAATTAGGCTCACTGCCGTTTGTTGCAAATATACGCAAAAAAAAGAGCTTGTTTTGCATAAAGATTTTGAAAAGTTTCATGAAAAAGGCTCATAAAATTTCAGCTTTTGGTACATTTGTGATGTATATATTCCAAAAATCGCTGAAAAAACAGTTTTTTTAAAGTTGGGGTCTTACCCGCTCTTACTGTACCCATCTATACGAAATCGCGAAACACCTTATAATTTCGTTATGAAAAATCGGATAGAAACAGAACGTCTGATATTAAGGATCTTCACAAAAGGAGATATAAACGCCCTATTTGCCATTTTTAGCGATAAAGACGTAAATACGTTTCTTCCCATGTTTCCATTGAGGAATATAGAGGAGGCAAAAGAGTATCTTCGATACATAGAGGAATATGCGGGATATTATTACGCCATTTGTCTGAAAGAAAACAATGTACCTATCGGCTGTATCCATATAAGCGAAGACGACAGCCACGATTTGGGCTATTGCATCAGGAAAGAGTTTTGGCACAAAGGAATTTGTACCGAAGCGTGTCGGGCAATGGTCGGCATGTTGAAACAGGCGGGCATTCCTTATATCACAGCTACACACGATATAAACAATCCGAGAAGTGGAAACGTGATGCAGACCATAGGTATGACGTACAGGTACTCTTATGAAGAACTGTGGCAGCCCAAAAACGTTTTGGTAACATTCAGAATGTATCAACTGAATTTCGATGGACAGCAAAACAGGGTATATAAAAAATATTGGGACAAATATCCGGTTCATTTTGTCGAGGAGATATGAGAAAACAAATGTTATAATATGGTTGCAGACCGAAATCCGATTTATAAACAGACCATATCTGCCTTTGGGAAAAATTCATACTGTATTTGCTCCGATCCCGACGAAACAAAACCGATTCGTTGTCGACATAATGACTTTACCTTGTTTCGTGAATCCTTGTAAAAAAACAGATCTTCTTTATTTTTTCAGGAAATTTGCGTATATTTGAGAGACCATCAAGTATCACTTTGCCATGTTACGGAAAGTTTTTTTCATCACCTGTTTCACTCTTCCCCTATGTTGTTATGTCATAGCCCAGGAATCGTATGAAGAGTATCTGAAAGCCCGCAAAAGCGAATACAGCTCTTATAAGAAAAAGGCTCAGGAAGACTTTGCCGCCTACCGTGCAAAAGTCAATGCCGAGTACACCCAGTTCATGCGGGAACGGTGGAAAGCTTTTTCGGGAGAGGAACCCATACCCGTCCCTAAGCAAGAACCACCGGTTCCCCCTACCATAGCGCCGCAAGAAGAACAAAATCGTCCGGCAGTAGATCGTCCTGTCGTCATCGATAAAATCATACAAAAACCGCTTGCACCGATCAGTGTCCCGCAACCGGTCGTACAAATCGATAAAGAACCTCAACCTCTGCCTGTCGTTCCGACGACTCCCCGAAAAGAAAATTTTCCCGAAGACAATCAGCCGAATCCCCCTGCCGATACCCGTTTTGCCTTTTCTTTTTACGGAACGGAATGTCGGGTACGACTCGACCGGGAACAAAAATTCACATTGGAGAACTCACAAGAGAACGCCGTAGCCGATATATGGGAGCGACTTTGTTCCGACAACTATACCGATATGGTAACCGACTGCCTGAGGCTGAAAAAAGAGCTTGACCTTTGCGACTGGGCCTATCTGAAAATGGCAGAAACTCTTGGAGACACTTTCTTGGGCGAGGAGAGCAACGAAGCGACTCTGTTGCAGGCATTCATTCTCAACCAGTCGGGCTACCGCATACGGCTTGCCCGAGGGAATGACAGTCGTCTTTACCTATTGATAGCCAGCGATTACACGATTTACGGGAAACGTTTTTTCCTCCTCGACAATTCTCGTTTCTACCTTCTGCGAGACTACGAGGGCAATACGATGCACATTTTCGACCGGAAATTTCCTAACGATTGTGCGTTGAGCCTCGCAGTCGAAAATACACCTCGCTTCTCATCGGAGCTGTCCGATGCCCGTACCCTTGCGGCAAAAAAATACCCCGAAATTACCGTTACCGTATCGACCAATAAAAACCTGATGGATTTTCTGTCCGATTATCCCTCTTCGGCTGTCGATAACGACGAGAGTACCAAATGGTCTACATTTGCCGATATACCGCTCAGCCCCGAGAATAGAGAGCGGCTTTATCCGGCTTTGCAAAAGGCGATTGCAGGAAAAAGCGAACAAGACGCCGCCAATATGCTCATCAATTTCGTACAGACGGCTTTTGTCTATGAATACGACGATAAAGTGTGGGGAGGCGATCGTATTTTCGCTGCCGACGAGACCCTTTACTATCCATACAGCGATTGTGAAGACCGGGCGATCCTTTTTACCCGACTTGTACGGGATTTGATGGGGCTCGAAACGGCGCTTGTTTACTACCCGGGACACTTGGCCGCAGCCGTGCGTTTCAATGAGAATATTCCGGGGGACTATTTCGTGATCGGCGACAAGCGTTATCTGGTGTGCGACCCGACTTACATCGGGGCCAACATAGGTCGCACGATGCAGGGTATGAACAACAACGAGGCGCAGGTCATTCTGCTGGATCGATAGGGACTTCGATATTTTTCTCTTCGCTACGGGGAATTATATCCATCTGTTCCATCAAGAAACAGGCATTCATGTGGCGGGCCACCCCCTCCCGCAAACGATAATCGAAATGCAGTTCATCGTCGATGATTTCCGATTCGAAGCAGACAGCTGCTACCGTACCCGGATATTCATCGGCCAACGAGCCCAAAACCAAATCATGTGTAGCGGCTACACCCGCCGCCCCCAATGCGATCAACTGACGGACAAGTGCTATCGATCCTTTCTGCTTATCGACCGAATTGGTTCCTTTAAGAATTTCATCGAGGATAACAAAGCACTTTTCTCCCGCACGTTGCCGTACGACCACCTGCTGCAATCGCTTCAACTCGGCAAAGAAATAAGATTCGTTTCCCGCCAGCGAATCGGTCGTGTGCAATCCCGTAAAGAGCGTGCAAGGGGTAAAAGTCATCTCATCGGCACATACCGGAGCACCGACCGATGCCAGTACGAAATTCACTCCTATCGTACGCAGATAAGTACTTTTACCCGCCATATTGGCTCCGGTGATAATCAGGAATGAAGGACGGCAAGGCATATCCACATCATTACGTACGCAGCGGGCGGAATCGATAAGCGGGTGTCCCAGCCCACGAGCCCGGTACACGGGCTTATCGGTATCCACAACCGACGGGAAAACATAATCGGGGTGATTGTAAGAGAAAGCTGCCAAAGAAGAAAGAGCATCGAATCGGGCTATGGCATCGAGCCAGCGCAGCACTTCTTCGGCATGACGGAGAACCCATCGATCGAGAGAAAGAAGCTGCCGGCAATCCCACAACAGAAAACCGTTGAGAAAAAGAAACGCAATGGCATTGTTCCGCTGGTTGAGGTTATCGATGTACCGACGCAAACGGCGCAGACAGACCGATGCTTTTTCCCCGCCGACAGGCTGCATGGCGGAGACCAATTCCTGCAAGGCGACGGATTCGAAACGCTCCGATTCGAGAGCCGCAATGAGACGTTCATATTTTCCGATAGAATGCAATCCTTTCTCCAACCGTTGTTGCGTGAGGGTAACACGCTGCGCGATAAATAGAGAAAATAAAAAGCAAAGACAGAAAAGCAATCCGATGATAGGCCCGGCCACCGGCCAAGCAAGAGTAGCCAATGCCAGTACAACATACACGTATGGCAGGGCATTTATCGTAAAAATCGCCCATCGGGAACGTGAAAAGATCTTCCCGGAAAGGTTGGAGCCGGCAGTCGCGGCATCGTCGACACGTTCACCCGATACCATGCCTTCGGCGCAAAAATGCAACCGTAACTCGGTGAGACCCGCCAACTCCCGGACAGCTTCCTGTCGGCTGTGTATCGCATCTACCCCAGCGAGCGGACGACGTAACCAATCGGCCAGCCGCTGCCTTCCCACTGCTGTCGATGTACGGTCGACGTAAGAAAAAAGAGATTTATTTCCGAAAATATCGAGATCGGCGGTATAATCATGTGCAGCATCGAAAAAATCCTCACCGGTATCGCAACCGGTAAAATCATGGTGGAACAAACGGAACTCTTTCCGGCAAATTTCGAGAACCGCCTCCAAATACGCTTTCTTTGCAAACAAGCGGCTATGTACCTTAACCAAACATAGAAAAGCGACGACCGATATGGCAGCAATTATCCATACGATTGTTGCAGGAAACCAATCCCAACTCCATATCAGCCACGCTATAAAAAAAAGAGCCAATGCAATACGGGCCGTACCGACCCCATATATGCGACGGCTTATTTCGGCTATTCCGACCGTGCATTCATTCTGTTTGTTTCTGTAAAAATAGAGTGGCGAAGATTCGTCGATATGTTCCATAAAATAAATTATTTTTGAAGTTTGGATACGGTCGGGAAAACGAAAGGTCGGATATGGTCCGTCTTCTTTGGAGAACAAAAGAAAGAACGATGTTTGTTTTTTATTTAATATTCTCCATACAAAGATAAGGCAATGAAAACGACCGGACAATAAGATATATATTATTTTCTCTACAACTAAGAATTTTATTTTGAGTCCGGGCCTTCGGGAAAGAAAGGATTCCTACCCCATTACATAAGATACTTTCTTTTTCCAGACATGTCATTTCGAATTTATAGAAAGATTCTCAAATCGTTTGAAACAGAAGATTCCGGGATGTGAGAACGTTTCCTCATACCACAATATTTTTTGGAGATTCTTCACTTCACTGCGTTCCGTTCAGAATGACACATACTTGTCATTCCGAGTGTATGCGAGATCCCCGTTTTTATAGGAATGTCATTCCGAATGAATATGAGGAATCTCTAACGCACCGTTTGTCGTAGCGGGAGATTCTTTGACGTTCCGTGTCTTGGAATGGCAGAGGTTTTGGAAAGCTGCCCTATCGGTTGAGATTCTTCATTCCGCTTACGCTACATTCAGAATGACATTGCTGTTATTCCGCACGTATGCGAGGAATCTCATAATCCTGCCCGTCCTGCTTGGGGCAATCGGCCTACATGAATAAAAACCGTACCCGACTGACGGCAATCGTCAGTCGGGTACGGTTACCTGCACAGGAATAAAAGGTCAAGCCAACAAGGCTTTTACTTGGTCATAAACATTTTGTGCCGTAAATCCCAGTTTCTCATCGAGCACCTTATAGGGAGCAGAGAAACCAAACGATTCGAGGCCAAATACTTTACCGTTGGCACCCACCAACCCTTCGAGCGTAACGGGCAACCCGGCGGTAAGACCGAAAACTTTTGCTCCCGAAGGAATGACGCTTTCCTGATATTCTTTGCTTTGCATACGGAAAAGCCCTTCGGACGGAGCAGATACAATGCGTACTTTGATTCCTTCGGCACGTAACTTCTCGGCTCCGGCCACCAACGTGGAAACTTCCGAACCCGAAGCGACCAACACGACATCGGGCATGTCATCGGAACCTGCAACGATGTAGGCCCCTTTGGAAACTTGGTTGTAATCGTTTCCGGCCGGAAGATTGGCGATATTCTGGCGGGAGAAAATAAGCGCGGTGGGAGTCGTCGTATTTTCCATGGCCAAACGCCATGCAACGGTTGTCTCCTCGGCATCGGCAGGACGGAGGACGAGCATCGAATTGTGGCCTTTGTGATTTTTGAGTTTTTCGAGCAACCGGATTTGCGCTTCCTGCTCTACCGGCTCATGTGTAGGACCGTCTTCTCCTACGCGGAAAGCGTCGTGCGTCCAGATGAATTTTACGGGAACTTCCATGAGCGCAGCCATACGTGCAGCAGGTTTCATGTAGTCGGAGAACACGAAGAAGGTCGCACAAGCCGGAATGACAC
>URHG01000054.1 GCA_900547555.1 uncultured Porphyromonadaceae bacterium | reverse complement strand
TCTGCGGCTATACTATTATATCACTTATAAGTGATATAATAGTATAGCCGCAGACAGGATGTGGTCAATCTGAACGACGTATTGTTTCAAATGCTGCTAGAAGATCTTTTTGAAAGATATGGCAGCATGCTTTCTATTCACCAGCTTTTTATACCAGAACTTGTTCTCCTTTTGAGAAGAGGCGGAATTGAGCAACAGTTCATGTCAAGACTCTCTGATAATCTTGCAAAACTCCGGGATTATGGAGATGTTTGTATTCGCAAGAAAAAATCAAACATGGAATATCTTGTCGGACAATCTCCTTTGTGTTCCATGCGCTTTTTACTTCCGGGTTCAAACATACGTGTTCTATTTGTCTATCAGAATGAAATGGTTTACCTTCTAACCGCTTTTCATGAGCGCGCAGGGCATCAAAACACCGCTTATCCCAAATATACTCCTATTGCAAAGCAGCGCTTTAATGAACTTAAAAAGGGGGACTGATTATGTCTTGCAGAGCAACTTTATCTGATTTAATCAAAGCCATTACCCAAAACATGTCCGCTGCTGAGATGGCAAAAGCCGCAATAAATATTCAAATCCAGCAGATGATTCACGATACCCGCATGGAGAAAGGCTGGACACAAAAAGACCTTGCTGAAAAGATGGGGGTAAAGCAGAGCCTTGTTTCCCGCTGGGAGAGCGGAGAATGCAATTATACCATCAACACTTTGATTGACATTGCCGATGCTTTGGGGCTGTCGGTACAGTGCCCTTTGAAGCCCGATGAAAGAATCATGTCCACCGAACCTGAAAATGTGAAGTCTGATGCTGCAAACAACACAGCTTTTAAAACGCCTGACTTTTCTTCGTCAAGGTTGATTCGGTTCCCTGAAACACCTAAAAAGCCAACCGGAGGTGCACACAATGGATGCAAAGCAGTTTGAAGCTGACATTCAGTATCTTGGAAGCTTTCTTACGGAATGCTCTTTTGATAATAATATCATTGATGCTGTGTCGCAGTGTGAATTAACGCATCAGCTCTCCGTTTCTATCAGTGAGCAAGTTCCAATTGATGATCCTTCTAAGAAGGCTGCTTATGTCAGGCTCATTCTTGACGGCGTTTATTCATTGCAGGATGGCTCAGAAGCTTCCTGCAAGTATCACATGGTTATACACGGCAAGTTTATGATTGATAAGAGCGTACCTGACGAAGATTTTGAAACAAAATTGTGGTTCAACGGCTCTGCAGCGGTGTATGGCATTGCCCGTTCAAAAATGGAGGTTATGTCCTCTATGGTTCTTAATCATGGAAAAATCGAGCTTCCAATGGTCAATATGTACGAACTGCTCAAAGCTCAGTTTGAAAAAGAAAACAAAAGTTAATCCTCGTTCTATGTTTATCCTCCGGGAATGACGGGGTGCCATGTGGCGTAGAATATCATTCACTTGTAAGAGCGGGGTTTGCTGAGCGCAAGCCCTGCTTTTTGTTTTCCATTTTCTTTTTTATAGGGAGTTTACAATGGGAATTTTCAAATGGTTGAAAAAGGCTACAAAGGTCATTGGCAAGATGGCTGTTGAAGCAGCGGAAGAAGATGAACGTTCAAAATACTCACCAAATCCTGAGTGGATGGGGCAAATGGATCTTGTCAACTCTCGTGCGAATGCAAGGATATTAGCCCCTCAGCTTTTGAAACAGGCTCAAGATTGTGCCAGAATCCTCTCGTCAACCACTGAACCGTCAACGTTCTTTATGAGATACGATTTTTGCGTTGGTCGGCTTATGATGCTTGAAGATTGTAAAAAATACGGAGTGAATGCTGCTACCACCGATTCGCTGAACAAATACACAGATTTAGACTTCAGGGATGGCGCAATAGAAGAACTTATACATCGAACCCAGATAAAGTATTCTAACAAAATACTGACGCTCAAGACATCAAAGGCAAAGGAAAACTGGGCAGCAAAGTATCATCAGGCTTTTGAACCCTACCTTTCTTATATGAGCGACCGGCAAAAGACAGCCCTTGGCGAAGCAAGCGCTGAATTATTTGAACTGGCTGGAAAATAAAAGGCCCCTCGGCAAAGCCGAAGGGCCAATGTATAAAGGAACCGTTTCAATCAGTCCCTTCATGTGAGAGCTGGGTTCTTCGCAGCGCGGCAGCGTATACTTCCAGCTTTTTGCGGTTATCCTCTGAGAGAGTTCTGTACGCCTTTTCAATGTATCGCTCGTCCTCCTCAACACCCGGGGTGTTTCCGAGAACAGCCGTTTTATCCTGCATCTGCGTGTTACCTCCATGGTTCCATTTTTTGTTTTGTTGACCTCGCCAAAACAACTGCTCACAACCATATGTTACATCAAACGGTTGTTGCTGTCAACAAATATCAAAAAATTTGATGCTTTTGCAATTTCAACCGAAAGGAGCAGAACGATGAAAAAGAGAACGAACACAGCGTTTTGGGTCGAAAAGGAAAAGCGCTGGTGCATCGCAGTTCAGAAGAACGGCACCCGCAAGCGCTTTTACAGCAGTACGCCGGGCCGAACAGGACAACGGGAAGCAAACGCAAAAGCGGATGCATGGCTTGATGATAGCATCAGAGACGGAAAAAAGAAGGTCAGCGCCCTTTATTCAGAGTGGGTGGAAGAGCTGAAGCTCACCTGTGGCACATCCTATGTTACGCAATGCAAGCGTTACGGGGACTGCTATATCCTGCCGACCTGCGGGAACATCCGCATTGACGAGCTGACCGAGGGCGACCTTCAAAAGGCAATCGACGTTTCGTTTCGGAAGCGATCCCAGAAGAAGAACCAGCGCAAGCCGATTTCAGACAAGCCATTGAGCCGCAAAACGCTTATGACGATTCGGGCGGCGGAAACGGCCTTTGTCAAGTGGTGCAGAAGGAACAAGTACACGACACTGCATCCTGATCTGTCTATCCCGAAGAATGCGAGAATGGGAAAACGCACAATTCTTCAGCCCACCGCTCTGAAGGTGCTGTTTAGCGTAGATACCCGTACCTACTACGGAAAGCCGGTATTTGACGAGTATATCTATGCCTATCGCTTTGCCGTTTCCACCGGCCTGCGTCCCGGAGAGCTGATTGGCTTATGGTATGGAGACATCAAAGGGAACACGGTCAACCTTCGGCGCAGCATCAACGTGCACCGGGAACAGACGACCGGAAAAAACGAAAACGCAATCCGCTCTTTTGACATGGGCAAGGAAGCTCGCGAGGCATACGAGGCACAGGTGCAGCTTCTGAAGGCTCAAGGTATACTTCTGAACTACAATACCCCGCTGTTTCAGATCCCGTCAGAACACGCGCTCTATCGCCGCTGGGAATCCTATCAGGAAGCAAACGGGCTTGAGCCGAAAGTTTCACTTTACGAGCTGCGGCACACCTTTGTCAGTGTTGAATCCAGCGTCCTGACTGACAGCCAGCTGAAGATGCTCGTGGGCCATAGCAAGAACATGGACACTGCCGGAGTGTATCGGCACGAGCTTGACGGTCAGAGGGAAGATCTTGCTGCCGCTACCACCGCGGCATTCAAAAAGGCACAGGCCTGACTCTGGTAACAGTTTTGGTAACACTCTTTTTTGTAAACGTAGCAAAATACATGGGTTACAAACCAACCCCACTACATTTTTAGCAAGTGTTTAGGCGCGTTGCAGATATGTTTTTGACGCCACTCAATCATTTTTTATTGTTCGACTCCCATCGCCTCCACCAACAAAAAGCACCTGGATTCGTTGAAATCTGGGTGCTTTTCTTTTTGCTGAAACTGGTTTATAAAGCACTCCATAGCACAGAACGATTCGCTATTAGGGCGGCTTTTGTCACAATTTGTACGTATTTCCAGCAAAACAGAATGATTGTATAAAATTTATACACCCGCTAAAGTTTGTTTGTTGTCTGCTGCGGCGGCGCGGGGTATACTGTTGCCATAAGGACGGCGCAAGGATGCCGAAAAAAAGCAATAAAAAGCAGGGAGGCTTTTCTATGTACTATTCCAGTGGCAACTATGAAGCATTTGCAACTCCTAAAAAGCCGGAGGGTGTTGATCATAAATCTGCATATATCATTGGTTCCGGTCTGGCCGCACTGACGGCTGCATGTTATCTGGTGCGTGACGGCCAGATGAAGGGCGAGCATGTGCATGTGTTTGAGAAAGACCCCATCCCCGGCGGTGCCTGCGACGGCTACAAATACGATATCGGTTACGGGTCGGTCAATCACAATCGCAACCGTTGCATGGATTGCGGTTATGAAGATGCCCAAGAAGCCCTTGAAGTTTGTCCGAATTGCGGCAGTACGCACATCGATCGCCTGCAACGCATTACCGGATATTTGGTCGGGGCTACCGATCGTTGGAACCATGCCAAACTTGCAGAACTTCATGACCGGGTTGTGCATAAATAATCGGGAACCGGAGCTTTCGGTCTTGGATATTGTAGAAGGTACGTCGGTCGATGGTGTCGGCCTGCGTACCTCCATTTACTTTGCCGGCTGTGAGAACGCTTGTGAGGGCTGCCATAACCCGCAGTCGTGGAATATGGCTAATGGTAAGAAATATTCTGTCGATACCCTTTATGACATCGTGCGCGAAGCAGATATGAACGTAACATTCTCGGGTGGGGACCCGATGTTGCAGGCCGGGGCGTTGTGCGTGTTGGCAAGACGTATCAAGGAAGAGTGTGGCAAGACGATATGGTGTTATACCGGGTATCTGTTCGAGAATCTGCTTACCCGTCTTGATACACGGGAGTTACTTGCTTATGTCGATGTTTTGGTCGATGGTCCTTTTATTTTAGCCGAAAGAGACTTATCTTTGCGTTTCCGGGGAAGTCGCAACCAACGTCTTATCGATGTCCGTCGGTCTATCTCCGAGAAACAGACTGTCGAATTTCAATTGTAAAATCTCTTTCGATGAAAAATATAGCTGTTTTCGCTTCTCATGGCGGTTCCAATCTGCAAGCCGTTATCGATGCGGTTTCCGAAGGTCGTCTTGTTGCCTGCATAGGTGCGGTCATCAGTAACAACTCGACTTCATTTGCATTGGAACGAGCCCGCTGTGCCGGAATACCCGCTTATCATATCAGTACCAAGACCGAAAGCAGCGAAGAGGCCGTTGCCGAAAAAATGCTATCGGTCTTGGAAACGCACGATACCGAGCTTATTTTATTGCTGGGCTATATGCGCATGTTGCCGGTTTCGGTATTGAGGCGGTACCATAACCGTATTTTCAATATCCACCCGGCACTATTGCCTCGTTATGGCGGTAAAGGTATGTATGGCATTCACGTGCATGAGGCGGTAATTGCGGCCGGCGATAAGGAATCGGGCGTAACGATACACCGTGTCGATGAGTCGTACGATCGGGGAGAGATTGTAGCGCAGTCCCGGGTCGCTGTTTTACCCGACGATACGCCCGATACATTGGCCGCTCGCGTATTGGGACGGGAACATACGTTCTTGGTAGAGACCATGCAGCGTATTTTATCCGGAGAAATATCCGTAGGAGATTGATTATTGAGGATAAAGCCAATGCCCCCTGCCGAATTTTTCGGCAGGGGGCATTGGCTTTATAAAGGACTCATTTTGGAGAGCCAGAGTGAAGTAAATAATTCCCCACCAATAGTGCGGGATTTCCCTCTAATATTTCGGCATGACAGAATGTGCTACCACGAGGGGCAGTCGATACTTTTCTATGAGTATTTTTCTCATACTGTTTGGAGTATAGATGTTTGCTGTTTGATTTTCGGTAGTCATCGAGAAAGATATTTTTACAGAGGAAATAAACTTTTCCCGAGAGATTCAGTCTAAGAGAGAAAATATAGCGAAACGTATCATGAAAAAAGGGAAAAGAATAGTTTGGTTGATAGGGATATTTGTAGGGATTTTTTATCTCCATAGTGTCGCTTTTGTTCCCGAAAAATTGAATCGGGGTCTTGTCGCCGTAAAAACCGAAGGAGGCGTATTTGTGAGTTGGCGGCTTTTTTCTACCGATGACGATAGTACTTATTTCGATCTTTACCGCGATGGAGTGAAAGTAAATTCTCAACCTATTGTTTTGACGAACTATTTCGATACCGGGGGAAGCGCGACTTCGGAGTATGTCGTAAAGACGCTTTGTCGGGGAGAGCAGGTCGAACATTCTACGGCGGTGTCGAGTTGGGAACAACCGTTTTTACGCATACATCTCAATCGTCCGGCCGATGGAGTAACTCCACCTTTCCGGGCTGTGAACCGAGGGCGCGTCGAGGAGCGTCCCGAAGGGGAACATTACAGTTACGAACCGAACGATTGCAGCGTGGGTGATGTCGATGGTGACGGTGAATACGAAATCATTGTGAAATGGAATCCTACCAATGCCCGGGATAATTCGTTCCGAGGATATACCGGTGAAGTGTATCTTGATTGTTATAAACTCGACGGCAGGCAGTTGTGGCGTATCGGTTTAGGAAAGAATATTCGTGCCGGTGCACATTATACACAATTTATGGTGTATGATCTCGATGGAGACGGACGTTCCGAAGTGGCCTGCAAGACAGCCCCGGGTACGGTCGACGGTACGGGAAAATATGTACTTCTCGACGGAGATGACCCTCTTGCTGATTACCGTACACCGGCAGGAGATGAAGTCGTTGGTACGATTATGGCCGGTCCCGAGTATCTTACCGTATTCGATGGAGAAACAGGGGCGGAGATAACGACGATTCCGTATGTTCCCAGACGGGATATTACGAACGATTGGGGGGATAGAAAAGCCAACCGTAGTGAACGTTATCTGGCATGTGTCGCTTATCTCGATGGCGAGAAACCGAGTTTGGTAATGTGTCGCGGATATTATATGCAGGCCTATGTCGCGGCTTTTGATTTCGATGGAAGAGAGTTGAAATTACGTTGGTTGCATCGCTCGGAAAAAAAAGGAGAGGGCCTTTACGGCGAGGGGGCACATAGCCTCGCGGTAGCCGACGTCGATCATGACGGTTGCGATGAGATTATTTACGGCTCTGCCGTACTCGATCACGATGGAAACGTGTTGCATCGTACCGGTTTGGGACACGGAGATGCTTTGCATGTTTCGGATCTCATACCCGACAGAAAGGGGTTGGAGATATTCATGGTACATGAAGATATAGGCGGAGCCGATGTGCGTGATGCCGTGACAGGAGAAATTTTGTATCGTGAAGAAGATAATGAAGATACCGGGCGAGGGATTGCCGCCGACATCGATCCCGACCATCGAGGTTTTGAATTTTGCTCGAAAGCATCACCGAGAATATATTCTACCGATGGCTTCGAGTCTATCGCCCGGGGGCGTATTCCTTTGAATTTCCGTATTTATTGGGACGGAGATTTGTACGATGAACTCCTCGATGGTACCCGTATCAGCAAATGGAATCCCCAAAGAAAAAGATGTGAAGAAATGGTCGATTTTCGAGATTTACAATCGGTGTCTTCATGTAACGGTTCTAAGAAGACACCTTCGTTGAGCGCCGATATTTTGGGTGATTGGCGGGAGGAGGTTATCTTATGGGATCGTGAAACGGCATCGGATTTGGTTATATTTACGACAACCCTGCCTACCGGTTATCGCATACCTACGCTTATGCATGATCCCCTTTATCGTATGAGTATAGTATGGCAGAATGTAGCCTATAATCAGCCGCCTCATCTCGGTTTTTATCTGCCCGACCGTTATGGCCGATAGTTCCGTGTCGTTGTTCTGTTTCCGATAGCGTGATGTAGGGATCGGCAAGGTTTATTGCTCGGTTTCGGTGGAAGCGGGGAATGACGAATTTTGTTTTATAAAACGTCTGAATGTCAGAATGTCTGATTTTGTCAGTAGGCTTGTCTGTAAGCTGTCAGTAAGACTTTTCTTTTCTAAAAAGACGTGGTGATAGGGAGGAAATGCGTTAAGAATCGGGAATTTTTTCTACGGGTATCTCTTGCGGCATACAGTTTGTTTTCTCTTTTGCAGTATCGGTTCCCGATGTAGCGGGAGAGGTACAGTGAATATGATTAAATCCTAACGATATGCCATATATTGATTATTACAAAATATTAGGCGTTGATAAAAATGCGAGTCAGGAAGATATAAAAAAAGCCTATCGGAAACTGGCTTGCAAATATCATCCCGATTTGAATCCAAATGACTCTTCGGCAAAAGAGAAATTCCAACAGTTGAATGAAGCCAATGAAGTATTGGGCGATCCCGAGAAACGGAAAAAGTACGATACTTACGGTGAACATTGGAAACATGCCGATGAGTTTGAGGCTCAACAGAAAGCCTATAGCACACGAGGTGGTACAGCTCGGGAAGATGGCGGTTATTGGTATTCGACCGACGGTACGCATTTTTCGGGTGGCTTCGGCGGAAATGAGAGCGGATTCTCAGACTTTTTCGAGGAACTTTTCGGAAAGCATGGGGCTTCTGCCGGATTCGGACGTGGACAGTACCGGGGACAGGATATTCAAGCCGAATTGCCATTGACATTGCGGGAGGCGGCGGTTACACATCAGCAAACCTTTACCGTCAATGGTGAGACGTTGCGGATTACTGTACCGGCCGGTGTAGAAAATGGTCAGGTAATCAAGTTGAAAGGTCATGGCGGGAAAGGTGCCAATGGGGCTCCGGCCGGCGATCTCTATATAACGTTCATCGTACAAGATGATCCTGTATTTAAAAGGAAAGGAAATGACCTTTATACCGATTTGAATATCGATTTGTACACGGCTGTTTTGGGCGGAGACGTTATTGTGAATACCCTTAACGGACAAGTGAAAATGAAGGTGCAACCGGGAACTCAAAGTGAAAGTAAGGTGCGGTTGAAAGGGAAGGGATTTCCCTTGTACAAGGAAGAAGGAAAAGCTGGAGACCTTATCGTTACTTATCATGTAACGATACCTACCCGTCTTTCGGAAAAACAGAAAGAGCTTTTTGAGCAACTGCGGAAGAGCTGAAACATCTAAAACGAGTAGATTATGCTGAACGATTTCATTCTCATAAAGGATTATTGCAAAAGTTGCAATATAGAACCGGATTTCATTCTTATGTTAGGAGAAGACGGATTGATAGATATTACGGTTGTAAACGAGTCGAGATGTTTCCCGGTAGCTCAACTGCCCGAAATCGAACGTTATGTACATTTGTATTACGACCTTTCGATAAATAGGGAAGGTATCGGGGCGGTTAAGCATTTGCTTTCCCAAATCGATGATTTGCGGGAAGAAGTACGTCGACTGCAAAATGAACTTCGTTTCTATCACTCTTTTGAAGAGGAATAGAATAAAGAAACTCTCTGTGTAGAGAATCAAGATAGGATTACAAGGAAAGAGGAGTTACACCCAAATCGGTGTAACTCCTCTTTCCTTAATATTACCGGATATCTGTGTTATTGAAAATCGAGATGTCTCTGAGATACAGAACATTGGAAAATTGCTTTCTACCGGTTATACTCTCTTTTATATAGATAGAAAAGAATCAACGTGATACGAGCAATCGGTGCAAAATCGATTGGTATTCGTTTTCGAAGTTTGGGGTAAATATCTCTTTATTTAGAGAGGCTTCGATTTTCCGGATAGACCAAAAACGTCCGCATTCTACTTCATCGTTATCGGGAATAATATTTCCGTCGTAAATCGTGAAAAATGTGTGTACCAATTCTTTTTCTATGTCCGATTCGAAAATGTATTTGCAAATGAGTACCGGTTGGAAATCGGTAATACCCAATTCTTCCCGGGCTTCCCGGCGGAGGGCGTTTTCTACACTTTCTCCATAGTCGATATGGCCGCCCACGGCAGTATCCCATTTCCCGGGCTGTATATCTTTATGTAAAGCCCGTTTTTGCAAGTAAAGATCTCCTCGGGAATTGAACAGTTGTAGATGGACGACGGGGTGCAATATTTTACTGCCATTATGACATTCTCCTCGGGAGGCTTTCCCTACGACATGGCCGTCGGTATCGACAACCGGAAAAATTTCATTCGGATTGGCCGGCATGATAAGTTCGTTTTTAGGATTGATGATAATTTGCGATGGCATTTCGGAGCTCTGTTTCGCTTACGTCCGCAGGGCATGTATCGAAGTTCAAACGGAAATTGCAGCCCGATCGCCATTCCGAACAACCGTAAGCGCTTTTCCCTTTGAGTATAGTTCCTTTTTTGCATAACGGGCATAAAATAGGAACATCGACCGACGACTCTTTTTTATTTTTACGGACTGTCGTTTTTTTCTTTTCCTTATCGTTTTTCTCTTTTTTGTCTGTTTTTTGCCCTTTCTGCATTTCTTCTGGTTTCGCCTCTACCGTGATTGTCCGGTAAGTACTGTCGTTGCGGACATCATTTACAATTTGGGTAACCATTGTTTTCAGCTCGGAAAGGAAATCCGCCGCCTTGTATTCGCCTCGTTCGATGCGGCGCAGTTTATTTTCCCATATACCTGTCAACTCAGCCGATTTCAGTAATTCTTCCCGAATCGTGTCGATGAGTTCGACACCGGTAATCGTTGCGACGAGATTTTTCTTTTCTTTGCGTATGTAGTTTCGTCTGATGAGTGTTTCTATAATGGCTGCACGGGTGGAGGGGCGGCCTATACCGTTTTCTTTCAGCGCATCGCGCAGGCTTTCGTCTTCGACCAGTTTACCAGCCGTCTCCATAGTCCGTAGCAAAGTCGCCTCGGTGTAGAGTTTGGGCGGTTGAGTCCATTTCTCACTTAGAGTAGGGACGTGGGGTCCGTTTTCTCCTTGGGTGAATTGCGGCAGGACACCGTTTTCGTTGTCATCTTTTTCTGCTGTATCGCTTTCTTTTCCGAAGACGGTTCTCCAACCCGGTACCAAAATCTCTTTACCGGTGGCTTTGAATGCCACGTTGTTGACATCACCCAATACGGTTGTGGTGGCAATTTTACAATCGGGAAAAAATACGGCAATGAAACGACGGGCGATCAGGTCGTAAACTTTTTTCTCCATGTCGGTGAGGTTGGAGGGCTTTACCGGCGTGGGTATGATTGCATGGTGGTCGGTAATCTTGCTGTTGTCGAAAACCTTTTTCGATTTGGGCAGCTTTTGCAGGTTAAGGCTGCTTACAAATGTTGCATACGTTGAAACCGATGCTACGGCTTGCAAGATGGAGGGACATTTGGGATATATGTCGTCGCTCAGATAAGTCGTGTCGACACGGGGATAAGTCGTCGCTTTTTTTTCGTAAAGAGATCAAAAGCGAAAATAGCGCAGGCACGAAAGCTTTTAAACAGACTCCCAAATACCGATGCGCGGGTCACCGCGCAGGGTCAAAACTTCACCGTTACAGGTAAAAGTAAATTCCACCGTGTGACCGCCGGTGTACAGGGTACCGTATTCTTCCTTGGTCACATAGATCCCCTTTGTGGCAAACCGGCTTTCGCCGGCCTGCAGGGACTCCAGATGACCGGCCTCCTGCGGACGGAAGATCGTGTTGTGAGAGCAGGCGTACAAGCGGTAATGCTCTTTTGGCTGCCCGTCCAGCTTCATACTGAAATTGTCCAGCACGTCTCCTCCGGACAATCCGTTGAAAGGCAGTGCAATCTCGACATCGCTTTTATTTTGCAGCGTAAAATAAAAGGAAAGATAATAGAAACCGTTTTGGGTATAGGAATCATCACACCACAGTTCAGAAAGCTGCACGCCGCCCACTGCAGGAAACGCGGTGCTCTCCACTGGCCCGGCGGTAAAGTCGGAACTATACTGGTCAGGCAGCAGATAGCCTGTAAAGGATTGCCGCTGCTGACCGTAAAGCAGCGCAATACACCATGGAACAGGGTTTTCGGCCCGCAGACCGGCTTCCAGATCTTCGGCCTGAAGCTTGCAGATGTAAGAGATCGTCTGGCACTCTCCGGGTTCCAGATGAACATCCTGTATATAGCGTGAGCCGTTCCATTTGTTCAGCCCGCTGAAGTAGGCGTAGGTGTCCCGGCGCACATTGCCCAGATGCACCAGAAAGTTTTCCTGATGAAAATACACAGGAAAATCATTGCGGTTTTCGAGGTCGAAATGGATCTCTAAACGCCGGAAATTGTGTCCATAATCCTTTGCAAAAGCACGGACCGTGTGCACCACCAGTCCCCCGACCGTTTCTGTCATAGGAACGGCTTCAGCAGGTGCCTGTGCAGCACCGCACAGCAAGCCGGAAGCGGCAGCTGCCAGTACCAGTGCGCTGGAGCCTTTCAAAAAGTCGCGTCGGGTGAATATCTGCATAAAATTCCTCCGTTGCGCAAATGCGCTCTTTTTCAGCATAACACAGCAGGCGCAAAAGGTCAATCCATTTTGCACTGTGCTGCGTGCACTCTGCCGTGCTCCACGTAGTGGGCGGCGTTGTGCAGGTTGGCCTCGACCTGTGCGGGGCTCACCTTCTTGATGACCTTTGCGGGCACGCCCACGGCCACCGAGCCGTCCGGGATGACCATGCCCTCCGGCACCAGCGCACCCGCGCCGATGATGCAGTTTTTGCCCACGA
>URHG01000053.1 GCA_900547555.1 uncultured Porphyromonadaceae bacterium | reverse complement strand
GTCGAAATAGTATCTCCCACCACCAAGACCGAAGCCTCTTGGCTTTTCCCCTCGTTTATAAGAAGCGCATTCTTTATCAACAGGCTTTTCATGGCAAACTGAAAGGATTATTGTTTTTTCTTTTGCGGATATTTTCTGAACCAGCTCGATATTTTCAGTCGTAAGACACCGAATACGGCTTCTCCGAATATTCCGCCACTCATCTTGCTTACTCCCAATTCTCTATTTACAAAAATAATGGGAACCTCGGCAACCTTAAAACCGCATTTATAGGCAGTGAATTTCATTTCTATCTGGAAGGCATATCCTTTGAAATGTATCTTGTCGAGATCGATGGTTTCGAGCACTTCGCGCCGATAACAAATAAATCCGGCCGTCGTATCGGCAATCTTCAATCCGGTAACGATACGGACATATTTCGAGGCGTAATACGACATGACCACACGTCCCATCGGCCAGTTAACAACATTCACGCCCGAAATATATCGAGACCCGATAGCGACATCGGCTCCTTGATGGGCACAGGCATCGTAAAGGCGTAGCAAGTCTTTGGGATTGTGCGAAAAATCGGCATCCATTTCGAATACATAGTCGTATTTCTGCTCGACCGACCATTTGAAACCGGTAATATAAGCCGTACCGAGACCGAGTTTTCCTTTCCGCTCGATCAGATGCAGACGACCAGCAAACTCATCGGCCTGCAACCGTTTTACGATAGCGGCCGTACCGTCGGGCGAACCGTCGTCGATAATCAACACATCAAATACATGCGGCAGTTCCATAACCGCCCGAATGATATTTTCAACATTTTCCTTTTCGTTATAGGTCGGAATAATAACTACTCCGTCGGCCTTTTGTACTTCACTCATCTCTCGAAGTATTGGTAAGTGGGTACAAAGTTAAACGAAATAGGAAGACGGCAAAACTTCCGGCTGACAAATTATAGAAAGAATATTACCTTTTCTCAAACAATGAGATTTTCAAACATTATTCTATTAATCCTAAAATCCAATTTACCCAAGAAATAACTGTCGAAGCTCTCCGATTATATGTTTCGTCTGAACGAATC
Organism: uncultured Porphyromonadaceae bacterium; assembly: GCA_900547555.1. Lineage (GTDB taxonomy): Bacteria > Bacteroidota > Bacteroidia > Bacteroidales > UBA11471 > Caccoplasma. Next base: position 12,357 of record URHG01000053.1, on the reverse strand, counting down.
TCGTACAATTTTGTCCTTTTCATTATTTCAACAATCTCATCTCTCATTGGAACGTTCCCTTTATCAAAATAGAGTTTTAAGGAATCCCGAAATACACCATGAGCTAATATGAGTTTCACGAATTCTAATTGCCGTTCAACGATAGACAAATTAAATATACGAATTCCTTTCTTAGTTAATGTACACCCAATTTGATTATTTTCGCGGAAAGAGTCATCAATCAAGCCTAAATATTTTCCAGCACTTATATAATAATTTGTTTGTCTATAATTAAAGTCATAATTTTGAGTAATATCTCCTTTACTGATAAATCCTTTTTGTTTCAACAATTCACATAAATTAATTATGCGTTCAAAGCTATCTGCCTGAGGAAAAGGTATTTCAGGTTCTTTTACAACATGAATACTATCTAAAATATTTTGTATATTCTCTATATTAATACCATCTTCTCGAATCGCATATTTTTTATGTCGTATTAAGTGGATAGAATTATATAATTCAGGATCAGCAAATTCATATTCCCTTAAATGAAAGATTCCATTTGAATATGTAAGAAAAATCGGACGAACACTTTTTGCAATCTTACTACTCCATAATCTATATGGATAATATAATTGTCTAATTAAAAAATCATCTGAAATATAATTTTTTGCTTCAATTAGGTTTAAAGCCCTATCTCCTTCATATCCTCCATCTATTTCTATTTGGGAATTTTCAACATTAACTTTGAATGATCCATGTTCCGAATTGATTATAAAATCAAATAATGAAGAACTCATTCGGCCACAAACAGTGGGATACAAATTTTCTTCCTCCGTAAAATCATGCAATATTCTAGAAACAAAAGCACAGTTTATCGCAATTGATTCACTTGTAATATCTTTATAATCTATACTTTCTAAAAAAGGCGGAAAATCGATAGAGGTTATTTCCACATCATCTTTATTGAAATCGCAAAAAGTTTCAAAGGTTCCAATCTCATATGTACCCCTAGTTGTCGGCAATATTGAAAGATTATGATCTGCAAACAATTTAGGAAGTTGAGATCTATGATCAAATTTTGTCATCAAACGAGCTTCCCTAAACTTATTAATCTCTATCGAAGATATTGACACTCGTTCTCCATTTGCAAGTCTTTTTAAAATACTATACTTCTCAAAAATCTTTTCCCAAGCTATATCGTTTTTCGATTTACTCATAGTTACTAATTAAAAACTCATTGATATGTCCTCTTCTTGTAGAGTCTGAATTTATTGCACGAAGTGCTTTTACCGTATGAATATTATATTTCGCATAAATATCCTTTATAAATTCAGAAGCAGAATTTGATAGAAGAAATTTAACACCTTTATTATTCAGCATATCACATACGTTTCTCAATCTCAGTTGATCTTTTTCAGACCAACCTCCTTGTACATATCCTGTAAAATTAGAACTCTCAGAAACAGGATGATATGGAGGATCTAAATATACAAATGAATTTGTTGGTATATCTTTTAGAACAATCTCATAGTCTTCATTTGATATTTGAATTTGTATGGAATTTAAATATTTACTTACTGCTTTAATTACTGGTTCATTAACTATATTAGGATTTTTATATTTTCCAAATGGAGAATTAAATTCTCCTGCATTATTGACCCTATATAGTCCATTATAACAAGTTTTATTGAGATATATAATCCGTGAGGCTCTTTCAATACTAGTAAGATTATCAAAAAGAGGCTGCCTATCTAAAGCTCTAATTTCATAAAAATAGTCTGCTGTATTTTTATGTTTTTTTAAATCTGTAATAAGTTCATTCGGATTATCCCTTATTACTTTATAAACGTTAATCAGTTCTTCGTTGTAATCGTTTATAATAGCACATTTAGGTTGTAATTCAAATAACAAAGCTCCACCTCCTATGAATGGCTCATAATAGGGACGAGTTGACACTCCCTTAGGCAACATCTTTTTAATTTCTGGAATAAGTTGTCTTTTCCCTCCAACCCATTTCAGGAAAGGCATTACAAGTTTGTTCTTTGCCATTTTCACAAAATATCGTTTTTGCAAAGATAACAACTAATCTTAATTCAAAAATACTTAGAGTATTATTTTCATTAAGCATTTCCTTACCATAATAAAGACCTTTCTTATTTTGAATAAATTTCTTCTCTCCCTTCCTTTTTAAGGCAAAAAATGTAATTTTGCGGCAATTTACAATATCATGGTCGAGCTCAATTCTTTACATACTCTTTTCCAAACCAAAGCACGCAGCGAAGCGTTGAAAAAATTCGTAAAAGACGATAAGCGTACGCGGCTTCACATATCGGGATTGCAAGGTTCTGCCGCGGCGTTATTGTTTTCGGGACTTCCCGAATACGGAACGACAACCCTCTTTATCGCCAATGACCCCGAAGAGGCCGGCTATCTTTACAACGACTTCATGCAGATAAGGAACGACAATCGGGTCTTGTTTTTCCCTTCGGGATACAAGCGTGCCTTGAAATACGGACAGACCGATCCCGCTGCCGATATTCTGCGTACCGACACGATAAACCGGCTGCAACAAGCCGATGAATCCCTTATCGTGGTTACTTACCCCGAAGCGCTGTGCGAAAAGGTGGCATCGAACGAAGAGTTACACCGTAACACATTGCGGCTGGCCAAAGGCGAAAAATGCGACCTCACTTCGGTGGCCGACTTTCTTACGGACTATGGTTTCGAGCGGGTCGATTACGTTTATGAGCCGGGACAATTTGCCGTCAGAGGCAGTATCGTCGACGTCTATTCTTTCTCGTCCGATCTCCCCTATCGTATCGACACGTTCGGCGATGAAATAGAAAGCATACGCGCCTTCAATATCGACACCCAACTTTCGCAGGATCCCGTCGATGAGATTTTTATCATTCCCGATTTGCAAGCCGGATCGACCTCGGGCATATCGTTACTGCAATTCATCGATAAAAACACGCTGCTGGCGGTCAAAGACCTCGCATGGGTACTCGAACGCATGCACAGCGTAGCAACCGATACGATTTCGCAACAGCTGCTTCTCACCGAAGAAGGCGACTTGCACGCCAAAGAAAAACTTATCGATACCGATGATTTCGCCCGCTATGTACTCGACTTCAAACGTATCGACTACGGTGTAAAATCTTTCCGCGACGAGACCGGCGCCACCTTGACGCTCAACTGTTCACCACAACCGATTTACCATAAAAATTTCGACCTTGTCAGCGAATCGTTCTCTTCCTTGTTGCAAGACGGATATAAACTGTATATACTGAGCGACAGCGAAAAGCAGACACAACGTATTGCCAACATATTCGAGGATAAAGGTGAAAATATACCTTTCACACCGGTAAACAAAACACTGCATGAGGGGTTTATCGACAACGAACTGCATCTCTGTTTCTTCACCGACCATCAGCTGTTCGACCGCTTCCACAAATACCAGTTGCGCAGCGACAAAGCCCGGTCGGGTAAACTGGCCCTGTCGCTCAAAGAATTACGGCAATTCGAAGTAGGAGACTACATCGTCCATATCGACCACGGCGTAGGTAAATTCGGAGGCTTGTTCCGAACCGAACTCAACGGCAGCATGCAAGAGGTCATCAAACTCATTTATCAAAACGACGATATACTTTTCGTCAGCATTCATGCCTTGCATAAGTTGGCCAAATACCGGGCCAAAGAAGGAGAACCGCCCCGTATCAACAAATTGGGGTCGGGCGCATGGGAGAAAATGAAGGAGAAGACCAAGAGCAAAATGAAGGATATTGCCCGCGACCTCATCAAACTCTACGCGCAACGCTGCAACGAAAAGGGGTTTGCCTTCTCTCACGACACCTTCATGCAACACGAGCTCGAAGCCTCTTTCATCTATGAAGACACTCCCGACCAGCTGAAATCGACAGCCGAAGTAAAAGCCGATATGGAACGCGACCGGCCGATGGACCGGCTCATCTGCGGCGATGTGGGTTTCGGAAAAACCGAAATCGCCATACGGGCGGCATTCAAAGCCGCTTGCGATAACAAGCAGGTGGCCGTACTGGTTCCCACCACCGTACTGGCATTCCAGCACTACAAGACTTTCAGCGAGCGGCTCAAAGATTTTCCCGTAAAAGTATCTTACCTGAGCCGCGCACGCACACCGGCACAAATCAAAGAAACGCTCAAAGGTATCGCCGGCGGCAGTATCAACATCATCATCGGTACACACCGTCTGATAGGGAAAGATGTAAAATTCAAAGACTTGGGACTTCTCGTCATCGACGAAGAACAAAAATTCGGTGTCGCCGTGAAAGAGAAGCTCAAACAAATGCGCGTAAATGTCGATACCCTTACCATGTCGGCAACCCCCATACCCCGCACCCTGCAATTCTCGCTCATGGGGGCACGCGATCTCTCGGCCATCACGACCCCTCCCCCCAACCGCTATCCGATACAGACCGAAGTACACGCCTTCAACGAAGACATCATACGCGAAGCCGTCAATTTCGAATTGAGCCGGGGAGGACAGGTTTTCATTGTTAACAATCGCATACAACAGCTCTACGAACTCGAACGGCTGGTACGCAAACTCGCTCCGGGAGTGCGTACCATCGTCGGGCATGGGCAGATGAATCCCGAAGAACTGGAACGAGCCATCTTGGGTTTTGCCGACTACGAGTATGACGTACTGATCGCGACAACCATTATCGAGTCGGGTATAGACATGCCCAATACCAACACGATTATTATCAATAACGCCCAAAATTTCGGTCTGAGCGAACTGCACCAACTCCGAGGCCGCGTGGGACGAAGCAACAAAAAGGCGTTCTGTTATCTGCTTACGCCCCCCTTGCGCGAACTGACTGCCGATGCACGCCGACGTCTGCAAGCAATCGAGAGTTTCTCGGAACTGGGCAGCGGTATACACATCGCCATGCAGGACCTCGACATACGAGGTGCCGGGAATCTGTTGGGAGCCGAACAAAGCGGTTTCATCGCCGATTTGGGTTACGAGACATATCAAAAAATCCTGCGTGAGGCTGTACAAGAATTGAAGGAAGACGAGTTCGGCGACCTATATGCGGAAGCCGACGACGAACCCGAAAGTTTCTCACCCGATTGCCAAATCGAGTCGGATCTCGAACTGCTCTTCCCCAACGACTACATTCCGGGAGCATCGGAACGTATTTCGCTCTATCAAGAACTCGACAATATGGAAAAGGAGAGCGACATACAAGCTTTTGCCGAACGATTGCGCGACCGTTTCGGCCGTATTCCCCACGAAGGCGAAGAACTGATACGGGTGGTAAGCCTGCGACGTATGGCCAAGCAGCTGGGAATGGAAAAAGTGGTACTGAAACAAGGGAAAATGATTCTTCACTTCGTCTCGGACGAACATACCCGTTATTTCCAATCACCGGCATTCGGCAAAATACTTGCCTATCTGCAAAAATATCCCCGGCGTTGCCAACTGCGAGAAATCAAGGGTAAACGTTCTATGGTCGTAGGCCAAGTCGACACGGTAAAGTGCGGAATGGAAATCCTGCAAGAAATACTCAACCTCGACGCTGCCTGACAAATTTCAAACTACTCCTCATACCACCTGAGATGACACTGTCATTCTGAACGAAACGTAAGTGAAGTGAAAAATCTCCCGCGAAACGTATGTCATTCTGAACGCAGCATAAGCGGAGTGAAGAATCTCTTGTCAAGTGAGCGTATGGTATGAGATCTCTCACTTTCGTTCGAGATGACAGACAATAATAGCCGGAGATTCCTCGCATACGCTCGGAATGACATCGGGCAACAGCCCTTGAAAATACATGTCATTCTGAGGGGTGTAACCCCTCAGAATCTCAAACAAACAGTACACGGGATTCCTCACACTCGGTCAACAGACCTCGGTTCGGAATGACATTTGAGCGGTAGCGAAGCATTTCCTGTATGTAACCCATGCTCTACACACAAGTCGTGGAGACGAAGGCATGCCCGCCTTTATCGGGCTGCCGGGAGCGAGGGAGAAGGCGGAAGCAGGGCGAGGACTGTTTGAGCGAAGCGAGTTCCGCAGCCCCCGTCGGCGAGTGAAGCGAAAGGCTGGAATACCCGATAACGAGCGGGCGACCTTTCTTGGTAACTTCTTTGCGGCGGGAAAGAAGTTACAGTATGCTGTCATTCTGAATGAAACGTAAGCGGAGTGAAGAATCTCAACCGATAGAGACCCGGAGATTCCTCATATTCATTCGGAATGACATTGGGTTGTCATGCTGAGCGATGGCGAAGCATCTCCGCCTAAACGAGAAAAGTATGAGATCCCTCACACCGTCCGGACAGGTTCGGGGTAATATAGAGATTCCTCTCATACGACTAACTTCGTTTTCCTTCTTCGCGCCTCGGCTGTGCCCGAATAAGCATGTTCTGCTCGGCACTCGGCTTGGCATCGGTTCGGAATAACATTTCATGCTGAGAACCGGTAAAGCATTCTGCCGGCGGAGTAAAAACAAAAGATTTCTTGCCGGACTGCCGACTCCTCTCACATAAGGAATTACGCAACCGGTGATTCGTCGGGGAAACGCAACGACTCGACTTTGGACAGCCGTTCCCGCAAACGGGGCATAAGGGAGCGACGCTGGCGCAAAGTCATCTCACAATCGAGTTCGAAATATTGGGAAAGGACGGTCGGCCCCTCCTCTTTCACGATGCGCATCACATCGTTCATAAACGGATATTCAAAAAGAATGCGTATATCGTCCTCGACAAGCCGCTCGACGATTTCGTTTGCCCGGATCGCATCGGCCGCCGCCGCCCGATAAGCCTCGATAAGTCCGCTCGTGCCCAATTTTATTCCACCGAAATAACGCACCACCACGATAAGGACATCGGTAAGTCCGAAAGAGTTGATTTGCCCCAAAATAGGTTTGCCGGCCGTACCCGAAGGCTCCCCGTTATCATTCGCCCGAAACTCGGTACGGGCATATCCCAGCATATAGGCCCAGCAAACATGGCGGGCATCGTAGTACTCTTTCTGATAACGGGCGATAGCTTCTTTGACTTCGCCGAGAGTCGACACAGGTATCGCAAAGGAGATGAACTTACTCATCTTCTCCTTATACAAGCCCTCGGAAAGACGGGCTACGGTAAGGTAGGTATCGTCGGCCATTCGTAAAAATCACAAGAGTCGGACTCGCATCAGAAGGCTTTGAAACTCATGTCGAGACCTTTGACCGAATGGGTCAATGCACCGACCGATACGAAATCGACCCCACACTCGGCATAGTCGCGTATCGTATCGATCGTAATGCCTCCCGACGATTCGGTTTCGTAACGGCCGGCAATGAGTTTCACGGCTTCACGGGTAAGCTCGGGTGTAAAATTGTCGAGCATGATACGGTCCACACCCCCGACCCGCAACACTTCGCCGAGCTCGTCGAGATTACGCACTTCGATTTCTATTTTCAGATTCTTTCCTTTCTCTTCGAGGTATCTGTGGCAACGGGTAATAGCCGCTTCGATGCCGCCGGCAAAATCGACATGGTTGTCTTTGAGCAGAATCATATCGAAAAGGCCGATACGGTGATTTACACCTCCTCCTATACGCACCGCCTCTTTTTCGAGTATGCGCATTCCCGGCGTGGTCTTACGGGTATCGAGCACCCGGGTATGCAAACCATCGAGACGTGCCATATATTCATGGGTAACGGTAGCGATACCGCTCATACGCTGCATGATATTGAGCATGGTACGCTCGGTCTGTAAAAGCGACTGCACCTTACCGCTCACGACAAAAGCCACATCGCCGGGTTTTACAGGCGTACCATCTTCGATAAAGACCTCCATCTTCAATGACGGATCGAATGCGGCAAATACACGCCGCGCCATATCTACGCCGGCAAGAATACCTTCTTCTTTGACAAGAAGCTTGGAGCACCCCATTTCATCGGCAGGTATGCAACACAGCGTCGTATGGTCGCCATCTCCTATATCTTCGGCAAAAGCCAACGCAATCAGGTCGTCAATCAGTTGGTCGGGAGTTTTCATATTCTCGTTTTATTTTTACTATTTTCCTTATTACATACATTTCCCCAATGCCAAAAAGAGAAGGGAATAAAATAATCACTATATTTGTAGCTTGGTCGGCTGTACATTTGACACCGAACGACAGGCAAATGTACGCAAAAAACCCGTAATCCTAAACATGAAAATAGATTTTTTAGTCGTCGGGAAAACGGCACAATCGGGCTTTGCCGCAGGTATTACCGAGTATTGCAACCGTATAAAGCGCTATATCCCGTTCGACATGATAGTCATTCCCGAATTGAAGAACACAAAAAATCTCAGCATCGAACAACAAAAAGAACGGGAAGGCGAATTGATACTGAAATCGCTCCGAGAGGGCGACATCATCGTTCTGCTCGATGAACACGGGAAGGAGTTTTCTTCGATGCAGTTTGCCGAGTATATCGAGAAAAAGATGCACACGACTCCCCGACGATTGGTATTCGTAGTGGGCGGTCCTTACGGTTTCGCGCAAAGCATATATACGGCGGCTCACGAAAAAATATCGCTGTCGAAAATGACTTTTTCCCATCAAATGATACGCCTTATCTTCACCGAACAGCTGTATCGGGCTTTCACCATTCTCAATAACGAACCTTATCATCACGAATAAATCCGGCTTATGAAAAAAATCTTTCGTTTTTCAGCTTTGATTATAACGGGATTGTTACTTTCCTTTCCCTCTCATGCCAAAGACTATCTTTACGATTTCGACTACGGCGCCCTTATTTATGTCAGTGCCGGTAAGAACGTCTGCAAAAACCTGAACGTGCAAGTGCAAGCCGATTTTTGGCTGAACGACAACTTCAAAGGATACGAACGTTTTATGCCTTCGGCCACACTGACCTATACCGTCATTCCCAAATACCTCAAAGCGATGGCCTATTATGCCTATTTCAACCAAGAAGGAAAATCGGGTAAAAAAGATGTACACCAACACCGTTACCAAGTGGGCCTGACCGGCAGCTACGCCACGTCCCATCTCAATTTCTCGCTCTGTTCCAAATTTGAACAGACTCATAAAGACGGCATACCGAACAATAAATGGCGCAATCAAGTAAAAATCACCGGAACAATCGCCCAAGAAAACCCGTGGAAACCTTTCGTATCGGTCGAGATTTTCGAGGCCATGAACAGTATGAATCCGACAGGGACAGTCGGGATAGAACGTATCCGTTACGAAGCCGGGACCAATTATGCCGTGAATAAACTCATCTCACTCGAAATGAAATTGCGCGCCGAACGGTTGACAATAAAAAAACAACTCTACTCCTCGGTGGGAGTCGGAGTAAAATTCAATCTATAATTCAATCATTCTTGCATCTGTTTGAAAAGCGGAAAGGGTTGTCGCCTTCAAAAACGATGTCATGCTGACGACCGCAAGGGAGGAAGAATCTCTTGCAAAGCGCGTGTCATTCTGAATGGAACACAGTGAAATGAAGAATTTCAAACAAAGAACACGAGATTCCTCATATTCATTCGGAAAATCCATATCCACTCTCAATCGACATACAACAGATCGGCCATAATACCGTCGGAAATAAACAAGCCCCGACGAGTTATCGTCAATCGTCCGTCGATATAAGCAAGCAGACCGTTTTTGATGTGTGGTCGAGCCATATGCAAACAATAGTCGCGGCGAGCTTCACCGAAATCAGCCGCTATCGCATCGAGGTCGAGCCCCCACATCGTACGCAAAGACGTTATCACCCGGTCGTTATAACGGGTATCGTTATCAAGCCTTTCTGTCTCATAAGCTGTGCAACCGGTCTCTATCCGAGCGATATAACTCCTCAAATCCGAAATGTTACGGCGACGCACCTCCCGATCATAACTATGCGCCGACGGCCCCAACCCGAGATACGGCACATCTTGCCAATAAGAAGTATTGTGCCGGGCATATTCTCCGTTACGGGCGAAATTAGAAATCTCGTATTGCTCATAACCCGCATTCGTCAACACATCGACCGTCAATTCAAATAACCGGGAAGAAAGCTCTTCTCCGCATTCCCGCACAAGCCCTTCCCGTCGTAAACGGTCAAGAGGCGTCCCCTCCTCATAAATCAGATTATAGGCCGATATATGGGGAAGTCCCAGCTCCACTGCCCGCGCCAAATCGGCTGTCCAACCATCGGGTGTCTGCCCGGGCAAACCGTAAATAAGGTCGATACTGATACGGGAAAATCCGGCTGCACGCAAGCGCTCCACCGCATCGACAGCTTGGGCGGAAGTATGGCGGCGACGCAAAAAGCGTAAATTTTCATCGGCAAAACTCTGTACGCCCATACTGATACGATTCACCGGCAAAGACGCCAAGCAAGCAGCATAAGCAGACGACATATCGTCGGGGTTAACTTCGAACGTTATTTCCCGGCAACAGCCGAAATCTATATCTTGACCCAAGCCGTCGAAAAGCCGCTGCAACAACACAGGCGACAATTGAGAAGGCGTACCGCCGCCTATATACAATGTATCGACTTGTTCGTCCCGCAATTCATTTCGACGCAACCGCCACTCCTGCAACAAAGCCTCCATATAACGACCTTGCAGCTCTTCACCCACGGTCGAATAAAAATCGCAATAGATGCACCGTGTACGACAAAAAGGTATATGTATGTACAGTCCCGCCATAACGCAAGCAAAGTTAAAGAAAATCTCTGGAAATAGCTGATAAAAAGGGCGAAATGTCTCCAATACGTTTCGATCGAGAAAGATAAAAACAAGAAGTCAAGATAGACGATGTATCAAACGTGAGTTGATTCAGAAAAGAAGATGAACGAGTTCAGGGAAGCTATCGGAATACCGAAGCAAAGAGAAACGCAGAACAGAAATATAAAATTATAAAGATTAGCCCGTTATCATTAAAAAACAATAACGGGCTAATTATTAAGTATGTTCTTTGCCCTTTATAGAGTGTAAGTATTTCAAGATTTGTTCACTTTCAATGTTGCGCATATAGTTCTCCATATATTGCCAGTCCAATGAGTTGTCTTGTGTTACCGGCAATAAGATTTTCTGTCTTGCCATTCTTCGTGTATTGAATTTATATCCATAGGCGAATTTAATTGCCTGTCGGCAAATAACAGATGACAAGAAAAGAAGTGTATAGGTGTTATTATGTTGGAAGTCCTTCCACTTTACACGCTTTACATCATCCGAAAACAATGCTGCATAAGGATGATAGAAGGAATATCCTATACTTCCATTATAGTTTACTCCCAATACATTACTGTCCATACTGTCATTTGAGGATCCAGTAAACATGGTTATGCCGTTATTGGCTTCTGATGCCCCGACAAAAGGCGTTGAGCCAGGTTGCATATCTGCCTTTGTCAGTCTAACCCCGTTGTTCACAGTTGCGACATCTTCTATAAAGAACTCCTGCCATTTATAAGCATTAATAAGTTTTACCCCCCCCATTTCAGGTTTATTAACACTTAATCGTTCCTTAAAGACTTTTAGCGTAGTATTGAGTATATTATGTTCTACATCTTTCATAAATGCAGACATAAAGGCAAAATCAATCTCTCCCTTGTCAGTCGCAGGTAATAATAACTTTTCACGCTTTATACGTTCATCATTTATTTCTCGATTAAAGCTGTATTTCTCCGATAACCTATTAATGATTGGGAGCAGAAATAAGTAGGCATATTTATCAAGTCCATCACGTTTTAGTTTCGTAACATGGTCACTTGCCACAAAAGTGTATTGATGATAAAATGCACACCCAACACTACCACTATTTGCTAATGTCAGACAATCATTAAATCTTCTTACGCCGCCATCGTTTCCAATGAATCCATCAATACCATTATTGAGAGATGTTGATGATACATATGGAGTTTGTCCGTCCTTATGGTCAGCTTTTTTAAGACGCTTACCTCGTTGTATCTCGGTAAAAACTTCGGTGAAGCAAAAGGCTTTCCAATTGGAGCATAGCAATTTACCCCCCCCAGTATATCGTTGACTATCAGCTGCTTGCATAATTTATATATTGTAGGTTTTAAAATTTGTTGTTCTTTTTGCTTCATATAGGCTTCCATAAAAGCCCAATCAATAGTGTTGTTCGGCTGAATAGGTAAAAGAATCTTTTGCCTTTTCATTCTTTGCGAATTGAATTTATATCCATATGCATATTTGCACTTTTGTTGTCCTATCATAGATGCCAAAAACAACAACGTGTAACGATTATTATGAAGCGAATTCTTCCATTTTATTCTTTTGACATCATCTGAAAAAATAGCTCGGTAAGGATGATAGAAAGCAAAGCCTACGCTTCCATTATAGTTTACCCCCAAGACATTATTATCCAGACTTTCATTTATA
>URHG01000052.1 GCA_900547555.1 uncultured Porphyromonadaceae bacterium | reverse complement strand
AGCACAGCGATTTACCCCCCCCCCACATCTCAGTATATCGCTGACTATCAACCGCTTGCATAATTTTTCTATTGTAGGTTTTAAAATTTGTTGCTCTTTTTGCTTCATATAGGCTTCCATAAAAGCCCAATCGGGATTATTACTGGTATCCACAGGAAGTAATATTCTTTGTCTTTTTAAACGTCCTGTCCCCATTTTATATCCATAGCCATATTTCTCTCGCTGCTTTGTGATACACATGGAAATGAATAGGGAAATATATCTGTTGTTCTTTTTAGGACGCAATTTACGAGTGTATAAGGCTTTATATGGATGATAAAAGCAATAACCTACCGAACCATTCCTATTTACAGAAAGGCAGCCGCTTTCAAGTGTTTCATTGGTATTTGCCACAAAATAACCTATACCATTATTATTGGCTGTAGCAGTAATGTATGGTACAAGACCATTTAAACGCTCTTTCTCGTAGATGTCTCGTCCTGAAATTATTTCAGCAACATCCTCAATAAAGAACGCTTCCCAATTCCGAGAATCTAAAGAGAGATTATTCATTCTGTCCTCCGTTCTTTATATCTTCAAATAAATACCCTCTGCCATGAGTTATCATATTGAATTCAAAAGTCAGATAATCAGCCATTGTGTTCTCAAAATCCTTTTCAGACGGAATTTCATCGTTGAAATAATAGAACGCATGAAGCCATTCGTCCTCTGCTTCTATTGTTGTTTCTACACAGAACTTGGTTTCCGCTTCAATACGTCCAAACCATACATCAAGCAAATGTTGTCGCTTGTCTTTGGCACTTACGGTTTCCTCCAAACCGATGTGTTTACTCACAACAAATCCATCATCTTCAAAATTGATGAATTTACATACATGCTGTTTGTCATGTGGTATTCCTGCTGTGAAAACTGCAATACATGGATTTGTCCCTACGCCATAAAAAGTATTCTTATTAAGCGTGATAACACCTTCCAATGTATGATGTTTTAGAATATTGTTTTTGATGTTTTGTTCCTCCTTACTCTTGCCTGTAACCGATGATTGGGGAACAATGACAATAGCCCTCGCTCCCTCTACTAAACTATCAAGCAAATGCTCCGTAAAACTGATTTCGTATTGGTCGGGGTCTTGCTTTGTACCCTGCGAATAAGGCGGATTCATCATCCCCACCGTGCAGCCCTTTAATTGTATCTGGTTTGGATTCAACTTCAAAAAATCCTTATTGTGCAAATTACTCTTTCCGTCACCGCGCAATATCATATTTGTAATTGCAATCGTAAACATATACGGCTGCTGCTCAATACCAAACAACTGGTCACGTCTTATACTCCTGCGTACATTCTCATCTTCCGTTATTTTCACCATCTTGTGCATCGCAGCTATCAAAAAGCCTGCTGTGCCACAACATGGGTCTAACACCTTGTCAGTTGGTTTAAGATCTGCCAGGTCACAAAATAACTCCGTTATATGTTTCGGCGTCAGCACAATACCTAACGTCTGACCATCTCCACCCGAATACGACATAAATTCCCCATAAAAACGCCCCAAATAATCCTCTGCCGTATTCTGATATTTAATATTTTGGAAAATACTCTTATACAAAAATTCCGTATAATGCCGTAGTGGTGTCTTACCCAATTTCTCTTCAACTTCATTAATCTTCGGAGTATCCTTGATTACCGAAAACTGACTAAGCAGCTTCTCCCTCTTAGTATCTGGTGTAACATTGGCACGCTGCAAATTACTCTTTATAGCATCGTAAATCTTTTGTCCGTCAGTTACTACAGTATCTCCAATCAACGAATCTATCGAGAAAGTTTTATAATCAATCTCTCTCAAAGCCAACATAATACCCGAAACAACTAAAGGCTTCTGCTCCGTAGTCAACTGTCCGTAAGTGCGCAAATACTCATGCAGTTCCGCAGCATCTTTTAATATCTCCGCAGTTGTCTTTTCTACATCTGTCTTCTCCTTAAGAATCTCTTTCAAATAATATTCATCAATATTATCCTCGTTAAACGATATAAACGTTTCAACATCAGCCAATACCTCATAATCATCCCTCTCATTCACAAACACAGGCGTAATCCTGTGGTGCTTCTCATTCCCCGATACACCAAACGCAAGCACCTTATTGTACGATGTTTTCGCAGCCAAATGCCGAGCATAAAACAACGCACCATTTACCGCATAATTCCTTACCGTCTTTACATCTTGCCCAATAAGCCCCTTATCATCCTTATAGATATGCTTGTCGAGCAAAGCTTTATCCTCAATGACAAGTATGAAATCTTTCACCACCCCACAATATTCGGGATAGCCTGCATTGCCTGTTTTTGATTTAGAAGCCGTTTTTAAGGCTTCATCTATTTCCTTTATATCGCAACCTTGTGGCGTTAAATGAATATCAGCTTCTTGCAGCAATCCATGAACCCAAAGGTCAGTTTTAGCCTCTTTTTTCGCCATGTAGTGATTGTTCTTTTATTTGGTTTGGAACAAGTAAATCTCGTACATCAATGTTCAAAATGTCCGCAATTTGATATAGAACTGAGATAGGTGGTTGAACCTTATTCGTAGCATAGAGATTTACCATATTGAAACTTTTGCCGAGCCTGTCTGCCAATTCTGTTTGGCTGATACCTCTTGCTTCTAAAGCCTCTTTTATCTTGTTCATATCAGACACTATTATTTTTCACTGCAAAGATACACAATTTTATTTGGTATATCATAAAAATAGCTACTTTTGCATCTGTAAAGAGTTACTTGGATGCAATTCATAGTAAAACGCTGCAAATGGCACAGTTGCCAAGTCATTACCTCAAAAACGGGTAATTCTCCCAAAGTCCTTAGTATAAGGCACTAAGAAAAGTCTTCCAGAATTACCAAAAAAGTCTCCTTCTTTCGGCTGTGGTACTTTGTGTTTTAACTGCTTGCTCCGAAGAAAAGAAACAAACGTCGGTAGTCGAGGAAAAACCTCAGGTTCGTCTCGAAACCGTGAATGTGCAATCGGTCGACCAGACGCAGGAATTTACCGCTACCGTCGAAGCCAATGTGGTAAATAATATATCTCCTTCGATGGTATTGCGTATCGATAAGATATTGGTGGAAGTGGGAGACCGGGTGAAAGCCGGTCAACTATTGGCCGAGATGGATCGCTCCAATTTGATACAGTCGAAAACCCAGCTCGATAATATACAACTCGAATACGACCGTCAGCTGGCATTGTATGAGGTGGGAGGAACGTCGAAGCAACTCCTCGATGCCCAACAGACCCAGCTCGATGTGGCCCGCACTTCTTATGAAAATCTGAAAGAGAATACCCAACTTATCAGCCCTATCGACGGTATTGTTACGGCCCGTAATTACGACAACGGCGATATGTACAATGCCGGAAATCCCGTACTTACGGTGCAACAGATTACGCCTGTGAAACTGATGATTCACGTGTCGGAAGGCTTTTATACGCAGGTGAAAGAGGGCATGGAGGTGAAGATTCGTCTCGATGTATATAAGAATGAAGAATTTACCGGTAAAGTAAGTCTGGTATATCCGACCATCGATGCTGCGACACGTACTTTCCCGGTGGAAATCAAACTTGATAACAAAGATATGCGGGTGCGTCCCGGTATGTTTGCACGCGTAACGATAAATTTCGGAACCGAACGTCGTGTCGTATTGCCCGATTTGGCAGTCGTAAAGCAAACCGGTTCGGGCGATCGTTATGTTTACGTGTATGACGACGGTAAAGTCGATTTTGTTAAAGTGGAGTTGGGGCGTCGCACCGATACGCGGTATGAAGTGTTGTCGGGTGTGCCCGATGGAGCACGTGTCGTTGTCGCCGGACAATCGCGTCTGTATAACGGAGCAGAAGTAACAGTCGTCGAATAAACGGAGACCTGTTTTTATAAACGCTAAAAAATCAGAAATATGAGTCTGTATTCAACCGCAGTCAAAAAACCGATTACTACGGCACTTTGTTTCGTGGCCGTGGTGGTTATCGGTCTTTTCTCTTTGACGCGCCTTTCTATCGACTTGTTGCCGAATATCGAGACCAATACGATTATGGTGCTTACCTCGTATCCCGGTGCAAGTGCTTCCGATATAGAGACGAATGTTACCAAGATTATGGAAAACACGCTCAATACCGTGAGCGATCTCAAAGACATATCTTCGCAATCGAAAGAAAATCTTTCGATTGTTACTCTTGAATTTGAGTACGGAACCGATATCGATGTGGCAACCAATGACGTGCGCGATAAAATCGACATGATACGCTCTTCGTTGCCTGACAATGCCGGTACGCCCGTACTTTTTAAATTCGGAACCGACGATATACCTATTGTCATTCTTTCGGTAACGGCCGAAGAAAGTATGCCCGGTCTTTATAAAATCCTCGACGATAAAGTGGCGAATCCTTTGAAGCGGATTTCGGGAGTCGGTGCCGTTTCCATATCGGGTGCACCCGAAAGGGAAATACAAGTCTATTGCGATCCGGCCAAGCTCGAAGCCTATAACCTTACCGTTGAGGCTATTTCATCGATTATTGCCAGTGAGAACCTGAATACGCCGGGCGGTAGTTTCGATATCGGCTCGAATACCTACTCGTTAAGGGTGCAAGGCGAATTTTCCGACCCGAAACAACTCAATGATATTGTTGTCGGTTCGTATAACGGCAGTTCGGTTTATTTACGAGATATTGCACGGGTAGTCGATACGGTAAAAGAACGGGAGCAGGAGGCATACAACAACGGCCAGCAGGGTGGTATGATTGTGATCCAAAAACAATCGGGTGCAAATTCGGTGAATATCGCCAATAGCGTATTGAAGAAGTTGCCGGCTATACAATCCGAATTACCTTCGGACGTGAAGCTCGGTATCATCATCAATACTTCCACCAATATCGAGAACACCATCGGCAGTCTTGTTGAGACGGTTTTGGTGACGTTTGTCATCGTTATGTTGGTCGTGCTGGTGTTCTTAGGCCGTTGGAGAGCTACATTTATCATCATTATTACTATCCCTATATCATTGATTGCCTCGTTCTGCTATCTGTTGATTTCGGGAAATACATTGAATATCATATCGTTGAGTTCTTTGAGTATAGCGATAGGTATGGTCGTCGACGATGCTATCGTGGTGCTTGAAAACGTAACGAATCACATCGAGCGAGGAAGTGCACCGAAACAGGCGGCCATACACGGTACCAATGAGGTGGCTATTTCGGTGATTGCTTCGACACTTACCATGTTGGCCGTATTCTTGCCGTTGACGTTGATTACCGGTATGGCAGGTATTCTGTTCCGTCAGTTGGGGTGGATTGTCAGCATCATTATGATCATTTCTACCGTTGCGGCTTTGTCGCTTACGCCGATGCTTTGTTCGCAATGGTTGCGTCTCGATCCTAAAAAAGGACGGTTGTATACCTTGATATTTACGCCCATAGAGAGAGCCCTCGATGCTCTCGATCGGGGATATGCCCGTCTTCTTACTTGGGCGGTAGGACATCGGTCGCTTGTTGTTATTATAGCTGTTCTCATATTTTTAGGAAGTATGATGCTTACGAAAATGATTCCGACCGAATTTTTTCCTACTCAGGATAACGCCCGTATTGCTGTGAATTTGGAGTTGCCCATCGGTACACGGACCGAAATATCGAGAGATGTGGCATTACGTATATCGAATGAATTCCAGAAAAACTATCCCGAAATAAAGACGATAAATTTCACCGTAGGGCAAGCCGATACCGATAATACCTACGGCTCTATACAAGAGAACGGTACGCACATCGTTGCGATGAATATCGACTTGTTGAGTGTAGGAGACCGTGAGCGGGGTTTGCTTGAAATTTGTGAGTTGATGCGTCATGATTTGCAAAAATATGTCGAGGTAAAGACCTTTGAAGTTCTTGCCGGTGGCGGAACGGGAGGCATGGCTTCTCAGGCATCGGTCGATGTGGAAATATATGGTTATGATTTTACCACCACCGACCGCATAGCTCGTGAGGTACAGAAAGTGATGGAAAAGATGAAAAGCTGTTCCGGAACAAGTATCAGCCGGGAAGACTATATACCCGAATATCATGTCGATTTCGATCGGGAAAAACTGGCTTTGCATGGTTTGAACGTAGCTACGGCATCGTCGTACTTACGGAGCCGCATCAACGGAACGACGGCGTCGTATTATAGAGAAGACGGGGAAGAGTATGACATTACGGTACGTTATGCTCCCGAATACCGCCAGTCTATCGAGGATATAGAAAATATCGTCATTTACAATGCTGCCGGAAAAGGAGTGCGGGTACGGGAATTGGGAACAGTTGTCGAGCGTCTTACACCCCCTACTATCGAGCGTAAAAACCGGGAACGTGTCGTAACGGTTACCGGCTATGTTGCTCCCGATGCTGCATTGGGAACATTGGCTGCCGAGGTAAGAGCGGCGATCGCCCAAATCGATATACCCTCGGATATAACGGTTTCTTTGGCCGGTTCGCTCGAAGATCAGGAAGATATTTTCAGCGACCTGTTTATATTGGCCATTATGATTATACTGCTTGTCTTTATCGTATTGGCCGCACAGTTCGAGTCATTGACCTATCCCTTTATCATCATGCTTTCGCTGCCGTTTGCCGCTACCGGGGTATTTATGGGATTGGCTGTAACCGGTACGCCGTTGAGTGTAATGGCACTGATCGGTCTCATCATGTTGGCCGGTATTGTGGTAAAGAACGGTATCGTGCTTATCGACTATACCAATCTCAATCGCGAGAGAGGCTATTCCATAACCTATTCGGTCATACATGCCGGCCGTTCCCGTTTGCGTCCCGTGTTGATGACGACGTTGACAACCGTTTTCGGTATGATTCCTATGGCAATGGGTACGGGAGAAGGCTCGGAGATGTGGCGGCCTATGGGTATGACAGTGGCATGGGGACTTTCGATTTCGACACTGATTACCTTACTTATCGTACCGGTTGTATATGCCATATTTGCTAAGAATGGAGTCGTACGTACCCGTAAAAAATTGCAGAAACAGAATAATAACTAAAAGATGTTCCGATGAAAGCTTTGTTTATAGCCTTTGACCAGGCCCACTATGAAGATGTTTACAACGTACTTACCCATAATAACTGTCGAGGTTTTACCTATTGGCAGGACGTACAGGGACGTGGAACGAAATCGGGAGAGCCCCATTACGGCAGTCATGCTTGGCCGAGTATGAACTCGGCGATTCTTTCGATTGTCGATGAGACCCGTTTGGGTATTGTTCTTAAAGCCCTGCATACACTTGATGAAACGAAACCGGCTCTTGGTCTGAGAGCTTTTGTGTGGGATATCGAGAAAGCTATCTGATAATCATAATCTTCTTGTAAATTGTTCCGCCTGCCGATAATTTGTCGGCAGGCGGATTTTTATTTGGAAAACATCGTATATTTGTTCTCGAAAATTTGCGGATATGAAGATAACCAAGACCAATGCGGCCCGTTTGCTCGATAAAGCAGGTATATCGTATGAATTGATTCCCTATGAGGTTGATCCCGAAAATCTGGCGGCCTCGCATGTCGCCGAACAGTTGGGCGAGGATATTGATCGAGTATTCAAGACGTTAGTGTTACGGGGAGACCGAAACGGTGTTTTCGTATGTGTCGTTCCCGGAGATATGGAGGTCGACCTCAAAGCTGCTGCTAAAATATCGGGAAATAAGAGTGCCGAGATGATCGCCATGAAAGAGTTGTTGCCGACGACAGGATATATACGCGGCGGTTGTTCTCCGATAGGCATGAAGAAACATTTTCCTACCTATATACATGCGACGGCTCTCGATTTCGATTTTATTTACGTCAGTGCCGGTGTGCGGGGAATACAAATAAAAATCGCTCCGCAGTCTCTTATCTCTTTTGTTGCAGCCACAATAGGTGAAATAGCGGCACGTTAGTCTTTTTCCTTTTTCCCGAAATAAACGCAAATGTCGCGTAGCCCGCAGGCATCGCATTTGGGATTGCGGGCCGTGCATACATAACGACCGTGGAGAATGAGCCAATGGTGGGCGATGGGTAACAGATGCCCCGGAATGTGGCTTACCAGTGTGCGTTCGGTTTCGAGCGGGGTTTTCGAGTTGTGTGTCAGTCCTATCCGGTTCGATACCCTGAAAACATGGGTATCGACAGCCATCGCCTCTTTGTTGAATGCCACCGATGCCACGACATTGGCCGTTTTACGACCCACACCCGGCAGCTTTTGCAATTCGTCTACGTCTTGTGGCATAATGCCGTCGAAGTCGCTGAGCAGTTTACGGGCCATGCCTACCAGATGTTTCGCTTTATTATTGGGGTAAGAAACACTTTTGATGTATTCGTAAACTTCCTCGGGGCTTGCGGCGGCGAGGCTCTCGGCCGTAGGATATTTTTCGAAAAGGGCCGGCGTAACCATATTTACCCTCTTGTCGGTACATTGAGCCGATAAGATAACGGCTACAATCAGTTGATACGGGTCTTTGTAGCGCAGTTCGGTTTCGGCTACGGGCATATTTGCCGAGAACCATTCGATAGCAGCTCGATAGCGATCTTCTGTTTTCATACCTTATAATATATGACATACCCCTCGCCGGGGAGGAGAGGGGTATGGCGATGAATGATTGTTCGATCAATGCGCCGATTCGAATTCTTCGAGAAAGCGTTGGTCGTTTTCCGAGAAAAGACGTAGATCTTTTACGCGGTATTTGAGGTTGGTAACACGTTCGATACCCATTCCGAGAGCATAACCGGTATAGGTTTTACTATCGATGCCGCATGCTTCGAGAACATTGGGATCGACCATTCCGCAACCTAGAATTTCGACCCAGCCCGTATGTTTACAGAAAGAGCAGCCTTTCCCGCCGCAGAGGTCGCATGAGATATCCATTTCGGCACTGGGTTCGGTAAACGGGAAGTAAGAAGGGCGGAGCCGTATCTTTGTTTCGGGGCCGAACATCTCTTTGGCAAAGAATAGCAAGGCTTGTTTCAAATCGGCAAAAGTAACGTTCTTGTCGATATAAAGCGCTTCGACCTGATGGAAGAAACAATGGGCGCGCGCAGAAATAGCTTCATTGCGATACACCCGTCCCGGACAGATGATGCGTATCGGGGGCTGTGCGTGTTCCATGACACGGGTTTGTACCGAAGAGGTATGGGTACGCAACAGCACGTCGGGAGAACGTTGTATGAAGAATGTATCCTGCATATCCCGGGCCGGGTGATCTTCGGCGAAGTTCAGTGCCGAGAACACGTGCCAGTCGTCTTCGACTTCGGGTCCTTCGGCAATGGAGAATCCCAAACGTCCGAATATCTCGCAAATTTCGTTCCGCACCAGCGAAATGGGGTGGCGAGTTCCCAATGGTATGGGGTAAGCCGTACGGGTGAGGTCTATGGTATTGTCGGCCTCGGATTTTTCATTCAACGTTTCGCGTAGCGAATTGATTTTTTCCGTGGCTATTTCTTTCAACTCGTTCAATCGTTGTCCTATTTCCCGCTTGTTTTCGGCAGCGACATTTCTGAAATCGTTGAAGAGTTGCGATACTTCTCCTTTTTTACTCAGGTATTTGATACGAAGATTTTCCAGCTCTTCGGCTTTGGTGGCCGAGAGGGCTTCGATTTCTTCTCTCAATCGGTTTATTTTTTCTATCATGTCCTGATGAAATTTCTGTTTCAGGTGCAAATTTAATAATATTGATGCGGATAATGATGTAAACGGGACGAAAAACGAAAAATTTTTTATATGTTTGTGTAAACTAATCCTTACGACATGGACAACCGCCAATCGCTACTCGAACGGGTACGTCAGTATATAGCCCGACATATCCCCTTGTCATACCAGCATCTCGTTTTGGTGGGTTTGAGCGGCGGGGCCGATTCTGTGGCACTGCTTTCTATCCTTACCCAGTTGGGGTATCGTTGCGAGGCTTGTCATTGCAATTTCGGGTTGCGGGGAGAAGAGTCGTTGCGGGATCGTCGTTTCGCAGAAAATGTGGCGGCAGAGCTGGGTGTCCCTTTCCGGGAAGTGGCATTCGATACGCTTGCGTATGCCGAGACCAATAAGGTGTCGGTCGAGATGGCCTGTCGGGAATTGAGGTATGCTTGGTTCGAGCAGCAACGTCGGGAGGCCGGAGCTGCTTATGTGGCTGTGGCGCACCATCGCGACGATTCCATAGAGACGATGTTGCTCAACCTTATACGCGGGACGGGAATAGCTGGGCTTACCGGTATACAACCGGTAAACGGTTCGGTAATACGCCCCTTGTTGTCGCTCAGCCGTGCCGAGATCGAATCGTATCTTTTCGATGCACATCTCTCTTTTGTCGTCGATAGTACCAATCGGGAAACTCTTTATACCCGTAATAAGATAAGATTGCAGTTGTTGCCTCTTATGCAGGCGATAAATCCGTCGGTTTATGAGTCGTTGTCTCATACGGCCGATTATTTGCGGGAGGTCGAAGCCGTTTATCGCAGTGCTGTCGAAGGATATAAAGAACGGCTTATGCGGCATGAAAGCGATGGCGTGCATATCGACATCGAGGTGTTGCGAACTTTGCCCGGAGCTCGGACACTGCTTTTTGAAATGATTAAAGAGTATGGATTTTTATCGGCTCAGCTCGATGATATTTGGGCAGCGGTTGATGCTCCGTCGGGGCGATTTTTCGATGCTCCCGTGTACCGGTTGCTCAAAGACCGTGCCGATTTTGTTTTGTACCCACGCCGTTCCGAAAAAAAAATCCGTACGATAGAATACGGTACTTTTGTCGTCGATGAGCCGGTGAAGCTGACCCTTACGTTGTTCGATGCCGATGGTTATCGGATACCCCGTCGTCGGGATACGGCCTGTTTCGATGCCGGACTTTTGCCTTTCCCTCTCATGTTGCGCACATGGAGCGAGGGTGATAAGTTCCGCCCGTTCGGAATGAAAGGACATCAGAAATTGAGCGATTATTTCAATAACAACAAGTACAGTTTGGCTCTTAAGCAGTCGGCGTGGTTGCTTTGTGCCGGAGAGGAGATCGTGTGGATTGTCGGCGAGAGAGCATCGGATTGCTATAAAATCACTTCTGCTACCCGGCAAATATGGGAAATCAGGTGTGAAAAATAATTAACATAAAAACTTCTCTGCATTTTAGACTGTTTTGTCGAAAAAATCCGATATATTTGCAGCGGAATAGAAACCGACAAACGTTTTTTCGATTTTTTTTATCTATTCCGTCACCTATTAAAATCATATTTTATTGATGCAGCATTTTTCGCCCTTTATTCCGAAGGGTAGTGGTGTGTTTGAACAGCTGCAAAGAAAATACCCTTGAATTTTATGTATAACATTCTGGAACTGAAAGACAAAAATCTTGATGAATTGCAAAGTATTGCTCGTGAAATGAATTTGGAGAGCACCGGTTTTTCCGATAAAGACGAGTTGGTTTATGCCATACTCGACCAACAGGCCATAAATATGGCCGAAAAACGGAATGCCGTCAAAGAAAATCAGTCCGCATCTAAGCGGACGGAGAAAAGTTTTACGAAAGCTCCCGATGCTGTTCCATCGGAAAGCAAACCCGAGAAACCGGTACGGGGGCGCAAACCGAAAGTGAAGGAACCCGAAGAAGCTCTTCCGGCTGTAACCGATAATGCCGTTGCCGAAGATACTCCGGTAGAGCCTGCGGCCAAACCCCGTCGAGTGCGTTTTACTCACCCCGCTTTGACCGATCAGGTCGAAATCACATATCCCGAAAATGTACTTCCGGCAGAACCGGCAGTCGTAGAGTCCGAAAAGACAGAAGAACTCTCGCAGGAACCGGAGGTCGTTCCGGCGGCCAAGCCGAGAGGACGTCGTCCCAAGATACAGAAATTGAGCGTCGATGCGGCAACTGCTGAAACCGCTCCGACGGAACAAAATCTTCCCGAGTCTCAAAACTCCGTTTCCGAAGAAAGCGATACCGTACGGAGAGAAGAGGAATCCGTAATCAAACCTGTTTCCGATAGTAGTAATGTGCATTTGCAATCGTTCTTTCCCCGGAGTGAGCGTCAACGTTTTGTCCCGAGAGGAAAGAATAATGCGTCATCGGGAATGACCTCGAATGTACCGGCTCCCATATATCGCCCCCAAGCACAGGAAAAAGTTTTCGATTTTGACGGAATCCTCTCCGGTGTGGGTGTATTGGAAATGATGCCCGACGGGTATGGTTTCCTTCGTTCGTCCGATTATAATTATTTGGCATCGCCCGATGATATATATGTGTCTCCGGCACAGGTGAAGTTGTTCGGCTTGAAGACGGGCGATGTGGTAGAGGGGCCTATCCGTCCTCCCAAAGAAGGAGAGAAATATTTCCCGCTTGTGAAAGTCGACCGTATCAACGGTCGCTCGCCCGAGTTTGTACGCGACAGAGTGCCGTTCGATCATCTTACTCCGCTCTTTCCCGAAGAAAAATTCAATCTTACCGATAGCCGGCAGGGCAACGACATATCGTGCCGGGTTGTCGATATGTTCGCCCCTATCGGAAAAGGACAGCGTGGACTTATCGTTGCTCAACCCAAAACCGGTAAAACGATGCTTCTCAAAGATATTGCCAATGCCATTGCCGCCAATCACCCCGAGGTGTATATGATGATATTGCTTATCGACGAACGTCCCGAGGAGGTTACCGATATGGCACGCAGCGTGAAAGCCGAGGTGATTTCGTCGACATTCGACGAGCCGGCCGAACGTCATGTAAAAGTGGCCAGCATTGTATTGGAAAAGGCCAAGCGTATGGTCGAGTGCGGACATGATGTCGTTATTCTTCTCGATTCCATTACCCGTTTGGCGCGGGCCTACAATACCGTGTCTCCGGCTTCGGGCAAAGTCCTCTCGGGAGGTGTCGATGCCAATGCGTTGCATAAGCCCAAGCGTTTCTTCGGTGCGGCCCGTAATATAGAAAACGGGGGTAGCCTTACGATTATCGCTACGGCGCTTACCGAAACGGGTTCGAAGATGGACGATGTGATTTTCGAGGAGTTTAAGGGAACCGGCAACATGGAGTTGCAACTCGATCGCAAACTCTCCAACAAGCGTATCTTCCCGGCTGTCGATATTACCGCATCGAGTACCCGTCGAGATGATTTGCTGCTCAATCAGGATACGCTCAACCGTATGTGGATTCTTCGTAAATATCTTTCCGATATGAATTCTATCGAAGCCATGACTTTCATCAAAGACCGTATGGAAAAAACTTCGTCGAATGAAGAACTTTTGCTTTCGATGAATGATTAGTTATATCATAAGTCTTGTCGACGCCCCGGTATTCAATGCCGGGGCGTCGTATTTTGAGCCGAGATTTGGCCGTTTGGGAAAAAAATAGTAATATAGCAGCATAAAATAAAAATTTCCAAAAAATGGTAATTTATTATTGACATTTATTCCCATATATGGTAAAATCCAATTGAAAAATCAACCCGGAGGTACTAATTATGGGAAAAATGTTAAAAATCATGCTTGCACAGGACACGGACACTCAGACGGGCTGCGCCGCGGCACTGCGGGCAAACGGCTTTGAGGTCGAA
>URHG01000051.1 GCA_900547555.1 uncultured Porphyromonadaceae bacterium | reverse complement strand
TTTCTTGGTAACTTCTTTGCGGCGGGAAAGAAGTTACGGAACATTGTCATTCTGACGACCGTAGGGAGGAAGAATCCCTTGCCGGGTGTTGACGCCCCTACGGCGCAATGTCATTCTGAGGTGCGAAGCACCGAAGAATCTTTTGCGGATAGCCGGAGATCCCTCACATGCGCTCGGAATGACAATCATGTCATTCTGACGACCGCAGGGAGGAAGAATCCCTTGTTGAGTGCATAAAACAATAAGATTCCTTGTGTATGCTCGGAATGACAGGTTTTATCGCGGAGCAACATAAATTATCTTAATAAATAGATAAGTCAAAGAAATATATTGTATCAATTTGTATAGTTTTTCGGTCAATATATGAAGTGTGCTTGCGCTTCAAAAAATCTAATTTTGTAAACACGTACATTTCTATAAATGTATCTATTGAAATAACTATAATTTATTAACCAAAATTTTCTATCATGAAAAGAAAAATTACTCAGATTGGTAGACTGTTTGCAGCGGCTGCTTTGTTCTTCGGCGCATCGTCGTGGGCAAGTGCGCAGACTCCTGTAACAGCTAAATGGGGCCTTACCGAAGGGGGGGCCGATCAACAAGTCACCGTTTCGGTAGAGAATATTCTTTCAGGCTCTATGGCGCTGGAATCGAAATTCTCTTTTTCAGGAACGGAGGAATTCGCGTATTATGCTGATGAGGAGGCTAAGACAAATTCGGAGCTTACTTCTACCGAAGTTGTTTTTACCAAAATTTCTCCTTCTGAAAAATTCTCAGATCCTACGAAAGCGTGGACATTTACATTAACTCCAAAAGAAGGTGTTACTTTTACTCCGACAAAATTGACTGTAAATGCTGCTCGTTTCGGTACAGGCAGTGGTAAAACGTCTATTTATGTAAAAACAGCATCGGGTGCATCGGTCGAATTGCAAAAAGAATCGTTGCCTAATCGTGCGAGAGAGGTTGGAGATACGTATTCAACTTGGTCGTATGATATTTCCGGTATCACACCAGGCGAAGGAGAAATTGTTTCTATCGAATTTCATGTCGCTCTTGATGCTGGCAAAAGTATGGGACTTAATGACCTCGTTATCGAAGGTACTTATACGGTTCCCGAACCGGCCGAAGCTCCTAAAGTAGCTTACCTCTGCGGTGCTACCGAGACGACCGAAGGTGTGTACAATGCACTTGTAGCAGCCGGTATGGAAGTAACCGCTCTCAACTACGACGATAAAACGCTGACCGGAAATCTCGAAACCGACGCCCTCACTGGCTATGACCTCGTCGTATTGGCGGGTAAGACTGGTTCTTCTTCGGCTTTGGCAGCATCGTTCGATAAGATTGTAGGTAAAGTACCCGTTCTTTCCACCAAAGCATTCTGGTATGCCAAAACCTCTCCCGCAGGAAAGAATGGCGGTAACCCCGGCGATGTAGCTCCTTCTCCTACGGCAGTTCGTGTGGCTCTTTATGCTGAACATGATATTTTTGCAGGTATCGAAGGTAATGAAATCACTGCATTTAATACGGTAGAGGGCACTGTTCGTTATTTCCAATCGAACGGGGAATTTGCCAATAATACACCTGCACAAACCACTATTGCAACCGTAGGCGGGCAAGATGCCATTGCGGAGGCTTGGGTCGATGGTAAAGGTTTTGTGATGATTCCGTTTGATGCCAACGATGCTACTTGTGCTGCCAACGGTCTTACCGAGGCTGGTGCCAAATTGTTTGTAAACGCCGCCAACTACCTGATTGCCGGCGAGCAATATGAGCTTCCCTATGTAGGAACTTGTCCCACACCGGTGATTTCGACTACTCGTGTTGGTGAAACCGTCGAATATACTCTCTCTATTACGGCTACTGCCGAACCTGCCATCGAAGGTCTGAAAATCTATTATACGATCGACGGCAGCGAGCCTACGGCCGAAACCGGTACATTGTATGAAGCCGAAACACCTGTGAAACTTGTCAACGATTGCACGGTGAAAGCCATCGCTTGCGCCGATAAATATCGCAATTCCGAAGTGGCCGAATACGCTTTCGTAAATGAGGCTATGACCAAGTTGGCAACACCGGTTATCACAACCAATCAAAACGAGAAAGATGTAACCGTTACGATTACGTCGACCACCGACGGTGTTGAGCCTACGGCTTATGCTATTTATTATACGATCGACGGCAGCGAACCTACGGCCGAAAGCACGCTTTATGCCGAACCGTTCACTTTTGCCGGTGCTTCTGCTACCGTTAAAGCCATCGCCATAGGTGAAGGTTACAAAAATTCGGAAGTAGCTACGCAACAAATTACCAATAGCGGTTATGTAGCTCGTGAGAAAACGCTCTATCAGAGCGACTTCAATATGTTGCCCACCAACTGGGGATATTACGATGCTGCTGCCGGCGATACGAAACTCGATGGTGCGTTGACCGACCCAAATGCACCTTTTACTGGCAATATTACGCTTTGGGCCGAAAAGAGCGGTGAAAAATCGGCTCAATGGAAAAATTGGACATTGGCATCGAACAATACCCGTATTATGATTTACGGTCAGACCGTAGCCGAGTCGGGCGATTATAGCCCTGCTACCGAAGCCGATGCCGGTGCAACGGACCGTGCCCTTTATTTCACCAATGGTAATGGCGGTTCGACCACCTATACCTATAATGTGGCTCTTGCCGCTCCGTTCGATATTACGATGTTCTTGGGAACCGGTAATAAAACATCAGGAAATATGACTTGCGTCGTATCGGTAGCCGATGATCTCAATGGAGAATGGGAAACCGTCGCTACGCTTACACAGCCGATAGATAAGAAAATACATAAACAAACGCTTTCTTATGACGGCACGGGAAATAAATATATCCGTATCGAATTCCCGAGTTCCAATCCGAAGAAAACGAACGGCTTGTTGTTCGACTTCATTGTGAAAGGTATCGGTCAGGACATATTGTCGTTGTTGTCTATAAATCCGACCGGCGGTACGCAGGAAGAACCTGTCGAGATAGATAAAGCTCAATCTGCTTTCACGGCTACGTTCAACCTCGATGCAACCATCGATGAGGCTACCGTTGCTTATTTCGGTGCTCCTGTCGAAGGTGATACTTACACCAAAAATTGCGAAGTCGCAGTAGAAGGAAAGAAAGTAACCATCACCCGTTCCGATGCCGAAACCGCATTGACTCCCGGTAACTATGTACTTTATCTGGCCGGTGTGAAAGACGCCCAAGGCACAGCTTTGGAAACTCCTGTTACAGCATACTATTACGTGAAAGCTCAGTTGCCCGTACCTACTTTGGGCGAGCCCAAGCAAGAAGACCAATATGTATCGGTTGTTGTCAATCCGTTGGCCGAAGAATACACCGGTTACAACTTCTACTATACGACCGATGGCAGCGAGCCTACCACGAGCAGCTTCCTCTATGACGGAACGGCTATCAAATTCTATGGCGAAAGTGCAACCATCAAAGTGATTGCTGCCGGTGAGAAATACATCTCTTCGGAAGTTGTCAGTGTAGATGTCGAGAATGAAAACTATATGGCGCGCGAAAAAGTCGTATATAGCACCGACTTCCATACTCCTCATTCGGAATGGTTCTATCTCGTAGACTTCACGTATGACGAAGTCGACACGACAAAGGCGGTCAATGCAGTTGTAAAAGACGGCGCCACATGGCCCGAGGGTATCACTTACTCTGAATGGTCGGAAAAAGATCACTTCCGTGTGCATATCTTCCCGAAAGATAATGCGTACACAGGTTACCGTCAATATGCCGGCTGGTCGTTCTATGGAGAGAGCGGTCGTCGCATGTTCCTTCAAGATAATAAAGGATTGGCATTCCTCGGTTCGTCCGGTAAAGCCAGTGTAGCATCCGATCAGACCTTTGCCGGACCTTTCGATATCGAAGTGAAGATTTCGAATACGAAACAAGATACGCCGATCCGCATTTATGTGGGTGATGAGCTCGAAGGCGATACTTGGGAACTGATCGGCGAAGGCACGATTGCCAACGGCGAGAGCGGCTCTGTTATCGGTTCGTATAATGGTACCGCAGAGAAGTATGTACGCTTCGAATCGACGGCTGCTGAATTCTATGTCGACAAATTTACCGTGAAAGGTCCGGGTTATGGCGAACTCAAACTGCAATCGGTATCACCTGCCGGAGGTGAATATGCTGCCCCGGCCGTACTGGAAGAAACCGCCACAACGTTCGTATTGACCTTCAACAACCCGTTGGCAGCCGAACAAGATGTAGACTTGGTTGTATTCTTCGCAGCTCCGGCTCTCCCGGTTCATAACTGTACTTACACGATAGAGGGCAATACGATGACGGTAACCCGTCCCAATGCTGCTACCCCGCTTGCAGCAGGTACTTATCAATTCCTTGTAAAAGGCGTTAAAGATGTAACCGGCCAAGTATTGGGAAGCCAGTTGAATACCTTCTACAAAGTAGAGGGCAGCTCATCGGTTATCGCCCCCGAAGTAGAGAAGACGGTGGTATCGAGCGTCATCTACTCGATCAGCGGAGCCGTACAAAGCGAATTGACTCCGGGGTTGAACTTCGTTCGCACGACTTACAGCGACGGTACAGTCGAGGTAGAGAAAGTGATCAAGAAGTAATAAGAAGATCGGAAACGATTCCCTAAATAAGAAAAGGGTGGAGGTCATGGGCCTCCACCCTTTTTGTTGTTGTACTGTTTCTTACTTCGTTCTCTTTCTGTTTATATGAGCTGTCGTTCCGGAATCATAGGGAGAATCTCCTGCGAAGCGTATGTCATTCTGACGACCGTAGGGAGGAAGAATCTTACTCCAAGTGCAATGTCATTCTGAAAGGCTTTGCCTTGAAGAATCTCTCGCCAAATGTACAGAACGTGGGATTCCTCGTCGGCCTACCGGCCTCACTCGGAATGACACATTTGTCATTCAGACGACCGCAAGGGAGGAAGAATCTCCCGCCAAGTGAACGTATTGTATGGGATCTCTCACCTACGTTAGAGATGACAGAAATGTCATTCTGAGGCGTGGAGCGCCGAAGAATCTCAACCAATAGAGAGTCGGAGATTCCTCATGTTCATTCGGAATGACATTTGGTTGTCATGCTGAGCGATAGCGAAGCATCTCTACTTAAACGAGTAAAAAGTATGAAATTCCTCGTTGGCCTACCGGCCTCGGTTAACTTCGTTTTCCTCCTTCGCGCCTCGGCAGTGCCCGAACAAGCATGTTCTGCACGGCACTCGGCTTGGCGTCGGTTCGGAATGACAAATGGCTGCCGTCCTTGTGGTGCGATGTTATTCTGACGACCGTAGGGAGGAAGAGTCCCTTGCAAAGGTGTTGAAGCCCTTACGGCACGATGTCATTCTGAACGGAACGTAGAGAAGTGAAGAATCTCCTATCAAGAGAGCGTATAGTCTGGGATTCCTCGCATACACTCGGAATGACAGTGTCTGTTACTTCTTTCCCGGTACAAAGAAGTAATCCGGAAAGGTCGTCTGTTCGTTATCGGGTATTCCTGTCTTTTGTTTTACTCGCAGACGAGAGCTGCGGAATTCGCTCCGCTCAAACAGTCCTTGCCCATCTTCCGCCTTTTCCTTCGCTCCCGGCGGCTCGATAAAGGCAAGCACGTCTTTGTCTCCATGATTTGTGTAAGAGAGATAGAGCCGTTATATGTCGGATTACCGATCTGTCTGACGAGCAGAAATGCCGATATTCGGTGAAAAGTAACAGGAACCGATGTCCGACCGTCATGAAACCATGAAGAAAAAGACTGTAAAAAATGGTGGCAAACTGCAAATTTTGGTTCTTTCATTTGATTATATCGAATATATTTATTATGTTTGTCTATCTATCTTACATTCCGACAGTGTTGTTGTGTGTAAGAAGGTTTTGTCGAAGACACACATTCGGGGCATGAACTACAACGATTTGGAGAACGATATAAAATATCTCAATGCGACCAAGACCGATATGCATTTTGGCGTATATGTCAATACGGTCGGTTTTCAGATTATCAAGGCCGGAGAGCATTATCCGTTGAAAGATCACCCTTCGGGCTACTTTTTCAATGTGGGTAAAGGTCGTGTTTTGCAAGAGTTCCAATTGTTGTATATCACAAAAGGGGCCGGGTCGTTTACTTCCGACCGTACACCGAAACAGTCTCTTACCAAAGGAGCTTTGCTGTGCCTTTTCCCCGGGCAGTGGCATACCTATTCCCCTTCGGAGAAAATCGGGTGGAACGAATATTATATCGGCTTCAACGGCCCAGTGGCTGAGTTGTGGTTTCGCCAAGCCGGTATTACGCCCGATAATCCCGTGCTCAAAATCGGTTTCAATGCCGAGCTGGTGAAGCTCTTCCAGTCGGCCATCGAAGTTGCCAACGGCGGAAAAAATGCCGCCCAACAATGCTTGTCGGGTATCGTCATGCATATACTCGGGCTTATCTGTTATATATCGAGCAATCGTATTTTCGAAGAAGACAGTATCAGTCAGAAGATAGAGCGGTCGAAAATCATCATGATAGAAAACCTCTACAAAAATGTCGATGTCGAGGAGTTGGCCGAGAAACTCAATCTTTCGTACAGTTGGTTTCGTAAAGTGTTCAAGGACTATACCGGTTATGCTCCGGCCAAGTATTTTCAAGAACTGAAAATAAAAAAAGCCGAGGAGTTGCTCATGCGCACTTCCCATTCGGTCAAAGAAATTTCGTATATGCTCAATTATAAATCGGCCGAACATTTCTTCTCTCTCTTTAAGAAAAAGACCGGTTTTACACCTCTCGAATATCGGAATTATATTCGTGGCGGGGAGATGGGCGACGTCCGGTCTTCGCGGCGAGCCTCTTTACCCGATTTGCCCGAACCTCCCGATGACATTATGGAAGAAATGGCAACCGCCGGGAAAAAATGATGGTCGTGTCTCTTTCTGCCTTTTCGTCGGTTTTCTTTAAAAACTCCTGCTGCATAGCGGTGGGAGTTTCTGTTTCCCGGCAAGTGATACTTTCTTTGGAATGGCAAGCATTGTCATTCTGAACGCAGCATGAGCGAAGTGAAGAATCTCTCGCCAATAGTTATAGCTTTTTTCGGTAGATGTCATTCTGAGGAGTGTAACCCCGAAGAATCTCTGTTCAAGAGACGATGAACGAGGGATTCCTCGTCGGCTTGACAGCCTCACTCGGAATGACAAGGAAGTGGTGTGTCGGCGATTCCTCACACTCAACCCGTAGGTCTCGGTTCGGAATGACAGTAGTATTCTGATGCGTGTCTCATCGAGCTTACCTGTGTTTTATCGTAAAAGGGTGAAAATCTTTTGAATGAATTTGTCGGGTTAAAAAAAAGAACTATCTTTGCCCCGATTTTTAGAGACCATATAATGTCTAATTTAGTAGTAAGAAAATCAATCATTTAAAAAACATGGAAGAAAAACAAATTTCCCCCGTTGAAAACTTCGACTGGGAAGCCTATGAAAAAGGCGAAGTAGTCGGTGAAAAAAGCCGCGAGGAATTGGTCGCTACTTATGACCAGTCGCTCAACACCGTAAAAGACAAAGAGGTAATCGAAGGAACGGTTATTTCTATCAACAAACGTGAAGTTGTTGTCAACATCGGTTACAAATCCGATGGCGTTATTTCGATGAACGAATTCCGTTACAACCCCGAACTCAAAGTGGGCGATACGGTCGAAGTTTATATCGAAAACCAAGAAGATAAAAAAGGTCAGTTGGTACTTTCTCACAAGAAAGCCCGCGCAACCCGCTCGTGGGATCGCGTAAATGCTGCCCTCGAAAACGACGAAGTCATCAAGGGTTACATCAAGTGCCGTACCAAAGGCGGTATGATTGTCGATGTATTCGGCATCGAAGCCTTCTTGCCCGGTTCGCAAATCGACGTTAAACCCATTCGCGACTACGATGTATTCGTAGGCAAAACGATGGAATTCAAAGTCGTTAAAATCAATCAGGAATTCAAGAATGTCGTTGTTTCGCACAAAGCCCTCATCGAGGCCGAACTCGAACAACAGAAAAAAGAAATCATCGCTAAACTCGAAAAAGGTCAGGTACTCGAAGGTACGGTCAAGAACATTACCTCTTACGGCGTGTTCATCGACCTCGGCGGTGTCGATGGTCTTATCCACATCACCGACTTGTCTTGGGGCCGCGTAAGCCACCCCGAAGAAGTCGTTTCGCTCGACCAGAAACTCAATGTCGTTATTCTCGACTTCGACGACGAGAAGAAACGTATCGCTCTCGGTCTGAAACAACTTACTCCGCACCCCTGGGATGCTCTCGATCCCGATCTCAAAGTGGGCGACAAAGTCAAAGGAAAAGTTGCCGTTATGGCCGACTACGGTGCATTCATCGAAATCGCTCCGGGTGTAGAAGGTCTTATCCACGTTTCGGAAATGTCGTGGTCGCAGCACTTGCGCAGCGCACAAGACTTCATGAAAGTAGGCGATGAGGTAGAAGCCGTTATCCTTACACTCGACCGCGAAGAGCGCAAGATGTCGTTGGGTATCAAACAACTCAAACCCGATCCCTGGGAAAATATCGAAACCAAATATGCTGTCGGTTCGCGCCATCAGGCCAAAGTTCGTAACTTTACCAACTTCGGTGTATTTGTAGAAATCGAAGAAGGTGTAGAGGGTCTTATCCATATCTCCGACCTCTCTTGGACGAAGAAAATCAAACACCCCTCTGAGTTTACTCAAATCGGTGCCGACATCGAAGTTCAAGTTCTTGAAATCGACAAAGAAAATCGTCGTCTCAGCCTCGGACACAAACAACTCGAAGAAAATCCCTGGGACGTATTCGAGACCGTGTTCACTGTAGGTTCTATCCATGAGGGAACGATTATCGAAATGCTCGAAAAAGGTGCGGTTATCGCATTACCTTACGGAGTAGAAGGTTTCGCAACTCCCAAGCATCTCGTTAAGGAAGACGGAACTCAGGCTCAGGTTGATGAGAAACTCGACTTCAAGGTAATCGAGTTCAACAAAGATGCCAAACGCATCATTCTTTCTCACAGCCGTATCTTCGAAGATGTAGCGAAAGCCGAGGCTCAAAAAGAGGCTTCTGCCAAGAAAGCCGCTAAAAAAGCTGCGAAGACCGAAGAGTCTGCTGCCATTTCTTCTCCCGTAGAGAAAACGACTCTCGGAGACATCGAAGAACTGGCCGCTTTGAAAGAGAAACTTGCCAAAGACAATAAATAATTGTTGCAACGGCTTATCATAGTAAGCGCCGACCTTATGGTCGGCGCTTCTTTTTTATGGGGCGGAAGATGGGTTTGCAGGAGAAAAGTTTGTTTTGAGCGGGTAATGGGTTTTGAAAATGTCATCGAAACGAAATCTTTAAAATTTGCGATACCGTTGTCGAATGACTATTTTTGTATTCGGAACGAAAGTGAAAAATCTTTGCATGAATAGTTTTGAATTGTCGGTGTTAGGTTGCGGTTCGGCATTTCCTACCAATCGTCATAATCCCAGTGCCCAAGCGCTTTGTCATCGCGATAGGGTATTTCTTATCGATTGCGGGGAGGGTACTCAGCAGTGTTATCGTCGGCAAGGGTTGAAGTTGGGCCGTTTGCAACACATTTTTATTTCGCATCTGCATGGCGACCATTGTCTGGGACTTGTAGGGCT
The DNA here is from genome assembly GCA_900547555.1 of uncultured Porphyromonadaceae bacterium. Taxonomy (GTDB): domain Bacteria; phylum Bacteroidota; class Bacteroidia; order Bacteroidales; family UBA11471; genus Caccoplasma. Next base: position 4,796 of record URHG01000051.1, on the reverse strand, counting down.
CATATCCACGTTGGGGCTTTTCGATCGGGGAGGAGAAATCGTTGTACATGCGGTTCCCGATGCGTTGCGGGTATTCCCGCCTATGTTCGAGACATTCTGCCATGACCTTCCTTTTCAGGTGCGTATCGAACCGTTTTCTCCCTTTTCGCAGGAAATAATTTATGAGGATAAGACGCTTACGGTGAAGACTTTGCCGTTGAAGCACCGGATTCCTACTGCCGGTTTTCTATTTGAAGAGAAAGAATCTCCCCGCCATTTATTGGGTGATGTGGCTGAATTTTATAAAATACCCAATTTCCGCCGGGCTGAAATCAAAGCCGGGGCGGATTTTGTTTTGCCCGATGGGACAATCGTACCCAATGATCGCCTTACACGCCCCGCTGCTCCGCCGAAACGTTATGCATATTGTTCCGATACGGCATATAGCGAGAAGTTGATACCATTGGTCGAAGGTGTCGATTTGCTTTATCATGAGGCGACCTTCGCTCATGAGTCGCTTGCATTGGCCAAACAGACTTCCCATTCTACGGCGCGTCAGGCAGCTACCGTCGCTTTGCGGGCTAGGGTGAAGAAGTTGATGATAGGCCACTTTTCGGCTCGTTACAACGATGAGAAGGATTTGTTGTCCGAGGCTTGCGAGGTATTTCCCGAGACGATATTGGCTTATGAAGGATTGAAATATTTATTTTGACAGATATGAAAACAACGATTATCCGGACATTATTTTTCTTTGTGGCGGTATTCCCGTTTACAACGACTTTTGCGCAATTCAATAGTTATACCTCTCCCGAGAGGCTGGCGGTTTACGTTCCTACGTACCGGACCGACGGCTCCGGCGGGAAAGTGAAGAACGTTATCCTCATGGTGGGCGACGGTATGGGACTGGCGCACATGACGGCGGCATTGCATGCAAACGGGGGAGATCTTACGATTGCCCGTATGCGTCATATCGGGTTGGTCAAGACACAGTCGCAGAACCGTTATATAACCGATTCTGCCGCCTCGGGAACAGCCTATGCGACGGGGCATAAAACGAATAATGGGAGCTTGGGAGTCGATAGTGAAGGGAATGTTTTATCGAATATGACCGAAATACTTTCTTCAAAAGGCTATGCTACCGGTATTGTTACGACCGATAAAATTTCGGGAGCTACACCGGCTGCTTTTTATGCGCATCAGCCCCAGCGAAGCATGACTCGGGAGATACTGTCCGATTTGATTCGCACGAAGGCCCTTTTTGTCGCAGGTAGCAGTGTTTCGCTTTTTGAGAATATCGGAGTGGAACGTTTCGACTCTTTGAGGCATCAAGGATTCGGTGTTATCCATGATTTCAGGGAGTTGCCTCATGTTTCCGCAGACAAGATCGCTCTTATTGCGTGCGATCGTGATGCCGAGTGGGTACAGAACGGGCGCGATACGGCATATTTGAGAAGTGTTACCGATTTTGCCCTCTCTTTCCTTGCCGGAAAATCTAAGAAAGGGTTTTTCTTGTTGGTCGAAGGGGCGGAGATCGATCATGGGGCTCACGCCGGGAATATCGAAGGGGTCGTGAGGGAAACGCTCGATTTTGATAAAGCGGTTGCCGAGGCGTTGAAGTTTGCCGATGAAAATGGGGAGACGCTCGTCGTCGTTTTGGCCGACCATGAGACGGGTGGTCTAGCATTGGGCGAAGGAAATATTTCCAAAGGAGAGGTCTCCGGACATTTTGCAACCGGCGGGCATTCTCCCGTATTGGTGCCGGTTTATGCCTATGGTCCTCATGCGCAGGACTTCTGCGGGGTTATAGATAATACCGAGATCTTTTCCCGCATTCTTTCGGCATTGAAAGTGAAGAGATAAGGGCTGCGATTGAATGGAATACACAAGGCTCTACCCTTTGGGGGTAGAGCCTTGTGTATTTTTCTGGTAGCATGCTGTCAAATAGCTCTTCTAAATGTAAAATTAGAATAAATATTCAATACTACAATGTCTCAATCAAAAAACTATATGCAGTCAATGTCAATTTGATAGGTATCACCTATCAGAATATGATTATAGTTTCGTACACATTGTTCTGAAATTGTTTATATCATTTCCCTGACAATCGACCACAAATATTCTTTCCAGTTCTGCATCATTGCTATTAGTGGAAAGTTTGCACTGTCACACTCCTTATAGTCCCATTTTCAAATGCTTTATTGATTGACTGGGGTATTTGAGTCGTTTAGCGTTATTCCTTCCATTTTTTTTGAGGTTATTCTAGAGATTTTTTATAACTTTGTTTCCGGTAAGCATAGCAATAAAAGTTTTAGTTTGAAATTCAGCATTTCAAACTCTTAATATTTATAGCTAATTGCCAATTTTTTTCAGTTATTTAATTTTATATTGAACTCACACTTTTATGAATACAATGCAATTATTTTATCGTAACATCATAACTATATTGCTACTGTCGGTCTCCGTAATGTTTACGTCATGCAATAATGACGACGAATCTGTTAATGAAGACTATATACCTGAAGGTAGAACCATTCTTGCTTATATTTGGGGGGATATTACAGGTGAAGGCGGTATTGAGCTGAGTGATTGTCAGCTGGATTATATCAATAAAATGGAAGCAGGATGGGACGACAGCTATGCCGGTAGCCTTTACGTCTACCTCGACTCATCGCCAAATTTTGTCCAATTCAGCGCTCCAGTTTTGTTAAAAATAACGCACGATGAAACGCCTGCCATAGTAAGTGAGATTGTCAAAGAATATGAACCGATTGAAACTCATGGCGATATCGAACGCTATCTGGAAGTGCAGAATGATGTCCGGAGCATCGCACCGGCAAAGAGCTATGGACTCATGCTTTTTGGACATGGCAGTGGCATATTGCCGTTTGGCAACGATGATGATGTCGCGGACAAAGTCAGAGGCATGGGAGGCGATGTTAAGAAATATCTTGAAAACAGAGAAATAGCTAACCTTACTCTGTCCGGTTATGAATTCGTAATAATGCACGCCTGTATGATGGCAAGCGTGGAGGTTGCATATGAATTGCGCCACAAAACGAAATTTTTTGTAGCAAGTGAAGTATCCCTTTCGTCCGTAGGATGGCCTTGGCACGAAAATCTGTCGTATCTTTATGCCAAGCCACGTGCCGACTTATCGAGGTTTGTAATATATTCCGGTGAATGGCTTTTCAATAATATGGAGGATAACGAAAAATATGCGACGCTGTCTCTCATCGATGCCTCTCAACTTGACAATCTTGCTGCAGATACAAAGAAAGCTCTGGTTGACAGCAAAATCACCATGAATGATATTGTGGATGCTTTTATCAACAAATGCCATCATACAGAAAACACCTTGAATGACGGTAAAGGCGAGGAAACATTCTTGGAGAACTTTCCTTATGTACAGCTTGACTTTGTCGATTTCATGCGCAAGACAGGTGCGTTTACCGATGAATGGTTTTCTACATACAGCAAAACATGTCTGATTCAAGTTAACGGATTTGGGGAAAATCTTAAAATGTATGACCAAGTCGGAGACAATATCGAACCTTATTACAACGGACTTACCATATATCCTATCGTGGCTCTGGAAAATTATTCAAGCTCTGAGTCGTTTAAAAACTATGTCAACTATGCCATACGCTCCTACCGTTTAAACCAATGGTACACCGCCAGTGGCCTTGACATGATAAAATAACGATACGACATAAAACTATTTTGAATTTGAGGCCGTATTTTTTAATGATAGGATCGGAGACAAAGGAGGGTATAGAGTCATGATAATCTTCCTATGTGTCAAAAAATGTTCGCAGGTTGTTCGTGGTGAGGTTCTCTCGTCCGCACCAATCCCGTGAAAACAGAAAAGACGAACAAGTTCCGTACAAGTTCATGGTAGGTATTCTTCACATCTTACAGACGGGGCGAAACGTCCATCTTGCAACTGAACTGTTTAATTTCCTCGTTCACCGTAAGGCGGCACATCAAAGGCAGATTGCCGTTGGGCTTTGCACTGCCTTTCTTCACGTAGAATAAGACCTTGAATGTACTTCGCATAACTCAATTTTGGGGGTTACAAAATTAGTTTACAGTGTGTTACCGACGGCTACGCAGAATTGCACAAATCGCAGAAAAATAGCCTTTTGAGAAAAATTTTCCCCGACCACACGGTAATTGGTAACTGAACTCTTGCACTGTATGGCATCGTTATGGTTTATTGCCTTTACTATAGAAAAATAAGCGTAACGAATGCTTTGTCAGCCAATTCGCTACGCTTTTCTCTGATTTACTTAGCTATCTGTTTATTTTATAACGTGTATCGTGCCCGGCATGGACAACCTTATTATTCTTTGCTACAAGCGATTAAACAAAAAGTAAAATCCGCTGTTTCTTATATTTCCGATTTTGAGGAGGAATTGGTGAAGTTTGCCCGCGCACGTAAATGCGACGTACGGTACGAGGATATGATGATGAACGAAAAACCTGAAGAGCGCCTCTGTAGTTAAAATCGTGAATTGTAAATTACTAAATACAAGTTTTTCATTTATATATACATCTACGGCTGGTGCCTGAGGCGCTGCATGAAAAACTCTCAATAATGATGTTCCGCTTTCTATCTTTACGCAATCCATTAAGGACTCCCCCTTGGCGTCAATATTTTTACTATATATATTATGTAATAATATTATTTTAGTGATAAAAAATCACTTTATTAATATCCTTAGCCTTATAAAGTTATATTAATATATTCTCTACAAATAGGGCATTTGTCCCCATTAATAATAACTTTAGTATCATATATATCTCTACTTATAAGC
>URHG01000050.1 GCA_900547555.1 uncultured Porphyromonadaceae bacterium | reverse complement strand
ATATAAGCCGCGTATGGAACCCTTGTCTTCTCATTTCGGAATCGGTAGCGGGGCGACCACAGCCAAATGCTATTGGCCATATCTTTACCCTCGGCTTTACGGCGCAGATTCACGGGATGAGTGGGAAGAATCTCCTGAGAACGTATAATCAGTCGGTTTATCAGATAAGCCGTATCGGACGCTTTCGGATCAAGAGGCCGCACCAGCATATCTCGGAAAGGCGCTCCGGGCACATCGTGAGGAGGCGTACAATGCAAACGCTTGTCCCCATCTTTGATTTTGAGCAAATGCCGATAAGAGACTCCGGGATAGAAGTGTACGATTTCATCACCCAACTCCTGCTGGAGAAAATCGATGAGTTCATGAGCTTCCTCGCTCGAAATATGCCCGGCCGAATGATTCTTTATTTTTCCGTCCTCGATACAGATAAGATTACATCGCATGGCCATTTCACCGGGAAGAATATCCACCCCCATACTGGCGGCTTCGAGCGAACCACGCCCCTCAAATACGGTCGGCAGATCATATCCCAAAATGGCCATATTGGCAATTTCACTCCCCGGCTCGAAACCGGCGGGCACGGTATGCAATCTGCCGCACCGGCCATGTGCCGCCAGCCAGTCCATAGCCGGAGTATCGGCTGCCTGTATGGGCGTGAGACCGCCCAACGAAGGGATCGGCTCATCGGCCATACCATCTCCCAAAACAATAATATATTTCATCGCATCTTACATTTATCGTATATTGGCAATTCCTATAATATCGGCAAACACACCGGCAGCGGTAACCGGCGCACCGGCGCCATATCCTTTGATAATCATCGGATACTCGTTGTAACGATCGGTCGTTATGAGTATGACATTATTGCTGCCCTCCAATTCGTAGAAAGGATGTTCGCGGCCTACGGCCTGCAATCCGATACGGGCCTTTCCTTCGGATAGGGAGGCCACGAAACGGAAACGTTTTCCTTGTGCGGCAACTTCTCTACGGCGTTGTTCAAACTCGGCATCGAGTTCGGGAATCTCTTGCCAGAAATCATCGAGCGAACCTTCAAAATACTTCTCGGGAATAAAGAGGTCTTTCTGCACATCGCTCTGCTCGATACGATAACCGGCTTCCCGGGCAAGAATCACCAACTTGCGAAGCACGTCTTGTCCGCTCAGATCGACACGAGGATCGGGTTCGCTATATCCCTCCTCCTTCGCCATGCGTATGGCACGGCTCAACGGCACGTCTTCACTCAAAACATTGAATATATAATTGAGCGTTCCCGAAACGACCGCCTCGATACGCAATATAGTATCGCCGCTGTTTATAAGGCTGTTTATCGTATTGATAATGGGTAATCCCGCACCGACATTCGTCTCGAAAAGGAACTTCACATCGCGACGGCGTGCTGTCTGTTTCAACCACGCATAATTCTCATAGTCCGACGAAGCCGCCACCTTGTTGGCGGCCACGACCGATACATTATGATCGAGCAACTGCTGATATATGGCGGCAATTTCGGGGCTGGCCGTACAATCGACAAAAACAGAGTTGAAAATATTCATCTTGATAATCGAATCGCGAATCTCTTCGGGTGTACTTTTTACGGGAGAAGATTTCAATATTTCGTCATAGTTGTCGAGGGAAATACCTTCGCGACAGAAAACCGACTGCCGGGAATTGGAAAGACCGACAATATTGATACGCAATGATTTTTCTTTCAGCAAACGGGGTTGCTGGCTGCGTATCTGATCGAGCAGATTGCGCCCCACCAAACCGATACCGGCGATAAACACATTGAGCACCTGCGTATCGGAAAGGAAAAACGAGTCGTGTATAACATTCAAAGCCTTCCGCAAACTGCCCCGCTCGATGACAAACGAAATATTGGTCTCACTGGCTCCTTGTGCACAAGCAATGACATTGATACCGTTACGGCCCAACGTATTGAACAGTTTTCCCGCTATGCCGGGCGTATGTTTCATGTTCTCCCCCACAATGGCGACCGTCGCCAAATCCCGCTCGGCAAAAGCCTCACTCATCTCGCCCATCTCTATTTCGTGGGCAAACTCATTATTGAGAACAGAGATAGCCTTGTCGGCATCGGCATTACGCACGGCAATCGAAGTATTATTCTCCGAAGCAGCCTGCGACACGAGAAACACACTGATACCCGACTGCGCCAGCGCCTTGAATATACGATGATTGACACCTATGACACCGACCATACCCAATCCCGAAACGGTAATAAGACAGGTATCGTTTATCGAAGAAATACCTTTGATAGCCTTACCGTCGGAAGCATGAGTCGCCTCGGTAATAAGCGTACCGGGCACTTCGGGATTGAATGTATTCTTTATGACAATAGGAATATTTTTGTGGTAAACGGGATAAATCGTCGGCGGATATATCACTTTCGCCCCGAAATTACACAACTCCATCGCCTCGGTAAAAGAGAGCTGTTCGATGACATAGGTATTGTTGATAACTCGGGGATCGGCCGTCATAAACCCATCGACATCGGTCCATATTTCGAGACGGGAGGCATCGAGAGCCGCAGCGATAATAGCCGCCGTATAATCGGATCCACCACGCCCCAAATTGGTAATTTCGCCCGTATGGCTATCCGACGAAATAAAACCCGGAACCAAAGCGACCTGAGGCAACTGGGTAAAAGTCTCATGTATAAGAGCGTTTGTAATTTCGAAATCGACTATATTTTTTTCAAACTGAGACTCGGTCTTGATGAATGTACGCGAATCGTAATGTACGGCGCCGTCGATAATGCGACTGATGATGAATGACGACAGACGTTCACCATAACTCACAATGATATTCTGTGTCTTGGCCGACAAATCCCGAATAAGAGAAACCCCCTTATAGATATTCGACAACTCGTCGAGAAGAGCATCGGTCTGGGCACAAACCTCCTCCTGCCGTTCTTCGGGAACGACGCCGGCAATGATATCGTGATGACGGGCGATGATTTCCCGCAAATTATCTTGATAATCGAGTGAACCGGCCGCAGCTTCCCGTGCCGTTTCCAATAATTTATCGGTAATCCCTCCCAAAGCCGAAACGACGACGATAACCGGCTCCTGACAAGATTCCACAATCTGTTTTACATTTTTCAAACTCTTGACAGACCCCACAGAGGTTCCGCCGAATTTCAGTACTTTCATAGAGATGTATATACAAATTTCATGACTGAGAAAAATAGTCGGTCTCACCCATTTTTCATCAGAACCATATTAACTAAAAATAGAAAAAGAGAGAATTCTTCCTTTCTGCGGAAGATTGTAAAAACACACGGAAAATAATAACTGACCCCCTAAGGGGTTGTCATAATAAAAGGAGTTGTTATATTCCGGCAATACATATAAAATCAGAATTACATTTTCGACGGCAATATTACGCAAAATATCTCAAAACTCCTACACTTTTTTATTTTTTCTGCATCAAATGCGACTTTTTCTTATTACAAAACATGATTTGCTTTCGTGTAAAGTCCGAGACATTTCTTCCCGGGTAAACCCATATATCTTTCTACATGCCGCTTTCATTAATATTTTGAATAAATTAACTTCTATCGATCTAAACCATTACAGATGTTATCAGTCTAATTTTTCAAATCAAACAAGAAAAAAACATTTACCCATTTTCTTTCGACATGAAAAAACAATTACTAAAAATCTTCGGAGTACTTTTCTCATGTATCTCTTTGCCTCTTCAAGCCCAGTCGATAGAACCTATACCCGACTCGGTCTACAATGGACTCCCGTTCCACATGGAAAAGGTCGCTCAACCACAATTTCCCGACTATAAAGTGCATATTACCGACTTCGGTGCCATTCCCGACGGAAAGACATTGAATACCCAAGCCATAAACAACGCTATCGCCACCGTGAGCCAAAAAGGAGGCGGTACGGTAATCATTCCTGCCGGTTTCTGGATTACCGGCCCCATCAAACTGCAAAGCGGTGTCAACCTCTATACCGAAAGAAATGCTTTCGTTCTTTTTACCGAAGACCATAACCATTACAAAAAACCAAACGCACCCAAACATGTATCATCACTTTCACCCATATATGCCGATAATGCCCGCAACATCGCCATTACCGGACATGGTATTTTCGATGGAAACGGTAACACATGGCGTATGGTAAAACGCAGCAAACTGACGGCCGGACAGTGGAAACAACGAGTTGCTTCCGGGGGTGTCGTCAACGAAAAAGGAGATGTCTGGTATCCGAGTCAGGCCGCCAAAGAAGGTGAAGGACGGCCCAACATGGTACGACTCTACGAATGCAAAAACGTACTGTTGCAAGGTGTTACGTTCCGCAACTCCCCGGCATGGTGTATACACCCCATTCACTGCGAAGACCTCACCGTACACCAAGTAACGGTTATCAATCCCTGGTACTCGCAAAACGGCGATGCCCTCGATGTCGAATCCTGCAACCGGGTAGTCATTTATGATTGCGCATTCGATGCCGGCGACGATGCTATCTGCATCAAATCGGGAAAAGACAAAGAGGGACGCATGCGCGGCTGGCCCTGTCAAAACGTGATTGCGCGGAACAACGTCGTATATCATGGACACGGCGGATTTGTCGTAGGTAGCGAAATGTCGGGTGGTGTAAAAAATATTTTCATCGACAACTGCACGTTTATCGGCACCGACGTGGGCATACGATTCAAAAGCACAAGAGGTCGCGGCGGTATTGTCGAAAACATCTATTGCAACCGCATCAATATGTTTGAAATTGCAAATGAAAACATTCTCTTCGACCTTTACTACGGCGTAAAAAACAGCAATAACCGACCTGTACCTGTCGATGAAGGAACTCCGCAATTCCGAAACATCTATATCTCGGACGTAAAAGCAATCGGCGGCCGGTGTGCCATGCTTTTCAACGGACTACCCGAAATGCCCATCAACAATATCAACCTGAAAAACATCTATATTTCAGGGACGGAAACCGGTGCCGTCATTCGTCAATCCGAAAACATACAAATGGAAAATGTTACCGTTCTCCCTCGTGACCAAAAGCCCGTTTCCCTGCAAAACGTGAAAAAAGTTTCGATCAACGGGAAATCGATAAAATCGGTCGGAGAAAAAGGAAAAATCATCGATTAAACAAGAACCTCTTTCGATTACCGATAAGCAAAAAAACAGCGCAACCTTTCAAGGATTGCGCTGTTTCGATTTTCAAGAATTTGATTTTAATATCCCGCCAATTTCTTCAAAATCAAGGTCAGATGATTCCAAAACTTTTCAACAGCGGGAATGTGCATTTTCTCGTCGGGTGAATGCACACCTCTCAACGTCGGGCCAAACGAAATCATGTGAAGCCCGGGATTTTTTTCCAAGAAAAGGCCGCATTCGAGACCGGCATGAATAGCTTTCACAGCAGGAGTTACACCGTAAAGTTCCTCATAGGCCTTTACTGCCATATCAAGCAAAGGAGATTTCAAGTTGGGCTTCCAGCCCGGGTAACCGTCTCCGTGTGCAGGAACAGCTCCTGCCAAAGCAAACAGGTTTTCTATCTGCCCGGCAATATCTTTTTTGAGCGACTCGACCGAACTGCGCTGACTGGTTGCCACAACAATCGTATTCCCTTCTTTCATTTTCACCGATGCCAGATTGGTCGATGTTTCGACCAACCCGGGAATATCCCGGCTCATACCTATCACTCCGTGCGGACAAGCATATAAAGAACGTAATAAAGCGACAGCCGTCGCCTTATCGATACACTCCGAAGGTGCATCGCAAGAAGCAAGTGCTATCTCCACCGCGGGATCGGCCACCGCCAACTCAGATTCTATAACCGACTGATAGACATTCAAGTCTACACGCATCGCCTCTTTACAATCGGCAGGAACGGCAACCACAGCCCATGCTTCCCGAGGAATTGCATTGCGCAAATTGCCCCCGTCGATTGCACACAACTGCATATCGTACTTACCGAGACACTGACACAAGAAACGGGCCAAAATCTTATTGGCATTTCCCCTTCCCTCGTTTATATCGCTTCCCGAATGCCCTCCTTGCAATTTCGAGACAGAAATGCGCAATGCCACATACCCGGAAGGGAAAGGCAGAGTCGTATATGTGAATGTAGAAGTCGTATCGATACCACCAGCACAACCGATAAATATTTCTGCCTCATCTTCCGAATCGAGATTGAGCAAATATTTACCCGAGATAAATCCCTCTTCCATACCGAATGCTCCGGTAAGCCCGGTTTCTTCATCGACCGTAAAGAGCGCTTCAAGAGACGGGTGTACAAGATCGTCGGAGGCCAAAACGGCCAAAGCCGCCGCCATACCGATACCGTTATCGGCACCCAGAGTCGTTCCCCGGGCCTTCACCCATTCGCCATCGATATACGCATCGATAGGGTCTTTATCGAAATCATGCTCCACACCGGCATTTTTCTCACACACCATATCCATATGCGACTGCAAGATGACACCCGGCTTATCTTCGCAACCGGGAGTAGCAGGCTTACAGATAAGAACATTTCCGGTAGCATCGGTACGTACCGCCAAATTGTGTTTTTTTGCAAAGTCGAGCAGATAGGCCCGTATTTTTTCCTCCTTCTTCGAAGGACGAGGCACTCGGGTTATTTCATCGAAATAACTCCAAATCAGTTGAGGTTTCAGGTCTTTGATTCCCATCGTTCTTATTTTTATGAGACTACGCCAACTTACCAAGAAGGCCCATTTGTTAAAAAGTTTTATAAATTAATATAAACACCCAAATCGGTCGGTAAAAAGTACCAAGTCTCTGTTTCTTATTTATATTTGCATACAAATATATGAATTATATGGTAAAAGTTATTCTACTCACCATAATAATTGTGGCCGTCTCGGTATTGTTACTGGGTATAAAAATCTTTTTTGTCAAAGGCGGACGTTTTCCCCAAACTCATATCGGCGATAATCCCGACATGAAAAAAAGAGGGATAACCTGTGCTCTTTCTACCGATTATGCCGACCGTAACACGAAGGGCCTCCGTCGCTAAACCGATAACTGCATTATTCACTAAAACCAAAATAATAAACATGTACAGATATTTTACTCTTTCAACGGCTATCGCCGGAATACTCCTTGCCACGACAAGCTGTCAAGAACCGGCATCGAATACTGCCATCGAAAAGAATAACATTCCTACCCAAACAGTCGATTTCTCGGGTCATTTACCTATCGCTTATGTCGAAGTCGATTCATTGTTGAGCAATTATAACCTGGCCAAAGACCTGAATGAACAAATGCTTACACGACAGGAAAACGCCCGAGCTACGGTAAATGAAAAAGGACGCCAACTGGAAAAAGAAGTTGCCGAGTTCGAGCGGAAAGTCAAAAACAATGCTTTCCTTTCGCAAGAACGATTTGAGCAAGAACAACAACGCCTCCTCAAAAAACAGCAGGAATTGCAGGCTTATGCACAACAACTCGAAAACGAATTGTTGCAAGAACAACAAAAAATGCTTATCCAAGTAACCGATTCCATCACCAACTTTATCAAAGAGTATAACAAAGACGGCAGATATGAAGCTATACTCAACAACAGCAGTGTACTCTACATCAAACCCTCTTATAACATTACCCCCGAAATCACTCAGTTACTGAACAAGAGATATACCCGGAAGTAAAAATAATTCAAAAAAACAACGAATAGAAAAGAGGGGCGGTTGTGTACAACCGCCCCTCTTTTCTATATCAATGCAAAAATATTCCCGATAAAAAACGTCCGAATAGTTTACCTCCTGCTCGCCGAGAGGAAAAGAAAAGATCATTCCGAGTGTACGTGCAAATCCCTGCCACAGAAATATGCTCGCCTCGAATTCCCGCAGAAAGCAAATCGACACGGTTTGCCACCCATAAATCGATATGATGACGACCGTTGTCTCCCCTACGAGGAGAAATTATTTTGCGACGATACTCGGGATAAGCCGTTGCAAACGCATCAGCAACCTCATCGCCGACCTCAAATGCCGACTCACCAATAGAGGGACCGATAGCGGCATAAATATCTTCGGGCTTACTACCATAGATACCCTGCATTACCTCGATCGTATGCAAAGCGATATGCCCCACCGTTCCTCGCCAACCCGCATGAGTAGCACCTATCACCCGATGTCGAGTATCATAAAACAACAAAGGGACACAGTCGGCCGTAGAAACCGCCAAACACACACGAGGCAGGTCGGTTACCAAACCATCGGCTCGTGAAACATATTCCGTCTGTTCGGTATCTTTCCACGACAAAAAATCAGGAGGTATCGACAAAACCTCATTACCATGCACCTGACGAGGCTGCACCAAAGCCGACGACGGGATAGATAAGGCCCGACACAAAGCTGCCCGATTTCTCATCACCCGAGCCAAATCTTCTCCCGAATGACGTCCTAAATTAAAAGAGGAAAACGGATCGCCGGGAAGGTTTTCTCCCCGTTGCGTAACAAAATGAGTCAAGCCGGGAAAAATATCCAACGACGGGAAAGTACAGATACCTATTTGTCCGGACAAATGCCGAAAAACGATTTCAGACTTTATCTTCGTCCCAGTCATACTCGTCATAATTTTCTCCGCTATCCTCATCTACATATTCGTCATCCTCGAAACGGGTATCGAGATTATGATGCGTAAAAGTATCTGCTTTATTGTCTTCGCTGTTGACAGCTTCCCAAAGCATATCTTTCAATTCGGCGATACCCTGACCGGTAACCGAAGATATATACGCAACCGGGAGTTCGTCGGGAACGGTTTTCTTCAAATCAGTCAACAATTCATCATCGAGCATATCGCATTTCGATACGGCAAGGATACGATGTTTGTCGAGCAACTCGGGATTATAAGCCGCCAATTCACCCAACAGAATATCATAATCACGGGCAATATCGTCTGAGTCGGCCGGGACCATAAACAAGAGCACCGCGTTACGCTCGATATGGCGCAAAAAACGTAAACCCAAACCCTTACCTTCACTTGCCCCCTCTATGATTCCGGGAATATCGGCCATGACAAAAGAACGATTGTCCCGATAAGAAACGATACCGAGATTGGGCTCCATTGTCGTAAAAGGATAATCGGCAATCTTGGGTTTTGCCGCAGAAACGGCCGATAACAGAGTCGATTTTCCGGCATTCGGGAATCCGACAAGCCCAACATCGGCAAGAAGTTTCAGTTCGAGAACAACAGTTCGTTCTATGGCCGGTTCGCCGGGCTGGGCATAGCGCGGCGTCTGATTGGTAGCACTGCGAAAATGCCAGTTACCCAATCCCCCGCGACCACCTTTTAGCAATATGATTTCTTGTCCGTCATCGGTCAGTTCACAAAGATATTCACCCGTAACCGCATCGTAGGCAACCGTTCCGCACGGCACTTCGATAACACGATCGGCACCATCTTTTCCCGTACTGCGACAGTCGCTACCCGACTCTCCGTTGCCGGCATAGACATGACGCTCGTAACGCAAATGCAACAAAGTCCAATAATTGCGATTGGCCCGCAAAATAATATGACCTCCCCGGCCGCCGTCTCCGCCGTCGGGACCGCCCTTTGGTGTATATTTAGCCCGGTGCAAGTGCGCCGAACCGGCACCGCCTTTTCCCGAGCGACAATAAATCTTTACATAATCGACGAAATTTGATTCGGCCATAGTCTCTCTCTTTTACAAATATAAAATAACCCGTCTAATGATAAACGGTTTACAAAGATATACTTTTCTTTCTCTCCGACAAAACCGCAAGTAAAATGAAAAAATCCCTTCTGCCTCGCAAAGACAGAAGGGATTATGCAGCGAACAAATCCGTTATCGCAATACGAACATGTCAACGGGCAAATTCGTCGAGAGCTTTACTTATCGTTTCAAAAATAGAATCGACAGTCCCCATACCATGAATGGCTTTATACTTGCCATTCTTCACATAAAACTCTTTGAGAGGAGTCGTCTGGTTATGATATACATCAAGACGTTTTTTGATGGTTTCGAGATTATCGTCGGAACGTCCGGAAACTTGTCCGCGTTTGATAAGACGATCTATCAATTCGGGTTCATCAACTTCAAGACCCACAACGGCCGACAACTCCATACCGCGATCGAGTAAAAGAGCCTCCAATGCCTGAGCCTGAGGTATCGTACGAGGGAAACCGTCCAAAATAACACCTTCACGTGCCTCGGGCGTCGTATCGAGCAACTTGGCAAGCATATCGATAATCAGAGAATCGGGAAGCAACTGGCCTTTGGAAATGTAGTCATCGGCAATTTTTCCCAATTCGCTACCGGCCTTGATTTCCTTACGCAAAAGGTCTCCGGTAGAGATGTGATACAATCCATACTTCTCGATCAACTTCTCGCTCTGTGTTCCTTTTCCCGAACCCGGAGCACCGAAAATAACAATGTTCATCATAATTTTACCTATTTCTTGTTTTTTCCTTTTTACCTCGTTACCCTAAAAGGGCAACTCCGTCTAATTATCTATAACATAAATATCTTTGAGATTGCGCCCATCTTCTTCATAATCGAGCCCGTAGCCGACAATAAAATCCCGGGGAATTTCAAATGCGACATAATCGACCTTGAAGTCATACCGCAAAGATTCCGGTTTGAAAAGCAGCGCCGCTATTTTTATACACTTCGGATTTCGCACCTGTAAACTCTGCAACAATGCGTGCATCGTGGTACCTGTATCCACAATATCTTCGATGATAATAATCGTGCGCCCGCATACATCGATGTCAATATCCTGCAACAAATCAACTTTTCCCGTCGTAACAATTCCTGCATACGACTTCATTCGCATAAATGCGACCTCACAAGGGAATCCCATTTCTCGCAACAAATCCGAAGCAAAAACAAATGCCCCGTTCAACATGACGATAAAAAGCGGTCGTTCGTCCTCCATATCTTCGCGTATGCAACAAGCCACCCGCGCCACCGCACGGGCAATTTCGTCGCTCGGTATATAAGGTCTGAACGTTTTATCCTTGATGCGTATCTTATCCATTCCCTCTACAAAACAGTGCAAAGGTACAAACTTTTATCGTAACAAAAATATAGGAATCTGAGCTTTTTACCGAAAATCGGAAATACATTCTCCCCATAACGGTTTTTCCACGATAGAGAAGTACAATTCTCAAAAAAACATTATCTTTGTTTGGGAGAAATTCGATACATTGCAACATGATATGAAGATATTTCCGACCGAAAAGATAAAGAAGATAGACCGCTATACCATCGACTACGAGCCTATCACCTCCATCGATTTGATGGAACGGGCAGCTTCGGCGATTACCCGGGAAATCATCAACCGATGGGACAATCGCCGACAAGTCGTCGTTTTTGCCGGCCCCGGGAATAATGGAGGCGATGCCCTCGCTGTGGCCCGTATGCTCCTACAAAGCGGTTATACGGTCGAAAGTTACCTCTTCAACCCCAAGAATCATCTGTCTCCCGATTGTGAAACCAATAGAGACCGCCTGAAAAAAAGTAACGCAAAACTGTATGAAGTCATCAACGAATTCGTTCCGCCCCGACTTCACAAAGACATGCTCGTCATAGACGGACTGTTCGGTTCGGGACTGCAACGCCCGCTCGAAAATGCGTATGCTTCGGTCGTACAATACATCAACGCTTCGGGGGCAACTATCGTATCGATAGATATGCCTTCGGGCATGATGGGAGAAGACAATCGGTATTGCACACGGCAAAACATCATACACCCCACACTCACCCTGACCCTGCAATTTCCCAAACTTGCTTTTTTTACCTCGGAAGAGTGTCCGTTAACGGGAAGTTGGAAAATTTTAGACATCGGACTGCATCACGATATCATAGAAAAAGAGGAGACTCCTTACTATTACATACCGCCGTCCGAAGCTGCCAAATGGATAAAAAGAAGGGAAAGATTTTCGGACAAATACGACTACGGCCATTTACTGGTCGTTGCCGGCAGCCGGGGTATGGCGGGAGCCGCCGTCATGACGGCACGGGCGGCACTGCACAGCGGAGCCGGACTGGTAAGCATACATTCGGCAGCCCGTTGCGAAACCATTTTACAGACGGCTCTTCCCGAGGCAATGTTCGAAGCCGACGACAATGAAAACCACATAAGCGATATTTCGCTCACTCGCAGATACAACAGCATTGCCATCGGACCCGGGCTAGGTACGCATACCGACACAAGAGAAGCCTTTATCCACCTATTGCCGCAACTCTCCTTTCCTATCGTAGTCGATGCCGACGCACTGAACCTCATGCAAGGAAATGCGACGATGCTCGGCTTATTACCCCGGCAATCTATCATTACCCCTCATCACAGAGAATTCGACCGGCTCTTCGGTGAAAATGCCACTCAATACGAACGATTGCAAAAAGCAGTGGAAATGAGCCGCCATTACCAAATCGTGATCGTACTCAAAGGGGCTCATACCGCCATCGTCTCGCCCGAAGGGAAAATTTATTTCAATGGCTCGGGAAATCCCGGCATGGCGACCGCCGGCAGCGGCGACACGCTTACCGGTATCATCGGTGCGCTTCTTTGCCAACATTATGAACCGTTGAAAGCGGCTATTCTCGGCGTCGTACTCCACGGACTTGCGGGCGATATAGCTGTCCGTAACGAATCGGAAGAATACATCACGGCCGGAGATATTACCAAGAATCTGGGGCGGGCATTCCAAGAACTTCACGCTTACAAAAATTCAGAAATCCAATAAAAACATCATTATGAGAAAACTTATGTTGACACTGGGCTTGTTCGCCGCCTTAGGCGTATGCGCGCAAGAGACAATAAAAACCACCGCCAATAAATTCAACGGCTACGGTATCGTCTATTCCCTGCCCCAGACAGCCCTTGACATTGAAGTAATAGTTACCCGTTCTGTCGAGAAAGCCGGTCCGTTCGCCAAATACGCACAAAAATATTTGGGTATGGCTCCGACGGCCAACACCGACCGTACCGTCTGGAAAATCGACGACATCAAAGTAAACCCTATCGGGAAAGCCGACCCCGACAAACAGTTTGCCATTCAGCTGAAAGGCGAAAATTCCACGGCATTCTATCTCGACAGCGAGGGTATACTCGTGGCAATAAACGAACAGCCGAAAAAAAACAAGCACCCGCAAACAAACAAACCGCACAAACCAAACAAGGCTAAAAAATACACTTTCGACAAATCGGACTATGCCCAACTTTATACCGAGGAAATGCTCGTTACCGGATCGACTGCAAAAATGGCCGAATCAGCAGCTAAACAGATTTACCTCCTCCGTGAATACCGGCTCGATCTACTCACCGGTAATACCGACGAAATCCCAAGAGAACGCTCTTTCGAAATTCTACTCGACGAAATGAATAAACGGGAAGCTCTCCTCACCTCTCTTTTTATGGGAACTATCGAAACGGAAAGCTCGGTGGAACACATCGTTTATCTCCCGCCAGTAAACAGCGAAAAACACTCGTCCAACGAGGTCGCTTTCCGCTTTTCCGAGCGTAACGGCATTGTCGCCCCCGACAATCTCTCGGGCGAACCGATATACATATCGGTCAACGGGACACAAATCGGAACGATACCGACCGACGCCAAAGGAAACGCCATAACTCCGGCAAAAGGCGCGCTCATTTATACCATTCCCGGGAAAGCCGATGTAACAATTTCTTACAAAGGGAAAACGCTCTGTACCGAAAATCTGCCATTATCGCAACTCGGTGTCGACTTCGGTCTCGACCCGACCCTCTTCACCGGGAAGAACCCCATGCAGGCCCTTTTCTGCCCGGCCACCGGAGCTCTCATAAATATAAAATAATCGAAGATTTTCCGATTGAATAAAATAACAAGGGGGGATTGTAATCCCCCCTTGTTATTTTATTCAAAACTCAAAACCGACTCGCAAAGCAATACTATGATGCACGTCGACAGTCGTACCGAAATAACGTTTATACCCATCATCGTATGAATAATCGGTACTTTGCGATTGCAATACATAAGCTATCCCCACATTTACCGCACGATGACCATTCAAAGCAAGCCGCAAGCTCAATGACGGCGAACAATATGCTCCCATCGCCCAATGCGAACCGTCTTTCTTCCCGGGAGAGAAACCTACACGCACACCGATATAAGGAGCCAGCCAACTATCGCGCAAAGTAAATCGGGCAGCTGCATAAACAGGTGTAAAAAGGACATCTCGATAGACATCGCAAGCCAGCCCCGCGCCCACAAAGACAAACGGATTGAAACAATACCCATGAGTCGTCGACACAGAAACGGCACTCTCACCCGTCATCGTTGCAAGAACAGAGGCATCGACAAATCCCGCATATCCTGCTTTTACTCCACCTTCGAGCGTACGGCAAAAACTGTCTACGGCATTATGTGCCGCGTTCAACAACACTTTCTTATCTTCCCCATCCTTCCGGCTATCCCGAGACAATAATACCGATGCGGCACTTTTATCCGCACAAATTCCTGAATTTTCGGCAGAAACAGACAATACATACATCAACAGGCAGATGCTTACCCAAAATGTTTTTTTCATCTTATTTTTATCAAATACGTTGCAAATATAACGAAAAACTCCGCATCAAAAAAAGAAACCGCACGGTCGATGTCCGACCGTGCGGTTTTCATTATCACAGGATTTCCTTATCCGATATTATTCGGCATCGACACCCCACTGTTGTTTAGCCAGACGTTTGTAGTTGTTGTAACGCCATTGTGCATTGGCTTTGGCAGCAGCAAAGAGATCTTCGGCCTCGGTAGGATATTGTTTCATAACCGAAGCGTAACGGACTTCGCCTTTGAGGAAGTCTTCGAATTTATCCCATTGCGGTTCCTTGCTATCGAGAGTGAAAGGATTCTTGCCTTCTGCTTCGAGCTCGGGATTATAACGCCACAAGTGCCAGTATCCGCATTCAACGGCAGCAGCTTCTTCGGCCTGAGATTTACCCATGCCTTTTTTGAGACCGTGGTTGATACAAGGAGCGTAAGCGATGATTACCGACGGACCGTTGTAAGCCTCGGCTTCGCGGATCGCTTTGAGGGTTTGAGCCTGATCGGCACCCATAGCGATTTGTGCGCAGTACACATAACCGTAGGTCGAAGCGATAAGACCCAAATCTTTCTTGCGGACACGTTTACCAGCTGCGGCAAACTTGGCAATGGCACCCAGAGGGGTAGCTTTCGAGGCCTGACCTCCGGTATTGGAGTAAACCTCGGTATCGAGTACGAGGATATTTACATTCTTGCCCGATGCGATAACGTGGTCGAGACCTCCGAATCCAATATCATACGATGCACCGTCACCGCCAATGATCCATTGCGATTTCTTAACAAGGAATTTTCCGAGATCGGCAATACCCTTACAAGCCTCGCATTTATCGGCATTAGCCTCTACGATAGGACGTATCTTGGCTGCCAGTTCGACAGTTTTTTCGGTATTTTCACGATTTTCGATCCATTCCTTGAAGAGGGCTTTGGTTTCTTCGGGACAAGCATCGCTTTCGATAGACTTGTTCATAAGGATTTCGATACGGTCGCGCATTTTTTCAGTAGCGAGAGCCATACCCAAACCAAATTCACAGAAGTCTTCGAAGAGAGAGTTTGCCCAAGCGGGACCATGACCTTTTTCGTTGGTCGTATAAGGAGTCGAAGGTATCGAACCCGAATAAATCGACGAACATCCGGTAGCATTGGCCACCATTTCACGATCACCGAAGAGTTGCGAAATCAACTTCACATAAGGTGTTTCACCGCAACCCGAGCAAGCACCCGAGAATTCAAACAACGGAGTAGCGAATTGCGAGTTCTTCACATTCGACTTGATATCTACAAGGTGTTGTTTGCTCTTCACGTGGTTTGCACAGTATTCCCAGTTGGGAGCTTCGGAAAGCTGGCTTTCCAGCGGTTTCATGGCAAGAGCCTTGCCTTGTTTGTTTCCCGGACATACATCGGCGCAGTTACCGCAACCGAGACAGTCAAGAACATCGACCTGAATACGGAAAGTCATACCGTCGAACATTTTGCCCACAGCCTTGATCGAGGGGAATTTCGCACCGGCTTGTTCTTCGGCATCGAGAACAAACGGACGAATGGAAGCGTGAGGACAAACATAGGCACACTTATTACATTGGATACAGTTTTCGGGAGTCCACTCGGGAACGAAAGCTGCCACACCGCGTTTTTCATATTTGGAGGTTCCTTGCGGCCAAGTACCGTCTTCGATACCTTTGAATGCCGAAACTTTGAGCAAATCGCCGTTTTGAGCATTGATAGGACGCACCACTTCGTTGATGAAAGCGGGATCGTTGTTGGGAACGATTTCATCATCGGGAAGATTGGCCCATGCGGGATCTACCGTAAGTTGTTTGTATTCGCCTCCGCGATCTACGGCTGCATAGTTTTTATTGACAACGTCTTCGCCTTTCTTGCCGTAAGACTTCACGATGAATTTCTTCATCTGTTCGATGGCGAGATCAACGGGGATAACGCCGGTAATACGGAAGAATGCCGATTGCAGAATGGTGTTGGTACGGTTACCGAGCCCTATTTCCTGTGCAATCTGAGTGGCGTTGATATAGTAAACCGAGATATTCTTTTGAGCGAAATAACGTTTTACATTGTTGGGCAAGTGTTTTGCCAGTTCATCTTCACTCCAAATGGTATTGAGAAGGAATGTACCATTCTGACGAAGACCACGAGTTACATCGTACATACGCAGATAAGCCTGTACGTGGCAAGCAACGAAGTTGGGCGTATTTACGAGATATGTCGAACGAATGGGATCATCACCGAAACGCAAGTGCGAACAGGTGAAACCGCCCGATTTTTTCGAGTCATAAGAGAAATATGCCTGACAGTGTTTGTCGGTATTGTCTCCGATGATCTTCACAGAGTTCTTATTGGCTCCTACCGTACCATCTGCACCGAGACCGTAGAATTTAGCCTCGAACATGCTTTCACCACCCATGGCGATTTCTTCACCGACGGGAAGAGAAGTGAAAGTAACGTCATCGACGATACCCAGCGTAAAGTGATTTTTAGGCTCGGGCAATGCGAGATTTTCGTAAACGGCAAGTATTTGGGTAGGTGTGGTATCGTTCGATCCGAGACCATAACGTCCGCCGATGATGAGAGGTGCATTTTCCTTATCATAGAAAGCCTCTTTTACATCGAGATAAAGCGGTTCACCGTTAGCACCGGGCTCTTTCGTGCGGTCGAGAACAGCGATACGTTTTACGCTGGCAGGGATAGCGGCCATAAGGTGTTTGGTCGAGAAAGGACGATACAAGTGCACGGCAACCAAACCTACTTTTTCGCCTTTGGCGGTCAAATAGTCGATCGTCTCGCGGATAGCTTCGGTAACCGAACCCATAGCGATGATGATATTCTCGGCATCGGGAGCTCCGTAATAATCGAAAAGACCATATTTGCGACCCGTAATTTTCGAAATTTCATTCATGTATTCCTCT
>URHG01000049.1 GCA_900547555.1 uncultured Porphyromonadaceae bacterium | reverse complement strand
ATGTCATTCTGAACGCAGCGTAAGCGGAGTGAAGAATCCCAAACAAAGAGTAGGAGATTCCTCGTCGGCCTACCGGCCTCACTCGGAATGACATTCGGGCTGCTTCCCTTGTGGAGCGATGTCATTCTGAATGGAACAACGTAGAATGAAGAATCTCCGGCAAAGAGAACGTATGGCATGAAATCTCTCACTTTCGTTCGATACGACATAGCTTTCATACTGAAAGGCTTTGACTTGGAGAATGTCATTCTGAGGGAAGTAATCCCGAAGAATCTCCGACTAAACATATATTTATTACGAGATTCCTCACACTCGACCATAACTCTCGGTTCGGAATGACATTTGACAGTCATACTGAGCGATAGAGAAATATCTCTACCTTATTGCTTCTATCGCATTTAATTTCGGAAGAGGAGGTAAAGGCATACCCGCCTTTACCGGGCTACCGGGAACGAAGGAAAAGACAGAAAGAAAAAAGACGATGGTTGTTTAAATACAGCGAGTTCCGCAGCTCATGAGCGAATGAAGCATAAGGTAAAGGAATACATGATAACAGGCAAGTCTCCTTTGCAGTATTACATCTTTGCACAAAGAAAGAAATAACCAAACAACAGAATCAGGAATCAGGACTCAAAATCCAATAACAGTTCGTAGTCTTCCACATCTAACCAACGGCCGAATTTCAGTCCGACTTTTTCGAAATGAGAAACTTTCTTGAATCCCAACTTCTTGTGTAAAGCGATACTTGATTCATTACCACCTGTTATGCAGGCAATCAACGCCTTGTATCCCCGTCTGCGACACTCTGCGACCAATTCTTTCATCAATAGCGTTCCTATACCTTTTCCCACATAACCCGGCGACAGGTAAACCGTCGTTTCCAACGTATGTTTATAGGCCCCATATTCTTTCCAAAAGTGAGCATAACAATAACCAACCACACTCTCCCCGATCTCACAAACCAAACAAGGGAAGCAACCCGAAATGGCCATAACCCGGCGATTCATATCTTCTTCGCTCAAAGGGGCCTCCTCGAAAGTCGCCGTACCATGCATGACATATTCGTTATAAATGTCGGCCATAAAATGTATATCCTGCTGTTTTACCGGTCTTATCATACGCTGTATTTTAGCGGCAAATATAAGCAGATTGCGCAAATAAATATACCTGCTTTTCCCCATAAATCCGTTTCAATCTCTAAACCAAACGATTGAGACATAAAGAAGATAAGGCAAATGATTTTTATAAACAATTACAGGTTTTATTATCGCTCTTTTTCTTATCTTTACCTCGTGAATCATATCCCGAAAATCATTATGCAACCATTTGTACATCTGCACGTTCACTCCCAATATTCTGTACTCGACGGGCAAGCAAGCATACAAGCGCTGGTAGACAAAGCGCACGATGACGGTATGCCGGGAATTGCCCTGACCGACCACGGAAATATGTTCGGTGTGAAGGAATTTTACAACTACATCAAAAAGAAAAACGGTAAACTGAAAAGTGCCATACAGGAAATCGAGCAGAAAATTGCCGCCGTAACCGACGATGACCCCGACAAGGAAAACAAACTGGCAGAGCTGCAAGCCCAACTCGAAAAAGCAAAATCGAAAAAGCCGTTCAAACCCATTATCGGTTGTGAAATGTATGTCGCCCGTAAACGTTTGCACGATAAAAACGGGAAAGAAGATCAAAGCGGATACCACTTGATCGTACTTGCCAAAAACGAGAAAGGGTATCATAACCTCATCAAGCTCGTCTCGAAAGCATGGACAGAGGGCTTCTATATGCGTCCCCGTACCGACCGCGTGGAGCTGGAAAAATACCACGAGGGACTCATCATCGCATCGGCCTGTCTCGGAGGTGAAATTCCTCAGAAAATCATGCACGGTACACCCGAACAGGTAGAGGAAGCAATTTTATGGTACAAAAATATTTTCGGAGAAGATTACTACCTCGAAATGCAACGGCATAAAGCCACCGTACCCAACGCCAACCACGAAACATTCGAGAGGCAGCAAGAAGTAAACGAGCAATTATTGAAATATGCTCAAAAATTCGGGATAAAGCTCATTTGTACCAACGACGTGCATTTTGTAAATGAGGAACATGCCGACGCCCACGAGCGCCTCATTTGCCTCAATACGGGACGCACCATACACGAGAGCAACCCTAACATGGGTTACTCGAAACAGGAATGGTTGAAGACCACCGAAGAAATGAACGGCGTATTCGGCGATGTGCCCGAGGCTCTCGCCAATACGATCGAGATATGCGACAAGGTCGAGACATACAGTATCGACCACGCACCTATCATGCCGACATTTGAAATACCGACCGACTTCGGTACAGAAGAAGAATACCGTAAAAAATATACCGAAAAAGACCTTTTCGACGAATTTACACAAGACGAAAACGGAAACGTCGTACTTTCTCAGGAAGCAGCCGAGAAAAAAATCAAGGTTTTGGGCGGGTATGACAAACTGTACCGGATCAAACTCGAAGCCGACTATCTCAAAAAGCTGGCATACGACGGAGCATACAAGCGATATGGAAATCCGCTCGACAAAGATATAGAAGAGCGTATCATCTTCGAGCTGCACATCATGAAAACGATGGGTTTTCCGGGATACTTCCTCATTGTGCAGGACTTCATCGCCGCAGCCCGTAGCATGGGGGTATCGGTGGGCCCCGGTCGTGGTTCGGCCGCCGGCTCGGCAGTCGCATATTGTCTTGGCATTACACAGATAGACCCTATCAAATACGATTTGCTGTTCGAGCGTTTCCTCAACCCCGACCGTATATCCCTTCCCGATATCGATATAGATTTCGACGATGACGGCCGTGGGGAAGTCTTACGGTGGGTTACCGAGAAATACGGTCATGAGAAAGTAGCCCATATCATCACCTACGGCACGATGGCAACCAAAATGGCCATCAAAGACGTGGCCCGCGTGGAGGAACTCCCCCTTTCCGAATCGATACGTCTCACCAAACTCATTCCCGACCGTCTGCCCGAAGTCAACGGCAAATCGCCTAAAATAAATATTAAAAACTGTATTGCCGCCGTACCCGATCTACGTGTTGCCTGTGAGGATGAACGCACACGCAACACGATGAAATACGCCCAAATGCTCGAAGGCAACGTAAGAGGTACGGGTGTGCATGCCTGCGGAACGATTATATGCCGGGACGATATTACCGATTGGGTTCCCGTAAGCACGGCAGACGATAAAGAAACCGGAGAAAAACTGCTGGTAACCCAATACGAAGGCTCGGTTATCGAAGATACCGGACTTATCAAGATGGACTTCCTCGGATTGAAAACCCTCTCTATCATCAAAGAGGCGTTGGCCAACATCAAACTATCGCGAGGCATCGATATAGACATAGACAATATTGATATCAACGACCCAGCCACTTATAAACTTTACGGAGAAGGCCGTACGATAGGCACATTCCAATTTGAGTCGCCGGGAATGCAAAAATACTTGCGGGAACTACAACCTTCGACCTTCGAAGACCTCATCGCCATGAACGCCCTCTACCGGCCCGGGCCCATGAAGTACATACCGTCGTTTATCGCCCGTAAACACGGAAAAGAAAAAATATCCTACGACATTCCCATCATGGAAAAATACCTGAAAGATACTTACGGCATCACCGTGTATCAAGAACAGGTCATGTTGCTTTCCCGTATGCTGGC
The DNA here is from genome assembly GCA_900547555.1 of uncultured Porphyromonadaceae bacterium. Classification (GTDB taxonomy): domain Bacteria; phylum Bacteroidota; class Bacteroidia; order Bacteroidales; family UBA11471; genus Caccoplasma. The sequence continues at coordinate 14,383 of URHG01000049.1, read as the reverse complement.
CAACTTCACCCGAGGCCAGTCCGACGGATTGCGTAAAGCGATGGGTAAAAAAATCAAGGAAAAACTCGATGAGTTAAAACCGCTCTTTATCAGCGGCGGAGAGAAAAACGGGCACGACCGTAAAATCCTCGAAAAAATTTGGGCCGACTGGGAAGACTTCGCATCATACGCATTCAACAAATCTCACGCGACTTGCTACTCATGGGTCGCCTACCAGACAGCTTATCTCAAAGCCAATTATCCGTCGGAGTACATGGCTGCGGTACTGAGTCGTAACATTTCGGACATCGGCGAAATCACGAAGTTCATGGACGAATGCAAAAGCATGGGTATCAAAGTCCTCAGCCCCGATGTAAACGAAAGTTACTTGAAATTCACCGTAAACAAAGAAGGCAATATCCGTTTCGGACTCGGTGCGGTGAAAGGCGTCGGTGAAAACGCCGTCCGGTGCATCATCGAAGAACGAGAAAAAAACGGTCCTTTCACCGACATTTTCGACTTCGTGCAAAGGGTCAACTTATCGGCCTGTAACCGTAAAAACATCGAATGTATTGCCATGTCAGGAGGATTCGATTGCTTCGGATTGAAACGGGAATGTTACATGTCGGTGAACAGTAAGAACGAAAGTTTCTCCGAAATTCTTGTCCGATACGGGAATAAATACCAAATGGACCAAAACATGCAAAGTAACTCTCTTTTCGGCTCTACCAATGCCGTAGAGGTAGCTCGTCCTACAATTCCCGATACGGAAGCGTGGTCGGATTTGGAAAAACTGAACAAAGAAAAAGAGTTGATCGGCATCTATCTATCGGCCCACCCGCTCGACAAATATCGCATAGCCTTACAATATGGCTGCAACACCCGCATGAAAGAATTGGACGACCTCGAAACGCTCAAAGGTCGCGACCTCTCGATGGGTGGTATCGTCGTGGGCTACCGTGAAGGCATCACCAAAAACAACAAATCGTTCGGGGTAATCAAGGTTGAAGATTACTCCGGTATCGGCGAATTTTTCTTGATGGGCAACGATTATGTAAACTTCCACAAATTCGGAGTTTCCAATCTCTACGTCTATATACGAGGACGCGTCGAACCCCGATTCCGCGACAGCACGATAGAATTACTGCCGGACGTAAATGACCGGATCATCGAAAATCTGACCATCGTTCTACCCAGCGAATCGGTAGACCGAGCCATGGTCGACATACTTCATGAGAATCTACCCAACGATAATGAAGGAAAAACCAAACTCTATTTCGAGCTTATCGACGAAAGAGATCCCGAACATGCCATCAACTTATTTGCAAGACCTTTCAAAATATCCGATATCGGTGAAATCACAAAATTTCTGATAAACAGTAATATAGAATTTAAAATAAACGGTATCAAATACTTGTCGGATAATCCAGTCGAGGAAGAAGAAAATGAAGAAAGCGTACTTGAATTGGAAAGCGAAATTGCCTGACCAACGACCAAAAGATTTTTGTAAACCATTTGCTGGTATGCACTGTTTTTTTATTATCTTTGAGCCTGCATGAAATAAAAACTTCAACAACATAAAAAATCATTATTATGGCACAGAAAATTACCGATGCTAATTACAAAGAGCTTTTGGCTCAAGACAAACTCGTAGTCGTGGATTTTTGGGCAGAATGGTGCGGACCTTGCCGCAGCATCGCACCCGCTGTCGACGAACTTGCAACCGAATTTGAAGGGAAAGCCATCATCGGCAAATACAATGTCGATGACGACAATGCATTGAGTAGCGAAATGGGAATCCGCAATATACCTACCTTACTGTTCTTTAAAGGAGGAAAACTTGTCGACAAACAAGTAGGAGCCTCATCAAAAGCCGACTTGAAGGCAAAAATCGAAGCAAATCTGTAAGACTTACGTCCTTTTTTAAAATGTTCCTATCGGCTGTAACATAGCCGATAGGATTTTTATATTTATACCCGTCAGACAACAATGGAATCGGAACCCAAAATCAAACAAAAAATCCAAAGCCTTATTTTCGGTTGTTCGATTATTTTGCTGGCAGGGAAATTCATTGCTTACCTACTTACGGGATCGGCAGCCATATTTACCGATGCTATGGAAAGTATCGTCAATGTCGCTGCGGGCGGTATGAGCCTTTACTGCATAAGACTAGCCTCCCGTCCTCGTGACGATAGCCACCCCTTCGGACACGGAAAGATCGAAATGATTTCGGCCTCGATGGAAGGAATACTTATCATTATGGCCGGTGCAATCATTATCTATCACGGCTTCGAACGTCTGTTTTCCCCCACCCCTCTCAGCCGACTCGACGTAGGTATCTATATTACGGCGGCAGCCGGTATCGCCAATTACTTCCTAGGTATGCTCAGTATCAAGACGGGGCATAAACATCGGTCCGAAGCGCTTGTCGCCGGCGGTAAACACTTACAATCGGACACCTATTCGACCATAGGACTCGTCGCCGGACTCATTCTCGTAAAAATTACCGGTATAACTCTCATCGACAGCCTCATGGCCCTGATTTTCGGAGGACTCATCATTTTCACGGGAATCTCTATCTTACGCAAAACAATCGCCACACTTACCGATAAAGCCGACCCGGAAAAACTTATGCGAACGGCTTCGATATTGAATAAATACCGGAGAGACGACTGGATAGACATACATAACCTGAAAATTCTAGAATACGGCTCTTACTATTTCATCGAGTGCGACCTCACACTCCCTTGGTATTATACCGTAGCTCAGGGGCATAGAGCCTGTGAATCGTTGGAAGAAATCATAAAACGGGAATCGGGTGAAAAAATAACTTTCTCGGTACATGCCGATTCCTGCAACGAAAGCCACTGCCGTCATTGTCTGATAAACGATTGCAAATATCGCCGAAACGATTTTGTCGCCGAAGAGCCTATCGACCTGCAACAAATAGTCGAAAGCGACGAGAAACATTCCTCTGACGACGAAAACATGTAAACCCGATTCCTCGGAAATTTATATCGATATATCTTAATTTCTCCGAAAAATATATTTATCTTTGCAACCGTATTGGTTCGACGTATCCCGACGAGATACAGAGATTAAAAGGGAATCGGGTGAAAATCCCGAACAGTCCCGCTGCTGTGAGTTCCACTACACATGCACAAGCCATCTTTATGCCACTGGTTTTTACCGGGAAGGCCGCTTGTTGCAGGAACAAGTCAGAAGACCTGCCATACGCTCCGCATTCAACAGCTTTCGAGGAAAGAGCTTTTGAGCCATGACGCTAAAATTTTTGCAACTTTTTACGCCAGCCCATAAAGTTTTCAACCAAACTCTTATACCCGAACTGTGAATGTATTTCTACACCTCGCGGTATCAGGTATGAAAGGAAAAATTTGTTCTCGGTTACTGTTTTTACTTCCTGCAATAATATGTCTGGGGAAAGATTTCTATATATCTGCACAAAACCGACTTGATTCCTTGCAATACATACAGGAACTGACTGTTACAGCCCGTCGGCAAAATGAGGTAATCCCGCCACAAAAACTTTCAGGCAAAGACTTACAACGCCTTAATAGTCTTTCTGTGGCTGATGCCATTCGCTACTTTTCGGGGGTACAGCTGAAAGATTACGGAGGTGTGGGCGGACTGAAAACCGTAAACATACGGAGTATGGGGTCAAATCATGCAGGAGTATTTTATGACGGCATACAGTTGGGAAACGCTCAAAACGGACAAATCGATTTAGGAAAATTTTCGCTCGACAATATGGAAGAAATCGCCCTATACAACGGGCAAAAAAGTGAAATCTTCCAGTCGGCCAAAGATTTCGGAAACTCGGGCTCTGTCTACTTACGCAGTCGTCGTCCGCAATTTTCCGAGCACGAAAAATATCACCTACGTTTGACAATGAAGGGTGGTTCATTCGGTCTGGTCAATCCATCGGTTTTATGGGAACAAAAAATCAGCAACCGGGTAAGCAGTCTGTTCAATGCTGAATATACTCACGCCACCGGACGGTACAAGTTTCGATATAAACGCAGTTATCCCGACGGTACCACTGCCTACGATACGACAGCTATACGCAAGAACGGAGATATAGAATCGTTTCGTCTCGAAGGAGGATTTTTCGGAACGACGCCAAACGGCAAATGGAATGCCAAAGCCTACTATTATCATTCGGAACGGGGTATACCGGGAGCCATTGTCAATAATGTATGGAAAAATGGAGAACGACAATGGGATCGGAATTTTTTCACACAAGGAAGTTGGCAAAACGATTTCGGAAGTTACAAGATACTTATCAATGCCAAATACGCCTACGACTACACCGAATACCTGCGCGATGACCCCAAAGAACTTTATATCCATAACCATTACCGGCAACAAGAAGGATACCTATCGGCAGCACACCTGTTCAATCTTTTTTCATGGTGGGATATTTCTCTCTCGACCGATTTCCAATGGAACTACCTCGATGCCGACCTCATCGATTTTCCCTATCCTACCCGTTATTCCGAATTGATAGCCATAGCGACATCTTTTCAATGGAAACAAGTACAGATACAGGGAAGTCTTTTGGGTACATTCATACAAGAACAGGTACGAGAAGACAGGAAAACATCGGCAGCCGCTCCCAATAAAGAAGAGTTATCTCCTGCCATATTTATCCATTACAAACCTTTTGCCCGATATGACTTACAACTGAGAGGTTTCTGCAAAAAATCTTTCCGTATGCCCACTTTCAACGACCTTTACTATACCGACATCGGTAATAAGTATCTCAAACCGGAATACACGACCCAGTACGACGGAGGGATTGTTTATCGGAAAAACTGGGAACAAAAATTTTTCCGATCGTTGGAAATACAAGCCGACGGATACTATAATCTCGTTACCAACAAAATCGTAGCCTACCCTACCGGACAACAATTCCGATGGACGATGTTGAACCTCGGCCGTGTAGAAATACGCGGATGCGACATCGCCGCACAAGGCAATATTCAATGGAATAAAGTAGGACTCAACGTCCGCCTTTGCTATACATACCAAAAAGCCCAAGACTTCACCGACCCCGAGGAAAACTATTACGGCGACCAAATACCTTATATCCCGCACCACAGCGGATCGGTATTACTTGCCGTCGACTGGAAAAAATGGAATTTCAATTACAGTTTTATCTACACGGGAGAACGCTACAGCCAATCCGAAAATACGATACTTACCCGCTTACAGCCGTGGTACACCAACGATCTATCGGCCAGTCGCACATTCGCCATAAAACAGGTAAACTGTCGAATAACGGGAGAGATAAACAATCTTTTCAACCAATATTACGATGTAGTAGCCAACTACCCGATGCCGGGAATCAACTTCAAAATCATTTTACGTGTAGAAATATGAAACATCTACGACTCCTTATACTGTTTTTCCCTGTTTTTCTAATCGGTTGCCGCGATGAAGAGTACGTACTTCCGTCGGAGACTTACATCGTCACCACCCCCCGATACACATCGGTCGAAGGTTTTTATCTGCTCAACGAAGGTAATATGGGATCGAATCTTTCTACTCTCGACTACTTCAACGCCCGAACCGGAGAATACCACAAAAACATCTATGCAGAGACCAACCCCACCGTCGTAAAAGAGTTGGGCGATGTCGGCAACGATATACAGATTTACGGCAGTAAATTATATGCCGTCATCAACTGCTCACACAAGGTAGAAGTAATGACCGCCGACAGTGCCAAACGTATCGGACAAATCGATCTCCCCAATTGCCGATACATACGTTTCGACGGCCGGTATGCGTATGTAAGTTCTTATGTAGGCCCGATACAAATCGACCCTCAGGCACCGAAAGGTTGTGTTTTCAAAGTCGATACGGCAACTTTACAGGTCGTCGACACCGTTACCGTCGGTTATCAACCCGAAGAGATGGAAATACGCTTCGGAAAACTTTATGTGGCCAACTCCGGAGGATATCGTGTCCCCAATTATGACCGTACAGTATCGGTCATCGATTTAGGGACTTTCGAAGAAATAAAGAAAATCGATGTCGCCATCAACTTGCATCGTATAAAAGGCGACCGTTACGGGTACCTATACGTGAGTTCACGAGGCGACTATTACGATGTTCACTCCAAACTTTTCGTCATCGATGCCCGTACCGACCAACTGGTCGATTCGCTCGACATCGCCGTAAGCAATATGTGTATCGACGGCGACTCGGCCTATGTATACAGTACCGAATGGAACTGGAATACGGCCGAGAATACGATTACTTACGGAATTATCGACCTGAAAGAACGCCGCATCGTAAACCGTAATTTCATTACCGACGGAACCGACGCCAAAATAAAAATCCCATACGGTATCGCCGTACACCCCATTACCAAAGAAATATACGTTACCGATGCCAAAAATTATGTTGTTTCGGGAATTTTATACTGTTTCTCTCCCGAGGGGAAACTGCAATGGAAAGTTACGGCAGGAAACATTCCGGCCCATTTCGCATTCAAAGGAAAATCACACATGCAAAACAATGTCATCGAATAAAAAATGTTTATGAAAAAATTTCTACTTCCGTTTCTCCTGTTTTGCGGCTGTTTGGCTATACGTCCTGTCGCATCGCAAACCCCGTATATCACCAAAGTTATCGAATTCAAACCGGCACCGGGACAATTTACCAACGAACTGCCCGAATATGAAGAAGGCGATACCGAAGAAACCATGCGTGCCAAAGCCGAAGAATATCTTGCCGACAACAACAAAAATATGGTTTCCCTCGGCGGTTACGGCGGATATATCGTTGTAGGCTTCGATCACACCATAGTAAATGTTCCGGGACAATTCGACTTCAAAGTTTTAGGCAATGCTTTTTATGCCAACGACAATCCCCGTCCCGACGCGCCACTCGGAGGCAGCTGCGAACCGGGTATCATCATGGTGGCTTACGACGCCAACAAAAACGGTAAACCCGATGATGACGAATGGTATGAAATAGCCGGTAGCGAATATCATAAAGACGAGACCCTGAAAGAATATAGCATTACTTACTACCGTCCCGACAGCAATCATGTGGCTACCCCTTCGGAAAGCAATAAATACTTGAACGATACGACTTACATACGTTGGCAAGACAATCGGGGAAACAACGGATATATTTCCCGCAACACGTTTCATCGCCAGAGTTATTTTCCCGAGTGGATCGATAGCGATTCCATCACTTTTTCGGGAACCAAACTGGCCAATAACGGCATCGATGAATCAGGGAATGGCTCGTATTATGTACTTTATGCTTACGGATACGGATATGCCGACAACCACCCGAATACCGATACCCTATCGAACATAAAAATCGACTGGGCGGTCGATCGCAACGGGAATCCGGTATATCTGCCGGGAGTAGACTTCATAAAGATATACACCGGTGTCAATCAATATAACGGTTGGTTGGGCGAATGTTCCACCGAAGTTCTGGGAGTAGAAGACCTGCATATCGATGCCGAAATGAGTCATGTCGAAACACTTGAAGCCGATTGTCGCGCATTTTATCCCAATCCGGTACAACACAACTTGACAGTAGAACTCAATCGTGAACAAAGCATCGAAATCATCTCTACCAAAGGAGATGTCATACTACGAAAAAATGGTCGGCCGGGAACCAATCATATCGACATGACTTCTTATCCGGCCGGAATTTATCTGCTGAGAACAGGACACGAAATTCATAAAATCATAAAATCATTCCAATAAAACCTTTTTTAAAACTTTTCCTTATGAAAAAAATCTATTTCCTGCTATCGCTTTTCCTACTCACTTTGTGGGGAGCATCGGCACAAACAACGGTACAAGGGATACCGTACAACAATCCGAATCTGAAAAACCGTGCCGCCCAAATATCGGCATTGAGTGCAGAGAGTGATTTTTCATTCAAAGACATCGAATTCTGGGTAGGCGAAGGTGAAAACGAAGCCGCCCTCGTCGTTCAATGGAATGACGATCGCGAAACCTCCGCCCTTGTATGGGGATACCGCTGGGACGGAGATGCTTACGGTGATGACTTGGTAAAAGCCGTGGCCGAAGCCGATCCCCGGTTTTACGCACTTTTGGGTGGCCCCACCAGCATGGGGTACACAATTGCCGGAATGGGATATGACCTCGACAGCGACGGAGACCTCGCCTTGCTGCTCGACGGCAAAGAATACGACATACCCGAAGGACATTATATAACCGGAAATACCAATTACGACTACGACAGTTGGTCGGCACGCGACAAAGACGATTTGTGGCAAAGCGGTTGGTACAGCGGTTACTGGTCATACTGGGTAAAAGACGACGCCTCATCGGATTTTTCCTATTCGGGTCTCGGCGCCAGCAGCCGGAAATTGAAAAACGGCTCTTGGGACGGTTGGAATTTCAATGTAAATATGTCTCAACAAGGTTGGAAAACTTTCGCTCCCGCACCCGAACCGGGAACAAGCTACAACAGCGGTATCCTCTTCTCGGGAAAAAACAATACGCTCTTCTTCCTTACGAAAAAAGGCATTTTCGAATACGATGTTTATACCGCCATCAACAATGCTGCGATCGACTCCGATATTCAATGCATCGGCAATTTCGGAGGATATACATATATTCTTACCGATAAAAAACTTATCGCCACAACTGAAAAAGAGTTACAGAAAACCAATGAAACAGAAGTAAACGGTTACGAAAATATAGCCGGCATCGACCCGACAAAAATCTATCTTTACGGGAAAAACGGTATTGCCGTCTATGATACCGAAAATAAAAAAATCTCCGGTACCGTGACTCTGAACAGCTCAAATGCTGTAACCAACATGATCGTCGCACAAAATAAGGCGTATGCCCTGCAAGATGGAAAACTTTCGGTCATCGATACCGAAAACGACCGTGTTACCGAGACAATCGACGCAACCAGCCATACATTGGCACAAGATGCAAACGGAAACATTTGGGGAGCAGACAATTCGGCCATAACATGTCTATACGGCGATAAAAAAGAAGTATCGGCACAACTGTCATTTATGTCCCGTATAACGGGAACCATACTTGCCCACGCACAAAAAGGTTGGCTCTACTGGATTGCGGAAAACAATATCATTCGTTTCGACGCCGACGACATATTGTCGGTCGACCGTCCATTCTTCTCCTGCGAAGAAGAAAACATGATACTCTCGACGGCTTGCATCTATTATAAAGAAAATGTATTGGCCGCCTTTGCCGAAGATACGACAGACAACAGCGGAAAACTATTCTTCATCGACCTCGAAACCGGAGACCTCATCAACGAATACAATGCCGACATAGCCGCTGCACAATGCCTTGTCGCAGATATAGCGCCGAGTTTATCGGTAGAAGGAGCTATCACTCTCGAAGTCAATAGCGAGAGCAAAGAATTTCCGGTAACCGTTACCGATAATGACAATACCGCCGTCAACTTCGACTTGACAATCGCCGTTAGCGATGATGCTCCTTTCCAGGCCCGATTGGAAAACAGTAACCTCACTATTACCCCGAAAGCCGATGCCGCCGGGACGGGTAGCGTAACTCTTACCCTTATTTCCAACGGCAGAACGGTAGAAAAAGTCGTTACAGTAGATATACAACGTTCCCTCGAAAGTATAGCATTCGTAACCGACTCATTGACCATCGAGTCAGGCGATACCATCGCGGCCGATATTCGCTTCTATCCCGAAAATACCACTGAAAAAGATATAACACTGAGATCGAGCAGCTCTCTCATTGCTAAAATCTCGAACGATACCATCATCGGACAACGCCCGGGAACGACCAAAATTATCGTAACATCGGCAGCCAACAGTAGCCTGAAAGATACGCTCATACTGACGGTCGATACTGTTCCTCTCCTTTCGGCGACTTTCGATCGGGATACCATCACGATACGAGCCGGAGCCAAAGATACCGTCATGCTGGACTACACACCGGCCCATACACCGTTGAAATCGACGACATACAAAATTCTCGACACTAAAATCGCATCGTCTTCGACCAATAATTTTTCTTCTTGGGACAATTACAGCCGGGCAATCATCACCGGAAAAACGGCAGGAGAAACGACTCTGCAAGTTATCGTAAATGCGATTGAAGACACACTGCTTATTCCGATTAAAGTTTTGGAAAACCCCGTAACAGGAATAACTCTGGACGAAGACACCATCGATTTAGTCGCACCCGATACCCATCGATTTACGATTTCGGTAACCCCCGAAGACACTCCCGACAATAAAGCCAAATGGACGACTTCGGACGCTTCTGTCGCCAAAATATCGGCGACCTCGGAATCGGCCTATTGTACGGTAACGGCTGTCAATGCAGGAACCGCCGTAATAAAAGCGACCTCGACCGATGGCAAATACACAGACTCTTGCATCGTGAATGTTTCCTACATTCCTTTGGATAGTCTCTCTATTTCGATCAAAGACCAGGCAGAAATTTATGAAAGCGGAAACTCGTTCTCCGTCGTCAAAACTTTCTTCCCCGAAAATGCCAGCAATACAGAGTTGACATGGAGTTCTTCCGATACAGAAGTAGCTACGGTAAGTACTTCTGGGTATGTAAATATAAAAGGAAGTGGAAAAGCAACTATCAAAGCCTCGTCGAAAGAAAATCCCGAGTTGCAAGACAGCATCACGATTTCGGCGGTGGATACCATCTACGCCACGGGCCTCATACTGCGAAAACATGAAACATACGTAAAAGTAGGACGTTCGGAATTTATGTATTATGACCTCGAACCCAGCAATGCAAATTGGAGGAAATTCACCTTCACCTACAAATCCGATAATCCCAAAGTAGCATCGGCCGGCAGCACAGGCTACATCAAAGGCGACAGCATCGGCGATACGTGGGTACATATCTATATCGAAAGCCTCAATCTCACCGACTCCTGCCTTTTCCACATCGTACCGAATATCGACAGCGTCATCGTAGAGGCCGACACAAACCGTCTTATCGTCGGCGATTCGCTGCAAATGCAAGCCACGACCTATCCCGCCAATGCAATTTCTACCGTTACATGGACAAGCAGCGACAAAACAATCGCCTCTGTCGACGACGACGGAATGGTAACAGCTTTGAAAGCAGGTACGACAACCATAAAAGCTACCAGTACCGACAATACCGGTATCATAGGTTCTCTCGAATTGACAGTAGAAAATCAACCGGCCCAACAACTGATCCTTTCGATCGAAACCGATACGCTGCAACCGGGTGAAAAGATAGAAATCGCTACCGAAACTCTGCCTTCCAATACAACCAACAAACGAGTATGGTGGAGTAGCAGCAATCCCGAAGTGGCTACGGTAAGCAGCAACGGTACCGTCGAGGCCGTTGCCGATGGAGCGACCGTCATTACAGCCGTAAACCGCGATAACCTCGCAGCAACCAGCAGCTGTACCATCTACGTCGTTTCTCCTTCGGGTTCTATACACGACATCGATATGGAAAATGTAAAAGCTTATTTCTATGACGGACGGCTGTATATCATCGGTTTTACCGGAAAAACCGCATACCTTTACAACAGCTACGGACAACTCATACAAGCAATCGATTGCCCGACTTCACACAAAATCATAGAAGCAAACCTTCCCGAAGGCTTGTACATACTCAAAGCCGGAGAAAAAGTCTATAAATTATCCGTTAAATAACAGATAATTTATCCTCACCAAAGGACGGGCTTTTTATGTTTTCGCATAAAGATCCCGTCCTTTATTCCTTTTTTATCGGACTAAAACTACTTTGAAAATGAAAAAAATTCTACTCGCTTGCGGCTTGATTTTCTGTTCTTACCTCGGAACAGAAGCTCAAATCAATACCTTCGATGACATAGACTTCTGGGTAGGTGAAGGAGAAAACCGGGCGGCACTCGTTATCCGTTGGAATGACGGGAAAAAACCCGACGGGCTGGTGTGGGGTTACCGTTGGGACGGAAATGCAACAGGAGCCGATATGCTGGAAGCCATAGCCACTGCCGATCCCCGCCTAACAATACTCTTACAAAAAACAGCCTCAGGGAAAATCGTCGGAGGAATAGGTTACGCCGAAGATGAAAATCTCGACTTGCAATTTGACCTCGACGATGCTCAAGAAAACAAAATTTCCCGTCATAATCTATTCGATTTCGAATCACTCGGGAGTGAGACTGCCCAACTCTGTCTGCCCTTCGATAGCGAAGGCGATATATACCGATCTGTCGAAGAATCGGAAATCACAGGTATTGTAAGACACCCGTTCGATATTCTCTACGGTCTTCCCTCTTATGATTTCGACTCTTGGTCGAGCGACAATGCAGCAGCACATTGGGGGTCAGGTTGGGGTGTCGGATTTTTCGGATATTATACCCGGGACGATGCCTCGTCGGCTTTCCAATCGAGTTTGGTCGGCGCTTCACAACGTACACTGAAAAACGGTTCTTGGGACGGATATTCTTTTACAAACGATATAAACGGGAAGAGCTGCGACATGGGCGAAAGCAGCAGTTATCGGGCGGCAACCATACCTGATGCCGGATATACCTCGGGATTTTTTATACTGAATGAAGACTGGTACGGGCATCAAAACAGCACAATCAATTATTTTACCGATTCTTGTACATGGATATATCGTGTTTTCCAGCAAGAAAATCCCGGGCACGAACTGGGCTGCACCAGTCAATACGGTACGATATACGGAGGTCGCATGTATATCATGTCGAAACAAGAAAAAGATCCCGGCGCCACAATTACGGGCAGTCGCCTCGCCGTATGTGATGCCCGCACGATGCACATAGAAAAAGAATTTCCATATCTCTCCTACACGACAGAGAATGGTGAAATATCTTCACTGGCCGATGGAAGGGCATTTCTCGGAGTCGACTCCCATACGGGATACATAGGAAGCAGCAACGGAATCTATCTGCTCGACATCGATAATATGACGATCGGAATCCAGATCGAAGGAAGCGGCAACACATCGGGCAGTCTTTATGAAGATCAAATCGGCTCAATGGTCCGTGCCGGGAAATACGTTTTTGCCGTACACCAAAAGAAAGGAATTTTGGTAATCGACACCGACAATCACACAATCAGTCATATTGTCGAAGGAACATTCGGCTCTATCATACCGGCAAGAGACGGTAATCTGTGGATAAGCGGTTCCGATAATAAGCTTATCCGGCTCAATCCTTACACTCTGCAAACAACAGAATACGAAGTTTCTACACCGCTCCCCGAATCATGGTATGCATGGACGGCCGACCCTTTTTGTGCTTCTTACACCGAAAATAAAATCTATTGGGGATATTCCATTAACGATGACTGGTATCAAAACGCCATTTACTGTTTCGACACCGATAGTGAATCGAGTTATATGGCTTATGATTTCAGCCAATATGACGATGGTGGCTGGTATATCTACCACGCGGGATTCCGTATTCACCCCATCACCAATGATATTTACGCTTTGGTGTACCGGTCGAATACCAGTCAAAAATACCGAATGCTCAAAATTTCGAAGAACGCAAATGACGAATGGCATGTAACCGGAAAATACGATCTTGAAAGAAACTATTGGTTTCCGGCCTTAGTCATCTTTCCCGACAATGCCCTGCCCGTCGTCAATGAAAAATTTCCCGAAGAAATTTCATTATCGGGAAGTAAAAGGAGGTATTCGACTTATTTAGGCGATAAAGTTTCGGACGCCGATAATTTTTCCTGTACCATCGTAAAATCGGTTGCTTCGATCGATAATGCCGTCCCGATGAATGCCTATGTCGAGAACGATTCTCTTATAGTGGAACTGACCGCCAATGCCGGGAATTTCAATACCATCATTACCACAGCTTTCAATTCCAACGGTAAAACGGTATATAAACGTACACGAGTATCGACAACCGGACTATCAGGTAACATCGAAAATACGATAACCGATTCTTCCCAATTCCCGTTATCGGTCTATCCCAATCCGGCTACCGACTATATCCGTATCGGAAAAACAGGTAAATTCCAAATCGAAATATTCCATATCAATGGTCATCTTATCCTTTCAAAAACAGTCGATGGGAACGAACCCGTTTCGATAAAATCGCTTCCCGATGGCATTTATACTATTCGTATAAAGACATCATCGGGTATATACGGCAGTCGTCTCATCAAGCAGTAAAATTTTTTCATCGGGTAAAACGGTCGCTTGTTTATTCACAAGCGACCATTTTACTTTTTAAAAAGAGCTTTTTATTCAATCCCAACGGACTAATAATACATACCGTTTCCGAGTCAAAAAATATATTTATCTTTGCAGCCGTATTGGTTCGACGTATCTCCCGGGATACAGAGATTAAAAAGGAATCGGGTGAAAATCCCGGACAGTCCCGCTGCTGT
>URHG01000048.1 GCA_900547555.1 uncultured Porphyromonadaceae bacterium | reverse complement strand
GACCCGTCGATGCACTCTTCTCAAAACGAGCAAGACTCGCGATTTTACGGGAAATTCGCCCTCATGCCGATACTGGAACCGTCTTCCCAACAAGAAGCTTACGATATGATGGGTTACGCCTACGACTTGTCCGAAGAATTAAAACTTCCCATACTCATGCGGGTTACCACCCGCATGGCCCATTCGCGTGCCGTCGTAAAAACGGCGTCGGTACGCGAACCCAACGAGATAAACAACAACGCCGATCCGTCCAATTTCATTTTATTGCCGGTAAACGCCCGCCGACGTTATGCCGAATTGGTAAGCCAGCAAACACGGCTCGAAAACTTATCGGAAGAATCTCCTTATAATCGGTATGCCGCACCCGAAAAAACGGAAAAACGGGGTATCGTGGCCTGCGGAATCGGCTGGAACTATGTAAACGAATGTTTTCCTGACGGGTGTCATATCCCTTGTCTGAAAATTTCACAATACCCTTTACCCCAAAAGCTCCTCCGAGACATGGCCGAGAAATGCGAAGAAATTATCGTCGTCGAGGACGGGCAGCCTTTTGTCGAAGAACAACTAAGGGGTATCCTGCCGACCCGTTGCAACATCGTCGGGCGGCTATCGGGATTGTTGCCCCGCACCGGAGAACTGACGCCCGACAACGTCGCCCAAGCATTGGACACGAGACCGGCCGTTCCTCACGCCGCATCGCAAGTTGTCGTACCCCGTCCGCCCGCCTTGTGTCAGGGTTGCGGACATCGGGACGTATATGCCGCCATTAACGAAATTGTTGCCGAAATGCCGACAGCCAAAGTTTTCGGCGACATAGGATGCTATACACTGGGGGCACTGCCTCCGTTCAGGGCCATCGACAGTTGCGTAGACATGGGCGCGTCGATTACTATGGCCAAAGGTGCGGCCGATGCAGGACTTTTTCCTGCCATCGCCATCATCGGCGACTCGACTTTTACGCATTCGGGTATGACGGGTCTGCTCGATGCCGTAAATTGTAACAGTCCCATAACCGTCATCATCTCGGACAATCTCACTACGGCAATGACAGGAGGTCAAGACTCGGCTGGAACCAATAAATTCGAAGCCATCTGTTTGGGATTAGGCGTCGACCCGGCCCATGTACGCGTAGTCGTACCGCTTGCCAAAAACATGGAAGAAATCAAGCAGGTATTGCGTGAAGAAATCAATTATCGCGGCACATCGGTCATCATACCCCGCAGGGAATGTATACAGACGTTGAACCGCAAACATAAACAGAAAAAAGCAAACGCATGAAAACCGACATAATATTATCGGGCGTGGGAGGGCAAGGAATACTTTCCATCGCCGCTATCATAGGGGAAGCCGCCCTTGCCGAAAACTTATACATCAAACAAGCCGAAGTACATGGCATGAGTCAACGCGGAGGCGACGTGCAATCGAATCTGCGCATTGCCGACCGCCCCATAAACTCGGATCTCATTGCCTCCGGCAGCGCCGACGTCATCATATCGCTCGAACCCATGGAAGCATTGCGTTACCTGCCTTATCTCTCCCAAGAGGGGTGGATTATCACCTCTTCGGCTCCCTTCGTCAATATCCCCAATTATCCCGACGAACAAGTACTGAAAGCCGAATTGCAAAAACTGCCCCGTGTCATCATGCTCGACGTAAACGAATTGGCGAAAGAACACAATCTTCCCAAATGCGCCAATGTAATATTGCTTGGAGCCGCAGCCAAATCGTTGCAAATCATCGGATACTCCGATCTCGAAAAAAGCATCGCCCGTGTTTTTGCCAACAAAGGCCAAGCCGTCATAGAGATGAATCTCAAAGCTCTATCGATAGGGTATAACGCCGTACAAAAAAGTATATGAAGACGATGAAACACCCAATATTCAGTACCGCTCTCGTCGAAGATGCCGCCCGTAAAATGAAAGTGGCCAACTTGCAAGAGGCCACCATAGGCGAAGTCCTGCTGGTCGCCTCGTATCTCGAAAAGGAAACTGGAATTCCTTTTATCCGCATGGATCAAGGCTCACCCGGCTTACCGGCCAATCGCATAGGCATAGAAGCCGAAAAAGCAGCACTCGACCGCGGTGTAGGGGCAACCTATCCGGCTGCCGCCGGTATACAGGAACTGAAAGATGCGGCGTCGCGATTTGTAAAGGCATTTATAAATACCGACATATCGCCCCGAGCCTGCATACCAACAACCGGGTCGGTTGCCTCGTCTTTTGCCTCTTTCATCGCTTGTACTCAACGTGATCCGCAAAAAGATACCGTTTTATTTATAGACCCGGGGTTCCCCATACAGAAATCGCAGTTGCGCATTTTGGGCGTGAAGTGGGAACAATTCGACATTTATCATTTCAGGGGAAACAACTTGCGGGACAAATTGGAGTCGTTTCTCGAAAAAGGCCATATCGCAGCCATTATCTATTCCAATCCCAATAATCCGGCATGGATCTGTCTGGAAGAAAGCGAACTGAAAATCATCGGAGAACTGGCGACAAAACACGATGTCGTCGTTCTCGAAGACCTTGCCTACTTCTGCATGGATTTCCGCAGGGATATGGGGAAGCCTTTTGAACCGCCCTACCCTCCTACCGTATCCCGATACACCGACAATTATATCATTATGCTGTCGGCTTCGAAAATTTTCAGTTATGCCGGGCAGCGCATCGCATTGGCATGTATTTCCGACAAACTATTCGACCGGCAATTTCCGGCACTGGCCGAACGGTATGCCGACTCGGGTATTTTCGGCCCTACATTCATCGCCTCGATTCTGTACATGATTACTTCGGGCTGCACCGCATCGACCCAATACGGCTATGCCGAGATGCTCAACCGGTCGATCGACGGGACGATAGACTTTGTCTCCGACACCTGCGTTTATGCCGAAAGAGCCGCCAAGATGAAGAAAATCTTCACCGATAACGGTTTCCATATCGTTTACGATCGGGACGTTACGCAACCGGTCGGAGACGGATTTTTTTTCACCATCGGTTACGGCGACATGACAAGCGGGGAACTCATGCGCGAACTACTCTATTACGGGGTAAGTAGCATTTCGCTATCGACCACCGGCAGCGAACAACAAGGCGTGCGAGGTTGCACATCGCGCATGCGCGACGAACTTTATCCCGTGTTACAAGAAAGAATGGAGAAATTCCGCAAAGACCACCCCATTTTATAAACACAAATCTTTAAGAACAAATAATACCATGATTTGGAACGAAAGTAAAGAATGTATGAGCCGCGAACAAATGCATGACCTGCAAAGCAAACGTTTGCGGAAACTCGTTTCGACCGTATACCACAATACCCCTTTCTACCGCCGTAAGATGCAGGAAATGGATATTACCCCCGATGATATACGCAGTATCGACGACATCGTGAAATTGCCGTTCACCACCAAACAAGACCTGCGAGACAACTACCCATTCGGACTACAAGCCGTACCCACCTCCGAAATCGTGCGGATACATGCCTCGTCGGGGACAACCGGCAATCCCACCATCGTAGGATACACCCGACATGACCTCGAAATATGGCAGGAAAGCATAGCCCGATGTCTTACGGCATACGGAATCACACGCAACGACATTTTCTCGGTAGGTTACGGATACGGGCTTTTCACCGGAGGGCTGGGCGCCCACTACGGAGCCGAGTATGTAGGAGCGACAGTAATTCCTACATCAACGGGGAATACCGAAAAACACGTCCGCCTCATTCGGGATTTGGGAATTACCGGCATAGCCTGTACCCCCAGTTATGCTCTCTATCTGGCCGAAACCATTGAAAAAATGGGGGTGAATTCTCAAATGTTGAAATTGCGGGTAGGTATGTTCGGTGCCGAACCGTGGACAGAAAACATGCGGAAAGAAATCGAAAACCGATTGCATCTGAGTGCCTACAACTGCTATGGCCTAAGCGAAATCATGGGGCCGGGCGTCGCACATGAATGCGAATGTAAAAACGGTTCCCATATACTCGAAGACCACTATTTCCCCGAAATCATCTCGCCGGAAACCTTGCAACCGCTTCCTCCCGGACAGACCGGAGAACTCGTTTTCACCACACTTACGAAGGAAGGTATGCCGCTCCTGCGTTACCGGACCAAAGACCTGACGTCTCTCATCGAAGGGGTTTGCGATTGCGGCCGTACCAATGTGCGCATGACCCGAATCGTAGGCCGAAGCGACGATATGCTCATCATACGCGGTATCAACGTATTCCCCTCGCAAGTCGAAAGCGTGATATTGGATATGCTAGAATTCGAACCTCAGTATCTGCTGGTAGTCGACCGCATCAACAATCTCGATACATTACAAGTCCAAGTTGAAGTCCGCCGGGATTTTTTTTCGGACGAACTCAGCGCCATGCTGGCTTTGAAAAAACGGCTCGCCGACCGACTGAAAAGCGTACTGACCATAAGCGCAGACGTAAAATTGGTAGAACCGAACAGCATACAACGCTCCGAAGGTAAATCAAAAAGAGTCATTGATAAACGTAACATCGAATAATAAACAACAGCTATGATAACCATCAAACAACTATCCATATTCTTGGAAAACAAAAATGGCCGTATCAATGATGTAGCCAAAGTACTGGCCAAAGAAGGTATCAATATGCAGGCTTTCAGTATGGCCGAAACGGCCGATTTCGGAATCCTGCGGCTCATTGTCTCCGACGTAGAAAAAGCGGTAAGCGCATTACGGGCCTCTGATTTCGCAGTCATGCTCACCGATGTCGTGTGCATACAATGCCCAAATACCCCCGGATCCCTCTCGGCCGTACTCGACTACCTTGCGGCCGAAAATATCTTTATCGAATATATGTATGCGTTCTCCGAAGGAGATACGGCCCGAACAATCATTCGTCCCACCGACCTGAAAAAATGCATCGAAATATTACAAAAGAACCATTGCAAAATCATCGATAAATGCAATATCTGAATTCCGTTTCCCTGAACACAAGGCCGCCTATATCATTATATAGGCGGCCTTGTATTGAAAATCAAATGATAATCCATTATTTTGATAAACCAATATTACTTTTTTACAAATATCAACTTTTCATAATCCTGATACAATGGCTCATTATCTTTAATACACACCAAATCTCCTTGATAATTAGCACTACCAATCGCAGCTATTGCTGTTATCTTTATATCCTCTATTCTAAAATCTTGTGAAGAGACAGCTTCACATTTTTCATAGTTAAATATAGTCAAATTTACACCACCAAAATGTAAAGAACTATTATATCGTATTCCATCATATCCAAGGCTTTTTATGTACTCTGCTATGATCTAGGTCGGAATGTAATCATCGGGATTGCTAATTGGTCTAGAAAATGCCTCTTGAATCATTCCCATAACATACATTTCTATTGTTGCATCTTTATTTCCAGATAATTCTAGATCAACCGCAATATTAGCAATTTTAAGAGGACTATTAATTCTTATCTGCGCAATATTTACACTATCAAATATAAATGGCCTTACTTCAAATAAAGTTGTTGTTGGGTCTTCTGATACATAAAGATATTTAACATATTTAGGATTTGCCCGTCCTCCTAAAACTTTCACCTCTTTAGGTGGAACAAAAGAAGCCTCCTTTGTAAGCCCCCTGAACGGATTAGACTTACTATGATACCTCATATCTAATCGCTCACCATCTGGAACACCATAGCATTTATATACCATATGATCATTTATACAACTATCATCTATAATTCTTGCCCTAAAAAATATCTGGCCAAATGGGATCTCGATTACATTTTCCGACATATATTTTGAAAGAATATCTAATAGTTGATGCTTTACAAAAAAGCGTTCTTTATAAAATACTGCGTCCTTAAATGCATACCAAAGTTGACGAGCACTATAACTTGCATCAGTTTCACCAAAATACTGATTAGGATTTTCTCTATCTACTCTCATCTTTATTTATTTGTCGTGTCTAAGATAAATATTCACTTACATGAGACCCGAAACCGAGAGTTCACAAGTTTTACGATAGCCCGACGAGGTCATCAATGCAACCAAATCGCCTTGCTCATTGGTTATCTGCACCTCTATATAAGGGACTTTTTTATGATTGACCAATTCCATAGCCTCTGCATATAAATATCCGTCGGACTCGGAGCGGAAAAAACTGATATTCGACGATACGGACAACGTAAGTACTTTATGGCTATTGGCAGCAGCGGCAAAAGCCAAATCGGCCAATGTAAAAATAGCTCCACCCTGACAGACTCCACCGCCGTTAAGATGCTTCAGTTGCACCAGCATACGAGCTCGGGCATATCCCTCTTTTATTTCAAGCAACTCGACTCCGGCATCGGACGCAAAGCGATCTTTTTCAGAAAGATATTCTTTTAATGTCATAATTCAATGTTTTTTATGAGAATAAAGATGTAGAAAATCGAGTACGTTATCACGAATATTATCTATATCCTGCCGAGTAAACGTACGAAATGAATGGCCGGCACCGGGGTAAATAACCAATCGATGGGCAACCTTATTCTTTTTCAGCATCTTGGCAAGTTTACGGGATTGTTTCAACGGAACGACCTTATCCTTATCACCATGCAGCAAAAGCGTAGGAACCGACTTTTTACCCGCATAAGTCGTCGGCGAATAATATTCGCAAACAGTTTTAATTTGTTTCCTGTTTCGCTCTGCTCCCAAGAATACCGATAACATCATCTCCCGTTCTTTATAAAGTGAAGGTACAAACAATTTCACACAACCCAGCAACACGGGACCGAGACGTGTACGGAACAACTTATTCAGATCGGCAGGCCCGTAATCATCTATCACATAATCGACATCGGCCGAAAAATCCGACAACAATGCATCTCCCCTGAAAAGGGTATCGGGTGTGTATGCACACAACAACGAAAGATGCGCTCCGGCCGAAGAACCCCATAAACCGATACGAGCAGAGTCGAGACCGTACTCACCGGCATGGGCTCTCACCCATCGCACAGCATCTTTGCAATCGATAACCGCTTCGGGAAAGGAGGCCGTTTTACCCAACGTATCGGCAAGAAGATACTCGATACTTACTACGGCATACCCCTCATCAAGAATGGAGCAAAAGACCTCTTCCATATACGGAATGACAAAAGCCTCTTTACCGCCGGTTATCCACGAACCACCATGAATATATACAACGACCGGACAACGGGTCCCGGGTAAAATTCCCGCCGGAGATAGATAGATATCGAGTTTCAAAGGCCTGCCATCGGTCTCTTTATAGACAACATCTTTCCATACCGGAACGACCGACCCAGCCGACAACCGACACGCAAGAGCAAAAAAGAAAATTAGGATTACTGTTCGTCTCATAGTATACAAATATACGTTTATAAATCCGGGAACAAATATTCGGAGAATTTAATTTATAAAAAAAATTCCCCGAAGGGAATTTTCGCTCTCCGGTCAAAGGAGAACCGGAATAAAACACAACAATTATTATTACGGACTATTCTTCTTTCTTATGGATCGACCCTTTAACGTCATTCAAGTCGACAAAATGGTTGACAATGGCATAAATCGTAAGACCTGCTGCACTATGTATCTGCAACTTAGCGGCAATATTACGCCGATGGGTAATTACCGTATGTGCCGACAGACACAATTTCTCCGCTATCTGTTTATTTGTCCAGCCTTTTACAACACCGATGATTATTTCTTTTTCCCTCTCGGTAAGAGGTTCCTGTAACGTTTCTTCCGTCGACAGTTCATTGAGTTTCTCGATTTTCTCCCGAATAGACTCGGCCGTATCATATACCGTTATGACTTCGTCATAACCTTTCAAAGTAGAAGCATCGGCAAGAGTGTGCTGCAAAGCGACACACTTCAATCCTTCGGATTCTTTTTTTATCTGTTGGAGAGAAAAGGCTCCGAGTATGACCGAATCGACAATCAGAATATCGGGCTTTCTCCAAGACAAAGTCGATTGCAGCTGCGTAACATCAGAAATTTCTATGATCTCTATATCCAACGACGAGAGTCGCCGCAACACCGATAAGATTCCGTTGCGTATAATAAGAGACGGCTCTACGACAGCTATTTTCAACAACGACTTCATACGTTCTTCCGTTCTTGTTCGAGTTTTTTAATGGCGGGGATAAACAAAGCATTTTCGATATAATTATGCGAAGCCAAATCTTCTTCACAAGTAAATATATCGAATAAAACGGAATTCAATTCATTGCTACTCTCCGCCGGATAATATTTGATGAGAATATTTTTCAATTCTCCCAACTTCGCTTCTACCTGATCGTGTTGTTTACTGAAAACTTCGATATTGTATCCTTTCGGGAGCGTATCTTTTTTAAGAAGGGCCGTTACATAGGGATAGACGACCTGCTCCTCGTAAAGCATGTGTTTCTGTACTTCGGCTGCATACTCATCGAAAAAACACAGTATGGCAAACGAAACATCTTTTTGCCCGCAATCGATCGCATCGAGCAAACGTCGTCGGATAGCCGGCAACTTGAAATCTAAGAAATAATCATGGGAATTATGCAAATACTGCATCATCGCTTCTATCGAAAACCGGGCATTCTCGACCTCGGCATGATCCTCGTCGAGCAAACAGTTGGTTATAGAGAGAAAGGTATCTACATCGACCCGATTATCGCGGCACACCTCTTCGATCGTCTTGTCGCCGAATCCCAAAGGGATACCAAAACGACTCATAACCAGAAGTATCGGATAATTTTCACACACCAACACACTCATAGGGTCGGTTTCCTTGTATTTGCCAAGTCTGTACATCATAGGCTGTATTCCATGTATATCGGTCATACAAATATAGTCATTTTGGTGTGAGAAAATCTATTTTATTACGATTTTTACTACAAAGCAGAAGCAAAAACTCTTTTGGGGGCATGACCCGAACGACGACAGCAAAAACGCTCGCACTGCATCGTCAAGTCATAACCCAGCATCACCCCCAACATAAAATCTTCTTCGGGGGTGAGCTGGTGTATGGGTTTGGAGATGAAATGCCGCACGACATCGAGGCATTGACGTTTGCCGAAATAAAGATTTACCTTGTCGACTCCCGCAAACTGCTTCACATAGTCGATATGCTGGCTTTTGAGCCGCTCGATCAACAATTCGGCGCACTCATCGGTCATCGTACACAACACGAGATTACGCACTCCTTTCTTCAGCTCGTAAATCTGGTGAAGGTAGAGCTTCATCGAATCGAACCGGCCATACTCCTCCATGCTCATAAAGCGCCGTCGATTTTAAGAGCGGAAATCCATTGGTCGAGGCGTTCTTCGGTCGCAGAGCTTTCATTGCACTCATCGACAGCAAGACCGACGAATTTTCCATCTTTACTTATTTTCGAATCGGTTACCGAATATCCCCACGGTGTATAAGCCCCGACAAAGGTACAACCCGTACCGGCAAGAGCTTCATAGATAAGCCCCACTCCATCACAGAAAGTATCGGGATAAGACTCGGAATCGCCGCAACCGAAAAGTCCGACCTTTTTACCGGACAAATCTTGTTTTTTCAAAGCGTCCAAGAAATCATACCAGTCATCTTGCAGCTCCCCATCGCCCCATGTCGAAGTTCCCAACAAAAGAACATCGTAAGAAGCTACGGCATCGGCTTGTGTATTCCCGACATTGTGTACATCGGAGGCTGCCACATTCAGTTTTTCTGCAATTTTACCGGCTAATTCTTCGTTTGTTCCGGTCGTACTTCCAAAAAATATTCCTATCATAATTTTCGTTTTTTAAGTTCAGTACAAAGGAACAAAAGCCAAAGCTCCGATACAATCCCTCAATTTCATTAAAATACAATCGTTACCTACCTACAAATAAGTACAAAAAAATAAGTCCTATTTCCACGAACAAGGCTTACCCCGTATTTTCTTCTTAATATAAACATCTCCTTTTAAAAACGACAAACCGACCGATTGGCATCAAACTTAGCTACAAAAAAACAAAGAATCGCTATCTTTGCAGTCAAAACAAAAAAATATGTACTACGTCAAAAAACGCCTTGAAATAAGTGCTTCCCACCAGTTGCACCTGTCATACGAAAGCAAATGCGAAAATTTACACGGCCACAACTGGATCATTACCGTATATTGTCGGGCGAAAGACTTGAACCGGGACGGAATGGTAATAGACTTTTCTGTCATAAAAAACGCGATCAAGGAAAAACTCGATCATAAAAATCTCAACGATATACTGCCGTTCAATCCGACTGCGGAGAACATGGCAAAGTGGATTTGCGAACAGATTCCCCACTGCTACAAAGTCGAAGTGCAAGAATCGGAAAACAACATAGCTTGTTATGAAGAAGATTAACGAAATATTTTATTCATTGCAGGGTGAAGGTTTTTGGAGCGGTACCCCGATTATTTTCATTCGATTCTCGGGGTGCAACCTACGATGCGACTTTTGCGATACGGAACATCATTCTCATACCGAAATGAGCGATGACGAAATCATCGATAGAATAAAAACGTTTCCCACCCGGCGCGTATGTCTCACCGGTGGAGAACCGGCGTTACAAATCGATCGTCCTTTCATCGACCTGCTGCACAACCTCGGCTATATCATACATATCGAGACAAACGGTACTCACCCCCTACCCGACGGCATCGACTGGATTACGGTAAGTCCCAAAACCTCCCGGATAGCACTCGACCGGGCAGACGAATTGAAAATCGTTTTTACGGGGCAAGATGTCGATTCATGGTCGCATTTCAACGCTGAACACAGGTATTTGCAGCCTTGCTCCTGTCGCAATACACAAGAAGTCATACAATATATTCTTGCCCACCCGGAATGGTCGCTCAGCCTGCAAACTCATAAGTATATCGATATTCCTTGAAAATCTACGATTCGCCATAGCTGACAAATTTTTTCCGCAGCCCCCAATATAAAGTTATATGTTGCAAAAACTGAAAATGTATATGCTGCCGATAGCCATGATACTCGGTGCCATATTATACAGTCCTATTACGGTCCTCAATGAAAAACTCCCGCACCTCACACAAGCGCTCATCTTCGCCATGTTGCTGGTTCCCTATTGCCGCATTTCCTTACGTGAACTGCGCATCGAACGACTGCATATATGGCTCATTGCCATACAGATAATCGGAAGCCTGGCTGTATACGGAGTGCTGCTGTTGATCGACCCTCTCGTCGCAGAAGGGACACTGATATGTATTTTGGCTCCGACGGCAACGGCAGCGGCCGTCATCACATTCATGTTAGGAGGCAGTCTTACTACATTGGCGACATACAGTTTGTTGAGCAACATGACGGTTGCTCTTCTTTCCCCCATCATTTTTTCTTTTATCGGTATTCATACCGATATACCGTTTGCCGAATCATTTTTCACGATTTGCCGACAAATGGTTCCGCTGCTCATTTTCCCCTTTATCACGGCCATTGCATTGCACTATTTACTGCCGAGAGTCCACTATATGCTGAGTAAAAGCCAAAGCCTGTCGTTCTATTTATGGGCCGTATCCCTCACTATTGTCATGGGACGCACGGCCGCATTTATCATCGATCAAGGAGCGGAAAACATAAAAGAAGAATTACTCATCGCGTTATTTTCCCTCATCGTTTGCGCGGCCCAGTTCGCTATCGGGAAGATCATCGGGCAGCGGTATAACGAACGTATTGCCGGAGGGCAAGCCCTCGGACAAAAAAATACCGTTCTGGCTATATGGATGGCTCTCACTTATGTGCACCCCATCGCTTCGATAGGACCGGCATCGTATGTCGTGTGGCAGAATTGCATCAACTCTTGGCAGCTGTGGAAGAAAAACAAACGGGACAAGGAATATTCTACAAAATAATGAAATACCGATTTTGACCATTCGCCATCATTTTACCGAAAAATCAATTACAAATAATCCGATCGACAAGCAGAACGATTCCACGCTTTCTTTTCCCATACATTTATATTACAATTCGGCTCTTAATATGACTATTGTGCCACATCAAGAGACCGTATGTTTCCTCATCGATCGAATAATCATATTTAGAAACCCCATTATGGAGCGAAATTTTTCTTTTTATATTATCTTTGCTCCGCAATCAGCACAAAACCGGATTGCCCCGGCATTTCGTAATATATTTGTTTTTGTTTTATTTTTTGCATAAAAATCTATAACCATGTATCGGACATATTTAAAACCGGCTTTGCCTCATCTATGTGCCATAATCGTATTTATAGCCATATCTGTGGCTTACTTCTCTCCCGAAATATTCGAAAACAAAACGATTCTCGGACACGATAGCCGACAAGGAACCGGCCAAGAAATAACCGAATACGGGGCTCAAACGGGTAAAACCATTCGATGGACAAATTCCATGTTCTCGGGCATGCCGACTTATCAAATCGCCCCTTCTTACGAGAGCAGTTCTTTTATAAACAGCGTAAGCCGAATATATTCTCTTTTCTTACCGGCCCCTGTATCATACGTGTTTATACTGATGCTCGGGTTCTATATTCTCTTATGCGTTTTAGGGGCTCGCAGCAGCATCGCCATACTCGGCGCCATCGGATATGCATTCTCGTCTTATTTCTTTATCATCATCATGGCGGGACATATCTGGAAAGTTTTGGCTCTCGCTTATATACCGCCGACCATTGCGGGAATGATTCTTGCCTACCGGGGTAAATATCTCTCGGGGGGGCTTGTAATGGCTTTGTTCCTGACCTTTCAAATCAAGTCGAACCACGTGCAGATGACCTACTACTCCTGTTTCATCATGGGGGCGTATGCCTTGTGGGTATTGGTAGAAAGCATTCGCATGCATAAATTGCCCGATTTCTTCAAATCGACCGGAGTGTGCGTCGCCGCCTTATTGCTTGCCGTATCGGTCAACCTTTCGAACCTCTATCATACTTGGGAATACAGCAAAGAAAGCATGCGGGGGAAATCGGAATTGAAAGCCGATACCGACAACCAAACCTCGAATGGCCTCGACCGCGACTATATGACCCAATGGAGTTACGGCATAGGTGAAACATGGAGCCTGCTCATCCCCGATATCAAAGGCGGCGGAACAGCGGCCATAGGGAAAGAGGTACAAAATGCACCGGCCCAATACCGACAAATCATAGCTCAACAAAACCGATACTGGGGAGACCAGCCCTTTACATCGGGGCCTGTATATGCCGGAGCATTTTTCATGACCTTGTTCGTCCTTTCGTTTTTCTTATTGCCGGGTCGCCTCAAATGGTATCTGCTGGGAGCCACACTCATTACGGTCTTTCTCTCATGGGGTAAAAACATGATGTGGTTTACCAACCTATTTGCCGATTACTTCCCGATGTATTCCAAGTTCCGCTCGGTATCATCGATTCTTGTCGTCGCAGAACTGGTGATTCCTTTGATGGCAGCCTTAGCTGTCGTCGAAATGGTAAAAAATCCCGACATCTTAAAACAAAAAAGAAAAGCACTCTACATATCGTTTGGACTCACCGGCGGCATTGCCTTGCTTTTTGCAATAGCTCCGGGACTTTTCTTTAACTTTTTGAGTGAACAGGAAAGTCAATACTTCCTACCGCAGGCAGCCCAAAACAATCAAGTGGCCGCTATCATCGGAGCATTGGAAAACGTACGCATGGGTATCTTCCGCAGTGATGCATGGCGATCGGTATTCATTATTGCCATCGGCGGACTCCTTACATTCCTTTTCGCCCGCAAAAAATTGAACGCCAACTTTTTTGTTACCGGACTGATTATACTTTGCCTCATCGATATGTGGACAGTCGACAAACGATACCTTAATAGCGAGCATTTCATTCGGAAACAAGATACAAAAGACTTCGCATCGTTTTTCCCGAAAAGTCCGGCAGACAGAATTATCCTGCAAGACAACGATCCATACTATCGAGTATATAACCTGACGACAAACACATTCAGTGACGGTGCGACATCGTTCTATCACAAAGCGATAGGTGGATACCACGCCGCCAAACTGGGCCGCTACCAAGAACTTATAGAACACCAGATAAGCCAAGGCAACGAGCAAGTACTCAATATGCTGAATGCCAAATACTATATCGTCCCCGACGAAAACCGTCAACCGCAGGCCCATCTCAATCCCGATGCGTTAGGAAACGGTTGGTTTGTCGAAGAAATAAAGTGGGTGAATAATGCAAACGAAGAAATGTCGGCACTCGATCATTTCGACCCCGCAAAGACAGCCGTTATCGACAAACGTTTCTCGTCGATTTTCGATACCGAAAACATCACCGCAGATTCTACCGCATCGGTCAAACTCACCTCTTATAATCCCGAAGAACTCCGTTATGCGGTTTCTTCTCAAAAAGGCGGAGTAGTCGTGTTCTCGGAAATATATTACCCTCACGGCTGGAAAGCGACTGTCGACGGTATAGAAACCCCTATCGCCCGTACCGACTATGTACTGAGAGCAATCTATGTTCCGGCCGGAAATCATGAAGTGGTCATGTCGTTCGAACCGACCTCCATACAAATTACAGAAACCATCGCGTGGTGCGGATTCGGCATATTTGCGCTTGTGATATTGTGGAGTCTGTTCATCGTATACCGTAAAAAGAAGACATCATCGAAATAACGGAAATCCGACTTTCTTTCAAATGTGTACAAAGGGCTGTTTTTACAGCCCTTTGTTGTATATCCTTTCTCGGTCAATCAACCATTACGAAAACTCATTATCCCTCTGGCCGTAAAACTTTTTTCTCAAAAGGTTTTCATAAAAGAAAATCCGATACCATCTTGATATAGGTCGGGGGTGAAATAAAATGGCGGGTCGTACTCATTTCGATGTGTACGATAGCGTTTAATACAAAATATTCCGGCAAGTTCACCTACTCCACAAACAACACCCGTTATAATGATCCCTTTTGTACGCCGGCCAATCCTATTTAACTCGCTCGTATAATTTTGTCCATTGTAAATATTGGAAATTCCTTTCTCGTAATCATCTCCGATCCTTTTATATATCACCGGTATGGCAATGGCCGCAGAAAGGGTCGACAGAGTTATCAAAGTCTTACCGGTACGCAAATATCGCATGTTTATAGTTCTAAGCCGATCCCATTCAGTCCGATTCTTTTCTATCATTAATTGACGAGTGGCAATAGCTTCTTGAAAATTCAACCAAGATTCTTTCGACGCGTATTTCATGGACTTCTCGATTGACTGACAATCTTTCAAAAATCGGTCTCCATATCGGTATGCAAACGAAGATGCCGATATACTCTTTTGTTGAACATAATCATATAACTCCACATCGGTCCGGGCTTTTACAATCTCTGCGATCGACTGTTTGTCGAATATTTGTGTGGGTGTATTCTCTTTCCTAATATCAGTTCTTGCTACCTCCGCGATTTTTCGCACGAATATCTCCGTGCAAATATGACTGTTTACAAAAGCCTGTGGTATAACTTTTTTCAACCTCTCATTAAACGGATACACTGTTTGCGGATAACACTCATCCTCTCGTCCAAACACCACTTTCGACAGATATCTGCAAATCTCCACTTCCATACGTATTTTACCATCTTCTACTTCCATGCCAAAACCCAACATCACGCACACGGATACGGGAGCAGCATTTGTACCTCTATATATAGAAGACACATTTTCGACAAAAATCGTTCCTCGTATCAGACCCTCTCTTTTATCATATTCTTTTATCCGGCATAAATCATCATCAGATAAAAAAGAATACAGATGCTCGAACAATTCATCTTTTGTTTTCGGAATAGAATCAATTTTCACACTTCGACCGACTGTCAAACCATCGGCACCCGACTCATAAAAGCCTTTTATGTTCAATGCCGCGTCCTCATACTTTTGGACATACAGTCTTTTATCGGTGTACTGCGATAAGTCGAACTTTCTCCATTCCTCTCTTTCGATAATTTGGGCATCGGCCATTCCTACCATCTCAATTAAAAAGAATAATACAAAGGGTATATACTTTCTCATGTCGTGTATTTTTATTATATGCAATTACAAATTTTATTTTTCTCCATTCTCATCAAATTCATCAAAAGCAAAGATATAATATATTTAAAGATTAATGAAACAGATAGTAAAAAAATAAACAAAATTCACAGAGAATTCTGGGATAGAGAAATATTCAAAACTCTTGTGGAAGAAAAATATCGGATAAAAAAATAACGAGAGACTGTTAAAACTAAAAAAACAAAAAAGCTGCACATAAAATATGCAGCTTCTAAAATGAATGTGGAGTATAGCGGACTCGAACCGCTCACCTCAACACTGCCAGTGTTGCGCTCTAGCCAGATGAGCTAATACCCCGTTTTTCTTTTTTGCGAGGCAAAGATAGGAAGTTTTTTCTATTCGGGCAACTACTTACAAAACTTTTTTTATCTTTGTATGTAGTTTTTACATCGAATCTTATTTTCTTTATGTATATATTCAACACGACTTACCACATCGAGAGCGATATAAAAGAGATATTCATCGCATGGTTGCGCGAAGTGTATATTCCCACCGCCATGCGCCGAGATGAACTGAGCGAACCGCAATTATGTCGCGTTATTGCCGAAGAAGATACTGGCGGAGAGAATTTTTCTCTCCAATTCCATGTAGCCGACCCTGATTGTCTCGAAACATGGTATGACGAAACGGGTGCGGACCTCGACAACGCCATTCGAGAAAAATTCGGAGACCGCGTATTGGGTTTCAACACCTTACTCGAAATCATTGATTAATATGCCTGCCACCATACCTATCGCGCAAGAGCGAATCATTCTCGGTATCGACCCGGGAACTACCATTATGGGTTACGGTGTACTGCGTGTTACCGGGAATAATCCCGAACTGCTTACTATGGGTGTCTTGCAATTAGGAAAAATGGGAGACCACTATCTGAAATTGAAACGTATTTTCGAACGGGTATTAGGTCTCATAGAACAGTATCACCCGGACGAAATGGCAATAGAAGCCCCATTTTTCGGGAAAAATGTCCAATCGATGCTCAAACTCGGCCGGGCACAAGGTATAGCTATGGCTGCCGCCTTATACCGGGACATTCCCATTACCGAATACGCCCCGCTGAAAATAAAAATGGCGATTACCGGTAACGGCAATGCTGCCAAAGAACAAGTCGCCGACATGTTACGGCGCATCTTGCATATCCCGGAAGAAAACATGTTGCCCCAACTCGATGCAACCGACGGATTGGCCGCCGCCTTGTGCCACTTCTACCAAACCAACCGCCCTGCTTGCGAAAAGGCCTATAAAAGCTGGAAGGACTTCATCAACCAACACCCTTCCCGAGTCGCCGGAGAAACGGCTCCGCGCAAAAGCTATTCCCGACGTCCCCAAAGCGATGATACCGGCGACATATAGAAATCAAGCCGATTTATCTTTCCAATAATTTCCTTACGGCTTTACGGCAACGCTCCAAATCTTTCTCCTGTACAGGACTATGCTTTGTGCCTCCCCGCTCGATGCTTTTCACGACCCGGAAACCGCTCCATTTAAGAATCTCACGCAAAGCATTCACGACACCGCGAGTTTGACGAAAGACGATGTTAAAAGGAAAAGGTGTTGTACAAGTAGAAACCAAAACCGCCTTTTTCCCTTTATGGAGAGGTACAGGAATACCTCGGGGGCTTTCTCCCATCATGCCATAGACCATACGATCGAACAAAACCTTCATTTCTCCCGGGATATTTCCCCAATAACAAGGTGCTCCGATAATCAACGCATCGCACCATCTCATGAGTCCCAGCACCCGTTGCGCGTCATCATCGGGCAATACGCATCGTAACGACCGGCGGCACGCCATGCAACCGGTACATGGTTTCACACGCAAATCGGCGGTTCTCACCTCTATCGCCTCAACACCGGCCGATTCGATCTCGACACGCATGGCATCGAGCATTTTGGATATGTTTCCTTGCCTGCGAGGGCTGGCATTTATCAACAATATTCGCATATATTTTTATTCGGTATGCAAAGAAAAGATATAATTATAAAACAAAAGAGGCGTTCTTATAGGAACGCCTCTTCATCTGATATGCCGTAAAATTATTCTGCATTTTGTTCTGCGGCGGGAGCCTCGGCAGCAGGAGCTTCTTCAACAGGAGCAGCCTCGGCAGCAGCTTGAGCGGCAGCTTCGGCTTCGGCAGCTGCTTTTTCTGCTTTTTTCTTAGCAACAGCCTCGGCAATGTTTTTGTTTACTTCTTTCTCGGCTTCAAGACGTTTTTTGGCCTCTGCCACTTTCGCGTCTTTTACTTTTTCTTTTATAGCCTCGGTTGCAGATTGTTTATTGGTCAACCATGCTTGGAAACGTTTTTCTGCCTCTTCGAGAGAGAAAGCGCCTTTCTTTACACCGCCCAGCAAGTGTTTTTTCAACAGCACACCTTGTGCCGAGAGTATATTACGAACGGTATCGGTGGGTTGAGCACCGGTTTGCAGCCAATACAAAGCCCTTTCGAAATCCAAATTTATTGTAGCAGGATTAGTGTTCGGATTATAAGAACCTACCCTTTCAATAAACTTACCATCACGTGGTGCCCTGCTATCGGCGATTACAATTTGA
>URHG01000047.1 GCA_900547555.1 uncultured Porphyromonadaceae bacterium | reverse complement strand
ATTTTAGACGAGCATACACTTTTTGATACAGATGCTCATTATGTCATTCCGCGCTACCAGCGTGCTTATGCTTGGGAGGATAAGGAAATTGGGCAGTTGATAGATGATATTAATGATATTGATATAGATTCCACAGAAAATTATTACATAGGTTCACTTATTGTTTCAAAAATACAAGGTAAGACTGAAACCTACGAAGTTGTTGATGGGCAACAACGCCTTACAACTTTATTCCTTCTGTTGCAGTATTTGGTTTCCGAAGGAACTTTGGAAGGAGAGTTGGGGCAGACGCTTTCCTTTGACTGCCGTCCAAATTCAAACTATACGCTTGCTCGAATTCAGAAAATATTGGCAGGTCAAATCGATGACGAAAATTCTATCGAGCAGCCTATTGTGAATGGCATCCGAGCTATTCGTCAAAAATTTGAAGAAAAATCAGGCTTGAACAGAGATGATTTTGTGTCACGATTGGCACATGTTGTTCTATATAGAATAGAAGTACCCGAACATACTGATCTAAATCGTTATTTCGAAATCATGAATACCCGAGGGGAGCAATTGGAGCAGCACGATATTCTGAAAGCTCAGCTCATGGGATATCTGAACGATAGAGGCAAACAAAAACAGAACGATAGAGGCAAGCATGAGTTCTTTTCAAAAATATGGAATGCCTGTAGCGATATGACTGGTTATGTTCAGATGCATTTCTCGCCAGCTGATCGGGAGAAAATTTTTGGAAATGAGTGGAATGGTCGACCTGCTGACAAATGGGTTGACTATAAGCAATGTTTTGGTGTGACTGAAGAATCGGAGGAAGGTGCCACTATAGCAAAAATTGTCGGTAGCAAATTTAAGATAGACGATGTGGATGGCATGCTTGACAATAACAAACACGTTCGTTTTGACAGTATCATAGATTTCCCTTATTTTCTGCTTCATGCCCTCAGGGTGTTTGTAGAATTAAAGGAAGTTTCTTTGGAAAAACCTTTGGGTGACTTGCTGGATGATAAAAAACTGATTTCGGATTTTAAGAACGTAATCAGTCAGGGAAAAATGAATGGAAAGCCTATGGATGAGAAAAAATTTTCTCAAATGTTTATCATTCATTTATTACAGACCAGATACCTTTTCGATATGTTTATCATTAAGCGTGAGTATTCGGGTGAAGATAATGAGGGCGAATGGAGTCTGAAAGAATTGTTTACTTCTGGACAGGGCTCCAAAAAGAAAGCATACTATAAAAATACAGATTTGAGATGTGCTTATGAAAGGATAAAAACATCTGAATCACGAAATAAAGAATGCCTAATGATACAATCCGCGCTCCGTGTGTCATATACCTCACCCAAAGTCATGCACTGGATAACGGAACTCTTTTTGTGGCTATTTAATAAAGATGATGATCAAGATCCAAAGCTGATAGATGTAGCAGTATCTATAGCCGCAAAAGCAACACAAGAAAACTTTCTGAATGGAGGCAATTATAAACTTGGAGTTCAGACTCCTCACATCGTATTTAATTTCCTAGACTATCTTTTATGGAAAAATAATAAGAAGAAATATGAGGATTTTGAATTTGAGTTCCGTAATTCTGTGGAGCACTGGTATCCGCAAAATCCGTCCGAAAATTCATTTGCTTCTTGGGACGATAAGGATACATTTGGAAACTTATGTATCATTTCCCGACGTGTGAACTCAAAATTTTCCAACCTTTCTCCTGAGTCAAAAATGAAATCCTATGAAAAAATGGTCAGAAAGGGAAGTCTGAAACTTCGTATCATGGGTGAAATAATCCAACATGGCTCAAATGAAGAATGGAGAAACGCCCTTTGTCAGGAGCATGAAGATGATATGATAAATATACTAAAAGATACATGTAAAATATAACAATAATTTTACATAAAACAAAACATTAATTATTTTAAACATGAAATAACATCTAAAGAAAATTGCAATTAAAATAGGTTGAATATAAAAAGTAGCTGTTATAAAACAGTTACTTTTTGTGGCAGGGCGGGATTCGAACCCATGGAGCCTTCATCGCAATATATGGTTACACCTACTGTCTTCATGTGAACTTTTCTGTTTCGGTCTGCCGCAATAGCCCCTACCGCCTTCATTATAGTTCTTGTCATACTTAATGTCTCCTTTCCAAACGTATTAAAGATTGATACTGCTCCCAAGACAAGCTGGAAGTACGATGGCATTGGAAACCCAAATGCACATGATATTAAGCAAGTGATTACGACTAAGTGTAAGTAAATATGTTACAAACATCGGAATTTCAAATCATATATAATAGAATTCGGTATATTAACTTATATTTTATTTGTAGATTATAAAAAGGAGCATCTGTTTCAGAGCCATTTTTGTACCTTTTCTCATCAAAAAACGGCATTTTTCACAAGTTTTTGTACCGCACATTTTGATATTCAAGAAATTACACTTACTTTTACTTTCCAAAATGGAGGTACAAGCCGAGAATGGTGCTAAAAATCACTAACTTACATATTCTCAGATACTTGCCAATCTGCTGGCTGTACCTTTTAGGGTGCTATACTATTGATAATCAGCGATGTACATATACTGCATCGGTAAATAAGACATCTTCATCTAAATCAAAGATTTTTACTTACGTCTAATAATAAAGAGTTAATAGTATAATGTAATTAGCTCATTACGCACGTAGTGACAAAAATACGGGATATCATAAGAGAACTATCAATAATAAATTTTACTATCGATCAGAGTTATCATAATTTTATTTTCTAATTCTTACCTGCAAAGATATAGCACTGTTTAATGAATATTTTAGTTTCTTAATATCTCTGTTTTTTACATTATCTGGACAAAAAAGAACAATAAATAAAATAAAACATCCCATATCTCTATATCCAGTTTGGATATTCCTTTATATCAGCGTAACGAATAGTAATATTATCGCAATGATCTACCTTTAAACTTGCGGTGGGAAATTTTTTTAGAAGATTATGATTCTGGAATTCAACGAGTGTATCTATTGTAGGAGTAATATCATTCTTTTCAACAATATTAAGATACATCCATTCTCTATTTTCTATGGCATTTTTCAAATCATAACCTCTCTGATATAAAGTCGCAGGAGCTATTCCTGTTTGTTTTCCATCAATAATCCACCCAAATGGAGCACTAATGACTACACCATAATGGTCAGAGTATGGTATAGCACAAGTCGATTGAAATAGTTTAAGCTCCTCCATGCTTAATATATCTACCTCAATGTTGTCTTCTCCATAGTGAGCCCGCTGTATTGCAGACTTAGAAAAACCTTTTTCGGAGACTATAATCCCCATATTTTGGCCTGTATCTTTTAGCATTGAAATAAAGGCCTCGACTTGTTTGATATTAACTTTTATGTTATGATGTTTTGCATCAATAATAATTGATTTAATTTCTCCGTCTATTGTTACATTCTGGACCAAACAATCTATTTGGCGCATTCTTTGTGAGTAAACACCTTTAATTGTGGATATTCGATTTAATAATTGAATCTTTAAATATCCGAATACACTCTTTATATACCTCTTGTTCGTATTCTTTCCAACTCATATTTATTACGATAGTATATTTATATTAGGTATTAAATCTGTTTCTCTCATCAAAATAAATAAGAATTCGCTTCAATCTAAATATGCTATAATCTTATGCGGATATAGTAATGTCCCTTTTGGGGTTATATTTTTTATTGGCGTTCTGTTATTGCCACTTTGATAACTCCTCCCGACTTGTTTTCAAAGATACGATATGCATTCTCTATTTCGTTCAATGGAAACCTGTGCGTGATAAGTGGAGTCGTATCTATTAGGCCCGCTTCTATCAGTCTGAGTATCTCGGCACAATCGCAACCGTCTACTCCGCCTGTTTTGAATGTGAGATTCTTTCCATACATGTCGGGTAAGGGAAGGAGTTGAGGCCTGTCATAGAGCGCAACGACGGTAACGATAGCATTCGGGCGAGCACAATCCCATGCCAGACGGAAAGTGTCTTCGCCTCCTGCTACTTCCAATACAACATCTGCTCCTTTGTGCTCACTGTTACGGACAACAAAATCTTTACACTCCTCGGGGGTAACCACCCATACATCGGGATAATGTTCCCGGACGAATCGAATCCTCTCGGGAGATTGTTCGCAGATGATAATACGCTGGGGATTTCTCAACCTGACACACAACAAAGTGCAGATACCGGTGGGACCGGCCCCGATGATAAGAACCGTATCGTCAGATGTTATTTCTGATATACGGGTCGCCCAAAAGCCGGTTGACAATATGTCGCCAACAAACAATGCTTGTTCATCGCTGACTGTATTGGGAATACGATTCAAACCTTGATCGGCATAAGGAACTCTGACATATTCGGCTTGTCCTCCATCAATACGGCAGCCCAAAGCCCAGCCGCCATTGGGGTCGGTACAGTTATTGACATATCCGTGTCGGCAGAAAAAACAGGTGCCGCAAAACGTTTCTACATTTACGGCCACTCTATCGCCGGGTCTGACCGAGACGACACCGTCTCCCACTTCCTCCACAACACCGACCATTTCATGTCCGACAGTTATTCCGGGTACAGCTCGCGGCACACTGCCGTGTTTTATATGAAGATCGCTCGTGCAAATGCTGCTCAATGTTACCCGCACGATTGCGTCCCGAGAATCCAAGATCTCCGGTCTCGGTTTCTCTCTCAATTCAAATCTTCCACGTTCTATATACGTATATGCCAACATCATCGATCCTCCATCATTTACTTATAATTCCCTTACTTAATTGTCTCTGCATTTTTATGCTTTAATTATTGCCAAATGTACTCGAATGAACGAGATTCAAAATTAATCATTATATTGGGAATTATTCCCTTTTCGATGGAGTTTTACAAGACTTATCATTGTTCGAAAGGATATTTGTTATCTCCAATGAACAATAGGCAAGTACAAATTCCCCAAATAACACTTTGGATATGCCACCAAAGGAAGGTGTCTACTTCAAGTATTGATTCTTTTTGAGATTACTCTATTGTTGTAAGCGGTGATGTGCACAATCGGGGTACTGTTATATCCTTAGTTACTCGTTGATTTTGTATAAATATTTCCTGTTGCGACTTCGCAGGCAGAGCCGCCGATAATGGCATAATTACCATGTACTCCTCAAAAAGAAATGGATTTATGCGAAATATTTTACGTAAAGGGGAGTGGTGAGAAACAATACAATCCGAATGGCCCGGCCGTGCTGTATTTCGGTAACATCATTCATACATTCATTATTCGTGAGGGGTGATAATATCAACGAATGGGATATGAATATTAAAGGAGCGAGGTTGGAGAATTTATAGATTTGTCGGGCCAAATACATAAAAGAAGCGATTTATCGGGTAAGATAAATCGCTTCTTTTATGTGGTAATAGGGAAAATCTCTATTCTTCGTTGAGAAGATGACCGTCGAGCCGAACAACAGTTGTGGCGGAGTTGATATAAGGTTCCCCTTCGGACGGAAGGGCTGTGAGATAAAAATAGTAGATATTTTCGGTTCTTACGATCAGATTTTTACTGTAAAGTTCCTGGGTCGTTCCACTTTGAGAAGATGTTACTCCCGAAGAAGTATGCGTAAATGTATATTTATATTGGCCGGCATGTTCAATAGACTCCCAATCCACTTTTATTTTTACAACGTCTGCCGATGGTCTTTCCACAACGGTATAGCCAATGGAATGGGGTGCAGGAGCTTCAAGCACTGTCTTGTTTACGGGGCAGACAAATGTATATTCTGCAAAACCCGATTCATTATAAATGGTCGTTCCCTGCGTACTTCCGTTGGCTTTGATGTAGAACGTTTGCCAAGAGTCGATATACTCGTCTCCTAAGTAGTAGCTGTTGGAAGTGGCAGTTGCCGGAAAGAAGTCTATGAAAGAATGTTTTACGGTATATGAGGCGGCGTTGGGAACATTGTCCCACGTAAGTGTTCGATTCAACGTGTCGAGTTTTATGTTTTGTGGTGAATCGAGATTCTGGGTCTTGAAATTTATGATTTCGTCGTTTTCATCATCACAAGAAGAGATGATGAAAGGGAGGCACAGAAAGAGTACTCCGACCGATAAAAGGCAAATGCGTTTCATAATATAATTTTAGTGGAATTCTTGTTTTTTGAAATCTTTTCACAAAGATGCGTAGAAATAAGTATAAAACCAAATAAATTTTAAAGAATCTGCAAAAAATCTTTTTGCAGATTCTTCGAGAACACACCTTCGTGAAAGATTGCCATAACAGGTATTATATGTTTGCCCCTGCGTTGTAGGCTTCGTCGAGAAGGGGCGACCCTTCTATGTCGCTCATTTTCCATACGCCCGTACCATAAATGCAGCCTTTTTCTACGGCACTTTCGAGGCAATCGGTAAAACCTCGCAGACTATCGAATGTGCGTTCTATCAGTTTCTTATTTTCCTCGGCCGCCGTGGCGATGAAAAAGAATTCTTTGTCGCTGATTTCGGTGTAGCGGGCACAACACCGGTCGATGAAGGTTTTCATTTGGGCGCACATGGTGTAGAAGTAGACAGGAGTTGCCAAGACAATGACGTCGGCCTGAATCATTTTTTCGATAATACTGGCGGCATCATCTTTTTGAGGGCATGGTTTGCCGTACATGCTGCATACGCCGCAACCCGTACAATAGCCGATATTTTTATCGGCCAAAGTTATTTTTTCGACATTGTGCCCTTTTTCTTGTGCTCCGGCCATAAAGCGGTCGCACAATGTGTCGGAATTTCCTCCCCGTCTCGGGCTTGACGAGAGGATCAGTACTTTTTTCATCGTTTTTGTGTAGTGTGTTTGACAATATAGATACTCCATTCATATAGCACATACATGGGTAATGCGACGATCGATAGGGTAAAGACGTCGGCCGTAGGAGTAATGACGGCCGCGATTATCAGTATCAGGACAATGGCATGCCGGCGGTAACGTCGCATGAAATCGGTCGAAAGGATACCCAATCGGCCGAAAAGCCAGCAGAGAATCGGTATTTCAAATACAACACCCATCATGATGGTGATGGTCATCATCGTCTCCATATACGATTGCAATGAGATAAGGTTCGCAACTTCTGCACTGACCTGATAGGTTCCCAAGAATCGGAAGGTCAAAGGGAAGATGAGAAAATAGCTGAGCAATACGCCTGACATGAAGAGCAGGTAGCTGTATGAGACTGCTCGAAGCACATATTTTTTCTCATTGACGTAAAGTGCCGGTGATACAAATCGGAACAGTTGATACAATATATAGGGTGAGGCACATAACACAGCTGCATACACGGCTGCGGTCATGTGTGCCACGAATTGTCGGGCGAGCCCGGTATTTATGAGTTCGACCGAAAATGATGCCGGAGATTCACCCCATAGGCTTCCTATCTTGTCGAGAATCTGGTATGTGATGAAGTCGCCGTTTTGCGGAGCGAGGATAACGGCAAAAAGTTCTTCTTTGAAGAGGAATGCCGCAATGCCCAAGACGATAACGACAATTCCGATTTTTATCAGGCAAGATCGCAGGTCGTCGAGATGTCCCCAAAAACTTTGTGTCGTATCTGTCTCCCGACTACTCATTTCGATGGTTCGTTGTCTTTCGGATTACGGGGTGTCGACTCGTCGTTATCTATCTCTTTTTCGAGACCGTTTACGCCGTCTTTGAAACTGCGTACACCTTTACCGATACCTTTCATCAGTTCGGGTATTTTTTTACCGCCGAATAGCAGTAAAACGATGAGGGCGATAACGAGGATTTCCTGCATACCGATTCCTCCGATGAGCAATAATGTGTTCATTATTTACGAATTATATAGTTGATACATAGATATCCGCCGAAGATTTGCAAGAGCATGCCGGGAATTCCTATCCGGAAGTCTTGTGCGGCGAGGAAAAAACTTTTTGTCATGGCCCATTCGCCGATGAGCCCCGCAGTTTGGTAGAATAGGACGACGGCAGCAAGCAGCAGGAGCGAGGCTTTGCGATACCACGAGGCTGCGAATCCGGAGGCTACGGCGAGCAATACCGATTTCATGAGAATGGCGGGTAAAGCTGCCGGAGCAGGCATTCCGAAAAGCAACGCGTTGGCTACGGGCGATAGAACGGCTGTAAGCAGGCCTACTTTCCACCCGTATTTATATGCGGCTATCAAGGTGAAAAAGTAGATAGGCAACCATGTAATACCTCCTTGCGGAATCAAATGGAACAGTTGTGGCAGTATGATATTGCCGGCAACAAAGAGGAGTGCGATACCGTAGGTCTTTGCCTCGCGGTAGGGGAGAGAGTAGAGTCTGACGGTTGAAGTTTGCATAGTTATATGATTTTAGAATTGAATATCTATACCTCCCATACATGTCGCTTTGGGCATGGGAAAACCTTGATTTATCTCGTATCGTTGTGCCAGCAAGTTTTCTCCTTTGGCAAATATACGTAAAAAACGATATATCCGGTAATTGACGCGGGCGTTCCAAAGCAGAAAATTTTCGCGTGCGCGCGAGTCGAGCGACGTATAAAGACCGTGTACATATTGCAAATCGGTCGATGCCGTCCATCTTCCTTTGCTGTAATAAACAGTTGCGGAAGCTTTATGTTCGGGTGAGGCCAGTATGGGGCGTTCCATGTGCAGCCAACTGTATTGTGTCGAGATTTTCCATGAATCGGTGATTTGCCAGTTTATTTCGGCTTCTATGCCGAAATTGTCGACTTTCCCCGTATTTACATTGAGCATACCGTTGGATACCCGCACGGTTTGTATCAGGTTATTTCCGTGTAGGTAGAAAACGTTTACACCATATGAAACACCTTGTTGCGGAAATTTTTGGGAGAAGGCGATTTCGTAGTTGAGCACTTTCTCCGGTTGTAAATCGGGGTTTTGCGGCGGAAACATGTACATCTCACGAATGGTCGGGTTTCTGATACCTTTGCTTACAACGGCTTTCAGCTCCGTTCTGCGGGGCAGATGCAGGGAGAGTCCGCCTTGCGGAATCCATTCGTTGCCGGTGTGAGAGTTGTGGTCGAATCGGAGTCCGGCATCGAGCGTAATCGTCTTTCCTATATCTTGGCGGAAGTCGATATATCCCGCGAGGTCGTTGATGGTTTTGTCGACCAAAGGTTGGTCGGTGTCGGTATTTAGGAAATGATTCCATGCTTTGCCGCCGAAACGTTGGTAATCGAAACCTGCGGTTATGAGATTCCCCGTAAAAAAGGTCGCATTTTGGTAAAAAGAAATTCCGGCCATGCGGTCTTTGGAGTTGAATCGGTAGTCGAGCGGATTTCCTCCTCGTACATACCCGTCGTTGATGCGGTGGCGTCCCCAGTTGAAGAAAGCATTTATGGCACCCGAGCTTTTCTTGTATCGATTCTGTATCGCGATGGCTGTCATACCGCGCGTGATGTGAGAGTCGTTATCGATGCGGGGGGCATTGACGGGGCCCGGATTGGCTGCATTGAAATGGGTAACATTGAGATCGCCGATGATATTCCATGCCGATGATATGTCGTAGGAGAGTTTCAGGACTCCGCCCATCTGCTCGAAAGCCATATCGGGACGGTGTCCGTCGGTACGGTTGTAAAATGCCGATACCGTACTGCCGAAATGTTTTACTTTCGATTGATGGGTTACTTCGCTTGTCAACGTGTTGAAAGACCCATAACCTACCCGGGCATGGGTATGACTCCCTTCTGTTGCTTGACGGGTAACGATATTGATGACGCCGCCCATGGCGTTCGACCCGTATAATACCGATGCCGGCCCTCTTACTACTTCGACTTTTTCGGCCAATACCGATTGGTAGGCATCGGCTATGGGGTGTCCCATAAGTCCCATATATTGAGGGTGTCCGTCGATGAGTACCAGTAGTCCCGAGGTCGGGCTGTTGCCGATCCCGCGCAATGTCATGCCGCCGGCCGCTCCGGTCGATACGCCGTAGCCCAAAATGCCTCGGCTGGTGATGAAAAGCCCGGGAACCTGAGAGGATAGGGTAGGGAGTAACGACGATTCATAGCTTCCCTCTATTATGTCGCGCAACGTGACCGATACGGTCGATGACAGTCGGCGACTGTCGGTTTCACTGCGGGTTCCCGTGATAACGATTTCGTCGATATTGATACTTTTCCGTTGCGAGAGGGTGTCGGTCATCGACCAAGCGTGGGAAACGGCCGATAGGAAAAGTGCGAAAGTCAGAAATTTTTTATACATGAAAGAGCTTTTTCTGTTTTTTTACAAATGCATCGATGAGCGGAATACACTCTTGTGGTGTGGTGGCGTCGGCACATAACTTTTCGAGCGGACAGCGGTCGGTCTGCGTGCGATTGATGATGTAGGCGACCTTTTTATCGAAAGAAATCTCTATGCCCGAACGGACGAGTAAATCATAAGCACTTTCGCTGATGATACCTGTGTGGACTCTTTTTACTCCTCCTGCCGCCATGATGGCGGCGGCAGCTTTCCCGATGACTTTGTCGGCCACTTCGGCGTTGCGGAGAAATTCCGGTTCTTCCGTCAGAAGTCTATATAGGTCATTGACACCTCTTTCGGTAAATGTGCGGATTACACCGCCCTGTCGTATTACACAGGAATATCCGCCTTCTCGAAGTTGTCTTGTCAGTTGTTCCATACATGCATTAAAACACATTTCCTTGTTTTAAGTTCTCGACAAAACTGTCGATACGTCTCATTTCACTGGCGATGGGTATGATTTGCGGGCAGTGGGGTTCGCATTGCCGGCAACCGATACAATGCGAAGCCTGTCGCAAACGCGGCACGCTACGGTCGTAACCGATGAGGAATGCCCGGCGTGCTTCCCTGTAATTTTCGGC
This sequence comes from uncultured Porphyromonadaceae bacterium, assembly GCA_900547555.1. GTDB lineage: Bacteria > Bacteroidota > Bacteroidia > Bacteroidales > UBA11471 > Caccoplasma. The sequence continues at coordinate 8,746 of URHG01000047.1, read as the reverse complement.
TTGTGAGCTTTCGGGAATGTTCCCTTCGTTGATGCATTTGTTATAGTGGAGCAGAATGGCAGGTATATCGATTCCGTAGGGGCATGGCATACAATACTTGCAATCGTTGCAAGGTATGGTCGGGTACTGCATCATGAGGTCGGCCGTATCGAAGAGAAACCGGAGTTCTTCTTCCGACAGGGCTTGTAGCGGGGAGTAAGAAAGCAAGTTGTCTTGCAGGTGCTCCATATAAGTCATTCCGCTCAGTACGGTCAGGACATTCGGGAACGTTCCGGCAAATCGGAATGCCCATGAAGCGACGCTTCGGTCGGGTTCCCGTTGTTTAAACCTCGCCACGATATGGTCATGAACTTTCGAGAGACGCCCTCCCAGTAACGGTTCCATGATAATGGCCGGGATATGCCGTTTGTCGAGTTCGTTATAGAGATATTCGGCATTGGTGTTGCGCGAGTTTATCTCTTTGGCATGTTCCCAGTCGAGGTAGTTGAGCTGAATCTGCACAAAATCCCACTTGTAGTAGTCATGACGCGAAAGCAGATAATCAAAAACCTTGATGTCTCCGTGATATGAAAATCCGAGATTGCGGATACGTCCGGCCCGACGTTCTTCCATGAGGAATTCGAGTATGCCGTTGTCGATGTACCGTGCTTCGAATTCTTTCATACCGTCGTTTCCCATACCCACGCCGTGCAGCAACATGTAATCGATATAATCGACTTGCAGTTCGCTGAACGAATTATGATACATGGCAAGAGAAGCCTCCCTGCTCCATGTACTCGGTGCAAAATTGGATAGTTTGGTGGCGATGAAATATTTGTCCCTCGGGTGTCGGCTCAATGCTATACCCGTAGCTTTTTCCGATTGCCCTTTGCAGTAGGCGGGCGATGTGTCGAAATAGTTTACTCCATGTGCGATGGCGTAGTCGACCAGTTCGTTGATGGTTTCCTGGTCGAGTTTATCGCCCTTTCCTTCGGCATTTTTACGGGTCGGCCATCGCATGCAGCCGTACCCCAGCAACGATACATAGTCGCCGTGTGGGTTTCGACGGTAAGTCATTGTCCCGTCGGTTTGTAAATTATTCTTGTTCTGACTGCCGTTTTTGTTTCCGCAACCGTAAAGTGCGGCGGTCGCCGTTACCGTACCGGCTCCCATGATTTTCAAAAAATCTCTTCGGTTGATATGATTCTTCTTCATGATTTTACCGCATTAAATAGTCCTGTGATGTTCGTAACCCTCGACATAAATCGCACTGAACGGTCGGCTCGGACACAAATTCTCGCATGCGCCGCAACCGATACAGCGTTCGTCGTCGATAACCGGAATTTTTAAAGAATCTCCGTCCGACGGGGCGGAAGCAACCATCTGTATAGCACCGGTAGGGCAGTGGCGGGCGCAATTCCCGCATTCGACCCCATCGGTCAGAGGTATGCAGTTTTCCCGTATCCATACGGCATGACCGATTTGTGTTGCCGATTTGTCGGCCCGAGTAATCGGGTGTATGGCCCCGGCAGGGCATACCTCGGAACATTTGGTACACTCCGGTCGACAATATCCGCGCTCGTAAGACATTTCCGGCTGCATGAAAGTCGAGAATTTGCCCGACGGTCTTAAAACCTGATTGGGACATACCGATACGCAGAGTTGGCAAGCCGTACAATGTTGTGCCATGTTGCGCAGGCTCAGAGCACCTGGAGGAACGACAGGAGTTGATCGCTGGGGTATTTCTTTGTCGAGAATGGGTGCGAGGCCGCCGTCGACTTTTTTCTCTTGCGCTTCAATGGCTCCGGCAACCAATACGCCGGCCGTTACGAGAAATTGTCGGCGGGAAGTCGGTACATTTTCACGATTTTGAGCAGATGGGTCGGTATTTTTTCTTGGGTGAGTATATGTAATGGCTCCTTTATGACAAGTTTCGAGACAATCCATGCAGGTTACGCATCGGCTGTAATCGATACGGTGTTCTTTCGGGTCGATACAAGATGCTTTGCAATTCCGGGCGCAGAGGCCGCAACTGTTGCATTTCGAAGTATCTATGTGCGGACGCAGCCAAGCATATCGGGATAAGAGTCCCAATACCGTACCTACGGGGCAAATCGTATTGCAATATATACGACCGTTGCGCCAAGCCAGTACGGCAATGACGACGAAAGTTGCGAGGGCAATAAGGAATGTGGGAAGATTTTTCAGCCACACGTCGGTTGTATAGAAAGCGTAGCTGTCTGCACGTTCGGCGAAATAAGCCAAAAGGTTATTGCCCCACCCGTAAACCGGGGCAAAAAGATTTTGCACTATCCGCCCGTAAGAACTGTAAGGGGCGAGCAATGCTACGAAAGAGCCGATACCAGCAACAAGAGCGATAATGAAAACGACCAATAAACCGTACCTCAGCCACGATATGGCCGGTGAGTAGGAAAAGCGGTATTTTTTCTTTTTCCGACGACTGCTGATTCGAGATACAATGTCTTGAAATACGCCCATAGGACAGATTATCGAACAATAGATACGTCCGAAAATCAAGGTTAAGACGATGAGGACCAGCACGACGGCGACATTCAATGCCAGTACAGCCGGGAGAAATTGTATTTTTGCCAGCCAACCGAACCAGACATGTATGCTGCCGGTAAAATCGAGAAACAGTAGTGTGATGAATAAAAAGCAGAAAAGAGCTGCAATGATTCTAAATTTTCTCAGCATAACAGGATTTATTTTTTTATAAGGGCATTTGATTCCAACCATTCTCTGATGATTTTGTCCGATTGTCCCGCATCGCTCCCGCGTATCGCTAAACCCGGTAACAGCTTTGCATTCGGACATAAGGTACTTATATCGCGTTCGCTGCTTCCCATGCCGCTCCCTTCATGCGTACAGAAAGGAATGATGGTTTTCCCCGAGAAGTCGTATTTTTCCAGAAAGGTGAAAACCGCCATAGGCATAGTACCCCACCAGTTGGGATAACCCAGAAAAATGTTTTCATAGCGGTTTATATCCTCTATCTCTCCGAGTATTGCTGGGCGGGAATTTTCCCGCATTTCTTTTTGGGCTATTTCCGTCGCCTCGGTATAATATATGGGGTAAGCCGTTTGCGGCTCGATGTGGAACATGTCGTTTCCGCCGCCGGTGAGCAGTTGTATTTTATGAGCTACGATTTCGGTATTCCCGACAGGCAGGTTTATTATGCCGCCGTTGACATAGTTGAATCCTTTTCGGGAGAAAAATGCGATAAGACTTTTAGATACCATACGTGCTCTTTTTTACGGTTAATGTTGTGTAGTCCCGATTTCTTGCAGCCATTTCTTTATTTCGGGGGCTGCTTGTCGAGCTCTGCTACCTCTGATAGGAAGTCCTTGTAGCAGTACCGATTCGGGGCAGAGTTCTCGAATATCTTTTTCGCTGTGTCCCATACGGCTTCCTTCATGAGTCATAAAAGGAACAATAGTTTTACCCGAAAGGTTGTGTCCCGAGAGGAAGGTTGCGACCGGAGGGGCTATGGTTCCCCACCAACAAGGCGAGCCTATAAATATCGTGTCATATCGGGAAATGTCGGTTACGGACGGTTTGATTGCAGGTTTTATCCCGGCATTGATTTCGGCTTTGGCTTGATCTACGACACTCTGATAATCTTCGGGATATGCTTTCTCGGGAACGATTTCCAAAATATCTGCACCGGTGAAAGACTTTATTTGTTCGGCTACGCTTTTGGTATTACCGCTGTGGGAAAAGTAGACGACCAAAGAACGGGTTTGGGCGTATGCGACCGACGAGAAGCATACGGTTGCAACCATAATCGATGCGAAGAGTAGTTTTTTCATGATCGAATAGATTTAAAATTTCATGATACAAAAATATCGCTTGCTTCGTACCTTCTTGTAATCAGAATTACAGATATTCGTACCAATTTTACCGAAATACGGTTTTGTAAATTTTTCTGGTTGTGTAAGTTTTACAAATCTAATTATTTTGAGTGAAAAAATAATAATCTTTATATGAACTCTTATATTCAGTAACGTTTCTCTATTTACTATATGGCAGAAGAGGAAATTTTTACTTCATACATTGGTGATAGTCGATGGACTTGTCGAAATAAAAAGCCGCATCGACCGATGCGGCTTTGGGGAAAACAGTGTTTTTAAGGTAAAAAGATTGTACTATTTTAGGTAGTCGGTAATTTTTCCACTGATTTGCAATAATGATATTTCACATAATTTCGTATCGTATTCGGCCGTAAGAATGCGTTCTTCGGCATCGAGCAGGCTTTTTTGAGCCTCGCGTAATTCGATACCCGAGAGGTTTCCCAATATGTACCGTTCGCGGGCGATATTATAGTTTTCTTTGGCCGCCGTCAGATTCTCGCGTTCGAGATTCAACACTTCGATGTTGTTTTTGTAAGCCTGCCACAAATTACTGATGTCGGCGCGTAAAGACTGGGTAAGCTCTTTTTGTTGCAGTTCGGCATTTTCAATGGCGATGCGGGCATTCCTTATTTCCCGACGGCGATTACCGTCGAAGAGATTGAAGCCTACTGTAACCCCGAAATTCAGGCCGAGATTGTTACGCCGTTTGGTATCGGAAGGCCGGTCATAAACATTCAACGTGTAACCGTAACCGGCATTGAATTTTACATAAGGATAATTTCGGGAATAAACTTTTTTCAAGTCGAGAGAAGCGAGTGTTTTATCTTGTTCCGATTTCAGGAGAGACGCATTTGTCTGTAAAGTCGAGGTCCATAATTCTTCAAAAATCAGGAATGTGTTTACGTTGATAATCGAGTCGTGTACCGATATGGGTTGGTTCATGTCGCCGACCGACATCAGCTCGTTAAGGCGAATGCGGGAGGTGCTTAGTGTTTCTTGCTGTTTCATATATTGGGCGCTGTCGGCATTGAAGTCTACCCGGGCTTGAAGCAGGTCGAGACGTGAAAAGTTTCCTATCTGGTATCTTTCTTCGACGATACGCAATCGTTCTTTCGAAAGCGATACGGCATAGAGGAAGTTTTTCAACCGGATTTTTTGCTGGATAAAATTGAAATATTCGGCCGATAATTCGGCGATATAGTCCTCGATGGCGATGCGAGTCAGGGTTTCACCCTGTTTGGCCATTTCTTGCAGGCGCTCGTAATTGGTGAGAAGCTCGAATCCGTTGAAAAGAGTCCAGTCGAGATTGATGCCTACGTTTATGTCTTGATCGAATACACCGTTGTTGTGATGCCCCGATCCTGTACTCCTGTCGATGGTTTTGGTATTGTCGACACCCCCATTGTAACCGGCACTTAGATCTATGTTCGGCAACATACCGGCATTACCCCGGGTTGCATTGTTTTTCTCAATCTGTTCTTCATTGCGGACGATTCGCAAGGAGTAGTTATTTTCCAATCCTGTTTCGAGACAAGATTTCAATGAGTAAGATTGCGCTTGCAAGGCAAGGGGCAGGGCGCACATGAGTGATATGAATAGAGTTCTCATATTTCTTCTTCTTGAGAGTGGAGTCGGTTAGTAGATATATAAGTATAAATAGCCGGGACGATATACATCGTCATCAGTGTCGATATGAGCATTCCGCCCACGACGGCGATACCCATGGCTACACGTCCGTTGGCGCCTTCGCCGGTAGCAAAAGCCAACGGGATAAGCCCTAAGATCGTCGATGCACTGGTCATGAGGATAGGACGCAGACGTTGTACCGAGGCTTCGCGTATAGCTTTCTGTTTGTCGACACCGGCCTCCTGTTTTTGGTTGGCGAATTCGACGATGAGAATACCGTTCTTCGCCACAAGGCCGATGAGCATGATGATACCGATTTGGCTGAAAATATTCATCGTTTGGTCGTTGAAATACATGAAGATGAGTGCCCCGCATATAGCCAGCGGTACGGTGAGCATGATGATGAAGGGGTCTTTGAAGCTCTCGAATTGGGCGGCCAAGATGAGATAGATGAGTACCAGTGCGAGGATAAAGGCAAACATCAGGCTCGAAGAACTTTCTCTATATTCTTTCGAATCTCCGGTAAGGGCAGTCCTGAAAGTGTCATCGAGTGTTTCTTTGGCGATTTTATCCATCTCATCGAGACCTTGTCCTATGGTTTTTCCCTCGGCCAAACCTGCGGAAACGGTTGCCGATACGAAACGGTTATACCGATAGAGTTGGGGAGGAGCTGTACCTTCGATAAGAGTAATGAGGTTGTCGAGCTGTATCATGTCGCCGTTGCTGTTACGTATGTATATCGATTTCAGATCGACAGGTTTGTTCCGTTGTTGGCGGTTTATCTCTCCTAAAATTTCATACTGTTTGCCGTTCATGTAAAAGTATCCCATGCGCTGGCCGCTCAATCCGTATTGTAGGGTTTGCGCGATGTCCCGGGTACTTATACCCAGTATGTTGGCTTTTTCCCGATCTATTTCGATACGGGCTTCGGGCTTACTGAATTTTAGGTCGACATCGGCCATTTGGAAGACAGGATTTTCATATACTTTTGTCATGAATGTCGGCAATACTTCTTGTAATTTCTCTATATTGGGTGCTTGAATGACATATTGTACGGGCATACTGCCTCGGCGTCCGCCGAATGTCGATTGTTGCTGTACGAAAGAACGCGCTTTGGTTTTCGTTTGTACGGCTTTCGAGAGTTTTTCGGCGACGTCCATTTGCGAATAATTCCGGTCTTTGATGTCTTTGAGCATGATTTCCACGCTTCCTGTTCCGCTCGATACGCGGGCGGTAATAGCAGTCGCATCGGGAACGATGGAGTCGGCCAACAGGTTGATGTCTTCGGTATAGTCACGCATGTATTCATAGGTAACACCCTCTGGTCCGCGCGTGTTGATGGTGATACGCGAGCGGTCTTCGAGCGGAGCCATTTCCGCCGGAATTTGTATCCACAGATAGGCGATGATACCCAGCATTATCAATACGATGGGCAATGCGATGTAACGGTGGTGCAGGAATGCGTCGAGCGACTTGTAATAATAGTGGTTCATTCCGGCGAAGAACGGTTCGGTTTTGCGGTAGAACCAGTTCTTTTTCTCTCTGCGTTTCAGTATTTTCGTTGCCAGCATGGGGGTAAAAGTGAGTGCGGCAAAGGCCGAAATGATAACGGCTCCCGATACTACGATACTGAATTCCCTGAACAGACGCCCCGTAGTTCCTTCCATAAATACGATGGGGAAGAACACAGCTACCAGCGTGATGGTCGTCGATATGACGGCAAAAAATATTTCTTTCGAGCCTTCTATACCGGCTTGTTTGGGTGCCATGCCTTGTTCGATGCGGATATATATGTTCTCGGTCATAACGATGGCATCATCGACCACCAGTCCTACGGCCAGTACGACGGCCAGCATCGAGAGCACGTTGATGGAGAAGCCTGCAATGTACATGACGAAAAATGCGCCGATGAGCGATACCGGTATCACGACGCAAGGAACCAGCGTAACCCGCCAGTCGCGCAGGAACAGGAAAATAATGATGATAACAAGTATGAATGCTTCGTAAACGGTGCTTTCGACCTCGTTTATGGAAGCGCGAATAAATTTTGTGTTGTCAAAACCGTAAGTATATTTTACATCTTCGGGCAGGTCTTTTTTCATCGACTCCATGCGTTCATACACGGCATCGGCAATTTCGATGTGGTTGGCACCCGGTTGAGGAATGACGACGACGCCCACCATAGGCACACCGTTCATCTTCATGTAACTTTTCAAGTCTTGTGCTTCGATGTCGGCCGTACCGATGTCCCGGAAACGTATGATGCGGCTTCCGTTCTGTTTTACGATGATGTTGTTGAATTCTTCGGCTGTATGCATCAGACCTAATGTGCGAATGGTAAGTTCGGTCGTATTACCCTCGATACTTCCCGAGGGTAACTCTACGTTTTCCCGGTCGATGGCATTTTTTACGTCCATAGGGGTTACACCGTAACCGGCCATTTTCACAGGGTCGAGCCACAAGCGCATGGAATATCGTTTTTCTCCCCAGATAGATACGCTGCTTACGTCCGATATGGTTTGCAGTTGCTCTTTTACCGTAAGATCGGCAATTTCGCTCAGTTCGAGCAAAGAGCGTTTGTCGCTCTGTATGGCGACCATCAAAATGGGAGTGGCATCGGCATCGGCCTTCGATACGGTGGGCGGGTCGCAGTCGTCGGGCAGATAACGCTGGGCGCGCGATACTTTGTCGCGCACGTCATTGGCGGCGGTTTCGAGATCGACCGATAGCTCGAATTCTACGGTAATACGGCTTTGTCCCTGTTTACTTACGCTCGAGAGTGAGCGGATACCGGGGATACCGTTGATATTTTGTTCGAGAGGTTCGGTAATCTGGTTCTCGATGACATCGGCATTCGCACCCGAATAAGAACAGGTAACGGAGATGATGGGATTATCGACCGATGGATATTCTCGTACGCCCAAACTTTCGTAGCCGATGAAACCGAATAATATGATGATCAATATCAATACGGTCGCTAAAACAGGGCGTTTGATGCTTAATTCTGATATATTCATGGTGAACGGTTATCTTCTTATTCTACACTATGTAAGGTTACGGCCAGGCCGGTACGTAATTGCAATGTTCCCGATGTGATGATCGTGTCGCCGACATTCAGACCTTTGAGTACCTGTACTTTGGCTTCGGTACGCAACCCTTTCGTTATTTCTACGGGTACGGCTTTACCTCCTTTATAAAGGAATACTTTGTCGATTCCCATTTCGGGGACGATTGCTTCGGAGGGTATGGCAATGGCCTGCTTTATCTCC
>URHG01000046.1 GCA_900547555.1 uncultured Porphyromonadaceae bacterium | reverse complement strand
TTCGCTATTGCTCAGCATGACATTCACGTGAATGTCATGCTGAGCAATAGCGAAGCATCTCCACCCAAACGAGCAAAAGTATAAGATTCCTCACATACGCACGGAATGACATCGGACAAAACAGGAGTTCCCTCTCACTCTATCTATCGGCCTCGATTAACTTTGTTTTTCCTACTTAGTACCTCGGCTGTACTTGAACTAACATATTCTGCACAGTTCTCAGTTTGGCACCGGTTCGAAATGACAAAACATCGGCATAAAAAATCTTTTTACCGACCTCAAAACAGAATAACAAGTGAAAGGTAGGCACTACCCTCCACTCCTTTATTTCCTACGGATTCTGTTGTTCCATAAAAAACTTTCGGAGCCTGATTCCCATCAGACCCCGATCTACACACTACATTATTATTAAACCCAAATCCTATTATATCAAGTATAGCATTTTCATTTTTACATAGCAAAGATACAGGGTTGCCATTCCCAAAACAATACCGAAATATGGGGATTTATAATCTTCCTCTCCCTACAATTATGTAGTAATCGATATAAAATATTCCTTTTCTACCCTGAAAGCCGTCCATAAAAAATTTTTTGTAAAAATATTTCGTTTTCTCTTGTTTTTGTTTTTCAACAGTATTAATTTTGGCCGTTGAAACAGAAACAATATCGACATGTTCAATTCTATACAAAATAACTTTTGGTGGTGGCATTACTTACAGCAACAATTGTCGTAAGGAGATGCGCCGTATATATGTATAGATAACAAGATATTCCTAAAAAATAAAAGGCCCGTCGTAATTACGACGGGCCTTTTTTGGTATCTACCGGACAAAAATCTCAAACTAAAAATACAAATACAATGAAAACATTTCACGTAAATAACGAAGGGTATTATGGAGAATTCGGAGGTGCTTACGTTCCCGAGATTCTACACCGTTGCGTAGAAGAACTGCAAAAGAGCTATCTCGAAGTCATCGAAAGCGAATCGTTCAAACGCGAGTACGATGAATTGCTTCGTAATTATGTAGGAAGACCCTCTCCTCTCTACCGGGCCAACAGATTATCGGAAAAGTACGGTTGTAAAATCTATCTGAAACGCGAAGACCTAAACCATACCGGCGCACACAAAATAAACAATACGATAGGCCAGATACTACTGGCCCGCCGCATGGGAAAAACCCGGATTATCGCCGAAACCGGAGCCGGGCAACACGGTGTCGCCACAGCGACCGTATGCGCCCTTATGAATATGGAATGTATCGTATACATGGGAAAAACCGATGTGGAAAGACAACACATCAACGTTGAAAAAATGAAAATGCTCGGAGCGAAAGTACAGCCCGTAACATCGGGCAACATGACGCTGAAAGACGCAACCAATGAAGCGATACGCGACTGGTGTTGCCACCCGGCCGATACTTATTATATCATAGGATCGACCGTAGGTCCGCACCCCTACCCCGATATGGTCGCTCGGTTGCAATCGGTCATTAGCAAAGAAATACGCAAACAATTACTCGAACAAGAAGGCCGCGATTACCCCGACTACCTGATGGCTTGTGTAGGAGGCGGAAGCAATGCTGCCGGAACGATATATCATTACATCGACGACGAAAGAGTAAAAATCGTACTGGCCGAAGCCGGAGGTCTGGGTATCGACACTCCTATGTCGGCAGCGACCATACAACTGGGCCGTGAAGGAATCATACATGGAGCCCGCACTCTCGTCATGCAAGATGAAGACGGACAGATACAAGAACCCTACTCCATATCGGCCGGGCTCGACTATCCGGGAATAGGACCTCTCCATGCCAATCTCTCCCGACAAAAACGCGCCACCGTATTGGCAATCAACGATGAAGAGGCATTAGCCGCCGCCTATGAACTGACCCGCACAGAAGGTATCATTCCGGCTCTCGAATCGGCACATGCCTTAGGTGCATTGTCCAAAATCCCTTTCAAACCGACAGATATTGTTGTCCTTACCGTATCGGGACGCGGAGACAAAGACATAGAAACCTACTTAAAACACATGCCCAAGTAAAATGAAAACCTATCATTATAAAACCTACCACAAACTCATACTCGGCGACCTGCATACACCGGTGAGTACATATCTCAAAGTAAGAGATTTCTTTTCCCAAAGCGCCTTGATGGAAAGTTCGGATTATCACGGAGGTGAAAATTCCCGCTCGTTCATCGGGTTACACCCGCTCGCCAGTATCGGAATCAATCACGGGAAAGCGATACTCCGATACCCTGATAACTGTACTGTCGAGCATACAATCAACGACTCTTACCGATGCGAAGAGGCCATCAATGAATTTATCCGGTCTTTCGATGTAGAAGGAGAGTTCAAGAACTACTGCGGCCTGTACGGATATACCTCTTTCAATGCTGTACGCTATTTCGAAAACATTCCTGTCGCCGATAGTCACGACGAACGTAACGACGCACCCGACTTGCTTTATATACTCTACAAATACATTATCGTCTTCAATGACTTCAAGCATGAGATGGTATTACTCGAACTGGTCGGCGATAGCGAGACAAGCTCGATGGATTTTCTTGAAAAATCTATCGGAAACCGCAATTACACGACATACGATTTCCACGCGGTCGGCCCGACAACAAGTCCGCTTACCGACGACCAGTATAGAGAAAACATACGGCGCGGCATCGCACACTGCCTGCGAGGAGATGTTTTCCAGATAGTCCTCTCCCGCCGATTTGTACAGTCTTATACCGGCGACGATTTCAAACTTTACCGCGCCCTGCGCAGCATCAATCCGTCGCCCTATCTTTTCTATTTCGACTTCGGAGGTTTTCGCATCTTCGGGTCTTCGCCCGAAACCCACTGCCGCATCGAAGACCGCCACGCCTACATCGACCCGATTGCCGGGACTACCCGACGCACCGGAGACCGGGGAAAAGACAAACATCTCGCCGAAGTCTTACAAAACGACCCGAAAGAAAACGCCGAACACGTCATGCTGGTCGATCTCGCCCGCAACGACCTGAGCCGGAACTGCCACGATGTAAAAGTCGATTTCTATAAAGAAACGCAATATTACAGTCATGTCATTCATCTCGTCAGTCGGGTAAGCGGGCAACTCCGTGAAAATGCCGACCCCATCAAGACATTCATCGATACATTCCCGGCCGGAACGCTCTCGGGTGCCCCCAAAATCAAAGCCATGCAACTTATCAACGAATACGAGCCGCACTCGCGAGGCGCATACGGCGGCTGCATAGGTTTCATCGGGCTCAACGGAAATCTGAACCAAGCAATTACCATTCGTACTTTTGTAAGCCGCAATAACGAACTATGGTTTCAGGCCGGCGGCGGGATCGTTGCCAAAAGCAACGTAGAAAACGAATTACAGGAAGTAAACAATAAACTCGGCGCATTGAAAAAAGCCATAGAAATAGCCGAACAACTCTAAATCTGCTGTTATGAAAACCGTCATCATAGATAATTACGACTCATTCACCTACAATTTGAGACATGCAGTGAACGAACTGGGTGTCGACGTAGATGTCCTGCGCAACGATGCTTTCGACATCGAATCCATTGCACAATACGACAAAATCATTCTCTCTCCGGGTCCGGGTATTCCTCGGGAAGCGGGACTGATGCCGGCCGTGATTCGCCGATATTCCGGAGAAAAGTCCATACTGGGGGTATGTCTGGGACATCAAGCGATAGGCGAAGCTTTCGGCGCAAAACTCATAAACCTGAGTGAAGTATTTCACGGTGTGCAAACACCCGTCGAAATAATCGGCAACGATTCTATCTTCAACGGATTAGGAAATGAAATCCTCGTAGGGCGCTATCATTCATGGGTTGTAGATACCGATGAATTGCCCGATTGCCTCGAAATCACGGCAACCAGCCGGGAAGGCCTTATCATGGCACTACGTCATAAAACATACGATATACACGGTATACAATTCCACCCCGAGTCGGTACTCACCCCACAAGGGAAACGCATTATCGACAATTTCTTAAATACATAAAGAATATGAAAACAATTCTGAATAGGCTTTTCAACCACGAAATACTCTCCCGGGAAGAATCGAAAGAAATTCTCCTAAATATCACACACGGGCTATACAACGAAGCACAAATCGCAGCACTCCTCACCGTGTATAAAATGCGTTCGGTATCGGTCGAGGAACTCATCGGGTTCAGGGAAGCACTGCTCGAAAGCCGCATACGCATAGACCTGAGCGAATTCTCGCCGATAGATATAGTCGGTACGGGTGGAGACGGGAAAAATACGTTCAACATATCTACCTGCGCCTGTTTCGTAGTTGCCGGTGCAGGTTACAAAGTAGCCAAACACGGAAACTATGGAGCAACATCGGTAAGCGGTGCGAGTAATGTCATCGAGCAGCACGGGGTAAAATTCACCAACGACGAAAGCAAACTGCGCCGTTCGATAGAGCAATGCAACATCGCCTATCTGCATGCGCCGCTTTTCAATCCGGCCATGAAAACCGTTGCTCCCACACGAAAATCTTTACAAGTCAGTACGATATTCAACCTGCTCGGGCCGCTTGTCAATCCGGTATTGCCACCCAATCAATTATTAGGTGTAGCCAATTTGGGCCTGATGCGTCTTTATGCACAAGTCTTTCAGGCATTGAATATGGAATTTGCCGTCGTAACCAGCCTCGACGGATATGATGAAATATCGCTCACCAACGAATTCAAAGTCATCATGAAACATTACGAACGCATATACCGTCCCGAAGAAATGGGCATTCCATCGCTGCAACCCCAAGAGCTGTTCGGCGGAAACACCCCGCAAGAAGCCGCCCGTATCTTCGACGACATTCTCCACAATCGGGCGACCTGTCCACAAAAAGATTGCGTCTTATACAATGCCGCGTTTGCCATACAAGTTTTGGAACCGACCAAACTCATCGACGAATGCACCGCCATAGCCCGAGAATCGCTCGAAAGCGGAAAAGCGCTGAAAACACTGAAAAAATTTATCGAACTAAACAGCTGACCCCATGAAAGATATTCTCGAAGAAATCATCGCCTGCAAACAAAAAGAAATCGAAAATCTGCGACAGATAGTGAAAGAGGATATGCTGTGCGACAACTGTCTGGCACAACGCCCTCGCCGGAGTATGCGCAAAGCACTGGTTTCTGTTCCGTACGGAATCATTGCGGAATTCAAACGGAAATCCCCGTCAAAAGGCTGGATAAAAAAAGAGGGACGGAGCGATATTATCCCGCCCGATTATGAAAGAAACGGTGCATCGGCCCTGTCGATTCTTACCGATACCCCGTTTTTCGGAGGTTCGTTGCACGATATTGCCACAGCCCGTCCGCTTACCGAAAGGCCTATTTTACGGAAAGATTTCATCATCGACGAGTACCAACTCTACCAGACACGCATCATCGGAGCCGACGCCGTACTACTTATCGCAGCAGCCCTCACCCCGGAAAAATGCCATGCACTGGCAGACAAAGCCCATGAATTGGAATTGGAAGTCTTGCTGGAAATTCATCGGGAGGAAGAGATCGACCACATAAATGATAATATCGATATGATAGGTATAAACAACCGCAATCTGGGCAGCTTCCGCACCGACGTGGAAAACTCTTTCCGCCTGATCGAAAAATTGCCTCGGGAAATGGTCAAAGTTTCGGAAAGCGGTATCTCCGACCCCGAAAAGATAAAAGCCTTACATGATGTCGGATTCGACGGATTTCTCATCGGCGAAACATTTATGAAAACCGAAAATCCGGGTGATACTTTACAACAGTTTATGAGGGAACTGATATGATTATAAAGGTATGCGGTATGCGCGAGCCCGAAAATATTCGTGCCGTAGAAGAATGCGCCATCGACATGATGGGATTTATATTTTACCCGCAATCTCCCCGTTTTGTCGCAAAAAAGCCGGGATACTTGCCCGATAAAATACGACGCATCGGCGTATTCGTCGACATGTCGCTCGAAGATATACGCAGCCGTATTGCTGAATATGGTCTTTACGGTGTGCAGTTGCATGGAAACGAACCGCCGCACCTTTGCGAAGCATTGCGGTCGAACGGAGTGAAAGTTATCAAAGCGTTTCCGATACGCGACCGTTTCAGCTTAGAGGCATGTCGCAACTACGAACCTGTTTGCGACTATTTCCTTTTCGATACGCCTACGCCGGGATATGGCGGGGCGGGAACGACTTTCGATTGGAAATTGCTCGACCGGTACAACGGAAAGACACCTTTCCTGCTCAGCGGCGGCATAAGTACAGAAAATATCGAATCTTTCCGCCCGTTTTCTCATTCTTGCTGGGCGGGAATCGACCTTAACAGCCGTTTTGAAACGGCTCCTGCCCTGAAAGACGCAGAAAAATTGAAAGCGTTTATCCGGGAGTTCCGCTCCATACATGACAATAACCCTACAAAAACAATAACCTTATGAACCGAATCAATCAATTATTTGCAACCCAGAAAAGAGGTATACTCTCGATATACTTCTGTGCCGGATATCCGACTCTCAACAGTACCCGGGAAATCATAAAAAGCCTTGAACAGAATGGCATCGACATGATAGAGATAGGCATACCGTTCAGCGACCCGATGGCCGACGGTCCCGTCATACAAGATGCGGCAACGCACGCCCTGCATAACGGCATGACGTTGAAGGTCCTTTTCTCTCAACTTGCGGGAATACGTAACGACGTGAAAATTCCACTTGTACTCATGGGCTACCTCAACCCCATCATGCAATACGGGTTCGAGAATTTTTGCCGTTCATGTCGGGAATGCGGTATCGACGGCATCATTATTCCGGATTTACCGTTTAAAGAATACATCGAAAACTACAAAGAAATTGCCGAGCGCCATGACCTGAAAATGATAATGCTCATCACTCCCGAAACAAGTGAAGAACGCATACGCCTTATCGACGATCATACCGACGGATTTATCTACATGGTATCGTCGGCGGCCATCACCGGCGCTCAAAAAAATTTCGACGAGCAGAAGCAAATTTACTTCCGCCGTATAGAATCCATGCAATTGAAAAGGCCTCGAATGATCGGATTCGGAATTTCCAACCGACAAACTTTCAAAGCAGCTTGTGCCCATGCCTCAGGAGCTATCATCGGCAGTAAATTCGTTTCTCTGCTGGGAGAAGAACGTGATGCCGACCGCGCCATAAAAAGACTGCTCGAAGACCTGCTCGAATAAAACGGAATCAATGATTAAAAAAATCGGCAATAGTCCGTTCATCGAGTGTACGATAATTATATTCGGCCACAAGAACCGTATCTGACGTCAACAACACGATAGGCATAACCCCACTCGTCATATCGAGAAATACAAACGGGTCTATGACATCATACGGGAAAGATTACCCTCCGTTTCGGCTTTTTTCGCTGGGAACGGAGGGTTGCATATTCTCCTCGGTCTGTATGAAAAGACATCGTACCTCATTGTCGGACAGATGATGCCTCCGCGCTATCGCAGCAACCTTCTGTGCAGTCGCCTTGCAGAACGAGCAACGCGCGCTGCATAAACAAACCATGTGCTTACCCGTCGATAAATGCAGGGAATCGGCAACGGGGCGATATAACAGTTGTATCAGGTCATTGCTTTTCCGAGCAGACCGCACAAAACAATCGGGTACAGAAAAATGAACGGAGCAACAAATACCACCACGAAAACGGTGAGAGAATCCCCCATCTTCTACATCGGCAAATGAGATTCTTCGGTGCTCCGCACCTCAGAATGACATTACTCTCATCTCGAATGAATGTGAGAGATCTCTTGCCATATACTCACTTCGTAGGAGATTCTTCATTTCACTTCGTTCCATTCAGAATGACAGTACACTGTAACTTCTTTCCCGCCGCAAAGAAGTTACCAAGAAAGGTCGCCCGCTGGTTATCGGGTTTTCCTGCCTTCCGCTTCTCTCGCCGTCGGGGGCTGCGGAACTCGCTCCGCTCAAACAGTCCTCGCCCTTTTTCCGCCGTCTCTCTCGCTCCCGGCAGCCCCATAAAGGCGGGCATGTCTTCGTCTCCACGACTTGTATGTAGAACAATAGAAGGTTACATACCGGAAATGCTTTGTTACGACTCAAATGTCATTCCGAACCGAGGTCTGTTGACCGAGTGTGAGGAATCCCGTGTGCTTTTTGTTTGAGATTCTTCACTCCGCTTACGCTGTGTTCAGAATGACATCGTTTGTCATTCTGAGCGAGGCCGTCAGGCCGACGAGGAATCCCCGACTATCCTTGCGAGAGATTCTGAGGTGCGAAGCACCTCAGAATGACATTGTGCCGTAAGGCCTTCGACACTTGGCGGGAGATTCTTCCGCCTTGCGGTCATCAGAATGACAGCGCGTTGCGAGGGGTTCAATATCTTATCTGGGATTCTGAGATGTGTAACCCCGAAGAATGACAATGTACAGTGACGGGGCCGTTGACGAGAATATCGATCGGCTTGTCAGGGGATAATAAAAGAAAGGGCTGCGTCAAAACTTTGACACAGCCCTGCTTTCTTGTATAAGGTGTATTTTATTGAGCGGCGTTTTCTCCGGCTTCGGGAGCTACCGGAACTTGGGTTTCGAAGTTAGGAGCCGGAATTTCGGTGTTGATGGCATCTTTGATTTCAGATGTAGCTCCGAGATTGCGGTTAGGAAGGAAAGCCGCTGCAACGATACTCAACACGATAACGATACCGGCGAGTGTCCAAGTAGCTTTTTCGAGGAAATCGGCTGTTTTGGGAGCTCCCATAATTTGGTTCGACGAAGCGAAACTCGATGCCAAACCTCCTCCTTTGGAGTTTTGTACCAAAACTATGAGTATCAGGCATACAGCTGCGATAAGGATCAAAACGGTGATGAACACGTACATGGTTATTCTGTTTTTATGTTAATAATCAATTTCTCCAAAAATCGAATTTGGTCTGCAAAGTAAATATTTTTTTCCGGATATTTCAAACTTAATTTCCGAATAATTTCCAGCGCTTTGGCATAACGCCGTTGTTTTATATAGATTTTAGCCAGACTTTCGGTCAGGAATTCATCTTCCTGTGTATCTTCATCTGGCTCATGGCTGTTTTGGGGAGAGGGAATATCCGGTTGAAGAGAGGCCGGCGCAATCGTTTTCTCTTCGGGTAATTTTTCGAGAAAAGCGTCGATGAGGTCGAAAGAGGATTCTTCGCTTTTCCCGGAAACTGTTTCGTTCTCTTTTTGCACCGGATTTTCGACAAGTGTTTCCGTATCGATGCGGTATATCGTTCCGTTATCGGGTAAATCGGTATAAATCATCTCTTTCGATGATAATTCACTCGCATGTGATTCGAGATAAGAATCGATAAGGTCGAATGCATTTGGCCTTTCGGTGTTTTCTTTTTCCGTTTTCGGATATAATCGGCTCCATATTTGTCGGGCTCCCTCTAATTGATAAAAGAGCGATTTACGGTCTCCCGCATAGATGACATTCTCATGCAGGGCATTTACATATCGTTCGGGAAAAACGTGTTGCAGTTTTTTCAGATAAAGAAACCGTACCGCTTGAAAATAAGGATAGTCGAGCTGAAAACGTAGCAAGTCATCGACGGCGAGAGCCGGTACGTCGCGGACGAAATCTTGTCGTAAAAGTTCTCCTTCTGTCATAGTATTACCAATTTCCTACCGTGGCATTGAAAATGAGGTCGGCGAGTTCTTGTGTGATTTCACTTATCAGTTCGTCTTGCACATCGGTGAGCATTCGGGTACTCGAGAAATCCCTATATGCACTGAATGTACGATCCAAGTCGTTCGAGGGTTTCTTGGTATCGGTATATCGCACGCGTACGGTTACGGTGAGTCGTGTTTGTGATGCATAAGCATCTTCGGTAACGGCTTGCGGTGTAAGGTTATAACCCGTTATTTCTCCTTCGAGAACGAGATCGCCCCCACTGTTTACGAGACTTAGTCGTGTTTGGCGGGTATATGCATCTTTCAGTGTTTCATTGAATGTCGTGGCAAGAGGCGGGTATACCAGTGCCGCCCGTATGGGAAAGTCGTTGATGGTAATGGTTTTTGTCGTATTGTAATCGATCGATGCTCCATTGAATTTGTACGAAATCGTACAGGCTGTCGTGCATACGATGAGAAAAAGGGCAAGGAGTCGTTTCATGGTCAGTCGCTGAGATTGTATTCTTTTATTTTACGGTAAAGAGTGCGTTCCGATATTCCCAGTTCTTCGGCTGTTTTTTTCCGTTTCCCGTTGTTCCGTTCCAGTGATTTGCGTATCATTTCCCGTTCGGCATCTTCGAGGGAGGGTATGGCCGAAACGATTTCACCCGGAATAAAGTCCGATTCTTCGTGGACGATTTCCCCGTCTTCCTTGTCTATGTCGTGTGGAAGATGTCCCAAAGGCTGTATGGTGCGGGTGATGGGTGCCAAAGCGTCGGGTTTGGAATAGATGACAGCGGGCGTCGCTGCAACAGCAGCGGTTGTTACCGCATGGCCGTCGTTGCGGTTCATCGATTCTATGGTAGCCCTCAATTCGTCTATCTCTTTTTTCATTTCGAAAACGAGGTAAAGCAGTTCCCGTTCGTTTCCGAAAGGCATGGATTTGCTGTTGGACGAGTGGTTGAGTATAGGCAGTCGTTCTATGTCGTGGGCCGGCAGGTAGGTGTGCAATGTCTCTGCGTTTATTTCGCGCGAGGTCTCGAAAATGGAAATTTGTTCGGTTACATTTTTGAGTTGCCGTATGTTGCCCGGCCAACGGTAGGACAGCATGATTTTTTGTGCATCTTCGGTAAGATGTATGGGGGGCATGTGGTATTTCTCGGCGAAGTCGGCGGCGAATTTCCGAAACAGCAGCAATATGTCGTCCATACGGTCGCGTAGGGGCGGTAATTCGATGGGTACTGTGCTGAGTCGGTAAAAGAGATCTTCCCTGAAACGGCCTTCGGCAATAGCCTCCATCATGTTGACGTTGGTCGCCGCGATGATGCGGACATTGGTTTTCTGGACTTTCGATGAGCCTACTTTGATGAATTCTCCGTTTTCCAATACCCGCAACAGTCGGGCTTGGGTTGTCATGGGCAATTCGCCGACTTCGTCTAGAAAGATGGTGCCTCCGTCGGCTTCTTCGAAGTATCCTTTACGGTCGGATAAGGCTCCTGTAAACGAGCCTTTTTCATGCCCGAATAATTCCGAGTCGACAGTCCCTTCGGGTATGGCACCACAGTTTACGGCGATGTAGCGGCCGTGTTTGCGTGCGCTGTTGGCATGGATTATCTGAGGGAAATTTTCTTTACCCGTACCGCTTTCTCCGGTAATGAGAACCGATAGGTCGGTGGGCGCAATTTGCAGGGCGCGGCTTACGGCACGCAACAATCCCGTGCTGTTTCCGATGATACCGAAACGTTGTTTTATTTGTTGTATTTCTGCAGTAGCGACCATATTTATGGAGAATAATTCAATGAACAAAGATAACGAAAAACTTGGAAGGATTCGCTGTTTACCATGCTTTTTTTTCCGTCGGGATATTTTGTATGCTTTATCGGAAACATTTCGGTCGCAGCATTGTTTTTTTTGTGAACGAATAAAAGTAATAACCTTTAAAAATATATGACTATGGGTAAAAAAGCAGTTGAAATTGTAGATTTGGACGTGAAGAAGTTGATTGAGATTCTCAATCAGGCTTTGTCGGAAGAGTGGTTGGCCTATTATCAGTACTGGATCGGGGCCCGTGTTATGAGCGGGCCTATGCACGGCGAGATTGAAAAAGAGCTTTACAAGCATGCCAACGAGGAACTGAACCATGCCGAAATGTTGGCTAACCGGATTATCGAACTCGACGGGACACCCGTTCTTTCGCCCGAAGATTGGCCGCACTTGGCAAAATGCAAATATGAAGCACCGGTCGATGCTTATATCGAGTCGGTGTTGAAACAGAATCTTACCTCGGAACGCTGTGCCATTCAGCGGTATGAGATGTTGGCGAAGTTGACCGACGGGAAAGATTTTACGACTTTTGCCATTGCGACGCAGATTCTTGCCGAGGAAATCGATCATGAAAACGATATCGAATCTTGGCTCGAAGATATACGGGTATTCCGGGAATCTTTGGTGGCGATGTCGGTATAATCGGTGTGTTTTTGCATCGATGCACGAAAGAGTACGGGTCGGCTTGTATATAAACAGGTCGACCCGTTGTCGTTTTTTTTTATTTAGACCTTTTTTCTTCAAAATAGTTGCTTATATTTGTAAAAATGATCGGAAGCATGATGGCCGGGAATGTGAGAGGCAGCAATGTCTTTTCTAAAATATTTTATTTCTATTACGATGGATTCAGAGCTATGACGCTTGGTAAAACGTTGTGGATCATCATTCTTATCAAATTATTCATCTTTTTTTTCGTGCTGAAATTGTTTTTCTTTCCCGATTTGTTGAATACGCGTTTTGACACCGATGACGAAAGAGCCGAACATGTTTCAGTCGAGTTGACAAACCCTTATGTAAAATAATTTTATCTTTTTTGATGTATGAGCGATTTGTATTCTCTTGTTGATTGGTCGCGGGCTCAATTTGCGTTGACGGCGATGTATCACTGGCTGTTTGTCCCGTTGACGTTGGGGCTGGGTCTTATCGTCGGTTGTATGGAGACGATTTATTATCGTACCCGGGACGAACGTTGGAAACGGATTACCAAATATTGGATGAATCTTTTTGGTGTGAATTTTGCCCTCGGTATTGCTACGGGCATTATTTTGGAATTCCAGTTCGGCACCAATTGGTCCAATTACAGTTGGTTCGTTGGTGATATTTTCGGTGCCCCGTTGGCAATCGAAGGTATTTTGGCGTTTTTCATGGAGGCGACCTTTGTTGCTATTATGTTTTTCGGTTGGAACAAGGTCAGCCGGGGTATGCACTTGACGGCGACATGGCTTACGGCGATAGGCGCCGCTCTCTCGGCATTGTGGATTCTGGTGGCTAATGCATGGATGCAATTTCCTACCGGTATGCAGTTCAATCCCGACAGCGTGCGCAATGAAATGGTCGATTTCTTCGCAGTCCTATTTTCTCCTGTGGCGATCAATAAATTCTTGCATTCGGTATCGGCAGGTTGGGTATTGGGCGCTATTTTCGTCATTTCGATTTCATCGTGGTATTTACTCAAAAGGAGAGAAGACTTTTTAGCCCGGAATAGTATGAAAGTCGCTGCATGGGTAGGCTTGGCCGGTATATTGCTGGTGCTATACACGGGCGACGGTTCGGCTTATTGGGCCGGGAAGAAGCAGCCCATGAAGTTGGCTGCTATGGAGGGTGTTTATGAAGGAAGCGAAGGTCGGGGACTGATAGCGGTCGGTGTACTCAATCCCGAAAAGAAAACCTATGACGATGATGTAGAACCTTTCTTGTTCAAAATAGAGATACCCAAATTGCTCTCGATCTTGGCGACCCGGCATGTCGACGGTTTCGTTCCCGGCATCGAAAATATCATTGAAGGCGGTTATACCGAAGTGAATGAAAAAGGAGAGGAAGTCGTAGCCCTATCGGCCGAAGAACGTATAGAGCGCGGAAAACTGGCGATACAGGCATTGGCCGATTACAAGCAGGCTCGTAAGGCGGGCGATGAGCAAGCCGCCGATGAGGCGCGTCTGGTGTTGGAAGAAAATTTCCCGCATTTCGGCTACGGTTACGTAACCGATTTGTCGCAGCTTGTCCCTTATGTGCCGCTGGTGTTTTATTCATTTCATATCATGGTGCTTTTGGGAATGTATTTTCTTTTGCTTTTTGTCGTTGTTCTCGTTCTTTCCTATCGTAAAAGCATTGCATCTTACGCATGGTTGTTGTGGATATTCTTGTTTTCGTTGCCGTTGGGCTATATCTGTCTCGAATCGGGTTGGGTAGTGGCCGAGATGGGGCGGCAGCCGTGGGTCATACAGGACATCATGCCCACGTTTGCGGCAGTGTCGCGTATCGAGACGGCAGCCGTACAGACTACTTTCTGGCTTTTTGCCGCTATCTTCACCGTGCTGCTCATTGCCGAGATAGGAATCATGTTGAAACAAATCAAAAAAGGATCTGAACAAAAATAATGCGACTATGGAACTGAACGAATTTTTTTACCAACATTACTGGTGGTTTCTTATCTCGATATTGGGTGCGCTGCTGGTATTTCTTCTTTTTGTACAAGGTGGGCAGACATTGTTGTCGACCCTTGCCAAAGAGCCGATAGAGAGGTCGATGCTCATCAATTCGCTGGGGCGTAAATGGGAATTTACATTTACGACTCTGGTTGTTTTCGGCGGAGCTTTTTTTGCCTCCTTCCCTCTGTTCTATTCCACGAGTTTCGGTGGTGCGTATTGGTTGTGGATGGCTATCTTGTTCAGCTTTATCATACAAGCTGTCTCGTATGAATATCGTTCCAAAAAAGGAAACTTTTTGGGGCAGACCGTGTACGATGTATTTCTGCTTATCAACGGTATAGTGGGTGTCGTCTTGATAGGTGTGGCTGTGGGAACGTTTTTTACCGGCGCCGATTTTCGGGTCGATAAAGCCAATCTGTACGAAGATTTGTCGATGCCGATCATTTCGACTTGGCAGAATCCCTGGCATGGCTTGGAGGCAGTTCTCGATTGGCGTAACCTCTTGTTGGGGATTACATTGTTTTTTCTGGCTCGTGTGCAGGCGTTGCTCTATTTTATCAACAATATCGATAGCGAAACGATTTATGTACGGGTACGCCGTCAGTTGCTTTACAATGCTGTTCCGTTTGTCGTATTCTTCCTCCTTTTCGTGGTTGCTACGCTTTGTGCCGACGGTTATCAACTCGATCCCATATCGGGCGAAATATCGGTGCGCGCATACAAATATTTTTATAACCTGATAGAGATGCCGTGGGTATTGTGTCTTTTCCTTTTGGGGGTAGCCGGTGTACTCTATGCTATTGTGCGGTCGGCTTTTTTCAAGAGATGGATTTATGGTATTTGGTTCAGCGGTATAGGTACGATATTCGTTGTGTTGAGTGTCTTTTTCCTGGCCGGCTATAACAATACGCCCTATTATCCTTCGGCTGTGGATATGCAGAGTTCACTTACGATATACAACAGCTCTTCGAGTCTCTTTACGCTGGAAGTGATGAGTGTCGTATCTCTTGTTTTGCCGATTGTTGCGGGATATATCTTTTTTGCGTGGAGAGCGATGGATCGTAAAGCGATTACGGCCGATGAAATGAAAAACGACGATCATATCTATTAGATAACCACTTGTTGGGAATAATGGAATAATTTATATACGAAAAGTCTTGGAATGCAAGTATCCCAAGACTTTTCGTATATATTTGTATCAAAATAAAAGGATTTATGGATAAGAAAGTTTACGATGTCTCTTTTTCCGATATTGTCAATAATCTCGATAAGCGAGTCAGTAGGAACGATGATTTGGCATTGATCGAGTTCGATGACTACGATTATCAAAAAATAAAAGAGTGGCTTACCAAGAATCGTTTATCGGGGAATATCGAGTTTTTGAGGAGTAAAAATCAAGGCCTATTTTGCTGTCTGCTCGAAGGGTCTATAAGTTTGGAGGTTAACAGACGGAGGTATGATTTGCAAGCGGGAGAGGTCTGTTGCATGCTCGAAGGAGACTATTTCCGACTGCTCGATGCCTCGAAAGATTCTCGATGGTTTGTCATCATAAGTCGGTCGGGCGACTCGATGATGTATGGGATAAACAATGCCATGTTGTTGATGTCGTTCAAAAATAAGCTCGATAGCAAACGGTGTTTCAAAATGAAGGAGAAAACAGCCCGTATTATTTTTACGTTGTACGAACTGATGAGGGAAACACTCGACGACAGGGAGTTGTCTTATAGAGATGCGATTGTCAAGAATTACATGCACATCATGTTCTATCACATGTGCTCCGATTTCTTCGTTGAGGAATCTTATCCCGATGCGCCGGCGCCTTCGAGGCGAGATGAACTGTTGTTGCAGTTTGGCAAATTGGTTTCGGAGAATTACAAGGAGCACCGGAAGGTCTCTTATTATGCCGACAAGATGTGTCTTACGCCCAAGTATCTCTCGACAATCGTGTATGAGGTGGGCGGGAGATATGCTCGGGATATCATTGCAGAGTTTGTGATATGCGAGGCCAAACGGTGCTTGTTGAATACCTCCATGACGGTGCAAGAAATCAGCGACTATCTCCATTTTTCGTGCCAAAGTTTTTTCGGAAAATATTTCAGGGAACATACCGGTATGTCACCGCAGGCTTATCGGCAATCGCCCAATCAAATATTGGAGGAGAGGAATATTTGATCTCTTCTTATAGAGATAAGTGTTATTCCGAACCGACGCCAAGCCGAGTGCCGAGCAGAACACGCTTGTTCGGGCACAGCCGAAGCGCGAAGGAGGGAAACGGAGTTAACCGAGGTCCGTTGACCGAAAGTGAGGAATTTTCAAACAAACAAGAGCAAAAGAAAAATAATTTTTCACTTTGTCGAGTGCCGCAGAAAATCAGCTTGGCTGAATCTCGCGCTTTTACTCGCCTAGGTGGAGATACTTCGCTATCGCTCAGCATGGCAACCCAATGTCATTCCGAACGTATGTGAGGAATCTCCGACTCTCTATTGGTTGGGATTCTTCACTCCGCTTACGCTGCGTTCAGAATGACATGCGTTTTGCAAGAGATTCTTCCTCCCTATGGTCGTCAGAATGACATTACACCATAAGGATTTCATCGCTTGGCAATGTCATTTCGAACCGAGACCTACGGTCGAGTGTGAGAAATCTCCGACTATCCGCGAAAGATTCTTCGGTGCGAAGCACCTCAGAATGACAATCATGTCATTCCGAGCGAGGGCAATCGCCCGACGAGGAATCCCCGGGTCTTTATTGTTTGGGATTCTTCATTTCGCTTATGCTTCGTTCAGAATGACATTCGTCTGTAACTTCTTTCCCGCCGCAAAGAAGTTACCAAGAAAGATCGCCCGCTCATTATCGGGTATTCCAGCCTTTCGCTTCACTCGCCGCCGGGGGCTGCGGAACTCGCTCCGCTCAAACAGTCCTCGCCCTTTTTCCTCCTTCTCTCTCGCTCCCGGCAGCCCGATAAAGGTGGGCATGCCCTCTCTCCATGAAATAGGTACTTGCGCGGTAGAGTAGCGTTGCATATCGAAGATACTTTGCTACCGTTCAACATGACAACCAAATGTCATTCCGAATGAACATGAGGAATCTCCGACTATCCTTACAAAAGATTCTTCGGGTTCAACACTCCTCAGAATGACATGTGCCGTAAGAGCGTCAACACTTTGCAAGGGATTCTTCTTTCCTATGGGTGTGGAGGTGGAGAGATTCGAACTCTCGTCCAAACGAGGAAACAATATGCTTTCTACATGCTTATCTCCGCTTCGGTTGTCGGGCGCATACAAGACCGGAGCTA
Organism: uncultured Porphyromonadaceae bacterium; assembly: GCA_900547555.1. Classification (GTDB taxonomy): domain Bacteria; phylum Bacteroidota; class Bacteroidia; order Bacteroidales; family UBA11471; genus Caccoplasma. Next base: position 3,321 of record URHG01000046.1, on the reverse strand, counting down.
CCAATATGCACCTTAGCCCCTAAGATTTCACGGTCGTCCCGGGGCGAGACTTCCGCTATTTCCGATATTCTTGCACCACCTGTTCGGAACGCTTCGGAACCACAGCAACCGGGTGATGTCTCGTTCCGGCAACTATTGTCGGAATAAAGTTAATCTACTGTACTTCGATTAAGCAGCGAGAGCGTAGTTATTTTCGCCAGTTAAATTTTTGATGTCTGAGATTATAGAGCAAGCCATCAACGCTCTGCATGCTTACATACCCTTTCTGCCCGCTGTCAAAACCGGTCACCCCCGTCGTAAGAAGTGTAAGAGTATGCACCGTGCCGGGGCAATATTTCTATTGCTGTTGCGGTACAGATTGCGAAGATAGGGCGTATAGAGATAAAAATAGGTTACCCGATGCCTACACACTATCTCGGCAAATCTCTTGCAAAGATAAGAAATCCCGACCGAAAAATCATTACAGCTTCGGAAAAATAATTTTCTTTCGCATTTCAGTGGAGAAACGAAGTAGCGTTTTGTGTGTAATTTTCAGGCCGGTTGGCTGCCTTTGCGTATGAGAATGATAACTTGCACGGCAACGTCGAAGAATACGATTTTCCCGTTGGCATTTTGAGCGATGTCGCGTTCGGCCAGCCGGAACAGTTCTGTCAATTCTTCGATGTTGGCGGCATTGATAAACGGTGCGAAGCGGGAGAGGAACCGGTCTTCTTCCGGACGGGTATAGTTCAGTTCGGGGTGGTGTTGGTTATAGATGAAACTCTCGCGCATCATTTGTTGGCAGTAACCGATAAAACGTTTTTCGCTTTCCCTTCCTAATGCGGCTACCTCTTCGCTCCATTTTTTGAGTGCTTTCACCTGTCGGGCGTATGCCTGCCGCATGAGGGTAACAAAGAGTTCGAAGAAACGTTCCCGTTCTTCGCTCAACTGTATGGTTTCAAGGGCTTTCAGGTAGTTTCCCGAGGCAGAATGTGCTACGGCATTGGCGGTTTGTGGGTCGAGGCCTTCGCCTTGTTGCAGGGCGATGGCGATAGCGTCGGTCGTGAGGGGGGGGACTTTGGTGCGTTGGGTACGCGAACGTATGGTTTCGAGTATATTTTCGGGCCTATCGCTGACGAGCAGGAACAAAGTCCTGTCGAACGGTTCTTCAAGCAGTTTTAAGATTGCATTCGAACAGGCATCGTTCATGAGGTGAGCCTGCCAGATAATCATGATTTTGTATCCCGATTCAAAGCTTTTCAGACTCAGTTTACGTATGATTTCGCGGGCTTCGTGTACGTAGATGAGCGGTTGGCTGTTTCCTGTAGCGAGGAATTGCTGCCAACTTTCGGCCGACGGGTAGGGCGTTTCCCTCAGATAGTCGCGCCACTCGGCGATGTAGTCGTCGCACACGGGTTCTTTTTTCTGTTTTTTGTTGGCAATAGGGAAGACGAAATGCACGTCGGGATGCATGAGGGCGTTCATTTGCCGACATGAAGGACATTCTCCGCAGGCATCATTTTCTCCCCGATGTGTACATTGTATGTAGCGGGCATAGGCAAGGGCAAGCGGCAGAGCTCCTGCTCCGTCGTTGCCTTCGAACAGTTGGGCGTGTGCGATGTGTCCGTTTTTTACCGACTCGATGAGGCGGCGTTTTACATCGTCTTGTCCGATTATGTCTTTGAAGAACATCGTATCTTTTTTCTTATCGTGTTTTCTGTTTATGGTTTATTTCCTTGTCATTCCGAACCCGCCGCACAACCGAGATGCGAAGGAGGGAAACGAAGTTAACCGAGGCCGATAGGCCGACGAGGAATCTCCGGCTCTTTATTGGTTGAGATTCTTCACTCCGCTTACGCTGCGTTCAGAATGACAATCATGTCATTCCGAGCGAGGGCAACTGCCCGACGAGGAATCTCATACAAATACTTACTTGGTCGGAGATTCTTCAAGGCAAAGCCTTTCAGAATGACATCATATCACAAGGCCTGCAACGCTTTGCAAGAGATTCTTCCTCCCTGCGGTCGTCAGAATGACATACGCTTAGCAAGAACTCTTTCCGCCATACGACCGCCGGAATAAAACGCAATCGTCAAGAAACTGCGAAAAAGAAGTTTTTACCGAAAATTTTTAACAATACGCAGCATTATCCCGACAAAAAGCGTATTTTTGCACAAAATGAAATCAATCTGATGAACGTCGCCGAAATAATTAAAAACAGCTCTCGAACCGCATTTTCGTTTGAAGTCCTTCCGCCACTGAAAGGAAACAGCATCGAAAAAGTATTCGACACGATCGACGCACTGCGCGAATTCGACCCGAAGTACATCAATATCACGTCGCACCGCAGCGAACTCATCTACAAAGCCGCCGATAACGGCCTTTACCAACGGGTGTCGGAAAAAAGCCGTCCGGGTTCGGTAGCCGTGGCCGCAGCCATACAATACAAATACCGCATTCCGGCCGTGCCGCACCTGATTTGCAGCGGGTTTACCCAAAGCGAAACCGAGTATGCGCTGATCGACCTTAACTTTCTGGGTATCAATAATCTGCTTATCCTTCGCGGAGACAAGGCCAAGCACGAAGCCCGCTTCAACCCTTCGCCCGAAGGGCATGCCCACGCCATAGATCTGCAACAACAGGTAAACCGCTTCAACGAAGGTTACTTTCTCGACGGTTCGCACATGACCCTTTCGTCACCGTTCTCCTACGGCGTGGCCGGCTATCCCGAGAAACACGACGAAGCTCCCAACCTCGAAACCGACCTGCGCCACCTGAAAGCCAAAGTCGACGCCGGGGCATCGTATATCGTAACGCAAATGTTTTTCGATAACGCAAAATATTTCGCTTTCGTGGAACGCTGCCGCGCCGAAGGTATCACCGTGCCTATCGTCCCCGGCCTGAAACCGATCACCTCGGCCAACCAACTGACGATTCTGCCCAAAGTATTCCATGTAGATCTGCCCGAACCGTTGGCCCGGGAACTGGCAGCCTGCCGCGACGATGCCGCCGCCCGCGAAGTGGGCGTGGAATGGTGTACGGCCCAAGCCCGGGAACTGAAAGATCGTGGCGTACCGAGCATACATTTCTACTCGCTTATGGCGACCGAAAGCGTGCGGCGTGTGGCCCGGGCAGTGTATTAGGATAATCGACGGCAACGACCGTTGAGACGATACGGCAGGAATACCCGATAACGAGCGGGAAACCTCTCTGGGTTACTTCTTTGCACCGGAAAAGAAGTTACAGTATGCTGTCATTCTGACGACCGTAGGGAGGAAGAATCTCCTGACAAGCGTTGCAGGCCTTGTGATATGATGTCATTCTGAAAGGCTTTGCCTTGAA
>URHG01000045.1 GCA_900547555.1 uncultured Porphyromonadaceae bacterium | reverse complement strand
TACCGTCATTATTATAATTACCGTGATTGTACACATCTATTCCGTCAATGAATACATTCTCGCAATCGAGATAATGTTGTGTCCAAGCCGGAGAATTTCTCAGGTGAATACCCGATAATTTCACCCCTTTGCAACTGATAACGCGTATCAAATAAGGACGACGCGTAATACCCATAAGGGTTTCGGTTTCGGTAGCAGGATAGTTTTCGAGAGAACCTTGTCCGTCGACAGTGCCTTCGCCGCTAATAGATATGTTTTCCACGCCTTCGGCAAATATAAGCGAACGACTCGAATAACGATTTATGTGCGACACATAATGGGAAACGTATTGCGGATAATCATCGAGACAGGTACTCCCCAATAAAGTCGCCCCTTTTTCGATATGCAGCGCTACATTATTTTTCAGGACAATCGTCCCGCTCAAATATCGCCCGGGAGGTAAAACGACGGTTTCTCCACCGCACACCGCCGCCGAATCTATGGCAGACTGTATGGCTCGGGTATCTAAGGTCGTACCGTCACCTTTGGCTCCGAAATGCCGAACGTCAAGACCGGCATACGACATTTGCACCAAGAACAGTCCGGCAAAAAAAAATACGTATTTTCTCATAACTTTTTAATTATAATTAATTCCTAAATATTCACAAACTGAGTATTTCAACAAAAATACAGAAAAAAGCAAAACAAGAAAATAAAACGGTCTATAATCTTAATTGCAGAAAATCGATATAACATAGATATTCTTATGAAAAGGAGATTTCCTGCCCGACATAGTGATAAAAAATGCTCATGGCCGGAAACCCTGCCATGAGCACAATATACGACATAAATTTACCCTACTCAATCAAACAGCAAGTACGATACACCTCCCCATCGGAAAAGTCGATCTCAACAATATAGGTACCTTATCGAACGGATATAGAAATAGATTTATCGGAAATATTTTGTACAGGCAATTGAATACCCGACAAGTCATAAAGAGCTATGTCAGAAATAGATTCATCTGTTTTTATCGAAATACTCCCCTTATCGCAAATAATACCGATTTTTCTATCAGACGACAACGTCTCGCGAGTAGAAGCCGATACGCCCCATTGTGAATCGAGCCAATCGGTATTTTATTATTATAAAACCGGCAACGACTTTGAATAAGTCGGATTAGTCGCACTTACTTCGGTTACGCTTCCCGTACTAGAAAAACAAATTGTAGCCGCAAAGAAAAACAGTGTAAATAAGCATAAAGTCTTTTTCATGATAGAAATTATTTTTCCTCGCAATAATATAATACCAAAACAAAATATCCAAATATTTTTACACAAAATTGTTAAAACAAGTTATTGTTTATATTGCATATAAATAATATCGCATAGTTGTTATGTAGAATGAAAATAAATAACGATTTTTGCAGCAAAATAATAAACATCAGAAACGAGATAAATATATGCGACTTTCCGAGGTTTCCACCGGTCAAGAAGTAGTCATAGTAAAAGTACTTGGCTACGGAGCTTTCTGCAAACGAATTATTGAAATGGGATTTGTCAGGGGTAAAAAAGTAAAAGTCCTGCTCAATGCCCCGTTAAAAGACCCCGTAAAATACAAAATTCTCGATTACGAAGTTTCACTGCGCCGCAGCGAAGCCGCTCTCATCGAGGTCGTAACCACAGAAGAGGCAGAAAACATACTTCCGGCCAAGACGGCCGACGTCATTGTCGATGAAGACATTCGCATGCAGGAAGCAGCCGTCCGTTCGGGAAAAGTGATAAATATAGCTTTGGTCGGAAACCCCAATTGCGGAAAGACATCACTTTTCAACATCGCTTCGGGTGCACACGAGCATGTGGGCAATTACAGCGGTGTAACGGTCGATGCCAAGCAGGGGCACTTCGACTACAAAGGATATCGATTCAACATCTATGACTTACCGGGAACATATTCGTTATCGGCCTACACGCCCGAGGAACTGTATGTGCGTCGCCATATCATCGACAAACAACCCGATGTAATCGTCAATGTCGTCGTAGCTTCGAATCTCGAACGAAATCTGTTTTTGACGACTGAACTGATCGATATGGACTTGCGCACGGTCATAGCCCTAAATATGTATGACGAATTGGAAGCCAGCGGCGACCGTTTCGATTATGAAATGCTCGGGAAAATGATAGGCATACCTATGGTACCGACCATATCGCGCACAGGTTGGGGAGTCGATTCGCTCTTCGACACAATCATACGAGTATATGAGCGGGAAGACCCTGTCGTACGGCATATACACATCAATCACGGGCAAGTCGTAGAAGAGGGTATAACCGTCGTAAAAGATGCGATCAAGAAAGAAGCCCAATCGATCTATTACCTCTCTCCTCGGTATCTGGCCATAAAGATGCTCGAACGGGATAAGGAGACAGAACACCTCTTGTCGAAAGAACCCGAATATGAAAAATGGATCGAATTACGCAATACAGAAGATAAACGCATAGAAGAAACGCTCGGTGAAAACATAGAAACCGTCATTGCTAACGAAAAATACGGATTTATTTCGGGTGCATTACGGGAGACTCTTGTTCCCGGCAAACGAGATGAATTCAAAACCACACGTCTGATCGACTCTTTGGTAACCCATAAATTCTACGGATTTCCCATTTTCCTGTTCCTGATGTGGGTTATGTTCGAAGCCACTTTCGTACTCGGAGCTTATCCTATGGAATGGATCGAATCGGGTGTGGGATGGCTGGGTAGCCTCATAGAGAAATTCATGGAGCCCGGACCTTTGAAAGACCTACTTGTAGACGGTGTCATAGGTGGTGTGGGAAGTGTCATCGTATTCCTCCCGAACATCCTTATTCTATATCTTTTCATCTCCTTTATGGAAGACTCCGGCTATATGGCGCGAGCAGCGTTTATCATGGATAAAATCATGCACAAAGTAGGGTTGCACGGAAAGTCATTCATACCGCTGATCATGGGATTCGGTTGCAACGTACCCGCTATAATGGCAACCCGCACCATCGAAAGCCGCAGCAGCCGCATCATCACGATACTCATCAACCCCTTTATGTCGTGTAGTGCACGATTGCCGGTATATGTTCTCATTATCGGTACATTCTTCTCGGCCTACGCAAGTTTCGTATTTTTAGGACTTTATATTTTGGGTATATTGGCAGCTGTGGTAACGGCACGGTTGTTACGCCGTTTCTATTTCAAAAAAGACGAGACACCATTTGTTATGGAACTGCCGCCTTACCGCATACCTACCATGAAAGCGACCATGCGCCATATGTGGGACAAAGCCGAACAATACCTCCGCAAAATGGGCGGTATCATTCTCGTAGCGGCTGTCGTCGTGTGGTTTTTGAGTTATTATCCTCGTCCCCAAGTCGATCCCGTTACGGGAGAAACGGAAACTGTGGCCGAACAACAGAAAAATTCCTATTTAGGGAAATTGGGACAATTCGTAGAACCCGTTATGGAGCCCCTCGGGTTTAATTGGAAAGTCGATATAGCCCTTCTTTCGGGTGTAGCAGCAAAAGAAATCGTCGTCAGCACGATGGGGGTATTGTACACGGGAGACTCCGACCTTACCGAAGATGATGCCTCCTTACGCGAACGACTTATGGCTGCCAATCCCGAAACCGGAGTACCCGACTTCACACCGCTCATCGCCATTTCTTTCTTGGTATTTGTATTGCTCTATTTCCCATGCCTGGCAAGCGTAGCCGCCATCATCAAAGAAACCGGCAGCTGGTGGTGGGGTATATTCTCCATGGTCTACAATACGGCTTTCGCATGGATTGTTTCATTCTTGATATTCAACATAGGTAAAATATTTATTTGATATGTTACAACAAATTATTGTCGCCGCCATAGGCGTAGCCGTCGTCATTTATGTCGTGTATCGTATCACACGCATAATACGAGGCAAATCGTCGGCGTGCCACTGTGGTTGCGGAGGTTGTAAGTCCACCTCTGGCTGTTGCGATGGAAAAAGCATTTCGGGAGAAAATTCAAAGAAAAAAGCATAAGGTACTTGCGGAATCGGAATTTTTACCTATCTTTGCATCGCAAAAACGATAAGGTTCCTTGGCCGAGTGGTTAGGCACCGGTCTGCAAAACCGTTTACAGCAGTTCGAATCTGCTAGGAACCTCAATTTCCCGAAAGGGTGGATATCGAAAGATACCCACCCTTTCGCCATTTAGCAGGGTATCAAAGATTTACGACCCACACTCAATCTTTCGGATTCTTCCCGAAATCATAAAATAGGCAGACCGGTCGCTTTTTTAGGCCCTTTTGTAGACCGATTGGCGTCCGGCCGAAACGAATAATTCGTCTTTAAAATATGGTAAATATCAAACTCTATTTACGTAATTATTGCGAATCCGAGGATTCCATTGTTTGGGTGCGGTTCTACCTCAAACGAGAAAAAGTCAATTTCTCGACATTTGTTTCCGTCAAACCCAAAGACTGGAATGAACGCTGCGCAAGGGTAAAACAGTCCGACGAAAAGGCTGCGGATAAAAACCTCATTATAGAACATATCATGTCGCGCATTAATGATGTTTTGGTCAAATACCGACTCAAAGACAAAATACCCACAAAAGATATGTTTATGCGTAGTTATAACCGCCCGAGTGATTATACCACATTCCATCAATACGTCGAAGACAAAATGAGAAATCCCGGTATCAGAATCGAATTAAGTACACTGTTCACCCACAGGGTCGTTATGAAAAAGTTGAAAGAATGGTCTCCCAAACTCTTTTTCGATGACATAACATGCGAGATGTTGGACGAATATTACTCTTACCTACGGAAAGATCTTGAAAATAATGCCAATACTGCATATAAAAATATGGCGATATTAAAAAAATATATACGTCAAGCTTTTCGAGATGGCTATATCGATGAAGACCCTTTTTCCAACTGGAAAATACGCCGTGTTCAGGCAAAGTACGAATATTTGACAGAAGATGAATTGAATAAATTAGTAGAATTGTATGTTACGGGAAAACTAACAGAAACTAAACATAAAACGCTCGAAATATTCCTTTTCCTTTGCTTTACTTCCCTCCATATCGGAGACGCAAAAAATTTATTTTTGGAACAATTTTCCGAAACATCATTCACGTATTATCGTATAAAACTCCGAAACCGGAAGCCGGAACCGATAATAGTACCATTGAATGAGCCGGCCAAAACTTTACTACGAAATATGGTCGGAACACGAAAATCAGGCCATTTGTTAACTAAAATCCCTTCCGAAGCTACAATGAATCGCTTGTTAAAAGACATCTCTGCCGAAGCGGAAATCGGAAAGGCCCTTTCTTTGAAAGCTGGACGCCATACTTTTGCCACACTATTTTTAAAAAACACCAAAGATTTAGCCGCCTTAAAAGAAATATTGGGACATTCATCTATTCAGGATACTTTGATTTATGCTCACATTCTCGATGATGCCAAACAAGCAGGAATACAATCTTTCAATAAGTTTACGATCTGATTACGAACAAAAAAACGCTTGCCTAATTTCACAATCGAGCAAGCGGACTAATATACGAATGTAATGTTATATAACATACAGGGGCAAATGTATGAATTTTTTGTGTCATAACACTCTTTTTCTTATAATAATATATCCGCTTGTTAAAATCAGGAATATCCAGAATCCCCGGATTTGTATTTTTTGCCAGTCGGATAGCCCTTTTTCGACGGTAACGACTTTTGTATTCAATTTATGCCGATAGATAATCGAATCTTTCGCTTGTACCGATACTTCCCCCGTGAGGGTGTCTGTACGCGCTTTTGTTTCGAGGGAGTGGTACAGCGAGCCGTCGGCCATGATGCGGGCATCGCTTACCGCGTAGTCGTTTTCGAGGTGGGAGGTGCTGTCGGCTGTTGTCCGCTCGGCCGATTGTGGCGGGACTGCGATAAAAAGGGTGTCCGTTATTTTTATCTCCCTTATCCGTTCCTCTATTCTTATACTATCTTTTCCCTCTACCACTACGATCTGCTGTCCCGTCCGGCACGACGAGAAAAGCAGCATCACGATAGCGATAAAGACAAATATAGTGGCAGTTATCGCCGGTGGGATTTTTTCGTTTTTCATACAACTTTTATTTCTATGGTTTCACCTCCGGACAAGACCGCCTTGCACAGGGCGGTGAGCTTCTCTTCGTAAGGCGTGGAGTTGAGTACTTTCCCTTTCTCCTTGTTTTCCGAAACCCCGTATACGCGGTGTGAGGAATCTATCCGTCTCTTTCTTTCATGGCCGGCTCTTTCCCCGTGCTGCACGTTTGTCCGAAAACGATGATTCTCTTTTGGGGGAGGCGAGGGGGAAAATCGAAAAAATAAAAAATGCGCTACCGGTGAGCGCAAGCAAAAGGATTTGTGCATGAGTACCCATAAAAACGGCGCGACCTGTGTGCCGCGCCGGAAAATACCTGTTTGTAGAAATACGTCTGTCTTACATGACTTTGACGATTTCGATTTTGAGGCCAAGTGCATCGATGATTCGACAGAACATGCTGATACCCGGTTCGATAAGACCTTTTTCGATACGGGAAATATAGGTTTTATCAGTACCGACCTTTTGAGCCAGTTGGGATTGCGTCAGTTTTTCCTGTTTCCGGGCATCGCAAATCAACTGTCCCATCATATAGGCATAGGCCTCTCTGCGGAACTCCTCCCGTTCCGGGCTTCCTACCCTACCGTACAAGTTGTCCAGAATGGCGTCCATGCTGTGAATGTCAGGATTATTTGCTTGCATAATATTCGTTTTTAAGTTTTAACGCTTTTTCTATTTCATTGTTCGGGGTTTTCTGCGTTTTCTTTTGAAAACCGTTGAACAACATGACTATATTGCCTTCATCGAAAATAAAAAATGCACGATATATATTTCCGTTATGGCTTGCTCTCAACTCATATATTCCATCTCGTATGAATTTGACGAAGTTGGTATTCAAACGTTCTTGCGTTTTGATCATATCAAGAACATAAGCCACTTTTTTCTTCGCTCCGTCTTCCAATGACAAGAAGAATTCTACGAAATAATTTTTATAGTAAAGGATTTGTCTTTCTTTATCCATGATGCAAAGGTATAAAAAAAAGTTGTATTATATATCAACTTTCCAAAAAATAAATTGTTAAAAAACTATTCCGGAAAATAAGCCGTACAGAACGGCTCGAACTCCGGAGGAAGCCGTCGCGTTCCCACGATGACGGCGATCCCGCGAGCGGCCAGCTCGAAGAGCCGTTGAGTCGTAATCGGCGACTCCCTGAAATTATAAAGGTCGGCCAATACGAAATAAGCCCGGGTCAAGTCGAAATCGTGTACCGTCGGCCTGACAAGTTTCCCCGCATCCCCGGGCGTCGTGGCAAAACCGGCATCGACGGCGATACGCCTCAGCAGTTTCGACCTTATTTCCCTATCGGCAGCTACCGCCATCGCCATAGCAGTGGAATCCCCACAAATGTAAACCGCCGAATGCCGATACGGGATTTTAAGCCACAACCTACTTTTCCGTAACAGCACGGCTGGTCGCGTACATGACCACACAACATACAGCGATGATGATACCCGTAGAGACAAGAATACTTCCCATTCCTGTCAACGGCGATACAATACCTCCGAAAAGGAATTGGGTAAATCCTAAAAGAGCAGAGGCATTACCGGCATTTTTTCGTTCCATATCAAGGGCGAGAGCCGTAGAAGTGGGAAGCACCATACCCAATGAGACGAGTAGAAGAAAAAGCAAACTCTCGACAAGGGCAAAAGGCATATCGGCGATAAGAGCCACAGCAGTACAAAGTCCGAGGACAAAAAATCCCGAAGAACCGACACGTAATGCTCTTTGCGCCGTACGAAAACGAGGGACCAAAAGACTCGAACCTATCATGATACCTAATGCATTGGCTCCAAAACAAATACTATACATGAGAGGAGAAACATGATAGTGTTCCTGAAAGATAAACGGAGAAGCAGCTATATAACCGAACAACACACCCATAGCAAAAGTCTGTATAATAAGATGCTGCGTAAAACGGCGGTTACGCAAGACCGGAATAAACCGGGTAAATGTGGAAAAAACTCCGCCCTGAAAACGATTCTCTTTCTCCAACGTCTCGTGTTGAGCAAAGCCGATACCCAATAATACCACGCCGATTACCAGCAGGATAAGAAATATTCCGTGCCAATCGGTCCACTTCATCATGATACCGCCTAATACCGGAGCTCCGACCGGAGCAATACCGTTTATCGCCGCCATAAGCGAGAAAGTTTTAGCCAATGAGCTACCCGAATACAAATCGGTTACAATAGACCGAGATATAACCAATCCGCCAGCTCCGGCAAATCCTTGTATAAACCGACAAATAAGAAAGGTGTGTATATCCCGGGCATACAAGCAAGCTACGGTAGAAACGATAAAAAGCGCAAGGGAAAGGATTAGCGGTGTGCGACGCCCGTATTTATCGCTCAAAGGGCCGATAATCATTTGCCCGATGGCAAGCCCTATCATACTGAATGTCAATGTAAGCTGTACCAAAGAGGTAGTCGTCTCGAAATCATTTGTGAGCTGCGGCAACGTAGGAAGATAAAAATCGGTAACAAAAGGCCCGAATGCCGACAACATACCCATGAACAGAAGAATAAATAGTCTTGAATTACGTTTTTCTATCGTCATATTTCTTATTTTTTTACGAGGCAAAATTTCCAAAAATGTTTGACGTCTCTTGCCAATGTTTGAAAAAAACAGTTAATCAAAACAAATCTCCATACATAACGGTCTATATAATAAGAATAGAATATCTATTTTTAATGCATAAAAAGAAAAACATATGGGTCGTAAAAAAAGAACAGTCGCACTGGTACTGGGAAGCGGCGGTGCCCGCGGACTGGCACACATCGGTATCATAGAAGAACTGCTGAACAGAGGATACGAAATCACATCGGTTTCGGGAACGTCTATGGGAGCGTTGGTCGGAGGCATATACGCCGCCGGGAAACTCGAAGATTTCAAACATTGGATAGAGGGAGTCGATAAATTCAAAATGTTCCAACTGCTCGACTTCACATTCCGTTTCGACGGTCTGGTAAAAGGGTCCCGCATTATCAATACCCTGAAAGAGTTGGTTCCCGATGTTCCCATCGAAGACTTGCCCATACCGTTTTCGGCTATTGCTACCGACGTGCATGCCGAGAAAGAAATCGTATTTGACAGCGGGTGTCTTTTCGATGCGATAAGAGCCTCTATTTCCCTACCCTCATTCTTTCGCCCCGTCCACAAAAAAGATATGGTTCTTATGGATGGAGGGATTCTCAACCCCCTTCCCATAAACCGAGTACAACGTTTTCCCGGCGACAGAGTGATTGCTGTCGATGTGAACGCGCAGGCTTTGGAAGAAACAGCTCCCGTCCCACGTCCCGAACCGTCTGCAACAGACGGCATCTCCATTTTTAAAGAGTGGTGGAGAAAGACTTTCTTCTCAGAACATACCGACGAGGGGCCAAAAGAAGAACCCAATTATAACTATTACAACTCCTTGTTGCAGGCTTCGCACATGATGATAAGGCGAATATCGCAATTATCGGTAGAGATCTATAAGCCCGACTTGCTCATCGAAGTCCCGGCCGCCTCATACGGAGTGCTCGAATTTTATCATTCGCATGAGATCATCGAGATGGGACGTCGTGCCGCCATAACCGCCCTCGACCGTAACGACCACCTACATCGCAACTGGCGATTCTGGAAATAACTCCGACAGAACTTTCCTTCGTATTATATCCGGCAGAAGCATTCTTTCTTTTGTCGGATTTTATTTTGTATTTGTTAAATAATACAATAATCATTATGATACATTTTGTTCCCTAAAAAAACATCTATACATTTGCGTCTGACACTATTGTCAGACATAATAGAGGGTGTAAATTATGAACACACACAGAATCGGAATCGATATAGGGTCTACGACAGCGAAGATTGTTGTTCTCAGCCAAGACGGAGATGTCATATACAGCCGATACGAGCGACATCAGGCAGCCGTGTATCCGTTGATATCTACCTTTCTCGAAGAGGCATCCGCCCTTACGGGCGATACTCCCTGCACAATTTCCATCACAGGAAGTGTGGGAATGGGCGTGGCCGAACGTTGCGGGTTGCCGTTTGTACAAGAAGTTGTCGCAGCCGCAAAGTTCGTAACGGAGCTGTATCCTTCCATACACTCGATAATCGATATAGGCGGAGAAGATGCCAAAGTCGTTTTTCTCCACAAAGATCGCCCGGTAGACTTGCGTATGAACGGAAACTGTGCGGGAGGAACCGGCGCATTCATCGATCAAATGGCTGTGTTACTCGGTACTTCCGTCGATGATATGAGTAATTTGGCTCTACGCGCCCAAACAGTCTACCCGATCGCTTCACGCTGCGGGGTTTTCTCCAAGACCGATGTACAGAATCTTCTGGCAAAGAACGTCTCCAAAGAAGATGTAGCCGCATCGGTATTCCATGCTGTTGCCGTACAGACCATCACGACCCTCTCCCGGGGGTGCGACATTTCATTGCCGGTACTCTTTTGCGGCGGGCCGTTGACTTTTATCCCGGCATTAAGAAAAGCTTTTGTCGATTATTTGCGGTTGTCCGACGGTAATTGGGTCGTTCCCGGGCAAAGCCATCTGATACCTGCATGGGGAGCAGCATTGTCGGCAAAAGACGGCAGGTCGTTTACGGCAAAAGAACTCTTGGAGGTGTGGAAAGGAAATCAGGCGCAAAAAGTCAACATACTTACCCAAAGGCTCGACCCGTTATTTCCGAATGAAGATTCTTATGCTCAATGGCGTAATGAGAAATCACTTTCTTCTATGCATTATGCCCAGTGGAAACCCGGCATACAAGAAGCCTACCTCGGTATCGATTCGGGCTCCACGACCACCAAAATCATACTGCTCAACTCCGATAAGGAAATATTGTTCACCCACTACGCATCGAACAACGGAAACCCGATACTGGCCGTCAAAGAAGGGTTGATTTCCCTGCAAAACCAATGTGCGACAAACTCCGTCATACTGCATATTACGGGTAGTTGCGTTACCGGTTACGGCGAAGAGTTGATAAAAGCGGCTTTCGGCCTCGACGAAGGTATCATCGAAACCGTCGCCCATTACATGGCCGCCCGCCAGCTGAACGAGCGGGTATCTTTTATCCTCGACATAGGCGGGCAGGATATGAAAGCGATATTCGTCGACAAAGGCATACTCACACGCATGGAGCTCAATGAGGCCTGTTCATCGGGCTGCGGTTCATTTATAGAAACTTTTTCCCGCACGTTAGGCCACGAAGTTTCCGAGTTTGCCCGACTGGCCTGCTTGGCGGACAGTCCTTGCGATCTGGGGACCCGATGCACGGTATTCATGAATTCCAAAGTCAAGCAGGTTCTACGCGAAGGAGCCTCGGTCGGCGATATAGCTGCCGGTCTTGCATACTCCGTCGTAAAAAATTGTCTGTATAAAGTTTTGAAGATAAACGACCTCTCGTCGTTCGGCGACTGTATCGTCGTGCAGGGAGGGACAATGCGGAACGACGCCGTGGTAAGGGCATTCGAGAAAATGTCGGGACATACGGTATTCCGCAGCGACCGACCCGAACTGATGGGCGCATACGGTTGCGCACTGTACACCCAAAGCCGAAATCTCTCATTCAGGGGCATGACACCCGACACTTTGATGCAAGGAGCCGTATACACGACCCGACAAATGACATGTCGCGGGTGCACCAACCAATGTCTGATACATCGATATGATTTTACCGGCGGGAATATCTATTATTCCGGGAATAAATGCGAAAAAGTTTTCTCAAACAAAGGCGAGTCTTCAAAGAAAGGGACGAACGCTTATCCGGAGAAAAACCGGTTGCTTTTCGACCGGCCGTCAGGGAATCTGCCCGGTCCGACCATAGGAATACCCAGATGCCTGAATATGTATGAAAATTACCCTTTTTGGCATACGCTCTTTACCGAGGCGGGCATGAATGTAACTTTGTCGTCGCCCTCCGACTACAAAGCTTATGAACGTGCCGCCAAATGGGTAATGTCTGATAATATATGTTTCCCGGCCAAAGTGGTACACAGCCATCTTTCAAATCTATGCGAACAACAGGTCGACCGTATTTTCTTTCCGTATGTCGTGTACGAACGTCTCTCCGACAAGACCCGTGTAAACAGCTACAACTGCCCTATCGTCTCGGGATATTCCGAAATCGCCAAAAGCGTGATGCCGCTAAGTATTCCCCTCGATACGCCGGTCATAACTTTCAAAGACGAAAAAGCTCTCTACCGACAATGTTCCGCTTATTTAAAAGGGATGGGAATCGCAGAGAAAAACATCAAGAAGGCTTTCGCTACGGCATTGCAGGCACAACTCAAGTATGAAAAGTCGGTTGCCGACTATATGCAATCGATTTTCCGGGAAAATATCTCCGGAAAACGCCTGACGGTACTGTTGGCCGGTCGTCCTTATCATTCGGATATGCTCATTCAACACAAAATTTCCGACATGATCGCTTCTATGGGAGTAGATGTGATCACCGACGACATCGTCAGGGGTGATCACGCAATCCCCCAAGAATCGAGATTCATCTCACAGTGGGCTTATCCCAACCGCATTTTGGCAGCAGCCCGCTGGGCTGCCGAGCAAGACGACAACGTGCAGTTTATACAACTCACCTCTTTCGGGTGCGGCCCCGACGCATTTCTCGTCGATGAGGTAAAAGAGTTGTTGCATCGACACGGGAAAAGCCACACGTTGCTGAAAATCGATGACGTAAACAATATAGGATCCATACGTTTGCGGGTACGTTCCGTTATCGAAAGTCTGAAAATGAAGCACGGCACCCAACCCGAGCCATTACCTTTCATAACAACACCCCCTTATACATCGGACGATGTACGCCGTAAAATCATCGTACCGTTTTTTACGCCGTTTATCTCGCCGCTGATTCCCGACCTATTTCGGCTGGTGGGCTACGACGTCGATGTGCTGCCGATGAGCGACAGGATTGCCGCCGACTACGGATTGCAATATGCCAACAACGAAGTATGCTATCCGGCGACACTGGTCGTCGGCGACATCATCAAAGCTTTCAAAGAAGGCCGATACGAACCCTCCAAGACCGCCGTAGCGATGACGCAGACGGGTGGTCAATGCCGTGCCACAGGGTATATCGCCCTCATCAAGAAAGCACTGGTCGATGCAGGATATACCGATGTTCCCGTCGTCTCGGTTTCTTGGGGAGACGTGTTCGACAACCCGCAGCCGGGATTCCGGGTCAACTGGCTCAAAATCTTGCCTATTGCATTGGCATCGGTTCTTTTCAGCGATTGTATCGCCAAGTTCTATTATGCGGCAGTCGCACGGGAAACCGAAAACGGAGCGGCCGCATTCTGGCGCGATTACTATCTCGACAAAGCCCGTCAAGCGATAAGGCGGAACAAACCGAGCGAACTGCTCGCCTTAACAAGAGAGGCAGCAGACCGTTTTACATCGATCACCGATGTCGACAAGCAAGTCCCGAAAGTCGGAATCGTGGGAGAAATCTTCTTGAAATTCCATGCATTCGCCCAAAAGAATATCTCATCATGGCTTGTCGACCAGCATATCGAAGTCGTCCCGCCCACGTTGACGGAATTTTTCCTGCAATCGTTCGTCAATAAACAAGTCAATCAAGATAACTATCTGGCGGCTAAAAAAATCCCCGATTTCGTTTTGCACCGGATTTATGCCCTTGTGCGCCGGCAGGTCGAAAAATACAATCGTGCCGCATCGCATTTCCCACTATTCCAGTCCTTTCCCGATATTTTCGAGACATCTCGTTACGGTAAAGAGATATTACCTCTTTATGCACAATTCGGCGAAGGTTGGCTGTTACCGGCCGAAATAGTCTCTATGGCGCACCACGGGGTAGACCACGTAGTCAGCCTGCAACCTTTCGGCTGTATTGCCAACCATATCGTCTCGAAAGGCGTCGAAAAGAAAATAAAGACGATATATCCGCAAATGAACCTGCTGTCTCTCGATTTCGACAGCGGTGTGAGCGACGTCAATGTGATAAACAGAATGTTACTTTTTATTCACGGATTGAATGGATAACTATGGAAAACAACGAAAATTTAGAAGATAGAATAGTAGATGTCGCCAAAGACGTTTTCTTGGAGAACGGTTTTGAAATGACCAGTATGAGCGATATTGCAGCAAAAGTCGGCATCAATCGTCCCACCTTACATTACTATTTCCGTACCAAAGAGCGTATGTTTCGGGCCGTATTGGCTCCCATTTTCGAAACTTTCATGCCGAAGGTACAAACGATTTTGGCCGGAGATATCCCTTTCATAGAGAGACTCGAAAAAATTCTCGACGAATATCTGATTATTTTTTCGGAGAATCCTTTTTTACCGAGATTTGTACTGAGCGAAATACAGAGAAATCCCGACAATCTCATACTCATGATACACCGTTTCGGCATAGAACGCATGTTACGGCAATTATCGGAAATTTTGGACAAAGAAATGAATACCGGAAAAATAAAACGTATCCCTCACATAATTATTCTATGCACGTTTTACAGTCAGTTGACATTTCCTTTTCTTACCCGGAATATGCTGATGAAGGTCTTTTCCGATGATACAGGCCGTTATAAAGCATTTCTGGAAGAATGGAAACAAAACATGCTTTCACAGATGCGTTACCTGCTCTGCCCCTAAAATAAGAAAAGCCCGTTTAAGACGGGCTTTTCTTATTTTATCCATAATACAATTATTTCGATGAATCTTTTACTTTCATAACCCACGCTCCGGGAAAAATTTCGTTTTTCTCGTTCTGTTGCTTTTTCAAGAAAGCATAGGCTTCTCTACGATCGGAAAACGAACGGGTATACAGGTATGTCCGGCGACCGTCTTCATAAAGAAATATAGGATCGGCAACGCCTTCGTTATGGAACTTTTGCAGTTGTAACCATGCATTTTCCCGAGAGGTAAGTGTAGATACGACAATGAGATACTCTCCCTCAGCCACCCGATTGTTGACATCATCGGTAATCGTCGTAAACGTAAGGGCTGCCTGATCAACTTCCGGTCTATTCGCAAGAGGAATAGATGTAAGGAACAACACGATGACAGCAGCGACAGCAACCATTGCACGATTGAGTACCCGACGACGAATGGAAAAATGAATGACACGCTCGCCGGAATCGGTACGAGATGATATTTTTTCCCGGCGTTCGCTCCCACTTCCCGCCACTTCCTTCTCCGGTAACAACGTTACGGCCGGCAATCCGAAATAATTGAGATTCAACAGGTAATCGGGAGAGGCTTCAAATGACAACGTATTATCCTCGGTAAGTACAAAGACGCCTATATTTCCGAATGTTACCCGATCGCCCTCTCGCTTCAAGAGAACCCGTAACGTATCGATTTCCCGGTCGATAAACTGCGAAGCCTGCTCATAACCTATCTGTCGAGCCCGCATGAGCGAGGCTGCCAACAACCCGTCATTATAAGTAAGTGTCGGATTGAAAACGATAGAACGCGAGGGTGGGTAAAACATATTCCCGTCGGGAACAAAGCGGGCGGGCAGGTCTTGCATCACAAAGCCTCCCAAACCGGGAATCAACACGCAATCGTGCTCGGTCAACAGATATTCGATATGTTTGGTAATAGTAAGCATCGGTACAAAGGTAGCAAAAAAAAAATTTTCGGCACTCCTCTCTTATTAAAAAAACGAGAAGCAAACTCCTATCATAACCTGTTTTCAGCGAGTTACAACACTAACATTCGTTACCCAACTTCTATTCCTCCCCACACCGCAATCATATAAGATATACAAATAAATGATTCATAACAAAATACACAATCTTATTGTACAAGCAGAAAACTTCTTTTATCTTTGTCATACACAATAATCAGACGACCATGATAAACATATTGCACGGAAATTTACCGTCGATATATACGTAAACATTGCGCAGGACATTTATTTTCCCTCTCGGCTTTATTCCATACCATTTCCCTAAAAAACACACTACAACCTAACCTTCCCATACCATGAAGAATATATTTTTCATAATTTCGGTATTATGCATCGTTTTTACTGTCCAATCCCAAACCATCGCATTTCCGGGAGCCGAAGGGTACGGCAAATACACGACAGGAGGACGCGGCGGAAAAGTCCTCACCGTTACAAACTTGAACGACAGCGGTGAAGGAAGTTTACGAAATGCCGTCGAACAAAAAGGCGCCCGTATCGTGGTCTTCGCCGTAGACGGGACTATCGAGTTGAAATCGCCGCTCCGCATCAACAACGACAGCATCACTATTGCCGGACAATCGGCTCCGGGCGATGGCATCTGCCTGAAAGACTACCCGTTGACCATAAACGCCAGCAATGTCATCGTGCGCTATATAAGAGTGCGTGTGGGCGACCGGCATAACAGAGACAGCGACGGCGTGGGAGGCGGACGCTACGGGCAGAAAAACGTCATACTCGACCACATATCCGTAAGTTGGAGCATTGACGAATGCCTGTCTATCTACAAAACCGAAAACCTTACCGTACAATGGTGTCTGATTACACACAGCCTGCATACCTCTATACACACCAAAGGCAGTCACGGTTTCGGAGGTATTTGGGGTGGCTACAAAGCGACATTCCATCACAATCTGTTGGCCAACCACGCAAGCCGCAATCCCCGTTTTGCATCGGTCGACGGGACAAAATGGGTCGATTACCGCAATAACGTCATATACAACTGGGGGTTCAAAACCGCTTACGGCGGAGGACATCACGCCGAAATAAACATCGTGAACAACTACTACAAACCGGGACCGGCATCGCAACACCATCGCCTGCTCGACGTGGCCGATGACGGGACAGGACGCTATTATGTCGCTGGTAACGTAATGGATGGTGACAATGATGTAACACAAAACAACTACAACGCAATTACCGACCGTCCCGGGAAAATCTATATTCCGACCGCACAAAATACCAAGAAAACCTCGGACATATCTCCCGACGCAGTCCTTTCGCAAGGAGAAGAGACACCCACCTGCATAGTCTCCACTCCTTTCCCGTATGAACCGATAGAAGAAGATACCCCTGTCAAAGCCTACCGGAGAGTATTGGAATCGGCCGGTTGCAGCCATTCCCGAGACAGCTACGACAAAGAGGTTCTGCGCCAAGTAAAGAAAGGTATCGGTACATTCGGGAACAACGGTATCATCAATACTCCCGAAGACGTAGGCGGGTGGCCCGAACTAAAATCGAAAAAGCCTCGGAAAGACAGCGATGGCGACGGAATACCCGATAAATGGGAAAAGAAACACGGTCTCGATCCTCACGATCCGACCGACGCTTCTCTTTACACCCTAAACAATGAATATACCAACATAGAGTGTTACTTAAACAGCCTCATCAAATAAAAAAAGCCATAAAACAAAATTTAAATACGACGATCTGTTGGGACATTCGATTTATTTCCCTATTTTTGCCTCGAAATAAAACCCCATAAATGAATTTCGCACATACAAGAAGTTGGCAAGGTTGGCGCAGCTTACAATCCTAATCGGTCGTAAGACACAACCTCTTATTATATCAAAAAGGTTTGTCCGACCGCGACAAGCCTTTTTTTTGCTTTAAAATATCATAAAAACAAAATATCAACCATATGAGTACAAAAAAGTTTTTATTACAGGAAAAAGACATTCCTACGGCATGGTACAATATCGTCGCCGATATGAAAACCAAACCCCTGCCGCCACTGAATCCGCAGACACATGAACCGATGAAAGAGGAAGACTTCTACCCTCTTTTCGCCAAAGAGTTGTCGCATCAGGAAATGAATCAGACCGATGCTTGGATCGAAATACCCGAACAGGTGCGCGACATGTACAAAATATGGCGTCCCACCCCACTGGTGCGCGCTTACGGACTGGAAAAATACCTCGACACCCCGGCCCATATCTATTTCAAAAACGAGAGCGTCAGTCCCATAGGATCTCATAAACTCAACTCGGCCATCGCACAAGCCTACTTCTGCAAAAAAGAGGGCGTAACCAATATCACGACCGAAACCGGAGCCGGCCAATGGGGAGCAGCTCTCTCATTCGCCGCCAAAGCTTTCGGGCTCGAATTGGCCGTATATATGGTCAAAGTCAGCTATCACCAGAAACCTTATCGGCGATCGATCATGCAGACATTCGGCGCACAAGTCATCGCCTCTCCCAGTATGAGTACTAAAGCCGGACGTAAAATTCTTACCGAACACCCCAACTATCAGGGCAGTTTGGGCACGGCTATCTCCGAAGCCGTAGAACTGGCTATGCAGACACCCAACTGTAAATACACCCTCGGTAGCGTACTCAACCATGTCATGCTGCACCAGACCGTCATCGGTCTCGAAGCGGAAAAGCAGATGGAAATGGCCGGAGAATATCCCGATGTCGTCATCGCCTGCTTCGGTGGCGGATCCAATTTCTCGGGACTTTCTTTCCCCTTCCTCCGCCATAAGCTGAACGAAAACAAAAATGTCCGTGTCATCGCAGCCGAACCTGCCTCCTGCCCGAAACTCACCCGGGGCGTCTTCCAATACGACTTCGGAGACGAGGCCGGTTACACACCGCTGATTCCCATGTTCACGCTCGGACACAATTTCGCACCATCGAACATACATGCCGGCGGACTCCGTTATCATGGTGCAGGTTCTATCGTAAGCCAGCTCCACAAAGACGGGTTGATGGAAGCTGTGGACATACCTCAACTCGAAACGTTCAACGCAGCAACGATATTCGCCCAGACCGAGGGCATCATACCTGCGCCCGAATCGTCGCACGCCATCGCTACCGCCATACGCGAAGCCGAACAAGCCAAACGCGAAGGCAAATCGAAGGTAATTCTCTTCAACCTCTCGGGGCACGGTCTCATCGATATGACTGCATACGACCAGTATATTTCCAACGACTTGCGGAACTACGAAGTTACCGACGAAGAGGTGGCACGGAATGTGGAACAACTCGAAAAAATCATCTAAACGGTTTCTTTCCGATAAATATATAGAGCGAGGCCCGGGAATCCCGGGCCTCGCTCTATATATTTATCGGCCTCATACCTACAAAACGACTTTCTCCGTAAGGATCTCAACAATACAATGATTGTCCACCGAACCGGAAGGAATGCTCCCGGCTTACCATTTCGACATGTACATGAGGGATCTCATATTCACCGTCTCTTAGATAGAGATTCTTCGGGGTTACTCCCCTCAGAATGACATTGTACTTGAAATGAGACTCTCCAAGGCAAAGCCTTTCAGCATGACAGCCATATCATCTCGAACGAACGTAAGAGATCTCATGCCATACACTCTCTTTGCCGGAGATTCTTCATTCCACGTTGTTCCATTCAGAATGACAAGTTGTCATTCATTTTGACACACCCCTTTTATGGCTAAGCAGACTGGCATTTAGAATTTCAGGTTGCTTCCCCAATGGCGGGCCAGTCGCCTTGCTTCTTTGGCTGTGAGATGTATGACGGCTCCGTGTTTGGGAATAGAAAAATTGGTGGCCTTCATAACACCTTTGTTAAAATGACCGAGGTCGGTGAATGTTTTGAAATCGCTTGTCTCTCTGAATCCGAAATTGTGCGGTTTTATGCTGTATATGTCATACATCAGCACCCATCGGTTTTCTCCTATTCGTTTCCATATATTGGGAGCTTCGCAACCCCTCGGTTCTACATCGTACCACGCATCGTCGTAGACATATCCGCTGTGAATCGAATCCGAGACAGCTTGGCGTATGCCGGCGCATCCTTCCTGTGCCACATAGAAGAGATGATACTGTCCGTCCACTTGGGTAATATCTCCATCGATATAAGAAAAATCTTTGGGGTAGTCGAAGAGTGGTTTCGGTTCACTTGTCAGGTGGGTAAAATCGTCATCGGTATAGGCATAGTAAAGTTCGTTTCTTCCGTTTCCGAAACGCATGGTAAAGTATATCATCAATTTACCTTCGGTTTGGTCGTAAATCGTTTCGGGAGCCCATGCGCAACCTACTTCCTCATATCCCGGGAAAGCCGTGTCGAGACGGACGTTCGACCGCGTCCAGTGTATCAGATCGGTCGATCGCATGAGAACCAGTGCGCGGTTGTTGCCCCAGCCGTATTTGGCTCCATCACGCTCCCACTCGGTGTTGCGCAGACCTTTCTGCTGGGCAAAGATGTGCAGGTCGGTCATGGCAATGTAGAAAGTACCATCCGGTGCACGATAGATATGCGGATCACGGATACCTTTCTGTTCGGCAATCGTATCACCGGCAATAATGGGCTGACCGTTATTTACATCCGTAAATGTATATCCGTCATCACTGACTGCGAAATATAAACTATGTGTATCATCTTTGAAATAGGTAAACAGATAGGCTCCCATTTCCTTTTCATTCGTTTTCCAATCCTGAACCAGTACGGCACCACCTTGCGGTTGGAGGGTCAGTTGGAATTTGCCGTCAGCTTTCAGTTTCAGAGTTTGCAACTGAGGTTGCAGTTCTTTATCATCATTATAGAATGAAAGAGTCTGTCCTGCCAGCATAGGCAATTCGAGTTTCAGTTTCAGCACTTCTTTTGTACCGTTAACAGCCGCTACATACCATTGCTTACCGTGACGACGTGCAACGACTGCATATTTTCCAGGATAACCATCAATAAAGCGTGTTTCATCCCATGTAGTAGGCACCTGTTTCATAAAGTCCAGGCAAACTTGCGGGGCATCTGTCAGATTGTTGGGTGCCAAAGCATAATTCTGAATAGGGTTCTGGAACAATACAGCTGTTGCTAACTGGAATACATCCGTCGTGCGACGGGTAGTTCCACCATTGTTCCCCCGGTTCAAACGCTTGTTCAGGAACACACCGCCAAACTCCATGCATCCCACAGCATTGCGGATGAAAGGGTGCAGCGTGGCATTGAAGGCCTCGTTATCACAGAAATGCTGGCTAAATACCAGATTCTCGGAAGCCAGCACCGCCTCGCTGCCTACGTAATTGGGATACATCCGTTCCCAGCCGCGAGGCAAGGTACAGCCGTGGAAGATAACCATCAGACCGTGGTCGTCGGCATCGCTCAGAATCTCCTCGTACAAACGCAGGGTCTCTTGCATGTCACCGCCGAAGAAGTCTACTTTGATACCCTTCACACCCTGGCTTTGCAACCAGCGCATCTCTTGCTTGCGGGCAATGGAGTTATCCATCCGGTTGACGGGACTCTGCTCTATATCGTTCCAGTAACCACTGGAGCTATACCACAAGAATACCTCCACACCCTTGCTACGGGCATACTTGATAAACTGTTCCATGCGGTCGCGACCGATGTTGTTGTCCCACCAGTTGTCAATCAATACATATTCGTATCCCATGGCGGCTGCCAAGTCAACATAGCGCACCTGGTCGTCGTAGTTGATGCTGCCGTCCTGCCAGAGAATCCAGCTCCATGTGCCACGGCCCGGCTTGTAATCATGGGTGGTGGTATAGCGTGGTTCCACTACATCCCAGGGGACGGTGGTTTCCACAATCGGCTTCAAGGTTTCCCCCACCGTCACAGTACGCCACGGCGTGGAGCCCGGCAGGGAAAAGGCAGGTGCCACCGTTCCATTGCCGTTGTTCTCTTCCGGCATGGGGAAAGCAATGCGATACACGCCGTTATCCCAATCACTCAAACGCGAGCCACAATAACGGCTGTCCACTCCGGTTTCACTGAGCAGTACCCAGCCGTCATCCCCCACCTTGAACAAGCAGGGAAATGTATATCCATGTCCATAACCCGAACGTTCGTTCATCGGGGCATCTGCCTTATATTCTTCTTCGTAACTGGGTTTGGTACGCTTC
>URHG01000044.1 GCA_900547555.1 uncultured Porphyromonadaceae bacterium | reverse complement strand
GCCGGAATCGAACCGGCGACCTTTTCATTACGAGTGAAACGCTCTACCGACTGAGCTATTGCGGCGTTTTCTGAAAAAGCGATGCAAAGATAACGTTTTCCCCGATATTTTACAAAATATCAAGAATATTTTTTTCAGGAAGAATAAAAAAATACGGCAATCCTTCGTAGAAATGCCGTATTTCCTAAATTAGAACAGAATTTATTTCAATAAACTTTTGTACTATACACGACTTGTATTTTTATATTTTCATTGTCGATGTCGGCATAAGTCAACCCTCCCAAATAGGGAATAATATTGGTATCGGAAGAATAGGAACTTGTCGTTTTCGATACCGTTACCGGAACGAGTATCATATCGGAATCATAGGCATAATCGGCCGCCGGATTCAGCGAATGGTCGGGATTCAATATATGGTTAGGATCATATTGGAAAATATTCATAATATAATTCTGCAATCCCGTAAAAGTATAACTATTCGACGTCGAATCATAAGCCGCATAGAAATAATTTTTATCATCATTTATCAACCGATCGGCAAAAAATTCTTTCTTATCCATCGGAATAACGGTATTTGTCGACGATGTCGCATTCCCCCCTTTCCTCATCAACAAAAGATACGGAGGCGGTATGATTCCAAGTGCCTTCAACTCGGCGGGCATCGTCTTCAATGGAATCGTCAGATTTATGGTATTAAGTACCCCTACGGTATCGGTACTATTGAGGCTGCGTGAATTATTGAACGTTTCGATGATTTTTGCCGTAGGGAAAATAATTGCACCATCATACATTTGGGGTGATTGAATGATTGCTTCTCCCTGTGCCCGCAAAGCATCGACCGAAGCAGCCGGCGTCGCTTCGATATGGTTGATCGTGGGTGCCTCGTATGAAGTCATCAGATAGGTCGTCGAGGTATTTTCGACATAAAGCGAATCGGACTCATCGCTAATGGTTTTCAGTCCCCCGCTACTATTATAGGCATAGGTACGGTGATATACAACAACCGCCGTCGATACGATATACAATAATGTTCCGCGCCCGAATGTATTGGTTATATACAGTCCTTTGAAGAATTCGTTCATGGCCGTTGTGGTTATATTCCCCCCATTCTTGATATAAAAATCATAGAAATTTACAGCCCACTCTTTTTTATCGGCCGCAGAAACTCCGAACGTCTGTTTTATGAAACGATACCCGTTCTCGTCGAGAAGAGAGTCGGGATAAGACTGCATAGAAGCTACATAAAAACTACTTCCCAACTTATCGGCCGGGTCGTAATAATCCGCCGGATCGAGATTACTATAAATGGGCACACGCACATTACCATCTTCTCTCAACAACTTATTCAATTCATATACGGTAAGTTGCATGGGAGCCAAAGAATCACCTAAGAAACTATTGTATTGGAAAGCGATTTCGACACCCACAGAATCGACCATATCGGGTTTTACCAACACCGTATCGAAATCGGCCACCGGATAAAACTGGGTCAGATAATCGGCTTTTACTGTTCCGTAACCGGGAATAGCCACATTACCCAACATCTGCACAATCGTACGGTTGGGCAAAGAATCGACACGATAGGTAGACACCGAATCGCTATGCTGGGTATATACAAACGATGAGTCGATATAAATAGTAAGCGAAGTCGTGTCGACCGAGAATCCGATCGTACCGGAATCGTCATTACACGAGAAAAAAAGTGCTATAAAGAGCAAAGAAAAGGGGAATATCCGTTTACTTTTCATATAGAAATCATTTATGGGCAGCTTCCCATACTTCATCATAAAAGTTATTATATGCATCGACATAGGTATCGGAATCCTGATAAGCCAAAAACGGTTTTCCCGATGCCTTTGCAATAGCTGCAACCTTTTCGTCGATTTGGGAAGAAGCTTGTATAAGGCCGTCGGAATATCGTATGGCCAACTCGGACAGTCGGGCAAAATCGACCTGTTCGTTCAACCCGAAACCGAGATCTTTTTCCTGAATGTTTTCCCACAAAAGTTTAGCCGGGAAAGTCTCGGAGAATGGCTCATCGAATTTATTTTCATAAATCGAATAAACAATTTTCGCATCTCTGAAAGAGGGATCTTCGGCATACGCCTTCTTTATGTAAAGAGGGGCAAGAGCAGTAAACCAACCATGACAATGAATAATATCGGGCACCCAACGGAGCTTTTTTACCGTCTCCATTACCCCACGCACAAAGAATATGCTGCGCTCGTCATTATCGTCAAAATCTTTTCCCTCATCGTCGACAAGGACGTTTTTCCGTTGAAAATAGTCGTCGTTATCGATAAAATAGACCTGCATGCGGGCCGGTTGTATCGATGCCACCTTGATAATCAACGGGTGATCGGTATCGTCGATTATCAGGTTCATTCCCGAAAGACGAATCACCTCGTGCAACTGATTACGCCGTTCATTGATATTACCGTACTTGGGCATAAAAGCGCGTATCTCTCGGCCTTTTTCCTGAATACCTTGCGGTAAGTTCCTACATATCGTGGCAATTTCCGAATCGGGAAGATACGGGGTCATCTCCTGAGAAATGAACAAAACCTTTTTTGCTTCCATCGTGCAGTTCTCTATAAAATTTGTCTTGCAAAGATACTAAAAAAAATATCGGAAACAGCCATACTCCCTTCGTAGATTAACAGTTTTTGATAATATATTCTTCTTGAACAGGTATTTCTTGCGAAAATTCTTATGAAATTTCCATACGAAAACTTCTTTGTTCAAGTTTTATTTACTTCTTTTGCAGCGTTGTTTTTCAAAAACTGATCATGGAAATCATTTCTAAAATTTCGGATTTACAAGCGCGTATCGTCGCATATCGCGCCGCAGGGAAACAGATAGGCCTCGTTCCCACGATGGGAGCACTGCATAACGGACACCTCTCGCTCGTGAAACGTTGCGTCAGCGAAAACGGCTGCTGCGTCGTAAGTGTTTTTGTCAACCCCACCCAATTCAACGACAAAAACGACCTGATACATTATCCCCGCACTCCCGAAGCCGATTGCGAGCTCCTCGAAAACGCCGGTTGCCATATCGTATTCATGCCTTCCGTCGAAGAGATGTATCCCCAAAAAGATACCCGAGTCTTTGACTTAGGCCCTGTTGCCGCCGTCATGGAAGGCAAGTTCCGTCCCGGTCATTTCAACGGCGTGGCCCAAATCGTAAGCAAACTTTTCGATACCGTAAAACCCGACCGGGCATATTTCGGGGAAAAAGATTTTCAACAAATCGCCGTCATCAGAGAAATGACCCGACAACTGAAATTTCCTGTCGAAATCGTCTCTTGTCCTATCGTGCGCGAAGCCGACGGTATGGCCCTGAGCAGCCGGAATACACGCCTCTCTCCCGAACAAAGAAAAAATGCCGTAAACATTTCGCAAACTCTATTTAAAAGTCGTACCTTTGCCGCACAACATACGGTAGCCGAAACGATAGCGTTCGTCATCGACGGCATCAATCAAACGCCTGATTTACGCGTGGAATACTACGAAATCGTAAACGGCGACACACTACAACCTGTCGATTCATGGGACGATGCTCCTTATATCGTAGGTTGCATTACCGTATATTGCGGAGAAGTACGTTTAATCGATAATATCACTTATCGTCCTTAAAAGCAGAAATCATGTTGTTAGAGGTACTGAAATCGAAAATCCATCGTGTAACCGTAACGCAAGCCGATCTCAACTATATCGGAAGCATCACCATAGACGAAGAATTGCTGGAAGCCGCCAATATCATCGAAGGCGAACGGGTACATATCGTAAACAATAATAACGGAGAACGTTTCTCGACCTACGTCATCAAAGGAGAAAGAGGTTCGGGTACGATATGTCTCAACGGCGCGGCCGCACGCAAAGTCCAACCCGGCGATATTGTCATCATCATCGCGTATGCCATGATGGATGCAGAAGAAGCCCGCAGGTTCAAACCTTCTGTCATTTTTCCCGACACACAGACCAATCGCCTGATACACAAATAAGGGAAACCATAGTTTCTCCCCGTTTTTCATAGAGACATACGTCCGATAGAAACGGGTTCAGCACTCCGGAGTGGCGCTTATATCAACACCTTCCGGATTTGTTGGTTACATAGGGGAGGACAGAAACAGAGCTGCATAAAATGTAATTTTTTAGATCGAAATATATGTTTGAAAATTTAAGCGAGAAACTCGAACGGTCGTTCAAAGTACTTAAAGGCGAAGGCCGTATCACCGAAATCAACGTAGCCGAAACCTTGAAAGAAGTGCGCAAGGCCCTGCTCGATGCCGACGTCAATTATAAGGTCGCCAAACAATTTACCGACACGGTAAAAGCCAAAGCTATGGGTATGAACGTGCTTACCGCCGTGAAACCAGGACAACTCATGGTGAAAATCGTACACGACGAACTCGCCGAGCTCATGGGTGGACAAGCGGTCGACATCGAAACCAACGGGTCGCCGGCCATTATCCTGATGTCGGGCCTACAAGGTTCGGGTAAAACCACTTTTTCGGGTAAATTGGCACAAATGTTGCGTACCAAACGAGCCAAACGCCCTTTACTCGTTGCCTGCGACGTTTACCGTCCCGCCGCCATCGAACAACTGAAAGTGCTCGGTGAGCAAATCGGCGTACCCGTCTATACCGAACCCGAAAACAAGAAACCGGTTGAAATCGCTCAAAACGCCATAAAAGAAGCCCGGAAACAAAACAACGATCTGGTCATCATCGATACAGCCGGACGCCTCGCCGTCGACGAAGAGATGATGAACGAAATCGAAGCGCTGAAAAAAGCCGTCAATCCGCAAGAAATCCTTTTCGTGGTCGATGCCATGACAGGACAGGACGCCGTGAATACGGCAAAGGCCTTCAACGATCGTCTCGATTTTACCGGCGTCGTTCTCACCAAACTCGACGGCGATACCCGAGGCGGAGCTGCCCTCTCGATACGTACCGTCGTAAACAAACCCATCAAATTCGTGGGTACGGGTGAAAAAATGGAAGCTCTCGATGTATTCCACCCCGAACGTATGGCCGACCGTATCCTCGGCATGGGCGATATTGTTTCTCTTGTAGAACGTGCCCAAGAACAATACGACGAAGAAGAAGCTCGCCGGTTGCAGAAGAAAATTGCTAAAAACCAGTTCGACTTCAACGACTTCATCGGGCAGATACAGCAGGTGAAAAAAATGGGAAACCTCAAAGACCTCGCATCGATGATTCCCGGTGTAGGAAAAGCCATCAAAGATATCGATATCGACGACGACGCATTCAAGAGCATCGAAGCCATTATACAATCGATGACTCCGACAGAACGCAGCCACCCCGAAGTACTCAACAGCAGTCGACGCCAACGTATCGCACGCGGCAGCGGCACATCGATACAAGAGGTAAACCGGCTCATCAAGCAATTTGACGATATGCGCAAAATGATGCGTATGATGACACAGGGGAAAAACCCCGCCCGTATGATGGGGCAACTCAAACGCAGATAAAAACGATATACCCCAAACGCGAAAGCATGCTTTCGCGTTTTATTTTTTGTAACCTTTTCTATATTCGTGCGTCTAATCGTCAAAGAGTTTCATCTCCCGAGAACAAACGGATATACCACAAAACCATCAATACCATGAAAAAGACACTCCGAATATCTCTATACGGTCTCTTATTGTTATCTTCCTGTAACTCAACACCCACCGGATATACGGTCGAGGGATCTATCGATGACTCCACTTATAACGGAAAGACGATCTATATCAAACGTTTCGACGATCAAAAAATCATCGACAGCACCCGCATCGAAAACAACCGATTCTCATTCTGCGGAGAAATAGATACGGCCGTCTTCTGCCGTATAGACATAAGTCTCGATAAGTATGTCTCTTTTATTCTCGAAAGCGGACATATCTCGGCCGATGTCCCCCACCATTGCGCAACAGGTTCTTCACTGAACGATGCAAAGAATAAAATAGAGACACTCGCAGACAGCCTCAGAAATAGTATAAATTCGAAAATACAGGCTCTTCGATCGCAATATCCCGCAACAGACGAGGGAAACAAAAAACTTCAAAGGCAGGTGCAAAAATATTCCGATTCATTACAGACACATATCGACTCCCTGTCTATTGCCCTATTTGCTGCACACAGCAATGATGCTCTGGGAGAATACTTGGTACGGTCGCCTTTTTTCCCGTCCGATTTGAAACTCAAAGAAAAAATAACCGATAATTTCGGTCCGTGGCTGAAAAACCGGATTTTTATAAAATACTTGATCCGGCAATTGGAACAAGAAAAAAAGAGTGCCGTAGGGCAACCTTATATCGATATCGAAGGCCGGGACGTAAACGGGAATGATATTGCCTTATCCGATTTCTTCAATCGGGGAAATTACGTGCTGATGGACATGTGGGCCAGTTGGTGCGGCCCCTGCAAGCAAGAAATTCCCAATCTCGCCTATCTGCACAACAAATACAAGGACAAAGGCCTTACCGTTGTCGGCATTTTCGTGTGGGACACGCAAGAACATTTTATAGCATCGGTCAAAGAAAAAGGCATTACCTGGCCGCAAATATTCAATTCTCAAAACAATGCCATGCAACCGATGAGGCAATACGGCATAAACAGCATTCCCCAAATCATACTGTTCTCGCCCGACGGTATCATTTTGAAACGCGACCTGAGAGGAGACAGCATGATAGATTTCGTAGAAGGAATTTTACAAAAATAGCCTGTCAGCCGTTTTATCTATGGCAATCTTTTCATATATAGAAAACATATCTAGTAACAAATCTATATAGACTTTTTGCTATATTTGTACATTCTATTTCCAACAATTATGAAAAACGTTTTTTTAGGAATAATAAGTTGTCTTTTATTGTTTTGCTCCTGTACAGCAACATCAACGGCATATCACGTCAAAGGAGAGCTCAAAGATTCGACATTTGACGGTCGCACCATCTATATCATACAACGAGATAACCATGCCAAAATAGACAGTACCCGTATAGAAGGAAACCGGTTTTCGTTCAACGGGAAAATCGATACCGCTGTATGTTGTGAAGTATCCGTCGATAAAAACATATATGCCTTTTTCATTCTCGAAAACGGAACAATTTCACTCGACCTCTATGGACATGTTTTTCCTCAAGGAAGTCCGATGAATGAACAAATAACCGACATCAACAAAACAGCGGATAGTTTACAAAATATTTTCACAGCCCAACTCGATTCTCTCATCGACGCCTATTGGAAAAAGAATGGTATAGAACCTCCCCAAAACGGAGACAGGGAAATTCCCCAAGAAGTATTATACGAGCAACTTCCCTCCATAGTCGCACACATAAATCTTATAGAAGACTCGATATGTCGGGAAATTCTTTCCCGACACAATAACGATGCATTAGGACAATATCTCATCATGTACTCGTACATCTATCCTACCGATATAGATAAACAAATCGAAATCCTCGATAATATCGGTCCTTGGCTGAGATCTCGAAAAGATATCCAGAAAAAAATAAAAAAAGTCGAGGCTTTGAAAAAAACGGCCGTAGGGCAACCTTATATCGATATCGAAGGCCGGGACGTAAACGGGAATGATATTGCCTTATCCGACTTCTTCAATCGGGGGAATTACGTGCTGATGGACATGTGGGCCAGCTGGTGCGGTCCTTGCAAACAAGAAATCCCCAATCTCGCCTATCTGCACAACAAATACAAGGACAAAGGTCTTACCGTTGTCGGTATCTTCGTATGGGATAAAGAGAAAAATATGAAACGAGCTGTGGAAAAAGAAAAAATCACCTGGCCGCAAATTTTCGACGTTCAAAATAATGTCCGTAAAAATTACGGTGTAGAAGGTATTCCCCACATCATATTATTTGCCCCCGACGGAACGATTCTCGCACGGAATCTACGGGGAAAAAACATGATTACCGATGTCGAATACACCTTACAAAATAAAAGATAAACTCGACAAGCTCTTAAATAGATATAATATGAAAACATTTTATTTAAGTATAGTTTGCTTATTGGTCGTTTTAAGTGCCTGTAACTCTGCACAACATTCCAATACATACACGATACAAGGAGAAGTAAGCGACAGCTCCTTGAACGGAGAAACCGTATATCTTATGAAGTACGAAAACGACAAATACATCGATAGTGCAATAATAAAAGATAATAAATTTTTTCTTACCGGAACTGTTGATACTGCATCGTATTGTCGCATAGTTGTAAATAACAGTACAGAATTTGCAAATATAATTTTAGAGAGCGGAAACATAAATGCCAATCTGAAAGAATATAATAAACCATCGGGAACAACTCGAAATGAAGAATATGCCAAAATAAAAGCAGAAGAAGCCTCTCTATACAAAATCGCTAATGAAAAAAGAGCTGAATTGAAAAAACTATATCCCGATCCCAAAGAGTTTGACCGCCAATGGACTCTTTATATGGATACATTTAAGCAAAAGTTGGGAGAACGATGTATCGAGATTTATAAAGGACATAACAACGATATCATAGGATATACTCTTCTATTTACACTTTTTATGAGAGAATCGAGTCTCGACGTAAGAGATTCTGTTCTCAATAATCTGGGACCGTGGCTGAGATCAAAAAAAACGGCTCAATCAATCATATCCAATATCAAAGCCCAAAAAGCAACGATAGAAGGGAATCCTTTTATCGATATAAAAGGTATGGATATTGAAGGTAATCTCTCATCATTATCAGATTTCATAGGAAAAGGCAACTACGTGCTGATGGATATGTGGGCCAGCTGGTGCGGCCCTTGCAAAAAGGAGACTCGTAATCTGGCCAACCTACATGAAAAATATAAAGATAAAGGTCTCATGGTCTTGGGAATCTTTGTATGGGATAAAAAAGAAAATCTATCAAAAGCGATAAAAAAATATGATATAACATGGCCACAAATATTTGACACAGAAAATATGGCCTGTAAATCATACGGAGTGTCAGGAATTCCACATATTATATTGTTCGCTCCTGATGGAACTATTCTGAAACGCAACTTACGCGGGGAAAAAATGATTCGAATTATAGATGAAATAATGGATAAAAATAAACAGAAAACTGTATGCAACTAATTGACGGAAAAACCATCTCGGAACAAATCAAGCAGGAAATCGCTGCCGAAGTTGCCGAAATCGTAGCAAATGGGGGAAAACGCCCGCATTTGGCAGCTATCCTCGTCGGCCATGACGGAGGAAGCGAAACGTATGTCGCCCACAAAGTAAAAGCCTGCGAACAATGCGGCTTCAAATCGACGCTCATTCGCCATGAAGACGACATCACCGAAGAAGAACTTCTGAAAGAAGTGGAGCGACTGAATGATGATGCCGACATCGATGGTTTCATCGTACAACTCCCGTTACCCAAGCACATCTCCGAGCAACGTATCATCGAAGCCATCGATTACCGTAAAGACGTGGACGGCTTCCACCCTATCAATGTAGGACGCATGTCTATCGGATTACCGTGTTTCGTATCGGCCACTCCTGCCGGTATCATGGAATTGCTCAAACGGTACAACATCGACACCAAAGGCAAACATTGCGTAGTCTTGGGTCGTAGCAATATCGTCGGGAAACCGGTTGCCACACTCATGATGCAGAAAAGCAATCCGGGTAATGCTACCGTTACCGTATGCCACAGCGCATCGAAAAATCTGAAAGAGATGTGCCGGCAGGCCGACATTATCATCGCCGCCCTCGGACAACCCGATTTCGTTACAGCCGATATGGTGAAAGAGGGAGCTGTCATTGTCGACGTGGGAACGACACGTGTACCCGACGCATCGAAAAAATCGGGTTTCCGGCTCAACGGAGATGTTCTCTTCGAGGAAGTAGCACCCAAATGCTCTTATATCACACCCGTTCCCGGAGGCGTCGGTCCCATGACCATCGTATCGCTCATGCGCAATACTTTGTTGGCCGGTAAAAAAGCCATCTACAAATAACCGCCGGCGTATGAGAATCTCTTTACTTCTCATACTTCTGTCTTGCAGCGTAATCCTTTCGGCTCAAAAAAGGATTACGCTGTTTTTCGCCGGAGACCTCATGCAACATCAGGCGCAAATCGATTCGGCCCGTAACGGAGGGATCTACGACTACTCCGACTGTTTCTCCGCCGTGAAGCCTCTTGTCTCGAAAGCCGATATCGCCATTGCCAATCTCGAAGTTACCCTCGGGGGAAAACCTTATCGAGGGTACCCGGCTTTCTCGGCACCCGACGCATTCCTGTATGCCGTAAAAGAGTGCGGTTTCGACATTCTGCTCACAGCCAACAACCATTGTCTTGACCGAGGACGGAAAGGATTCGACCGCACTTTGTCGATGCTCGATTCGCTTTGCATTCCCCGCATCGGTACTTACCGTAATGAAAGCGACCGCTCGCGCCGCTATCCCATGATCATAGAGAAAAACGGTTTCCGCATCGTCCTTCTCAATTATACCTATGCAACCAACAGCCTCGTCGAAACTCCTCCCCGTATCGTAAACCGCATAGACCGCCGTGCCATGCGGCAAGATATAGCCGAAGCCCGAGCCATACAACCCGACGCCATCATCGCCTGTATGCACTGGGGAACCGAATATGAACTTCTTCCCGATAAAAGCCAGAAGCAACTGGCCGACTGGCTTCTCGGTCAGGGGGTAACGCATATCATCGGCAACCACCCTCACGTCGTGCAACCGATGGAATTACGCACCGACAGCACCGGCCGGCAACATGTCGTCGTATATTCGTTGGGTAACTTCATCTCCAACATGAGTCGAACCCATACCGACGGCGGAGCCGCGTTTACACTCGTTTTGGAAAAAGACTCGACAGGACATACCCGCATAGCCCGTTGCTGTTACGACTTGGTATGGACGGGCCGACCGCTTCTCACAGGGCATAAAAGATTCAGGCTCTATCCCGTATCGACCCCGCAAGATTCCCTCTCACCCACCGCATACCGGCGTATGCAACTCTTTGCCGATCGTACCCGCAGCCATCTCCGTACTCATAACATCGGTATCGAAGAGAACAGAGAAGAATAAAAAAATCGGAAAAATATTTGCAAAGTCAGAGAAAACGCCTATCTTTGCATCGCTTTTACAAAAGCAAAGCGACATGGTGAATGTAGCTCAGTTGGTTAGAGCGTCGGATTGTGGTCCCGAAGGTCGTGGGTTCAAGCCCCATCTTTCACCCCGAGAGCCGTTGAAAATTCAACGGCTCTTTTTTATTTTCTCATTTTTTCACTCAAAATGTCGTACAACGACACATTTTGTCGTTGTCAGCCCTTATATTTGTCGCAAAAGATATAAATCATGGCTAAAATAAATCCCATAAGGCGACTGGCAATCATTATCAACAAACTCCGGAATTCGGAGTATATCCCACCCCAAAAACTTATCGATGAGGTGAATCAAACCATGCGATGGCGTTACTCCGAAGCAAACGGCTGCACGCAACGTACTCTGCAACGCGATTTCAACACCATTGAGGAGTTGTTCGGCCTTACGATAAGCCACAACAAAAACAAGGGATATTTATCGTACAAAACAACGAGTACACCGATTTTCACGAAGAACTATTACGGAACTTCGAAATGTTAAACGCCATCGACAGCGATAGTGTATTGCAACAATATGTACTGGCCGAACATAGGCGGTATGCAGCACATGCCAATATCGCCGAAATACTTGATGCCATACGAAATCGGTTTACAGTAGAATTTGATTACACATTGTTCCGCCACGACAATAAAGTCATTTCCAAACAAGTGGAGCCATACTACCTCAAAGAATCGCAACAACGCTGGTATCTCGTGGGATATGACTCCGACAAAAAGCTTAAATGCTTCGCACTCGACCGCCTATCTCTTTTCCGCATTGCTGCCGACAAGCCTTTCACCCGCCGGGAAGACATCGACATTCCGGCGTTGTTCCGAGAAAGTTTCGGCATCTGGAACGACCCTCAAACACCGATCGAAGAAATCATTTTACGATACGATACCCTCGACGGTGCGTTTGTCAAAACCCTTCCGCTACACACATCACAAGAAATAGTATCGGACAACGATGAAGGTCTCATCATAAAACTGCGGTTGAGAATTACCAATGACTTTGTCATGGAATTGTTATCCCGAAGCCGTTCGGTCGAAGTCATCAAACCGCACTCTCTACGCAAACGTCTGTACGACACTTATATAAAAGCCGCCGCACGTAATGTTCCCGAAAGTCATGAATAAGCAATCTTCCCGAGAAACGGCTACCTCGTCTGCTCCGAAAGCCCCCCGAAAAACGTCAAGAAACGACACTTTGTCGAAAAGTATGTGCCAAAAGAAAACAGTTTTACCCGACGAAAGAATGACAAAAAACAAAGTTACCTCCCTCAAAACAGGTAAAAATTCCGTCACCAGAAAAAGAAGTTCGGACAAAAGCTGATTTTAAAAGAAAGCGGCCATTAAACCATCATAGACAAACCGATGATTTCCCCGACATGATCCTACCGCCACTCCATACAGCAAAATATTTCCGCAGCCACTCCCCGACAGTCCGGCAAAGGCAATTACACATATAACAGATTCAATAAGATACCGACATATCACCCCATATAACCGATAACAATACTCCGCGTTTTGTATTTTCGAAAACTTTTCCTATCTTTGGTGCGTAGCACAGCGGTGCCGTAACATGTGAACAGACGAAAGTGTTTCGCCATTCTCGAATGGAAATCTGGTAAATATTGTAAGATATATACGCTATGTATTGTATATTAATATAATAGAGTTTTGCGTATCTCGTCAAGGAAACAAAACAGGAACAAAATCAATATTTTAAGCGATTCTCTGTTTTTCGCATTTCACTTAGTTTCATCCCTTGCACTTGGTCGCATTCAAAGTGCCTCTTAAAGTAGTTTTCCGACTATCGACCTCTCATCCGAAGAATATCGTTCGGTGGATTATCCTTGAATTATTACAGCCAAAAGAGAAAAGGACAGGTTTGTGTGTTTTGTCTCATATCTTCATTGAAACTTGTGTTTCCGCTAAGATAACTATTTGTATAAAACCATAGGCATATGGAAAGGCAAATATGCCTACCTAAATTTAGTTTACTTTGGTTTAGCATATATATAGGCTAATAGACTAAACTAAACTGAATTTTCAATGGATTTTCACATTCTACCCTACACAAATACACAGCCAAAAGAGAAGATAACTTTGCTACGCATTTTCTCTTTTCGCTGCAATCCCATTTTACGAGATACCTCTTATGGAGAGTTACATCTCTTTATTGTGTGAGAACATTCTGTTGTGTCCAGACAAATGTAGAATTACTATCTTTTACGAACAACTGTTTTTGTCGGAAAATCAGCAATAATCATCTATTGAATCTTCGCCAGTCCATTCTAACCCCTGTGCAAGAGTAAATTGCTTTTCTGCCCCTT
Organism: uncultured Porphyromonadaceae bacterium; assembly: GCA_900547555.1. GTDB lineage: Bacteria > Bacteroidota > Bacteroidia > Bacteroidales > UBA11471 > Caccoplasma. The sequence continues at coordinate 8,513 of URHG01000044.1, read as the reverse complement.
CCTTTGTAAAGAACGTATGTCCTGTATGAATAAATAGGCCATCTTCATAAGTGATTCTTGCGAGTGCATAACGTTTGATAGCGGCCTCACCTTCGGATGATTCGGTCATCACATATAGAGCTTGCCTGTCTTCGGAAAATCCGCTATTGATTATCAATGATGCACCATATTGATTTTGAGCAAAAACCTTCCTACCCTTTAGTTTCTCGGCATAGGTGGCAAGTGGAGTATCGCCGACCTCTTGTGGAGTACACGGAAATTCAGAAGGTGTGCGCCAGTCGCGTTGTGCTGCTCCGGGCGTTAATGACATGATATAGTCCGGTTCTTCCGGTATTTCTTCGATAGGATTATACTTTGTAGATAATGGTTGATAAATCCACTCGCCCATTGAGCCACCTGATGACTGTTTATCGCTCGCGGCCCATTCTAGCAGATTTTTCAAACACTGTTCACCCTCTTCTTTAGTAACAGTCCGCATCCATCCGAAACCGGTATCGGACTGAATCATATCCCGATATTTTTCGGGATTGGCGAGAAATTCCTCGGCACTACAACCACAGATATATTCAATCTTTTTTCGCGAAATAGGATTTAACAATACGTTTTCAAGTCTTGTAAGCCAACGTAAATTCTCTATCCGATTGTTCTGACGATTAGTGTCTATATGGTCAACAACGTAAATCTTTGTGTCCCGAACACCATAAAACGCCATTGCCACAATAATATGAACACGCGCCGAACCAATCTCCATATACCCGGTTTTGCTATTGGGCTTACCGAAAGTCCATTGACAATCGGTTGGTCGTGGTTTCTTTCCTTCACGGGGATGCTGCCACACCGCTCCGTTATCACGAACCGAGTATCTCTCGTCTTTGTAAATGCATTCTTCTTCTCGGGTATAGTCGTTGACGCTTGGTTTCATATCACATATTCTTAAACGGTTTATTTACTCAATTACGATAGCCGGAACAGTTTTAACCATTACGTTTTTAGCGGTGTATCGATACGTCCCTATCTGTCTTGCGCATTTTCCTGACGGGATTTTAATTTTTTGCTCGTCATAATAAGATTTGTCATCGTAATTGATAAGCAAAACTAATATCCTATCAGAATAGAAGAGCCCACCCCTGTCCATGCCAAAGCGACATTCGGTGCCAGAACTTGCATTACTTCTATTTCACTAGAAGTTGTTATGCATTCCCCTTTTTCAGAGAATAGTGTAAGCCCCGGGAAACCATCATTGGATTGATTTGTGGTACTAATCAGTATCGCTACCAAGATTGTTGCTACAATTCCTGTAACGAACCCACTAATAAACAATAGCGCCTTTTTCATGATTATATTTTTTAGAATTTTTCAATCCATCTGTAATCATCACCTTTTGTACTCCATTGAAATTTCCACATATCTCCAGTATGGTCATTGATAAGGTAATATTGGTACATACTCGTTAAAGGTTGAATGGAGAAAATACACTTTTCATTATCTGAAACTAATTCATTTTCATTAATGGGTATGCACATCAAATTATCCAAGTCTTGCGAACTATATTGCACCTGCCATAATTTGCCATTATATGAATCCAATAATAAAATGTCCACATATTCTGTGTCGCAAACATTTGAAACCTCTCAATCCATTTTGAATCTTCGGCAGGAAAAGCAAGGGAGTATCTGTTAACAGGAACGGCAAACATGTAATCTTCGCCTTTCACGCTAAATTGAACTTGCCAATTTTTGCCTGTATATGTGTCAAGCATTATAAATGTCCACATATTTTGCGTTTCATAAAGACAGAATCGCCCTGCTACATCTCCTAATATTTCTCGGGCACTACAAATCATCCAAGACTGACCGTCATCTTGAATTTGTTGTACTTCTCCTGTCATTGTGTTTAGTCGGAGTTGATTGTGATAATTTTGCGTCCGATACATTTTATAAACTGAATTACTTTGAGCAAATGAAGTCAAAGTAATTATCATTAAAACAAATAGGAATATAAACTTCTTCATAAGTACGGTCTATTGATTATTTTTAGGGAATAAGCCATCTAAAGCTCGTCTAATAGCTTGGCGAATGTCATCCGCTTCAGTTTCACCTTGTCCTTCTGCAGTACAAGAGCATATCATTTGTTTTGTCTTGGCAGATATAAATTGAATTGTTACTTCAATAGTATACCCCAATCCTCTATTCCGCCTACCACTTTCACCGTAATTCACGATTAATGTTTCATTAGACAGCTCTGACTTAAGCTCTGGCAATATTATAAATCCCTCTTTAATTAACACTCCTGAAATAACGTCACTTGGATTAACACTTTTCGTTGTCGAAGACCCATATATTCCATATTGTCCGCCATATGTTCCACCACTACTTGAGGTCAGTTCTTTTGTGGGAGAAATATATGCGTACTTAAAAGTTTCAATAGGAGCGTTCTTGACAATTACAGGCAGTCGAAGTGGCGCACAGCTTCCTAATATTAAAATGCTACAGACTACAAAAAATACTTTCTTAATCGTATTCATACGCAATTAGTTTTATATTCTTCAGCTACCACAAGAACCTTTATAAATCACGGAAGCGTGGAACTGTATGCCACACTCTTACTTGAAGGTCGTAGGAAACCTTGGATACGGATGTAACAATAGCAGCCCACGCTATAGCGTGAGAACCACTATGCTATCCTTGTATCCAATTTGAAAATTTCCTACGTTTTCAAGTACAAGATAAGCATAACGCTTCTTTCTTATCTAATATGTCTTGGAAAGGAGTTACTTCCAATCCAACGCAAAAATAATCAAAAGTTTCGGCAATACCTTGCTACCGAGTGATTTTTTATGCGTGAGAGTGCCAACTGCGCAAGATTTATGATTTCTTGTCCTTATCTGTCGCTTTTTGTCGGCATAACCATAATTTTGAGCCCCCCAAAAAAGGGTCGGTTTCTTCTAATAAAAATATTATTTCTTCTTGCTTGGGCATGTTGGGGGGTAACAGTTTTTCAACGAGAAAAAGAATCCCGTTCTATTTAACTGATACCTTCATAAAAATATTGAATAATAAATTTGTCAAAAGGCATTATATCTTTAAGATTTGAAATGAGGTTCTTTGGACTTATTGTTTTAAATTGTATGATAATTTCAGAAATTTCCTTAGCATCATCCTCCAAATTAATTAAACCAGAATCTTGAATCTTGCGACTGATCATTCTTGGCAACCCATACTCTTCTAGTTGATATACGAGTTTTGGAAGGAATGCGTTAGATGCCCGTCCTATAAAGAGAGATATGTCGGGAGCTGCCGGATCGAAAGATTTTTTCAAGATATTAATGACAGATAAAGTTGAGCATAAGTTGTATGAAAGGTAACGTTCAGCTGCGAATAAGTCTTCGTAACTAATTTTATATCCGTCTTTTTCTAATTCATCATAGATGAATGCCACAGAATGAGACCAATTCTTTGGCATTTTCCATATGGCAAGTTTTATCAACCCTCCCATTTTATCACCAAGGAGATTAATGACATCTTTAATCGGTTCACGCCAATTATATGTATTAGTTGCTGCAAGGGCAGCATAATTTTGGGGCCAGGCAGGGTCTGCCTTTAACTTTCTTACCAAAGTTTTTATGAGTTTGGAATCACAGGATTTGAAAGCAGGGAGCCTACGGATGTTGTTGAAGTTTTCTCGTCCTAAAGTTTTTATCATAAAAGACTCATACTCTTTAATACGGTCATTCTGCTCTTCGTTGATTTCTACGCCAGGATTTGCTGAATCCAGAGATTCAACAACCTCTTCCGGGAAATCGATCTCGAGGGTTGTATTTTCTTGTACAGGAGGTTCTTCCAACAAATACACCTTTCCCACAAAATACTTGAACATACGACCTGCACGGCCAATGATGTTCCTATAAGTAAAATAGTCAAACTTGCACGAGCCATTCTTGTTGGACCAAACAACCACTTGTTCGGCTTGAGTATTTACACCTTCAATAATCGAAGATGTGGAAATCATTGTGTCAATACCTTCTTCTTGCTCAAAAAGTTTAACTTGTATTTGACTCAATGATCTGTGCATCTTACCATTATGTACCCCAATTCCTCTTTCACTTAACCCGCATAGCGAAAATTTACGTCCATAATTAACTCTAAGCCAATCGTTGAAATCCTGAAGAAGTGAGGTCTTTTTTACCGCTAAATCATTGGCAAGGATATTCGAGATTGTATCGATATTCTTATAACTGCCAGCATAAATCAGCGTTTTTGCTCTCTTTTTTTGTAAAATCCTCAGAAGATGTCCTTTTTTAAATTGCTCCTTGTCTGCGCTTTTGGGTAAATTCTTATAAAGATGGGCCGCCTTTGTAATGACTGTTTTAAAGTCCGTTAAACGCATAAACTGCATCCCTTCGGTAAAGACGTTGTCAGAAATTTTATGAATGTTGGGAGCAAGGTAATACCGTTGTCGAGAAATTTTTCCCAATTCTATCATCGCACTTAGCAGAGAGGAACTTCTGGAGTCATCGAACATGGAACTTGCCTTGTAGAACTCATCCACGATGAGCATGTCGATTTTTTCAAGCTTATCGAAATAAGCAAAGCTGCGTTCTTGCGGAAAGATAAAAATGTTTCTTTCTGTAATGGTGGCATCCGTGGTAGTAATTATCTTGTAGAAACGAGAAAACTTATGTTCAATCCTGCGGCGTGTTTCATCAGCTAAGGCTATCGTTGGAACAATTATAACCACATTGTCCGGTTTTCTGATTGAAATGAAAGCGTCGATGATAAAACTTTTGCCAAAACTCGTAGGGGCACTCACAGCGATATTCTCGCCAAGCAATAGACGCTTCAAAACACGAGACTGGGCACTATGCAGCGTTACGGGTGTTTTATCGCCAACATCTGCTTTGAATGCCTCGACCACGACTTGATCGTCCCATGATGCTGTCTTTTTATCGATATATGGGAATAGACCGACAACCCGGATAAAATGATTAACCATAAGATTATACTGGTTCCCGTCTTGTTGCATTCTATCCAACAAATTGATCACCTTACAGCGAGCCGTCGCCATGTCTCGCTTCTCAATCAAATCATTAATCTGATCGCACTCGGAGTATATCTCGTAATCAAGCATCTTCCTTAATTTGTTTAGCTCGTTCTACAAACCAATTGACAATCTCATTTTTATTAGGGACAGGAAAAAGAATCAAATGGAATTGAATATTATCGTAGCCATGGACATTCTGTTTCTTTTGCTTACCGTTCTGAATATTGAAGTAGTTGATAGCTCGGTCCAAATGGTATCGCTTAATCTCTCCCAAATAAGTCTCTGACAACTCAGTTGCTTTCTGTGTCTTATCGCATTCATGAAGTAACAGTATGGGAATATGTAGTCTTTTCCTTATTTCGTCAACAGAAGTTTCACGTCTGAGAATGGTTTGAACGAACTTTCTCGTATCAGGATTGGGAATGACATATTGCAAATCCGAAATGCTTGTAATAATGGAATTTTCTTTCTTTATCTTATCAGTACTAATAGTATCGAATACGGACTTGACAGGTTCGTACATTCGCTCATTGGCGATGTTACTATAAAACTTTGCTTCACCCAGCCATAAAGTGAAATCTCCCTTGTCGTCTAAAACGATATGAACGCTGTCTGCCCCTTTGGCATTGTCATTGGTGTTTTGTTTGTAAAATATTTTGGGCACAACAGGCAATGCACCATAATAATAGCGCATAATTCCATACAGGACGATTTCTGCAATCTCACTGCCTTGACCGTTATCTGTATCCACAAGTCTCAGATTCTTGACAGATTCAGTCAGCGTCGTATATGGAGATTCGCAATAAAGATTATCCCTATCTTCGGCCGATAGACCCGTTTGTGCAATATTGTCCAACACAAACTGACGGAATACTTTTTTCCGCCATGCTCCGTCTTCAAATCCGTTGATGACCGATAACAAAAAACCGTTCTTATCAAAATCCGGCATTACCGAGGCCGGATTGATCTCAGCAAGACATGTATTGATTACAATATCGAAGTTACAGATCTTATCCATGCATCATTGCTTACATTAACTATTAATATTCTGAATGCCAAAACTTATGGTCTCAAACATCCAATCGGCACAACATACACTCCATCTGTTCGTTTATAGGCAAAGTCACCAACACCTGTCAGCACCATACAAAAAGCTGGGGCTTTCATTCGGGAGGTGTCTATGATATTTGCAAGTGCCGTTAAGGTTTTTGCGCCATCCTCAATCAATTTTTCTCCACCCAATTTTATTTCAACAAGACCATACGAACCATTACGCAAGTGCACCACAGCATCGCATTCCAAGCCGTTTTTGTCTCTATAATGATAGACAGAACCATCTAAGGCATCTGCATAAACCCTAAGGTCACGAATACACATTGTCTCAAAAAACAGCCCAAATGTATTTAGGTCATTTATCAAATCATTAGGGCCTAAGCCAAGAGCCGCCACACCGACTGACGGATCGACATAGTACCTTGTATCAGATGTGCGAACAGCAGTTTTACTCCTTAAATTGGGATTCCACGCAGGCATATCCTCTATCACGAATATTTTCCGCAAGGCGGTAAGATATGAATCTATTGTTTCATCACTGACATCTTCTGGTTCATTAGTCGATATATCTGCAAGTATTGTTGCGATACTTGCTTGTGACCCTTGATGTCTGGCATAAGAACGCATGATTCTCTTGGCCCGTTCTGCATCCCGTTTTACATTATCAACCCGTGATATGTCGCTATTCGTAATAGCTTTATAATATTCCGTTGCCTGTAGCAGTGCTGCCTTTTCCGTTTTCTTTTGCAGGGCTTTAGGCCATCCTCCACGACAAACGATAAATGCCAGCATGGGCAATGTGAGTTTATTCAAAGCCCCTATTTTATTCGGAGCAAGAAATAAATCGGAGAGGCTAATTTCACCTGTCGACTCTCCCGACTCCCACAAACTCATAGGTCGCATTGTAAGCCATCCATATCTTCCAGTACCAGTATGATGAATATCTTTGGTTTCTGCCGGCACAGCAGAGCCAGTAAGCATAAATTGTCCATCTTCGTCTCTATGGTCTACCTCAAATCGAATGGCATCCCAAAATTGAGGAACTTCTTGCCATTCATCTATCAGGCGAGGTGTTTCCCCTTCTAGCAAAAAGCCAATATTTGTTTGCGCCATTTGCTTATATTGCTGCTGCTTGGCAGGGTCATCCATATAAATGACACTTTTAGCCTGTTGCTCTGCTGTAGTTGTTTTGCCACAAGCCTTGGGGCCTTCTATCAAGACAGCACCCATTGCCTCTAATTTATCACGTAGCAGTTGATCTGCTATTCGATTTTTATATTCCATAGAATTGTGTTTTAGTGCAAAGATAGTACATTTCCTTGTAATTCAATTCATTTTTGAAGATTATTTGGAAAAATGACGGATTTGTATTTGGAAATTTGGCTTTGTTTTGATTGGAAATTTGGCGTGTAATTATTTTAAACTTTGTAATGATACTCTTTTATGGCATTTTCATTGGGAAATTCCCAACCTCCGACTTCATAGTAGCTATTAGACGTTTGCCAAAACCGTTTTAGTCCGGGCTTGTCCTTGTGCCACGAAATATCTTTCGGGGGAGCCTAATACCCCGTCCGACATTCGTCGTCGGGTGGGTTGCCATGCAATCTGCAAGCAGAGGTAGTGAGATTGTCCAATGTCGGGCAGATTATGAAACGGCAAACGTATAGGCAGATAGCTTTGAGTGTATCGGGAAATTTAGCCTACACCAGTTCATGTCAAGCAGGCATCCGACAAGAGGGTGGAAGAAAGAATTTGCCCCTTGTAGCGTTGTCTTACCTAACAAGAATAAGATTATACTTTACTTGACTTTCATGGATAAAATAGAGAGCCTTTCAAAGTCGCCATTTCTTCCTATTATCCGAGCAATAAAATTCCTGTTTTAGGCATGGTTTTGAACAACTGCACTGTTCCAATTTTCTTTTCAGATGTTTGCATGAAACGGTTTACTTTAGTTTTCTTGCCCTATATATAGAGAAATACTAAACTAAACAGAATTATATATGCCCGCGCGGGAATAAACTGCACCAGCAAAAAACATCGAAAAATCCGAAAACTCGGTGGCTGCTTTAGTCGAACAACCCGTTTACTAAATTGACCGCATCGTCCTTTTTCTGATTGATGATTTTGGCGTAGACTTGCGTCATCTTCACATCGGCATGACCGAGCAGTTTCGAGGTCGTGTAGAGGTCTGCGCCGAGCGTCAGCATCATCGTTGCGAACGTGTGCCTGCTCGTGTGAAATGAAAACCGCTTATCTATTCCAGCCGCTTTCGCCCAAGGTTTGAGAAGCGTGTTTATCATCGTTGGGCTCGGCAAATCGAATACATGGTCTTCTTCCGATGTCTTCTCCCCACGTTCCGGCATCCACTTCAAGGCTTCGGGGGAAAGCGGCAGATAAATCGGCTCTTTGGTCTTTTGCAT
>URHG01000043.1 GCA_900547555.1 uncultured Porphyromonadaceae bacterium | reverse complement strand
GAAGCCGATGAAAATTTCCTCTATGAGGCTGCCATGTTACACGATATAGGTATATATCTTACCCACGCACCCGACATACAGTGTTTCGGTACCCGTCCTTACATTTGTCACGGAACTCTCGGCAGCGAATTACTGAAAAACGAAGGATTGTTCCGCCATGCCCTCGTATGCGAAAGGCATACCGGAGCCGGTCTTTCGCTCGACGACATTATCCGTGGAAACCTACCAATTCCCCATCGTGATATGTTGCCTGTAAGCATCGAAGAACAAATTATCTGCTACGCCGACAAATTTTACACGAAATCGGAACCCGATTGTGAAAAAACACCGGAACAAATACGAAAAAGTCTTTCGAAATACGGTGAAGCCTCGGTCAAGAGATTTGAACAATGGGACTTATCGTTCTCATCTAAAAATTATTAAAACATCTGCCCGACACCCCTATGTCGGGCAGATTGCCTATCTTTGTGGGCTGATTGCTCACACAAGAAGTGAATGCCACCGAAAAATAAGACTTTCTACATAGCCCAGCTATTCCTTTTCCTCGGATTATTCCCCGCATATTCTTCGGTTGCGGAGAACGATCACGAGAGCTATTTCGGTGTATCCGACAACAAAATCGAAGCATATCACGCTTATTTAAGTGCCGTATACAGTGGCAACTCCGAAGAGACCGGCGGCAACATCGACAAAAGAAAAAACAGACGCCGCCGGGACAAAAACGATTCCCGTATCGACTCGACATATACCACAGACTCTTCCCGAAAAGTACAAGACTCGATAATGTCGGAACCATTATTCTCCGGCAACGGATCTTCTCCGGATTCGGTAATCGGGAACTTCATTCTTCCGACAGATTCTTCCATCATATACAGCGACTCGACCGAAATAAACGATTCGACGAATTTGGCTATCGACAGTCTGGCTACCGATTCGGCAAAAGTACCGAGAAAAGAGGCTTTCCAAGATGTCATCACCTACCATGCCGACGACTCGGCCGTTTTTACCAATAACAACATGGGATTTCTTTTCGGCGGCGGTATCGTTACTTACCAGACTATGGAACTTACTGCCGACGAAATGCACATGGATATGGACAGCAGCCAAATCTTCGCAACCGGCCGCCCCGACTCAATCGGCGACATTGTGGGTAAACCCGTATTCAAAGACCCCAGCGGCGAATACGAAACCTCCACAATGAAATACAACTTCGATTCTCAAAAAGCATTCATCACCAACGTTATCACCCAGCAAGGCGAGGGATACCTGACCGGTGGTAAAACAAAAAAGAATCCCGACGATTCTTACTTTCTCAAAGACGGAAAGTACACGACTTGCGACAACCACGAGCACCCGCACTTCTACCTGCAACTGACAAAGGCAAAGATGCGCCCCAAGAAAGATGTCGTAGCCGGACCGGCTTATATGGTATTGGGCGACGTACCGCTGCCGCTGGCTATCCCGTTCGGATATTTCCCATTCTCCGAGAAATACAGTTCGGGTATCATCATGCCTACATTCGGCGATGAAACCGCCCGAGGTTTCTATCTGCGCGACGGAGGTTACTACTTTGCCATCAACGACTACATCGACCTGGCCCTCACCGGAGAGATCTACACCAAAGGTTCTTGGGGACTCAACGCTCAATCGGCATACGTCAAACGTTACAAATTCTCCGGGAACTTTTTTCTCAGTTACCTCGTTACCGTACTCGGCGACAAAGGTATGCCCGACTATTCCAAACAGACCAACTTCAAGTTGACATGGTCGCACACACAAGACCGGAAAGCCAATCCCAATCTCACTTTCTCGGCCAGCGTAAACTTTGCTACCAGCGGTTACAGCCATAACAACTTAACCAATTACGGCAACTCGACCGCCTTCACGACCAATACGACCAGTTCGACCGTCAGCCTTTCATACAACGTACCCAATTCGCCATTCAGCATAGCTCTTACAGCCAATGTAACGCAACGCAATTCCGACTCCACCCTGAACGTATCTTTCCCTAACCTCACCATCAACATGAGTCGTATCTACCCCTTCAAACGCAAAAACCGGGTAGGGAAAGAAAAGTGGTATGAAAAAATAAGTTTCAATTACACCGGAAATTTCAAGAACTCGATACAGACCAAACAAAACATGTTCCTCAAATCCAACCTCATCAGAGATTGGAGCAATGGCATGCAGCACAATATACCCATATCGGCGACATTCAGCGTATTCAAATACATCAATATCACCCCATCATTCTCGTTTACCGACCGTATGTATACCCATCGCATCATGCAGGAATGGGATCCCCGCAGCGCATCGGTCGTCAGAGATACGACATACGGTTTTTACAACGTCTATAATTATTCGTTCAGTGTGAGTGCGCAGACCAAAATATACGGGTATTACCGCCCTCTGCCTTTCATCGGGAAAAAGATTCCGATGATACGCCACGTCCTGACGCCTACGGTACGCGTATCGGGGGCACCCGACTTCGGCTCGTCCCGCTACGGTTATTGGCAGCGCTATACCCGCATAAACACCAACGGTACGCCCGAAGAGGTTTATTACTCTCCATTTACAGGAAGCACCTACGGTGTTCCCAGTCGGGGAAAAACGGGAACAGTAAGTTTCTCGGTAGCCAACAACCTCGAAATGAAAGTCAACACCGATAAAGATACTACGGGAGTCCGCAAGGTAAGCCTTATAGAGAACCTCTCGGCCAGTATGAGCTATAACATGGCTGCCGACTCACTCAATTGGAGCAACATCAATACGTCTCTCCTCATAAAACTCACCAAGCAGTTCAATCTGCAAGTAAGCGCCGTATTCGATCCATATACTTATCAGCTCAGCGCCAATGGCTCTCCCGTAAAAGTAAACGTACCCCGTTGGAAAGCAGGGAAAGGTTTCGCCCGGCTGTCGAGCGCAGGAACCTCTTTTTCCTATACATTCAACAACAGTACATTCAAACGAAAAAACAAATCCCAATCATCGACAGACGACAATCCTGTTGAAACTCCCGAAGACGAAATTCTTTCCAATGCCGATCAAATTACAGAGTCGGGACAAGAAAAAGAGAAAAATGAAGAAGACGAAACACTGAAAATGCGCGACGGCTATATGGTGTGGGAAGTCCCATGGAGTCTCTCTATAAACTACTCCATCAACTACGGCTACGGCGATTTCAACAAAGAAAAAATGGAGTACGACGGTCGTATCAATCAAAATCTGAGTATATCGGGAAGCATACAGCCTACAAAAAACTGGTCTTTCTCTTTCTCGGCCAGTTACAACTTCGTTACCCGTCGCCTTGCTTATATGAACTGTAACCTCACCCGGGATATGCACTGCTGGTCGATGAGTGCCAGTTTCATACCCGTAGGGGCATATAAATCCTACAATTTCAGCATTCGTGTAAAATCGTCGATACTCAGCGACTTGAAATACGATAAGAGCGGAAACTCTTACGATGCTCTCGACTGGTATTGATAGAACAACGACAAAAGAAACAGAAACAGAGAGAAAAACACAAATTCATATCACTCGTCTGCATATATTTTCTACTTTTGTCGTTATTAATCCTCCAACACAGCAATCATGAAAACAAAAATATTGGTTACCGGTGGTGCCGGCTACATTGGATCGCACACAACAGTCGAACTGCAAAATGCGGGGTACGAAGTCATCATACTCGACAATCTGTCCAACTCCAATGCCGAAGTCATAGATGGCATCGAACACATCACGGGTACACGCCCGTTTTTTGAACAAATCGACATGCAGGACAAAGAGGCCATGCGTAAGCTTTTCGAAAAACACAGCGACATCAAAGGCGTTATCAACTTTGCAGCCAGTAAAGCGGTAGGAGAATCGGTAAAGAAACCTTTGCTCTACTATCGCAATAACTTGGTAACGATGCTCAACCTGCTCGACCTTATGCCCGAATACGGTGTAGAAGCACTTGTTTTCTCTTCATCATGTACCGTCTACGGACAACCTGACGTCCTGCCCGTAGACGAGTCGGCTCCCATAAAACCGGCACTCTCACCTTATGGAAATACCAAGCAGATATGTGAAGAAATCATTACGGATACCATATACTCGGGAGCTCCGTTCAAATCGATTTTGCTGCGTTACTTCAATCCCATAGGCGCTCACCCCAGTGCCGAAATCGGAGAACTTCCGCTCGGAGTTCCGCAAAACCTACTGCCCTATATCACACAAACCGCCATCGGAGTACGTCAGCAACTCAGCGTTTTCGGCGATGATTACGATACCCCCGACGGCTCTTGTATACGCGATTACATCAATGTAGTAGACTTGGCCAAAGCCCATGTCAAAGCCATAGAACGTATGCTCGGCCATAAAAGCGAAGAGGCTGTCGAAATATTCAATCTCGGTACGGGGCAAGGTGTTTCTGTTCTTGAACTTATCCATACTTTTGAAGAGGCTACCAGTGTAAAACTCAATTATAAAATCGCAGAACGCCGGGAAGGAGACATTACACAAGTGTGGGCCGATCCACAAAAGGCCAATACAATATTGGGCTGGAAAGCAGAAACGACACTTGCCGAAACCTTGAAGTCGGCCTGGAAATGGCAACTGCATCTACGTGAAAAAGGAATCATGTAAAATACCCTATATTTCCTTTATAAACGACAGGGCCACTATCGATAGCGGCCCTGTTTCTTTTATCGACAATGACAACAGATCGATTAACAATATATAACTAATTATTTTCTTATAATATTTTCTATATTAGAATTATTCTAATATATTTGCAAAAAGAAGATATAGATAATGAGCGAAAACGATATCATACTATTATTTCGGGAAAAGGGATTACGCCTCACACCTCAGCGCATGAATATATACCAAACGCTGTGTGAATTGCATCACCCGACAGCCGAAGAGGTGTGGGAAGCCGTCCGTAAAAAAATCCCGGCAATAACGATTGCTACAATCTATAACACGCTCGAATGTCTGGTATCATCTCAGCTGGCAGAGAAAGTTTTCACTCTCGATAACAAAATGTATTTCGATGCCGATACCCGTCCCCACCAGCATCTCTACGACAATCACAGCCACCGCATCGCCGACCTTTACGACGAACAACTTACCGACTTGATTCTCGAACATATAAAAAAGAACAAACAACTATCGAACTTCGAATTACAAGATATAAAAATACAACTCATCGGGCACTACACCTCTCCCGAAAAGTAAAATCATTATTATTAACTCCTAAAATTCAATCATTATGAAAAGTGTCAAAGGAACAAAAACAGAACAAAATCTGCTGAAATCGTTTGCAGGTGAATCGCAAGCTCGCGGCCGTTATGTATATTTTGCCAGCATCGCAAAGAAAGAAGGTTATGAACAAATCGCCGCTATCTTCAACGAAACAGCCGAACAAGAAAAGGAACACGCCAAAAGATTTTTCAAATTCCTCGAAGGCGGTATGGTAGAGATCACTGCATCTTATCCGGCCGGTATTCTTTCCACCACGGTCGAGAACCTGAAAGCAGCTGCTGCCGGAGAAAACGAAGAGTGGAGCGAACTCTATCCCGAATTTGCCAAAGTGGCCGATGAAGAAGGATTTCCTCAAATTGCCGAAGCTTTCCGTCGCATCGCAACGGTCGAAGCCGGACATGAAGCCCGTTACCTCAAACTCTACGAACGCATGATAAACGGTACGGTATTCGAAGATGAGGAAGAAATCGAATGGCAATGCCGTAACTGCGGATACATACACAAAGGGAAAAAAGCACCCGAAGTATGCCCTGCCTGCCAACACCCGAAGGCTCACTTCGAACGCAAAAAAAACAATTATTAAATCATATTGTTATACGGGAAAGTTTTTTCCCGTATAACTTAAAAAGAAGAAAAGGAAAATGGAAAACGAATGGTCTCTTTGGCTTCACTTGCAAGGCTTAATCATAGGCGTAGCCACATTCCTCATCATCGGACTTTTCCACCCATTGGTCGTTAAAGCCGAGTATTATTGGGGAACAAACAGTCGTTGGGCATTCTTCGCACTAGGTATCATTGGCATCATAGCCTCTATATGGGTAAATAATCTACTTGTGTCGGCCTTGTGCGGCGTTACCGCCTTCTCTTCTTTTTGGAGCATACGTGAAATCACCCAACAGCAAGAACGCGTACATAAAGGGTGGTTTCCCCGAAATCCGAATCGACATTACCCGTGGGACAACGATTCGGCACAAGAAAAATAAAAGGTAAAAAAGGTTGTTTTTACAAACGGGAATCACGGCAAATTCTTTGCCGTGATTCCCGTTCTCATTATGGCCTATTTTACCGAAATTACATCTTTCCCCAATACCGAACCGCCACTCACACATCTCGACCCAGACATATACTTCAAGTATCCCGCCACACAATTTTTTCGGGTAATATTACGATCCCCCGATATTTATATTACCTTTGTTTGCAATAAAATATTGTTACCATGAAAAAGCTACTCTTATGCTGCTCATTCCTGAGTATTTTTTGCTACACCGTACAAGCCCAGAAAATCGATTTCAACATGACCGGACGCAATGAGGCGGAAGGCACAGAACCCGATTATACACCATGGGCCATCTCACAGACGACATCGGCTTCGCTTACGGTCGACGGAATCACCTTTACTCTAAGCTGTTCCGGCGAAACAGCAACAACCCTCTGCACCAAATACTATAAAGCAGCAGTCGTAAACCAAGGAGCAAAATTGATAGGCGACGCTGCCATCGTATATGGTCTCGCCGACGACGGAGGTACCATACACTGTCCGGAAAAGAGCATGACCATGAATATCAAACTGAGCGGACTTTCTGCCGGAGAGCACACCATTCTCGCCTACCATAACGACACCGACGGTAAAGACACCTCCGCCCCCATAGAGGTCGCCGTAAACGGAAAAACCGTCCTCTCCGACGTAAAACAGACATCGAGGGAAATCATTCCTTCGAACAGCGGACAGTCTTATGTAAAATTTACCGCAATAGAGGGTGAAGATGTAACCATCAGTTATACCAGTAAACCCATAGCGGGAGAAACATACGGTACAAGTTGCATATATGTCAACGCCATCGTTCTCGACCAGTCCAATCCCAAAACCACGGCACTCAACCCCTTCCCTCAAAATAGAGACATGCACGTCGATGCCGATAACGGCATACTCGAACTTTCATGGACAATGGCGACATCGGCAGTTAAAAATCACCTCTACATAGGAACCTCCATCGACAATATGCAGAAAACAGCCTCTATAACCGACAATAAATACACTCTTTCGGACGTGTACTCGATGGATACCTATTTCTGGCGTGTCGATGAAGAAGATGCCGACGGACAGGTCTACACCGGAGAAACGTGGCAATTCAGGGCGCGTCAACTCGCATTCCCGGGCGCAGAAGGTTATGGCCGCTATGCGACCGGAGGTCGTGGCGGCATAGTCTATCATGTAACATCTCTCGACGACGATGCATCGAATCCCCAACCGGGAACATTCCGATACGGTATTTCCAAACTCAGCGGCCCGCGTACCATCGTATTCGATGTTTCCGGCGTAATCACCCTCCAAGCCCGTCTCACGGTACATGACCCCTACGTTACTATTGCTGGACAGACGGCTCCCGGTACCGGAATTCTGTTAAAAGGCAGTCCGTTCGGCATGGCAAATGAGGGAATCACCCGATTTATTCGCTTACGACTCGGTGGTGCCGATGACTGGGACGGAGTATCGGGCAACCCCAACACTGCCGACGGATTAGGCATGGCCGGGAACAACCACAGTATTATGGATCACTGCTCGGTGGGCTGGACGATCGACGAAGCTTTCAGTTCCCGCAATGCAAAAAATATCACACTGCAACGTACGCTCATCTCCGAAGCACTGAACTATGCCGGACATAACACCCAATTCACACAACAAGGACACCACGTACAACACGGATATGCAGCCACTATCGGCGGCGACTACGGTTCGTACCACCATAACCTGCTCGCTCACAACGAGGGTCGGAATTGGAGTATGTCGGGAGGCCTTTCCGACGGGAATTATGCCGGACACCACGATATGTTCAACAACGTATGTTACAACTGGGGCGGTCGCGCCACCGACGGAGGTACCCACCAGGGACAATTTGTAAACAACTACTATAAAATGGGGCCGGCAACATCACTCACCTATCTGCTCACGGCCGACATCGAAGGTACGGGAGGCGGCTCCCAAGCTTACTATGTAAGCGGAAATATCCGTGAAAACAAAAACGGGACATTGACCACTGACGCCAAAGATGTTACCTACCGTTACCGACTGTCGAACGGACAAGTTCTCGATTGGACCGTATTCGTCGATAAGCCCTTCTTCCAGTCATACGCGACCATCGAGCCGGCAAAACTTGCCTTCAAAACCGTGCTTTCGGACGTAGGCTGCAATCAACCGTTTTTCGACAATCACGATACCCGCATGGTAGAAGAAACCCTCAAAGGCACATACACCTACAAAGGCTGGAAAACAGGTAAGCCCGGACTTATCGACAAAGAAAGCGACTCCGAGGGATTCGACGGATTGAATATCGTAGAAGAACATCGCCCTGCCAATTACGACACCGACCAAGACGGTATGCCCGACTGGTGGGAGAAAGCCAAAGGTCTGGACCCCAACACTGCCAACAACAATAACGACAACGACCGAGACGGTTACACCGACCTCGAAGACTATCTCAACTGGCTGGCCGAACCGCACTACATGATTCCTGCCAACTCGACAACCGAGATAGATCTCAGCAAGCTGTTTGCAGGTTTTGACAATGCTCCCTATTACAACATATCCGCAACTGACCATATTACAGCTACCGTATCGGGCTCAATCCTGAAAATCGTGCCGGCACAGAATATAAAAGGTTTCTACACCTTGCAAGTTACAGCCGGCGATAACGATAACGCAGGAACCATGACCCGAAACATCAATCTTTATGCCGATACCGAAATATCCGCTATCGGAGCAACGATGACCGAAGAGGGAGAAAAAAGTTATCAAATATACAGCATCAACGGTATATTGATGAAGAACAGTAACGACTTCACCCACCTTGCTCCCGGCATATACATCGTGAAAGAAATTTGCAATACCGGCAGCCGTTCCTATAAAGTGATACACGAAATTTAAATGCTTGTATCGTACCGAAAATAAAAAATAGCCGACATAAAATGTCGGCTATTTTTATCTATAATACGAATTCGTTCTACCGAATATCTATTGTTTTACAGGGATTTTATCGATACGGCGTTGGTGCCGGCCGCCCTCGAAAGCGGTATCGAGAAAAGCTTCCACAATGCGACAAGCCGTATCATGATCGATAAAGCGACCGGGCATGACACAGATGTTGGCATCATTGTGTTGGCGTGCCAAACGCGCGATTTCTTCTATCCAACAAAGAGCTGCCCGCACTCCCTGATGTTTGTTCAGCGTTATATTTATACCATTGCCGCTCCCGCATACCGCAATACCGGGGTAGCATTCGCCACTCTCAATGGCAAAAGCCAAAGGATGGGCAAAATCGGGATAATCGCAACTCTCGGTCGAATATGTTCCGAAATCCTTATACGGAATACCCCATTCAGAAAGTAAGTCTATGACAAATTGTTTCAATTCATAACCGGCATGGTCGCAAGCCAATCCTACCGGTACATCTGGTTTCAAAATACTCATACCAAATATTCAAAAAATTTTTATACACACAAAAATATCTTCTCTCCGCTACTTTCTCCTACAAAGATACCCAATAGGTCTTATATAACAAAGGAAAAAGAAATTTTATCACAAATTGCGACTTTTCGGAACAATTAATAAAACACAGCAATTCCCGTTATGAGAAAGTTTTCTTACCTTTGTTTTTCGGTATAAAGCAAAAAACATCACCGGCTTTTTTATTGTTTTTTCGACGACAATAATCGGCCGGCCAAAATTATTATTATGAAAAAGTTCTTGAAAATCTCAGCTATCGTAATAGCAGTGGTCATTGTATTGCTCATAGCCATACCGTTATTGCTGAAAGGAAAAATCGCCGACATCGTAAAAACGGAAGCCAATAAAATGCTGAATGCCAAACTCGATTTTGAAGAACTCGACATCAGCCTGCTGCGTAACTTCCCCAAAGCAACCATCGAACTGAAAAATCTGAGTGTGGTAGGCATCGGAGAATTCGATGGAGATACGCTCGTTGCCGCCGATGAAATAGCGGCGGCCGTCGACTTACTGAGCCTCTTCGGCGACTCGGGGTACGAAATTTCCTATGTTACACTCGATCGACCGATAGTCAACGCTTTCATACACAAGGGTGGATCGGTAAACTGGGACATCATGAAAAGCGACGACACCGAAGAAGAAAATACAATAACAGAAGAGACAAGCGACAGTGCATTCGATTTGCAACTACGCAAATTCCGCATCACCGATGCCAGTATTTCCTATACAGATATGGAAAACGAAACCGTCTTTTCTACCGGGAAACTGAATCTCGCCCTCACGGGAAAACTCAGCGGCATGCAAACCGCCTTACAATGCAAAGCCTCGATTCAGGATATTCTACTTTCGATGGATAGGGTTACTTATCTCAAAGATGCGGAAGTAGAGATAGATATGAATCTGCTCGCCGACCTCGACAATTACAAATTCACTTTCGACGAAAACCGTTTACGACTCAATGCCATAGAGATGGCTCTCGACGGTTGGGTAGCATTGCCCGACGACGGTATAGAAATGGACGTAAATCTTTCTACCCCCAAAATCAACTTCAAGGACATTCTATCGATGATTCCGGCTATTTACCAAAATAATTTCGCCGACCTGCAAACCTCGGGAAATGTTTCATTAAAAGCCGAAGCCAAAGGACGTCTCGACGAAAAAACAATACCGGCATTCACCCTCGCCCTCGATGTCGACAAAGCCAAAGTTTACTATACGGGTATGCCTCGTTCGGTCGACGATATAACGATTGCCCTACAAGTCGCCAACACCGGAGGTGATCTCGATTTAACGACTATCGATATCAATACGTTCAAATTCACTTTTGCCGATAACCCCTTCTCCATTACGCTGCATGCTGCACACCCGGTTTCCGATATGCTTTTCAATATGTCGGCCGATGGAACCATCAACCTCGGAGAGATAGAAAAAATTTACCCGTTGGGCGATTCCATTTCTCTCAACGGTATCATTACAACCGCACTTACGCTCGACGGACGAATGTCGGACATAGAAAAAGAGAACTATCAAAATATAAAAGGGAAAGGCAATCTTTCAATTTCGGACATGAATCTCGCTCTCACGGGATTCCCGCCTGTCGTCCTGACGCAAGCCGATGCACAAATTACCCCCAAAGAATTGACATTAAGCCGATTCGATCTCACCATAGGCAAAAGCGATTTACAAGCCAAAGGCAAAATAAGCAATTACCTGCCCTACTTTATGACCGGAGAGACTCTGTCGGGAAGTCTCTCGCTGAGATCATCTCTACTTGATCTCAACGAATTTTTAACGACGTCTTCTTCTAATGAACAAGCCGATGCACAAGAAGATACCGATACGACCTCGACCGGGGTTTTCGTCGTACCAGAAGATTTGGATCTCTCCTTGCAAACCGACATAAAAAAGATACTTTTCGATGGCATGACTTTCGATAATTTTACCGGAAAAGTGAGCCTAAAAAAAGGCACAGCGACACTGAACCGTATCTCGGTCGACGCTCTCGGCGGTAACATATCGGCCAACGGCTCATATAGCACGGCCCTATCCGCAACATCTCCGAAAGCTGCATTCGCGTTGAACATCAAAGATGCCTCGTTCAAAGAAACTTTCGAACAATTCGACTTAATCCGGCAAATGGTTCCCCTGTTCTCAAAAACCGGAGGAAACTACTCGATTGCCGTCGACATGAATACACGTCTCGACGCGCAAATGTCGCCTATACTCCAAACACTTTCGGCCAAAGGGTCTCTGAAATCGAGCAACATAGAAATACAAAACCTCGAAGTATTCGATCTGCTGGCCAACTTGTTAAAAAACGATAAGCTGCGCAAAGTCGAAGCCAAAGACATCAACATTTCATTTTCCGTCGCCGACGGCCGCATACAGACATCTCCGTTCGACCTGAAAATCGGCAATACCAAACTTACGCTGTCAGGTACTACCGGACTCGACCAAAGCATCGACTATCTGGCTGTCATCGACCTGAGTAAAGAGAAAGGCATCAGCGACTATGTAGGTATCATCAACGCCAATATAGGAGGGACTTTTACCAAACCTACGATAGAGATCGATACCAAATCGATCGTAAAACAAGCCGTAGGAAATAAAGTGGTCGAGGCTCTCGCAGGTAAAGGCACGACCGAAGAGCAAGTGGCCAATATCAGAAAAAAAGCCGAAGAAGCAGGACAAAAACTGGTTGAAGCCGCCGAAAGAGAGGGTGAAAAGTTGGTAGAAAAGGCCTCGAATCCCGTAGCCAAAATTGCAGCCAAAGCGGCTAAAACAAAATTGGTGGAAGAGGCTAAAAAGCAAGCCGACCGCCTTGCCGATGAAGCCGAAAAACAAATTCGCCAACTGAAAGGGGAATAACATTCCCCACGTGCCCCTTTTACACAAAAAAGGTAAAACAAGACCCGCATATCGAGTTTTATTCGTAGATTTGCGAATCTTTACAAAGAAATGATCGACGTTCTACCCCGACCCAATGCAAGTCGCGGGAAGACTGATAAATTATTTTCGGATTATGAAAAAACTAATATGGTTCGCAAGCATATTTTCTCTGGTCTTAACGACAAGTTGTAAACCGTCGTCGGAGAAAAACCAATCTCAAAACGACCCGATTGCCGCAGGAGATACCCTGAAAGGAGAGATCTCTTTTTCGGGAGCATTCGCCCTTTATCCGATGGTTGTCAAATGGGCGGACGAATTTCGTAAACTTCACCCCAATGTACGTATCGACATATCGGGCGGAGGCGCAGGAAAAGGCATGACCGACGCATTGGCCAAAGTCGTAGACCTCGGTATGGTCTCCCGGGAAATATACGAAGTAGAAGCGCAAAAGGGCGCCTTAGGTTTCGCGGTCGTAAAAGATGCGGTCGTAGCAACAATCAATGTCGCCAATCCGCATTTCGACGAAATTTGCAAAAAAGGTCTGACCAAAGCAACTGCTGCCGCTCTTTGGGACAACCAATATGCCACATACGGAGACTTATTGGGTATCGAAAGTACAATTCCCGTACATGTGTACACCCGCTCCGATGCTTGCGGAGCAGCCGAGACATGGGCCATATGGTTCGGTAAACGGCAAGAACAACTGCAAGGCACCGCCATGTATGGAGATCCCGGCGTATCGGCTGCCGTACAAAAAGACCGCGTAGGCATAGGCTACAACAACATCGCTTACGCGTATGACATGCGTTCCCATAAACCCTATGAAGGGCTGGCCGTAATTCCTCTCGACGTAAACGAAAACGGACAAATCGATGAGGACGAGAAATTTTATGAAAACAGTGCCGACCTCATCAAAGCAATCGGTGAGGGTCGTTACCCCTCTCCCCCTGCCCGCGACCTGTACTTGGTAAGTAACGGTGTGCCACGTAACCCGGCCGTCGTGGAGTTCATCAAATATGCCCTCTCCGAAGGTCAAAAATACGCCATCGAGACAGGATATATACCCCTTCCCCAAACAACAATAGACCAAAGCCTTAAAAAACTCAATCCCTAACGCCGCCGATGGATTTATCGCTGTTACAACGACGCATATTCAAGGACAAGGCAGCCCGGTGGGTCATGCTTGTCCTTACCGTATTATCGCTGTTGTTGCTTATTGCCATAGGAATCGGACTGTTTTTCAAAAGCCGTCTTATCTTGTCGGAACATTCCCTATGGGAATTGCTTTCGGGATCGGCATGGAAACCCCTCAGCGGAGAATTCGGATTCCTGCCGTTTATTGTAGGAACACTTTTCGTAACGGCTTTGTCGATTGCCATCGCGTTACCCATCTCTCTGCTCTCGGCCATTTTCCTGACCGAATATGCCAGTTCGTGGGTAAAACGTATCGTATTCCCCATATTCGACATTTTGGCCGGCATTCCGTCGGTTGTGTACGGTGTTTGGGGTACTCTCATTATCGTACCTTGGATCGCCGATAAACTCGGCCCCCGATTCGTCGACTATACCAGCGGATATACCGTTCTGGCCAGCGGTATCGTACTGGGCATCATGATACTGCCCATATTGGTAAGCCTGCTCATCGAAATATTTACCATTGTCCCGCAAGATTACCGGGAAGCCTCGGCTTCATTGGGTGCTACCAAATGGCAGACTTGCTCAAAAGTAATCCTGCGAAAAGCCATGCCGGGAATCGTCGCCGCCGTTGTACTGTCCATATCGAAAGCTTTCGGCGAAACCATAGCCGTATTGATGGTATGCGGAAACTACGCCGCCATACCGCGATCGCTTTTCGACCCCTGTTACCCGCTTCCTGCACTTATCGCCAACAATTACGGTGAAATGTTGTCGTTGCCTCTTTACGAGTCGGCGCTTATGTTCGCCGCCTTTATATTGTTCTTTATCATTTTGGTGTTCAATATCATATCCCGTTGGATATTACGAAATATCGAGCGGAGCTATAAGATGTAACCGGAGGAGTTCTGACGCATGAAAACAAAATTTATCGTTGAGAAAATATTCTTCGGATTGATGATTATCTCGGTAATCCTCGTATTCGCCTTTTTGGGCAGTATTCTCATCACGATCATACGCAACGGCTGGCCGGCCATGTCGTGGGATATGATTACCCAACTGCCCGGCGGTGGTTTCTACATCGGCAAAGAAGGCGGTGTACTCAATGCCATTGTCGGTTCGATCTACATCGTAGGAGCATCGACGATACTGGGGTTGCTCATCAGTATTCCCATTGTATTTTTCATCAACATCTATCTGAAAAACGATTCCAAACTGGCCAACATCACGCGTCTTTCGTTCGACGTACTATATGGTATTCCCTCGATTGTGTACGGTGCTTTCGGATTTACCATCATGATATTCCTCGGATTACGGACATCATTGCTGGGCGGTATCATCGTCATTACGCTGCTCATTATACCTATTTTCGTCCGTTCCATGGACGAAGTCGCCCGCCAGTTGCCCAAACATCTGCTCGAAGCGACCTACTCACTGGGAGCCACCCGCTATGAAACCATAAAAGTCGCCATACGGCAAATCGCACCGGGTATCGCGACCGCAACCCTTTTATCGATAGGACGCGCCATAGGCGATGCAGCAGGCGTCATGTTTACCGCAGGATTTACCGACAGCATACCTACTTCGCTCGACCAACCGGCGGCAACCTTACCGCTGGCGATCTTCTTCCAGCTGAGCAGCCCTCTGCCCGAAGTTCGCGAACGCGCTTACGCCGCAGCTCTGCTGCTTACGCTTATCGTTTTGGTACTGAGTATCGTGGGGCGTATGATTACTCACCGTTTCTCTAAAAACAAAATCAAATAATGGAGAAAGAAAAATCCCTATTCAGCATATTTGGCCATTTGAACCCGATAAACCGGCAAGAAAAGGAAATCTCTCTCGCCGAGGAAAGCGGGCGTGATGAAGACGCCGTTATCCAAATCGAGAACTTGAATATCTATATCCGCAACAACCATATCCTCAAAAATGTCAATCTTACGCTGCACGATAAAAAAATAACTTGTATTATCGGCCCGTCGGGGTGCGGTAAAACGACCTTGTTGCGCAGCATCAACCGAATGATCGACACGACCGAACATTTACGGGTCGAAGGACGGGTATTGGTCAGTGGAGAAGACATTTACGACCACAAAGCAGAAATCACCCATATACGAAAAAAGATAGGGCTGCTTTCGCAACGGCCCACTCCTCTACCCATGTCGATATACGACAATATCACATACGGTTGTCGTATACATGGCGTGCGCAACCGGAGGGTTCTCGACGCAACGGTAGAAAAATACTTGAAAGGCGTCAATCTGTGGGAAGAAGTGAAAGACCGTCTGCACAGTCCGGCGTCGGCACTCTCCATCGGCCAGCAGCAAAGGCTGTGTTTGGCACGCGGTCTTGCCGTAGAACCGCAATTCATTCTTGCTGACGAATCGACCTCGGCTCTCGATCCCATATCGAGCAAACATATCGAAGACCTCTTCGCCAAAT
Organism: uncultured Porphyromonadaceae bacterium; assembly: GCA_900547555.1. Taxonomy (GTDB): domain Bacteria; phylum Bacteroidota; class Bacteroidia; order Bacteroidales; family UBA11471; genus Caccoplasma. Next base: position 7,012 of record URHG01000043.1, on the reverse strand, counting down.
TGCGCGAACGCTACGGAATCATCATGGTAACCCATACTTTACGCCAAGCCCTGCGTATCGCCGACTACGTGGTTTTCATGTATATGGGCGAAGTCATCGAACAAGGAACTGCCGAAGAGTTATTTAAAAACCCGCAGCACGAGCTTACCAAGCAATACCTGAGCGGTGTTTTCAGTTGATTTCTAAAAAGAATAGAGTCGCATGCGACTCTATTCTTTTTAGAAATATCCGATCCCCAAATTTACTACACAATTTTTTCCTTACTATTATTTTACCTCTATATACTTCTTCAACTCATTGTATATGCGGTTTTGCTTATAACCTTTAAAGATACTCAACACTTTACCCTCGGGAGAGATAAGTACATAATGCGGAATCGAAGACACATTATAAGCGACATTCAACCCGGCAGAACCTTTCTTTTCATTGAGATTTACCCAAGAGATTTTTTTCTCCCGAGATGTTTGTAACCAGACATCTTCATCGTCGAGGCTAAGCCCCACCACGACAAGACTATCAGCATTATTCGCAAAAAGTTGCGCAAGTTCGGGCATCGCAGCCAGACACGGGGCACAACTTCTTGCCCAAAAATCGAGCAAAACATACTTCCCCCGATAATCGGACAGATGATGCACGCCACCGGCCAAATCATACAAATCGGCATCGACAAGAGTATCGCCCACATCGACGGTCTTTTGGAAAAGATTCACCCGAGCCACTTCTCCATATTCTTTGGACTTCAAGGCATCGGTCATACGGTTTTCATATAGGTCTACGAGTTCTGCTTTATACGGAAAATTCTTTTGCGTACGCGAAGCCATAGCCAACTGAGCCAAATGCAAAAGCCAAATATCCCCCACCGGAGCTGTCTGCATAACATCTATCTCGGCCTTATACATCAATGATTGTATAGAATCTTGTTTCGACGTTATGGCATTGATTTGTTTTCGCACTGCCGAACGTTTTTCCCGAGGCGTATTCTTGTCCCGATAGAGAGTTTCCAATTTCGCTTTTTCGGGGTAATAATTCCAATACTCCGTCAAGAACGGTCGCATAGCAACAGCATAAAGATTAGCCTCCTTCTGCTCATCAACATCGCTCTCGACAGTCCACATCTCCGATCACTTTGATTTTCGCGCCGGGCGATGCCCACAATGCAAGTGTACGTGAAGGTGATTTTTTATCGCTCAACATGATATAAACCTCCTCGGCCTTACCGTCAGCAGTCTCGCCGGTGAGTTTGAATCGTCCCCGGGTAACATAAGCTTTGTCCAAAAGCGAACGTTTCCCATTATCGACACGATAGAGAGAAATCATCGACTGCGGTGTAATACCGTCCACTCTTCCCTGAATCACAAAACCCTCCTCGGCCCAACCGCCGAAAACAACGCCCCACAACAGCAACAATGACACTACATGTTTTTTCATAACTAAAATATATTAAATCAGGTATTTGATTCTTCACATCATACGAAGGGTTACCTTTGATTTATTTCTCTACCGGCGTATATGATACTCCGATAAACTTCTCCAACCACCTATCTATGATTCCCTTTCCGTAACCTACCCGCTTGGACAGCACCTTACCTTCGGGCGAAAGAAGGACAAAGGCGGGAACTCCATTAAACCCGAAACGGGCGACAAGTCCGTTCCAACAGCCTCCATCGCAAAGGTTATGCCACAAAAAAGGGTGTTTATCGGAATACTTTCGCCAACCTTTTTCGCCGTCTGTCGTAATACTCACGAGAGTAAGACATTTACCATTTTCCCGTACGATTTTTTCCAATTCCGGTATCGAGGCTTTGCACGGCCCGCAGTTCCTGCCCCAAAAATCAAGCAATACATATTTTCCCCGAAAATCGGAAAGACGATAACGAGTCCCGTCCAAGCCGAATAACTCCACATCGGGACACATCATACCCTCTTCTATAATTTCAAGAGTCAAATAAAATGAAACCGACTTACCATCTTCGCTATTCCGCTGGGTCTCATCGAGGCGGCTGTAACAAGCCTGTACAAGCGGCCGATATTTCCTGTATGGTTCTTCTTGGGCTACCGCCCGAGCATAACGGGATAATCGGGACAACCAATCCGCAGTTACGGGCAAGTCCTTCATCAAATCAAGTTCCCTAACGCAAATTTCCGTCTCCAACGAATCACGCAACTGCTGTAAACGCTTTACTTCCGACCATTTATTCATATTCACCGTATCGTCGGGCGAAATTTGGGACGGAATCGAACGATACATCTGTTCCAATCGCAACAGATTATCGGCATACTGCTCTTGTAAATCTTTTGTCGCTTCTTTATATCGATTTTCTTCTCCTTGACGAGGCACATTGCTCTGCACCTCCCAGCACCTCGGCACAACAGCCGTATCTCCCGATATAAATATTTCAGCCCCTGGAGCCAACCATACAAGACAAGATTCCAAATAAGACTCTCCGATATATAAAGAACTACGGACTTCCCTTTTCGTCTCCCCTCTTATGACAAACACCCCTTGATACAAGGTATCCGAACCGAAAGACTTCAAGGTAAATACCGTACCATCGGGATAACCCTCGACACGACCGTGCACGACAAATGCATTCTGCGAAAACAAAAAAACGGGAAGCGATATGAAAAAGCAAAACAAGAGAAATCGTTTCATGGTAATAAACAGATAAATATATTCGATGATCTCAAATATACCTATTTTTTACCAATCTTCACAATATAATATGCAAATAGTTTCTAAAAAGGATAACCTATGGCCAGATGGAAAGCCAGACTTTTACCGAAACTATCCATATTATAATACCGGGGCTTGTCGTTGTTATAAGGTGCGTGCAAGCCTATACCCATATCGATACGCAATATCAGGAAACTTATATCATATCGCAGCCCGATTCCCGTACCAAGAGCGATATCCCGCCAAAATGTTTTAGCATTGAGCGTACCACCGGGTCGGCTTTCTTCGGCTTTGAGCAGCCAAATGTTTCCGGCATCGAGAAAGACCGCTCCTTGCAAATCTCCCAAAATCGGGAATCGCAACTCGATATTGCTTTCGAGTTTGAAGTTACCGGTCTGGTCGAGATAAGCATCGGTATCGCCTTTCGGCGGGGCATAACTTCCGGGGCCTACCGTACGTATGGTAAAAGCCCTTATACTATTGGCTCCGCCTATATAGAACTGTTCGCTATACGGCAATACGGTAGAATTGCCGTAAGCCCAACCGGCCCCGACCAGAAAACGTGTCGCTAGCCAAGCCTCTCCCCATAAACGCCGATAATACCGAAAATCGGTCGTCGCCTTTGCAAACTGGGAAAAGGGTATGCCGAGAAATTTTTTATGGCCTTCGGTTCCCGCAACAACCCAAGACAGGAAGTTCCCGGCCGTAGACGCGGAAGTCTGCCAGAAAATGTGATTTCCGTCATAACGACCGAACTGCTTGTTGAATCGATAAGTATATCCCAACGTGGGTATGAGTTGATTACGGAAACTCAATGCTATGGCAGGATTTTCCTGTAATGTACTGTCGAAAGAAGCCGTCGAGTTGATCAAATAATTATATCCGATTTTAGGCAACTGTATCGTGTGGGAACTTACCTCCGATGATTGGAAATCAAAAGAAAAAGAGGTATTCAACGAGAGCATTCTGAAATACTGCGGACGATTCATCAAATCGGCGCTAAGCTGTACGGTAGTTTTTCCGCCGTACCGACGCTCGATGCGAGAGTTCCACAACAGCGCCGAAGGCAATAAACGAGGAAAAGCGAGCGATGCCTTTATCCCGAACTCATACGAGTTGAGAAGAGATGTTTTCGTCCCGGCAGACTGCCGTTTCCCGGTCTGCCACTCATACGACCCCGACAATTCGAGAGAAAGTCGTTCTCCCCCTCCGAAAACATTCTTATGGGCCAATCCGAAAATGACACCGGGGCCGATAAAACTATTGGTAGATGAGGTAACATTCGCCTCAAACCACGCCTCCATCGGCGTGTCCATAGCCGCATCGAGCATAATATCGAGACTGTTATCCCCTCTTATCGAATCGGGTGTAGAAACCGACAGATTGACATATCTGAAAATACCCATACGCACGAGACTATTGAGCGACTCGGTCTGTCGGTCGAGCGTATAGATCTCATCGGTCTTCAATGTAATATTTCTTTCGATAAACCGTTTCCGGACTTTAAGGGGTTTCTGGTAAACAAATGTTACATTGGATAATTCGACCGTATCGACCACACCCTTTCCCGAGGCAGATTTCAAATCGAATGTAATATGCCCCACCCGATAAGTTCGCAATGCTTCACTGGGAATGTTGCCTCGCAACTGCAACCGCAACGCAACCTCATTGGGTACAACTGTCGTATCGGCAAGATAGGAAAGATAATCGGGCCGAAAAAAGTAATAGCCCCTGTTACGGAGAACGGAAGTGATACGCGACCGCTCGGAAGAGAGAACATCGGCCCGATAAATATCTCCCTCTCTCAAAAGCGAAGAGGAACGTGTAGAATCGATAATCGACGTGAGTGGCGACGACGGCACAGGATATGATATAGAGCTGTAACGCCACGGCTTTCCGTAAGTTACATCATAAGTAATACGCGCCTTTTTAGGATTTTTTCGATTGTAATCGAGCGAATAAGCCGCCGACGAAGAAAAATACCCATAATTTGCAAGAATATCGGGAACAACCGCCACCCGCAAATCGGGCTGCACGGTCGATATCAACACCGGAGTCTTGGCAAACCGCTCATAGAACCAATGTTTAAAGCCCCGGACCTTTTTGGGTTCGACATGGTTATACACCCACAAACCGAACGGGAAGGGCCAGCGGACATAGGGACTGTACAATGCATTATTGGGTTTCACCGAGAGGGCGTCGCGGACAGCCGACTCGGCATCGGAAGAGAGTTTTACTCCCTTTTCTTCGGGATCGATATGCATTTTCTTTACCCCGGTGTACAATACCTCTCCCGCACCCAACTTACTCGTCGTATCGCAACCCGCCCAGATAAACGGCAAAAGCAATATAAAGAAACATATCTTTTTCACGGCTGTATAGATTGTGTGGTTTGAGATGTATTCCTACGAGAAGAACGACGGAACAGCTCGGACAAGCGAGCCAGTTTTTTACGTACGGCAAAACCCAGCCCCGTCTCGGTTACTTCGCCTTCGAGAATCGTCTCCTGCCCTGTATGGCGGAATATTTTCAATATCATATTGTCCCGCTTATCGAGCTTGTATTCGATAGCGATATCATCGACAAGATTTTCTTTCAGTGCATCGGCCGAATTATCGTCGGGAGAATAACTTCCGCCTACGACGATGCGTATCCTATCATTGAAAAACTTTTTGGATAACTGGTAAGAATAATCCGTTCGTGTCGTTCCGTCGGCCTCTCCCTTGCTATTGATTCCGAAACTGAGATCGACATTTTTCAGGTTGTTGCGCGACCATTTATTCAGCTCGTTCTGCAAAAATTGATTGAGCGGATTTCCCGAAAACAAGTCTCCCTGAGAGGCACTCGGCCCCGTATAGGTATTGTATACCAATAGACTCATCGCCTGCGAAGCCCGCTGTTCGGCAGTCATGGAAGTAAGTTCGTTCTGTATGGTAAGATCATTGGGGGCTGCGACATCGAAAACGATGGAAAGGTTATCGAGCGAATTGGTAATAGAAATAGATACCTGAAATTGAACAGATCTCGTACTGCCACCCGAGGCAACATCGACCTGTAACTTGTCGATAGCCGTAATATCAAGGACGGGATCGGCAATCTCGCCTTCCCACACGACAGAGCTGCCTTCCTTTATCGAAAAAAGTTTCTGGCCGATAAGCGGCGGAGTGTAACAAACCGTACCTCCCGAAAGCTCATAACGACCGGTAAAACGGCTGTCGCCCAAAGCATTCATCGTGTACGTCAGGCTGCCACCTCCCTGCAAATCTATGCGACTGTTCCCGTCAGGCGTCAATTCGACCGATAACGACACGGCATTGCCGATGTCGACATTCACCAGCATATCCATACCCGAAACCGGCTGAAAAGGAACAATGGTTTCTTCGCTCGCCGTATCGACGAACGATGTAAAGACAACCATATCGCCGTAATTGCTCACCCCGGGCAACGAATTGTTATCCCGTAAAATATATGTAGCTTCCGTGCCGTTCAGCAATACGATATTCCCCCTCAACGACAAAGCATCGACGAATCCGCGAACAGAAGCTTCGATGTCGGCCGCAGCTTTCCCGTAAAGCATCGACGTACGATTTTTAGGAAGATTGAAAAGCTCGAAATTATGACCGTTTACGTTTGCATCGAGATAAGGACGGGAAAAATCGTTCAAATTCACATTTCCGTTGATACTCAACGGTTCGTTATTAGGCCCTAAAATATTAAAGGTATCGATACTCACATGACTGTCGGACATCGAAACGACCGCCGGAGAAACCCGAAAAGAGGCTCCGATCATCGGTATATCGACTTTACCGCTACCGATGGAAAGACGACCGTTAAGACGAGGTGCATCTACACGCCCCGAAGCTGAAACATCTCCGCGCAAAACACCTTCAATCCGGGCCATATCATCGGGTAAAAAAGCATTTGCCACGAACAGAGGGAAAGCCGGTATCTGCACGACCGCATCAAGAGGAAGCGCCGACAACGTATCGGTATCGTACCGAGCAGATAGAGACAAAGCCCGGGTCGTATCCACATCGAGAAAAGCCTCCATTTCCATAAGTGAAGACGAAAGTTGCCGATAATCGAGAGAGAGAGCCATATTCCCGACCCACTTGCCGTCATACCGGGCCGAATCGAGACGAATCGACCCTCCGACCATCGGATAACCTCCCGAAAAATCGGTCGCAAGGGTCGTAGACAAGAGAGCTGATACAGGAGGCGTTCCCGGTATCGTCTGCAAAATCGGAGCAAGTCTCAAATTCTCCACATCGAGATAAATCGTATCGGCTCCGGGCAGAGAACCCGATTGTAAAGAAAATGATTGTACGTCGTGTTTCA
>URHG01000042.1 GCA_900547555.1 uncultured Porphyromonadaceae bacterium | reverse complement strand
TTTCTTGGTAACTTCTTTGCGGCGGGAAAGAAGTTACGGAACATTGTCATTCTGAACGTAGCATAAGCGAAGTGAAGAATCTCCTGTCAAGAGAACGTATGGCAAGAGATCTCTCACCTTCGTTCGAGATGACAAGGGTGTCATTCTGAAAGGATTTGTCTTGAAGAATCTCCGACCAAGTAAGTATTTGTATGAGATTCCTCGTCGGCCTATCGGCCTCGCTCGGAATGACATGATTATCATTCTAAGGGGTGTAACCCCGAAGAATCTCAAACAAACAGTAAGAGATTCAGCCAAGCTGATTTTCTGCGGCACTCGGCAAATGGAAAATGAATTTTCCATTTTGCTCTCGTTTGCTCGAAAATTCCTCGTCGGACGATTGCCTCGGTTAACTTCTTTTTCCTCCTTCGCGCCTCGGCTGTGCCCGAACAAACGTGTTCTGCACAGTACTCGGCTTGGCGTCGGTTCGGAATGACACGTGAATGTCATGCTGAGCGATAGCGAAGCATCTCCATTGAAGCGGGCAAGTAGCTTCCGGTTGTGAAATGAAAGGGCGAGAATTACGGTAAACGGCTTGCGGCAAAGTTGTCGTTCTCCGCTCATACCCCGACCTTCCCGGGGGAGGAAAAGGCTTTTTATCGCGCTATCAGATGCTTTTGTGTTAAAGTGTGTAAAAGTACGATGCGATTCTCAAACAATCCTTGTCTTATTTGTTATAATTGTGTATATTTGAGAACAGTGTTTTTCATGGTATTAAATTTAGGTTACGGAGATTGGTTATCGTGAGATAATCAATCTTTTTTTGTCTTTCCCCCAAAAAGAAGTACAATCCTCCTCTGTCGTGAACTGTTTTCTGTCCCATCTGTTTCTATGTTGTAGGCCGAAAGGTTTTGCTGTGCAAGTGATGGAATATGATTTCATATTTTTCACTGCAAGGTTATATATTAAATTATTCGGCTTTTTACCAAATTTTGTTTTAGGAAAAGAATCTCTTTATTATCTTTGCCCCGTGTAAGCATTTACTGATCGGGAAAAATTCGGGAAAAAGATGGGTGATGTTTACCAAGAATAAATGATTATGGTTGTTTGGTTGATGTGTTGTTGTGATGAATGAGGGGTCAGGACGTTGTTTTTTAGAAGTTTTTGCCCGTTTTTTTTAACCATGATTAAAAAATAAGTTTCATAAATATAATAGAATCGAAAAGTAAGTATATCATTACATCGAGGCATTGAGATGACCAGAAGAGTTGACAAACTATTTTTATACGTTCCGCCGTTTTTACGCGGAAAGTGCTGTTGGGCGGTAGCAACCTGCATGGCTCTGCTTCTGTTTTTGCCTGTCCGGACCGCGGCGCAGGATATGGCCGTGAAGACCAATGCGGTGGGGTGGGCCACCGTCTCGCCCAATATCGCTTTTGAATACCGGGTCGCCCGCAAGTGGACGCTCGACCTTTCCCTCAGTTACAACCCCTTCACCTTCGGCGACAACAAGAAGTGGCGCCACGTTGCCGTGCAGCCCGAGGCGCGTTACTGGTTGTGTGCCCCTTTCGGCGGGCATTTCGTGGGCGCCCATCTGTTGTATATGCACTACAATACCGGTAACGTGCACATGCCCTTCGGCTTGTGGAAACAGTTGCGCGACTATCGTTTTCAGGGTAACCTCTACGGCGGCGGGCTGGTCTACGGCTACCACCACATCATCAACAAGCGGTGGAGCATCGAGGGCGCTATCGGTCTCGGTTTTGCCCATACCTGCTCGAAGTATTACCGTTGTCGCCATTGCGGACGTTATCAGGGAATACAGAAGAAAAACATTTTCATGCCTACCAAGCTCTCGCTTTCGGTGGTTTACGTAATCGATTGACGCCATGAACAAGATAATCACCCGTATATGTATTTTGGCCTTCCTTGTCCTCCCGGGCAGGGGAGCGGCCTCACTCGCTGCGGCCCGTTGCTATGCTGTGGCCGACACCGCTTTTGTGTGCGACACGGCGAGAGTCGTCAGCACGCGTCTCTCGGCCGGAACCCTTGTCGTCGATACCACGCTGATGGTCTCTACGACCTATGTCGTCGATACGGCGACGGTTGAGGTCGGCCCGGCAGTCGTACCTTCGGTATCCGACTCCCTTTCGGTACGTTCTGTCGCCGGTACGGGCGTACCCGATACCTGCATCATCGAGTGGGCCGACAGTTTCGCCCTCACCCTGCAATTCCCCCTCACGACCTCGCGCCGGGAGGTGAAGAAAGACTATTGTATGTGGTTCACCCCGTCGCTTTGCGGGACGGGCGACACGCTCGCATTGCCTGCCGTCGTCTTTCAAGGCAAGCGGCATCGCAAGTACAGTGCGCGGGAAGCGTGGCTCGACAGCCGGCAGGAGTGGTATCCCTCCGTGCCGAAAGGCGTTCCCGGCGATACCTTGTGGTATGAGATGCGTATTGCCGTGCAACCGTGGATGCGTTACGGCAATCTCGCCCTCTGCCTCACCCGCGAGAAAGAAGGCTGTTGCTCGGTCGATACCCTCGACCCCTTGTGCCGCGAGCCGTTCCGTTACATACCGCCCTATGATCCCGTGATACCGCTCGTCGTGCCGCAGACCTATGCGCTGGCGCAGGAAAATCCCGTGCTGCATCGTCTGGCCGATTACCGTCCCTACGACGGTACGCAGGTGTTGCGCAAGGAGCCCGGCGCGTTGTATGTGCATTATCCCGTAAACCGTTCTTATCTCGATACGTTGTACCGTACCAATAACGAGACGCTCGACAAGATCGTGGAACTGACCGCGCGGGTATCGGCCGACAGCGCCGCCGAAGTACGCTTTATCGAAATCATCGGCCTGGCATCGCCCGAGGGCCCGCTCGCCTTCAATATACGGTTGGCGCAGCGGCGTGCCGAGGCGTTGGCACGTTACATACAAGAACGCACCGGTTATCCCGATTCCTTGTTCCGGCTTATCTCCGGCGGTCCGGCGTGGACCGAGTTGCGCGATTATGTGGCCGACACCGATTCTACCAATGAGTTCCGCGACGGCCTCTTGCAGGTCATCGACTCCATACCCGATCCCGTGATGCGCGAGAGCGCCATGCGGCGTCTTCGGGGCAACAGGGCTTATCGCTATCTCTGTCGGGAAGCCTTGCCCGAGTTGCGTAACGCCGGTTACGTGCGCATCTATTACGACAATGCACCCGACCGTGTGGCAATCGTCATCAACCGGGCCATAGGGTTGCTCACCGGCGGTTACCCTGCCGAGGCGCTCGCCATGCTCGAAACCGTCGCCCACGATCCCCGCAGTTACAATGCATTGGGCAATGCCTGCTATGTCAATGGCAATATACCCCGTGCGCTCGATTATTTGCAACGGGCGGCGCAGGCCGGCGATGAATCCGCCGCGCGCAACCTGTTTCTCATAAAACGTCGCATCGGCGACGGCACGGAATGACAAGCGTGTCATTCTTAGACAGAATGTAGTGAAAAGAAGAATCCCTTGCAAAGTGTTGAAGTCCTTACGGTACGATGTCATTCTGAATACAGCGTAAGCGGAGTGAAGAATCCCTTACCAAGTGCACAGAACGTGAGATTCCTCGCATACGCTCGGAATAACAAACAATGTCATTCTGACGACTGCAAGGAGGAAGAATCACCTTTCAAGCAAGAGTAACAATAAGAATCTTTCCATATATTCAGAATCCATTACTAAAATATCATGTTGTACGACAACGAGGTAAGTGGCTCTCTAATATCTCTATTCAATAAAGGGAGAGGCAATCGGAGAAAAAAATACCGTATGGGCCGGATTCATAAATAAAAAATGCCGACATCTGTCGACACTATAATAAAAGATAAAAAAAGAGATTGCGCCGTATGATGCGATGAAACTCCGAATGACAGGTTTTGAGTGCCTTTCCTCCTTTGTAATCCACCGTGCTAAGCATACCATAAAGGCGTGGCCCGCCATTGGAGAAAAAAGCTTGTCTCGGTATTTCATAAGATTTGAAGAGTTTCCCAATCCAATACGACGCAATCTTATGTCTTTACCGTAATTGACTATGACAAATATATAGTAATAAATCGGGAAAAACAAATTTTCGAGAGAAAAAATAAGCGTTCTCCACAGAGAACGCTTATTTTTCATATCAAATTGCTCTTATTTAAGCATTCTTAGCTTGAAGTACGATAGCGCGGAATGCTTCGGGATTGTTCATGGCCAAATCGGCGAGAACTTTGCGGTTGATTTCGATACCTGCTTTATGAAGAGCACCCATCAATTTAGAATACGAAAGGCCTTCGAGACGGGCTGCTGCGTTGATACGCTGAATCCAAAGAGCGCGGAAATTACGTTTTTTGGCTTTGCGATCACGGTAAGCATAGGTAAGACCTTTTTCCCATGTATTCTTGGCTACGGTCCATACGTTTTTACGGGCACCGTAATATCCACGGGTAAGTTTCAGAATTTTTTTTCTTTTTGCTCTTGAAGCAACGTGATTGACTGATCTTGGCATAGTTTTACTTGTTTTGAATGTTAGCGTCTTCTCTTTTCGAGAAGCTCTTCGGGCTAATGCATTCGGTTAATACTGCTTTGTTAGAAAATCGCTTTTTTAAGACTGAATGAAATTTTCGGTATCGGAGGTTATCTCAAAGACAACAACTCTTTTACATTCTTTACGTCGGCGTGATCGACGAGACCGAAATGCGTCAAATTTCTTTTTTGTTTTTTCGTCTTCTTTGTCAGAATATGACTTTTGAAAGCGTGTTTTCTTTTGATTTTTCCTGATCCGGTAAGGGCAAACCTTTTTTTGGCACCGGAATTAGTTTTCATCTTCGGCATTTTGCTAATTTTTAATTTTGATTTTATGATAACTGAGTTTCCTCATTTTCTATTTTTTCTTCGGGGTCAGCATGATAATCATGCGTTTACCTTCAAGAACCGGCATCTGTTCCACTTTGCCGTAATCTTCGAGATCGTTGGCAAAACGCAGCAACAATACCTCGCCTTGTTCTTTGAAAAGGATCGACCGGCCTTTGAAAAAGACATACGCTTTTACTTTGGCTCCTTCTTCGAGGAATCCTTTTGCATGTTTGAGCTTGAAGTTATAATCGTGGTCGTCGGTTTGAGGTCCGAAACGTATCTCTTTGACAACGACCTTTGTCGATTTGGCCTTTTGCTCTTTAAGGCGTTTTTTCTGTTGATAGAGAAACTTTTGGTAATCGATGATACGGCAAACGGGAGGCACGGCATTGGGAGAGATTTCTACCAAGTCGAGACCTTGTTCTTCGGCAATACGCAGAGCTTCATGTGTGGAAAATACTCCTTGTTCTACATTTTCTCCGACAAGGCGGACTTCACGAGCCCGTATTCTTTCGTTTATAGAATACTGGTTTACACCGTCTTTTTTGGGGGGAATGTTTCGCCTGTTGTTATTCCCAGCTTCGTTGTTTTTCTCCATTCAATTACCATTGGTTTATCATATTCTCGACCTCTTTGGTGAGAATCTCGGCAAAGGTAGTAATTTTCATCGAACCTTTATCACCTTCGCCCTGTTTTCTTACAGAAACTTCATTATTTTCGGCCTCTTTTTCACCGACAATAAGCATATAGGGTATTTTCTTCAATTCATTGTCGCGTATTTTACGGCCTATTTTCTCATTGCGTCCGTCGACAACGGCACGGATATCTTTCTGTTTGAGTTCACGCACCACTTTCTCGGCATACTCATTGAATTTCTCGCTGATGGGCATGACGACAACCTGTTCGGGGGTGAGCCAAAGCGGGAATTTTCCGGCGGTATGTTCGATAAGTACAGCCACGAAACGTTCCATCGAGCCGAAGGGTGCCCGGTGAATCATCACGGGACGGTGTTTCTGATTATCGTTACCGGTATATTCGAGTTCGAAACGTTCGGGTAGATTGTAATCGACCTGAATGGTTCCCAACTGCCAGCGGCGACCGATGGCATCTCTTACCATAAAGTCGAGCTTCGGACCGTAAAAAGCAGCTTCGCCATATTCTATTTTGGCTTTGAGACCTTTTTCTTCGCAGGCTTCGATGATGGCCTGCTCGGCTTTTTCCCAATTTTCTTCGCTTCCGATGTACTTTTCCCGATTCACCTTGTCGCGCAATGAAATCTGAGCTTCGAAATTTTGGAAATTCATCGAGCGGAAAACGATAGAAATAATGTCCATGACACGCAGGAACTCGTCTTTCACTTGGTCGGGACGGCAGAAGATATGCGCGTCGTCTTGCGTGAAGCTGCGTACCCGGGTGAGGCCGTGCAACTCTCCGCTCTGTTCATACCGGCATACGGTACCGAACTCGGCCAGACGCAAAGGCAGGTCTTTATATGAGCGGGGCATATTCTTGTAGATCATGCAGTGATGCGGGCAGTTCATCGGTTTGAGGAAGTATTCTTCTCCCTCCTCGGGTGTATGTATGGGTTGGAAAGAGTCTTTACCATACTTTGCATAGTGTCCCGAGGTGATATAGAGGAGCTTGTTTCCGATAGGCGGAGTGATGACCTCCTGATAATCATAGCGGGCCTGTATGCGACGGAGGAACGATTGCAGGCGCAGGCGCAGTTCCGTTCCTTTGGGCAACCACATGGGCAATCCTTTGCCTACGGTGTCGGAGAACATGAAAAGCTCCATTTCCTTTCCTATCTTACGATGGTCGCGCTTCTTGGCCTCTTCGAGCATGGTAAGATACTCATCGAGCATTTTCTTCTTGGGAAAGGTGATGCCGTAAAGGCGGGTCAGTTGATGGCGCTTCTCGTCGCCGCGCCAGTAAGCTCCGGCGATGGAGAGAATTTTTACCGCCTTGATGGGTGCTGTATTGGGCAAGTGCGGACCGCGACATAGGTCGGTGAACGCCCCCTGCGTATAAGTTGATATGCTACCGTCTTCGAGTTCGCTGATAAGCTCTACTTTATATTCCTCCCCCCGGTCTCCGAACATTTTGAGTGCGTCGGATTTGGTGATGTTTTTACGCACGATCTCTTCCTTACGGGAAGCCAGCTCCATCATTTTGGCTTCGATAGCAGCAAAATCGCCTTCTTTAATTGCCGTTTCGCCGGGATCTACGTCATAATAGAATCCGTTTTCGATAGCGGGGCCGATACCGAATTTTATACCGGGATAAAGTTCCTGCAAAGCCTCGGCCATAAGGTGTGCCGAACTGTGCCAAAAGGCGTGTTTGCCCTCGGGATCGTCCCATTTATATAATTGTAGGGTGGCGTCTTCTTCGATAGGGCGGGAAAGATCCCACTCCTGACCGTTGACACTTGCGGCTAAAACCTCTTGCGCCAACCGCTGGCTGATACTCTCGGCGATTTGCAACGGAGTTGTTCCTGCGGCAAATTCTTTGACCGACTGATCGGGAAAAGTAACTTTTATCATATCTTACATCTTTCTTCACCGACGCTCTTTACGAGGGAGCCCGGCGATGGTCGTTATTGATTTCTTTTCGGTCGAAAATCGCCCGTTCTTCACGCTCGTTTTTACGCCGTAAAAAATAGGGCAAACTTTTCAAGGGTACAAAAGTAGTTATATTTTGTAATTCCGACAAACCTATATTCTGTTATTTTTTACCGTATTCTTTTTTAAAGACAGAGGCATAAAGAATTCGACGGCGATTACCTGCATCAGGTGTCGGTATTTTTCGGTCTCAATCCGAATAATAGCCATTTCTTGTCCGATGCAAAGGTTCTTACTCCCCCCCCCCTTGTTTTTTCAGTATTGTCATTCCGAACGTATGTGAGGAATCTTATATTTGTTTTCTTTTAGGTTGGGATTCTTCATTTCACTTCGTTCCATTCAGAATGACATGATTGTCATTCCGAAGCGTAAGCGAGGAATCTCACGTTCTGTACACTTGGTAAGGGATTCTTCACTCCGCTTACGCTACGTTCAGAATGACATTGTGCCCAGAATAATACGCTTGTCATCTCGAACGAAAGTGAGAGATCTCATGCCATACGCTCTCTTGGCGGGAGATTCTTCTTCCCTGCGATCGCCAGAATGACATTTCTGTCATCCCGAACCTGCCGAGGGCGGTGTGAGGGATCTCCTGCTTTTGCTCGCTTGGGCGGAGATTCTTCCTCCTTACAGTCGTCAGAATGACATCGTACCACAAGAGTGTCATAGTGTGGGTAGAGATGCTTCGCTATCGTCTCAGCGTGACAGTCGAATGTCATTCCGAGCGTATGCGAGGAATCTCTTATTTGTTTTCTTTTAGGTTGAGATTCTTTATTTCACTTCGTTCCATTCAGAATGACAACGTTTTCGAGGGCTTCTGCCTTTTGTTATACCGAGGTATTAGCAAGGAATCTCCATATACTAATTGGTGGAGGCTTTTCTCGCTTTTTGCTATAAAAGAAGTTGGAATTTTCGCAACATTTTTTGTGCCGCTACGGAATGATGACTGCTCGAATACGGTAGAAAACAAACGGCTATTCGAAATGAATAGCCGTTTGTTTTCTACATCATGGTTTCTCTACCGAATAATTTTGATAACGGTTGGTGCCGCCATGTCGGAATTCTGAACTTTTACGAAAAGAATACCGGTAGGCAAATTATCGATTTGTACCGTTTCTCTGTCGGCTTGCATTTCTCTGATTACCTGTCCGGCAGTATTGTATATCGTAATGCGATTGCCTATGCAGTTACCCGTGTGCAGTATTCCGTCGCTGTACCAGACGGGTGATTTATCGGTTGGCGTTTGCGGTATGGCGCTGGTAAATTGGTCGTCCATTACCTCGCCCATGAGACTGTTGAGGTAGACTTCGAGAGCCGTGTAGCCGTCGACATTCACGTAATTATTGTCGGCGACATTCGGGTTGAGACCGTGAGCCTTTTCCCATTCGTCGGGCATTCCGTCCCCGTCGCTATCTGCCGGTACTACGTAATCGGTTGTATAGGAGAAGAATCCTTCGGCATCGTTTTCCGTATCGATGATGCCGTTACCTTTACTTCCGCCGTTATTGGTTGTCGTGCCCGATCTTACCTCTTCCACGATACGGCGTTCTACGGCATCGCGGTTTATGGTTCCTGCTTTGGCAAGAACTGTTTCATAGGCCTCTTGTGCCGTTTCGTAATCACCGGCGGCATAGGCATAGGTATCGAAGTCGTACTCACCGTAACGCATGGGAAGCGTCCATTTGTAGTAATTGAGTTTCGGAATGATGAGTGTGTCGACGCGAAGTTCCGCTTTCGAATAGGAGTTTTCGTCCGGAGCAACCCCGTTCCAGTTATTGGTGGTAACAGAGGTGTTTCCGTGCATGACGTTTCCCGAAATGTACCATTGCGACGGTCCCCATGATGTAGCTCCATCTCGTTTGTACGAAGGGGCGACGAAAGTCTGGCTGCTGGTGTTTTTCCCAGGTTTGTAGTAATTGTTGACGAAATTGCATTCGTGTGCGGCATTCATACCGTTGTATTCGGTGATGTTGGCCGTGTTCTCGCCCCCGTAACAGCCCAATCGGCTTCCCCAGTTGTAGTTGACGTTATTGAAGTATTCGAGATATACGACGTAGTCTTCACCACGTGCTCCATTGAAACGGCAACTCCGGCTGTTGTTGTGAGCCAATAGGTTATGATGATAGGTGGCCGGAGAACCTCCCCATTGACAACCGTATCCGCGCGCTCCTTTGGAGTGTCCGGCATCGTAAAGACCCTCGTGTATAATACAATATTGTACGGTGTGGAAGTGTGAATCGAATACATTCATGTTTTCTTCTACCGACCAGCCGAATGTGCAATGGTCGAAGATGAAATTGGAGCAATTCTCGGCTCCGCAGGCGTTCTCGGCAATGATATTGCCGTTGACATCTTTTTGTCCGATGCGGAATCGGATATTGCGTACGATGAAATTTTCCGAGCTTCCGAAGTTCACTTTGTTGTGTGTAATGACGATACCGTCGCCGGGTGCGGTTTGTCCGGCCAGTGTCCAGTTCTTTCGGTTGACTTTCATTTCCGATTTCAGGACGATTTCTCCCGATACGGCGAAAACGATCGTCAAGGGTTCGTTTTTATATTGTTGGAATGCCCAACGCAACGACCCTTCGCCGTCGTCATTGAGGTTGGTGACGGTTACAACTTTACCGCCCCGGCCTCCCGATGCGTATTTTCCGAAACCTTCGGCTGTGGGGAAGGCGGTCAGTCGGGCTTTGCATTCGGCGGCTTGGCTTGTAATACCGCGTTTCGATACAGCTTTTACACTCCATGTGGCGGTCTCGTCGTCGATGTTATAAGTATTGCTTGTTGTGAAAGTCACGAATTTCCCGTCTCGTAAAATCATGTATCCCGCAGCATCGTCCGATACCTCCCAAGAGATGGTGTGGCCCGAGAGCGAAGGGTTGGCCGGCTTGTTTATGGCCGAAAAAAGAGCTTCGGGGTCGAATATCTCTTCCGGGTTTTGTTCGGAGAAAAGAAATTTCGTGTTGAAATAAGCTTCATATTCGGTATCGGTGGCCTGATGGCTCCAAGAAGCCCGACCTGAAATATTGACGGGATTCCCGTCGGGATCGGTATTTTTGTATTCATAATATGATGCCGAATTTTCGGCACCGTTCCAAGCAGCCCAACCGGCACTTTTGATATGGTTGCCGAGCGTACAGTTCATAAAAACGGTACCACACTGTTCTTTCCACGGGCGTCCCAAGTAGTACGAGCCATCGGCGACTCCCGCATCGGCGGTGATATTGCAGTTGTTGAAAAAGAGACCGGCGTAGAATACCTCATTCGAGAGAGAAGGGTAGAGGACTTTTGTCATTCTCAGAGAAACGTCGGCTGCTGCGGTGATGTATCCGCCGCCGGGTACGCAGTTGATCGTACATGATTCGAACCATTCGAGCCCGCTGTCGTAGATAAAATCTGTGGCGCCTTCGATAAGGCAGTTGTAGAAATAACCCCGACTGCCCGAGTTCGATTTATATGTATCCTGATAACCGCTCAATACACAATTGTTGAAAATATGGGCGTCTCCGGCCGTGTAGAGTGCTTCGGCTTGTCCCACGTTACCCGATGTATTGCGTATGGTAAGGTTTTCGGCGTAGAATTTTTTGACGAAAACATTCAATGCGGCACAATCCAGATAGTTATTGTTCGGATTCTTCTCTCCGCGGTCGGTCGAAGAGGTGAGTATCGTTCCGTCTCGGCTTTCTCCGATGAGGCTGATGTATTTGTTTTTATCCGTCGATGTCCCGGCATAGATATTTTCGTCATACACACCGTCGCGTATGAAGATGATTCCGCGCGTACCCTCTGCTACGGCGTCGATGGCTTCCTGTACCGAGGTGAAATCGCCGCTGCCGTCTTGTGCTACGGTGCTGAATGTGCAGGCTGTATCGCCGTCTTGGTCGTTATCGGTCTCATCATCGTCGGGGTCATCGTAAGTAATATCTCCGACATCGGATACCGGATTCTCCCGGGCATATTCGGCCTGAGCGGCCGAAATCGGATCTCCGAATATTTGTATTTTGTGTATTTTTACGGGCTGTTGTTGTCCATAGGGGTCGATAGCCGTATTGAAGGCGGGATTACCCTCGGCGTCGGTTTGGAATGTCGTTGTTCCGGGGTCTCCGTCCCAAATGCGCCAGCGTAAAGAAACGTCGTGTGCGTCAATGATATTTTCCATGAAATAACCTTGATCGCTGTACACGGTATATCCGTTTTTCTGTTTGTTGCTTCCCATCCATACAAGGGGTTTCCATTCGCCGTCTCCGATTTTGTAATCGCATTTTACACCGCGTCCCCATGACGACGATGACCATGACCATTGCACGCGCTCTACGTAGGGTATATGGTCGATTTCGAGCCAACCGTGCATACTGACTTTGTTCCCGGTCGAGTCGGTTGTCGCCCCGTCGCGGCATAAGTGCGCATAACCGGCTATGCCATGCTTCGGTTTTTCTCCGGTATAGGTAATACTGTCTTCGAGGTAGACGGTGTGTCCCGGCTGTGTCCAGTCGTTTTTCTGCGTGGCGTTCTGTCCGTCGTAGAACTGGCGGGCAAATGCCGCTGTGGCAGCGGCATAACCGTTGTAAGAATTTTTATTGGCGAAAGTGCAATTGTGAAAGAGCAGCGGGTAGGTATGCTCGCTTGTTTGTCCGTTCTCGTATATAGGTACTTCGAGAACACCGTTATAGTACCCGCCCGCGCTGTATGACGGACAATCTGTTCCCGTCTTGCCTTTCCAAGTATCGGGCATATCGGGGTCGGAAAAATTGATGTCAATTACCTTGTCGTGAGTCGATGCGTGGCTCCATTGTTCGACTACGCAGGGCGGGTCGTATTGTTGAGCCTGTGCGTTGAATCGACAAAGTCCCAAGAGTGCTGTCGCACCTAAGAAGATGAGTCGTTTTTTCATGGTAAATTATTTTATGAGTTTTTATGTCTGCGTTCAAAGATAGTATATTATATGTATAAGGAAGTGTCTTTTTTAGTCAAAAACGTAAAAAAATTGGGCGGACTACCATGTGTAGCCCGCCCAAATGAAGTCCGGAATATATTTTTTAGTAAGCGAACAGGGGATAAGCCTTCATCGTTTCGTTTACTTTTTCACGCACACTCTTGATGACCGCATCGTTTTCGGGAGCTTTCAGTACCGTATCGATCATTTCTACGATTTCGAGCATGAGGTCTTCTTTGGCACCCCGGGTTGTGATGGCAGGAGTACCGAGGCGTATTCCCGAGGTTTGGAACGGTGAACGGCTGTCGAAAGGAACCATATTTTTGTTGGCTGTAATATCGGCGGCAACGAGAGCTTTCTCTGCAACCTTGCCCGTCAATTCGGGAAACTTGGTGCGCAAGTCGATGAGCATACAGTGGTTGTCGGTACCGTTGGAGATAATTTTATATCCTTTGTCGATGAATGCCTGAGCCATGACAGCCGCATTTTTCTTCACTTGAGTCTGATATTCTTTGTATTCGGGTTGAAGAGCCTCTCCGAAGGCGACGGCTTTGGCGGCGATTACATGTTCGAGCGGTCCGCCTTGTACGCCGGGGAATACGGCAGAGTCGAGGAGTGCCGACATTTTCTTGATTTCTCCTTTGGGTGTGGTTTTTCCCCACGGATTATCGAAATCTTTACCCAGCAAAATGATACCGCCACGCGGTCCGCGAAGTGTCTTATGGGTGGTGGAGGTAACGATATGGGCGTATTTCAGCGGATTGTCGAGCAGTCCGGCTGCGATGAGACCTGCGGGGTGAGCCATATCTATCATGAAGATTGCACCTATTTGGTCGGCGATACGGCGCATACGGGCATAGTCCCATTCGCGGGAATAGGCCGATGCTCCACCTATGATCAGTTTCGGGCGTTCGCGCAGAGCGACCTCTTCCATCATGTCGTAATCGACATATCCGGTATCTTCTTTTACGCCGTATTCGAGAGGTTGGAACATCAGGCCCGAGAAATTTACGGGAGAACCGTGCGACAAGTGTCCACCGTGCGACAGGTTCAATCCCAAGAATTTGTCACCGGGATTCAAGACAGCCATGAATACGGCCATGTTGGCTTGTGCACCCGAGTGGGGTTGTACGTTGGCCCATTCGGCTCCGAAAATTTCTTTCAATCGGTCTATGGCGAGTTGTTCCGACTGGTCTACCACTTCGCAACCTCCATAGTAACGTTTTCCGGGGTAGCCTTCGGCGTATTTGTTGGTCAGGCAAGAACCCATGGCCTGCATGACTTGGTCGCTGACAAAATTTTCCGAGGCGATAAGTTCGATACCCTTCATCTGGCGCTGACGTTCGCGTTCAATGATGTCGAAAATGGCGTTGTCTCTCTTCATTGTTTTGTGATTATAAGTTTTAAATTCGGTGAATTTTTGAGAAGTGGCAAAGATAACCTTTTTTTATGGGTTATAATGTATGGCGGAGAGAAAAAATCATTCTCTTTTTTTCTTGACCGACCAACCGAAATTTCCGATAGCTTCGCCTGTCTTGTAATAGTGGCCGTGTGAATATACCAGAAGTCCGGCTTTTTCCATATCGAATGCTCCCGTTTCAGGGTCGATGTATGCAGTATCGGCGAGAACGCCTTCTACATCGGCTATGAACATGTCATGGCTGCCCAGATGCAGCACTTCCCGCACTTTGCATTCGATGCTCAGGGGCGATTCTTTGATATAAGGGGCGGCAACTTTTTGAGAAGCGACCGGTGTGAGGCCGCATTCGGCGAATTTGTTGAAGTCTTTACCCGAACGTACGCCGCACCAGTCGGTAGCACGGGCCAGTCCTTCGGTGGTGAGATTGATGACAAAAGCCATATTGCGTTCGACTATGGAGTGGGAGTAGCGTTCGGGACGAATGGAAACATAGCACATGGGCGGATTACTGCATATCGTCCCTACCCAGCTGGCCGTGAGTACATTGTATTCTTTCTCGGTGGCGCCGCAGCTGATAAGTGCCGCCGGTAACGGGTAGATCATCGTACCCGGTTTCCACTCGACCTTTTCTCCCGAAGGAGCGATGATTTCTTTTTCCATGTGCAATTTATTTGAGCTTGATTTCTTCTTTCGCAATAGATTGTTCGCAATAGCGGCATTTCACGACGACGTTGTCCTTGTCGATTACATCGAATACCGTCGCCATAGGTTCGTTATTGGTGATACATTTGGGATTGGCGCAACGTATGATATCATGCAGTGTGTCGGGCAGGCTGACTTTCTGTTTGTTGGTTACGGTGTAGTTTTTGATGATATTTATTTTTGCTTTGGGAGCCAGAATCGCGATTTTATTTATATCTTCTTGTTTGAAGTATGTATCGGCGATTTTTATAATTCCCTTTTTCCCTATTTTTTTACTGCACAGGTTATTGCCGATGGTGATGTTCTTATCGAGGCGGTCGAGGTGGAGCAGCGACACGACTTTGAACAGTTGTTCCGAGGGTATGTGGTCGATGACCGTGCCGTTTTCGAGGGCGGCGACTTTCAGTTCTTTATCCGAGAGTTCCATAGTAAATGCGTTTTTTGAGGTTTAGTCTTCGATTTTGATTCCAAGAACTTTGCATATAATGGCTTGGCGGGCGTAAAGGCCGTTCTTGGCTTGTTCGAAATAATATGCTTTGGGATTGTCGTCGACGTCGTAAGCGATTTCGTTGACGCGTGGCAGTGGGTGTAGAATACGCAGGTTGGGTTTACTGTTTTCGAGCATCTGGTTGTGCAGGGTATACACGTTTTTCACTTTTTCATACTCCATCAGGTCGGTAAATCTCTCGCGTTGTACGCGGGTCATGTACAGAATATCGGCTTGATTGATGATGTCTTCGGTAAAGTCGAGATGTTCTACATAAGGAATTCCCAGCTTGTCGCAATAGATTTTGTATTCTTCGGGCATTTTCAGCTCTTCGGGAGCTACAAAATGGAATGTCGGGTGGAAATGCGACATGGCCATGAGCAGCGAGTGTACTGTGCGGCCGTACTTCAAGTCGCCAACCATGGTGATATTGAGATTTTCGAGAGTCCCTTGTGTCTTATAGATAGAGTAGAGGTCGAGCATCGTCTGCGAGGGGTGCTGGTTCGAGCCGTCTCCTGCGTTGATGATAGGTTTGGGAGATACCTCCGAGGCATATCGGGCGGCTCCGTCGAGATAGTGCCGCATGATGATGAGGTCGACATAGTTGCTTACCATGATGATGGTATCTTTCAGTGTCTCTCCTTTGGTGGAACTGGTCGTCGATGCGTCGGAAAAGCCGATAACGCGGCCTCCCAAACGGTTTACGGCGGTTTCGAAACTCAATCGTGTACGGGTAGACGGTTCAAAGAACAGGGTGGCAATCACTTTGCCGTCCAAGACATGTCGATTTGGGTTTTTCTCAAAGAGTTTGGCTGTTTCCAGCACTTCCAAAATTTCTTCTTTGGAATAATCGGTAATAGATACTAAACTCTCGTTTCTTCTCATAGCGTTTATTATTAGAAAGGATAGGACACAAAAAAGACCGATGCGGTCGCTTTGGGCGTTCCGGTCGGTCGGCGTTTGAGGGTGGAGAAAAATAGAATCCTTTGCAACGAGCTTCCGCTCCTTACTGCTGCTATGACCCTATGTTCCATCGCCCCGTTCATACTCATTACAAAAGTACAAAAAAAATGTTTCGACAAGCGTTTCCTTCCGAAAAATATTTCTTTTTCGTGCACTCTTTTTATGTCGATATTTCTGTTTTATGTTCTGTATTGCATAAAAGAAAGAATCTTCGATCTTGTAATATATGTAATTGATTGCTAAAATCGGGATATTTATATAACTTTGCTTCGTAAAATACTGTTTTGTATGATAGGAAACAAGAAAGTCGTCGTGGTGATGCCTGCCTACAATGCCGAAAAAACATTGAAGCAGACCTACGACGAGATACCTTTTGATATAGTCGATGAAGTCATTCTCACCGACGATTGCAGCAAAGACAATACTGTGGAGGAGGCCGGTCGCCTTGGAATCAAGGAAGTTCTCGTGCATGAACGGAACAAGGGATATGGCGGTAATCAGAAGACCTGTTACAACCGGGCGTTGGAATTGGGAGCCGACATCGTCATCATGTTGCACCCCGATTATCAGTATACCCCCAAACTTATCGCATCTATGGCCTATGTTATAGCCAATGATGTCTATCCGGTCGTGCTGGCCTCCCGCATTTTGGGAAAAGGAGCACGCAAAGGCGGTATGCCGTGGATAAAATATGTAGCCAACCGGTTCTTGACTTTTACGCAGAATGTGTTGCTCAATCAGAAACTTTCGGAATACCATACCGGTTATCGGGCTTTCTCGGCCGAAGTTTTGCGGGCTATCGATTACAATGTCGATTCGGACGATTTCGTTTTCGATAACGAAATGCTGGCGCAGATTTTCTGGGCGGGTTATGAGATTGGTGAAGTAACGTGTCCCACTAAATATTTCGATGAGGCTTCTTCTATAAATATGGTGCGCAGCAGTATTTACGGATTGGGGGTACTGAGGGTCTCGCTGGTGTATCGCTTATGCAAATGGCATATATGTAAATCGAAACTTTTTCCTAAAAAATAAATAGTGTACATCATGATGAAAAAATATCTCCCTTTTTTGTTGATGGCCGTCGTGTTTTTTGCGGTGTATCAGTATTGTTTTGATTCAAAACTCGACTTGAACGGCGATAATGCCTCATACATACAGTTGGCTCGGACGCTTTCCGACGGACATGGATACTCCAACGTATCGCCATCGGGCTTTACGCCGGCCAGCCATTTCCCGCCCGGTTATCCGGCGTTCTTGGCTTTTTTCATATCGTTGGGTCTCGATAACCTGATTTTCTTTAAGGTACTGAACGGGATATTGCTGTTTGCCTCTTTGATCGCGTTGTTCGGCTTGTCCCGCCGTTTGTCGGGCAATACGGCGGTTGCACTTACGGCCATGTTGTTGGCCTGCTTTTCTCCGCATCTGATGCATTTTGCTTCGATGGCTATGTCCGAAATGCTTTATTTGGCTTGTACTGTCGCGGCATTTGTAGCACTCTATTTTTATGCTGTCCGCAAACCGTCGGCATTTTATCGCTCTCCGTGGTTTTATGCGACATTGTTGGCTGCCGGGGCGGCTTATTACGTCCGCACGGTAGGAGCGTCGATACTGTTTGCCGTCGTTTTGTTTTTCTTGTTCCGGAAAGAGTGGAAAGCCACTATTGCCGCAGTCGGGGGTATTGTGCTGATGCTCCTACCTTGGTCGCTGCGTAATGCCGCTTGTGGCATAGAGTCCCGTTATTTCGGAACCATCATGACGGTCAATCCCTGGCGTCCCGAGATGGGTACGGTATCGAGTGTCGGAGAGATGTTCTCGAAGATGATTACCAATTTCGACGAGACGGTTTTGAAGGGATTCCGTGAAATTCTTTTCCCGTTCCTTTCCATCGATTATCAGCACCCGTCGGGATTTACCGGTATTGTGGCCGGATTGCTTGTGCTCGCGGTGATTTTCTACGGTTGCTGGACGTTGGGCGGTAAGAATTTTCGTTTCCCTTTCCTCGGTTTCCTTTTGGCGAATATAGGGCTTTTTGCTTTGTGGCATGGCGGTAACGGCAGTCGTTATGTGGTTCCCGTTGCACCGTTCCTGTCTCTGTTTTTCTATTTCGGTCTTTATGACCTTATCGTGTGGGTGGGCCGCAGATTTTTCAAGAAATCGTTCGATACTGTTTTTTCGGGGCGGTGGGTATATCTTTTATTGTTGCTGGCAATTCCCATGATGACGCCGGTATCGGCGCAATCGGCGGCGGCGCGGCGACCGTTCCCTCCCGCATACCGCAATTATTTCGAACTGGCCAAAGCTATGGAAAAACAACTCCCGGCCGGTACGGTCGTTGCTTGCCGTAAGCCCGAACTGTTTTCTTATTTCGCCCCTTCACATTTTCCCATGCGTTATCTGTTCTCGCAGAATGGCGATGCGGTAGTTGCCGATTTGGTGAAAAACAAGGTCGATTATGTGATACTCGAACAGTTGGGATATAGTTCCACGCCGTTGTACCTTTACCCGGCCATACAGAAAAATCCCGAGTTTTTTCCTGTCGTTTCGCGGTTGCCGGCGCCTGATACTTACCTGTTGAAATTCGACCGTAAGATGGCTGCGGAAAAATTTTCGCTGCAAGAGGCAAAATAACTCTGTTTTCGGAGAGTCGACATATAATCTTCCCCTTTGAAAAATAGGGGGAAAGATATTTTGTATTATCTTTGACGCGGATATGCGAACATAGAGCGGCATTGTCGTGCATACCGGTGTCGCGGAATAAAATTTTAGGATAGAATGTCTGCGTTGTTTCATCAGAAAAAGAAAAACAATTCTGTTTCGGAGAAAAAGTCCGGGAAAAAAGATATAACACGGTGGGTCGTTATTACACTGTGGGTGCTTTTTGTAGCGGTGTTGGTCGGTGTATACTGTCTGTTCAATGCCATTTCCAAAGGGCGCATAGGTTATATGCCGCCTATCGAGGAGTTACAGAATCCGAAAGATAAATTGGCTTCCGAAATTTATTCGGCCGATATGGTTCCCATCGGGCGGTATTATCTCGAACAGGGAAACCGTATATCCATCGACTATGACCAAATATCGCAGCCGATGATCGATGCCTTGCTGGCAACCGAAGACGTACGCTTTTACGAACATTCGGGCGTCGATTTCAAGGCTTTGTTGCGCGCCGTCGTGAAGCGTGGTGTTCTGCGACAGAAGAGTGCCGGGGGCGGTAGTACCATAACGCAGCAGTTGGCCAAGTTGTTATACTCTCCGACGGCCGGAAATGTGAAAGAACGGCTTTTCCAGAAACCGATCGAGTGGGTTATTGCCGTGCAGTTGGAATATTTCTATACCAAAGAGGAAATTGTAAATATGTACCTCAACAAGTTCGATTTCCTTTTTGAAGCGGTCGGATTGCAGTCGGCGGCCACCATTTATTTCGACAAGACGCCGAAAGAGCTTACCGTAGAGGAAGCGGCCGTATTGGTGGGTATGTGTAAAAACCCGCGATTGTATAATCCCATTCTTTATCCCGACCGTTCGCTCGAACGTCGTAACGTCGTTCTCGACCAGATGTATAAAGCCGGCTATCTCTCACTGGCCGAGAGAGATTCGTTGCAGGCACTTCCTATTGAGACCCATTTCACACGTATCAGTCATGAGGCTGGTGTCGCTCCTTATTTCCGCGAACATATTCGCCAGATGATGACAGCCCGTGAACCCGACCGCAAGAATTATCGCGGTTGGCAGCGGCAGCAATTTGTCGATGATTCGATTGCGTGGGCAACCAATCCTCTTTACGGTTGGTGCCGGAAAAATCGCAAAGCCGACGGTTCACCCTATAATCTTTATACCGACGGTTTGAAAATTTATACGACCATCGATACCCGCATGCAGGCTTATGCCGAAGCGGCTGTCGCTGAGCATTTGGGCGGGCATTTGCAACCTCGTTTCGAGGAAGAGAAACGCAATAGCCCTTACGGGCCTTTTACCGAAGATCTCACACCCGATGAGGTCGAAGCGATCATGAATCGGGCCAAAGAGCAGAGTGAGCGATACAGGGTGTTGAAAGCCAATGATGCCACCGACGAAGAAATCGATTTGTCTTTTTCCACACCTGTACCGATGCGTCTTTTCTCGTGGAGCGGCCCTCTCGATACGACGATGACCCCGATGGACTCTATTCGGTATTGCAAGACGCTGTTGCGTACGGGTATGATGTCGGTCGATACGCGTAGCGGTCATGTGAAAGCGTATGTCGGTGGCATTGATTATCGCAATTTCAAATTTGATATGGTATCCGACAGCCGTCGGCAGGTAGGTTCTACCATTAAACCTTATCTTTATACGCTGGCAATGGAAGAAGGATATTCGCCGTGCGACCTTGCCCCCAATGTGCAACCCAATATTTTCGACCGTGCGACGGGAGAAGTTTGGTCACCTCGCAATTCTACCAATGAAAGAACAGGTGAGTATGTTACGTTGCGATGGGGCTTGTCCAAGTCTGTCAACTGGATTTCGGCTTATCTTATGAGCCGTCTTTCTCCACAGTCTTTGGTGCGGTTGATGCACTCATTCGGAATCCGGGGATATATTGATCCTGTCATGGCGTTGTGTCTCGGGTCGGCCGATGTCTCGGTCGAGGAGATGGTAACCGCTTATACGGCTTTCTCCAATCACGGGTTGCGCATCGACCCTATCTATGTCTCGCGTATCGAGGATAACTTCGGAAATGTAATAACCGATTTTGCACCGCAGGTGTCCGAGGTTTTCAGCGAGTCGACTTATCTCAAAATGTTGCCTATGATGTGCGATGTCATCGATCACGGTACCGGTATACGGTTGCGTTACCGGTATGGCATTAAAGCGCAGATGGGCGGGAAAACCGGTACGACCAATAACAATTCCGACGGCTGGTTCATGGGCTTTACCCCATCTCTGGCCACCGGTGTGTGGGTCGGCGGGGAGGAACGCTCGATTCATTTCGATAAAATGGCCGACGGGCAAGGGGCCAATACGGCATTGCCTATCTATGCATTGTATATAAAGAAAGTTTATGCCGACTCGACTCTCATGTACACTCCGGCCGATACATTTGCCGTCGACTCGACGATATTCATTCCTTGCGAGGGGCTTATCGATCCCAATGTGCCGAAAGAAAGTTTGTCGGAACCCGAGGTCAATCTCGAAGAAGAGGCTATCGAAGGAATTTTTGATTAAGAGTAAAAAGAAAATGTACCTTGCTTTTCTTGAAAGTCGGGGTACACGTAAAATAAACAGATATGGGATTTTTTGATTTTTTTCAAAAAGAGAAAAAAGAGACTCTCGATAAGGGGTTGGCCAAGACCAAAGAGGGTATGTTTTCCAAACTTGCGCGTGCCGTAGCGGGAAAGTCTACTGTCGATGATGATATATTGGACAATCTCGAAGAGATTCTGATAACCTCCGACGTCGGAGTGGAAACGACGTTGCGCATCATCGAACGTATCGAACAGCGGGTGGCCCGGGATAAATACCTCTCGACATCGGAGTTGAAAAATATTTTACGTGAGGAGATCGTTTCTCTGTTGGCCGAGAACAATACGGGCGATGAAAGCGACTTTGTCGTACCGAAAGGTGTTTCCCGGCCTTATGTCATTATGGTCGTGGGGGTAAACGGTGTAGGAAAAACTACGACAATCGGGAAATTGGCCTATCAGTTTAAGAAAAACGGGTTAAATGTATATTTGGGTGCCGCCGATACGTTCCGTGCCGCCGCCGTCGAACAGATTTCGATATGGGGCGAACGGGTGGGCGTTCCTGTCGTGAAACAGAAAATGGGAGCCGATCCGGCATCGGTGGCATTCGATACGTTGAGTTCGGCAAAAGCCAATGATGCCGATGTCGTGATTATCGATACGGCCGGCCGCCTGCACAATAAAGTAGGCCTTATGAATGAGCTGACCAAGATAAAGAAGGTAATGGATAAAGTCGTTCCCGGTGTACCGCAAGAGGTGTTGCTTGTTCTCGACGGTTCGACGGGGCAAAACGCATTCGAGCAGGCTCGCCAATTTACGGCCGCTACCGAAGTAACGGCTTTGGCGATTACCAAACTCGATGGTACGGCCAAAGGAGGTGTCGTGATAGGAATCTCCGACCAGTTCAAGACCCCTGTGAAATATATCGGTTTAGGTGAAGGAATAGAAGATTTGCAGCCTTTCCGCCGCCGAGAATTTGTCGATTCGTTGTTCGGTGATAATTGATGAGCGTATGATCAAGAACCGTATCGACGTTATCACCCTCGGTTGTTCCAAAAATTTGGTCGACTCGGAGTTTCTCATGCGTCAATTCCGTGAAGCCGGTTATGATGTGTATCACGATGCCCCCGAAGTGAAAGGCGAAATCGTGGTCGTCAATACATGCGGATTTATCGGTGATGCCAAAGAGGAGTCGGTAAATATGATACTTTCGTGCGTACAGGCGAAAGCCCGTCGTAAGATACGGAAGCTCTATGTGATGGGATGTCTTTCCCAACGTTATATGACCGAGTTGATGGGGGAAATACCCGAGGTCGATAAGTTCTACGGAAAATTCGATTATACCTCTTTGTTGGCCGATTTGGGCGAGGCCTACCATAAGGATTTGCGTTTGCAGCGGGAGTTGACTACCCCGTCGCATTACGCTTATGTGAAGATAGCGGAGGGGTGCGATCGCATGTGTGCATATTGTGCCATACCCATTATTACAGGTCGTTATGTGTCGCGCCCTATGGAAGATATTCTGGCTGAAATGGAAATACTCGTTTCCCGGGGAGTAAAAGAGTTTCAAATCATCGCACAAGACCTTACTTATTACGGGAAGGATCTGTATGGCAGGTTCTGTATTGCCGAGTTGGTAGAGCGTATGGCTGCTCTTCCCGGTGTGGAGTGGATTCGTTTGCATTATGCCTATCCCGACCGTTTTCCGGTCGATTTGCTTCCTGTCATGGCCCGGCACGATAATATTTGCAAGTATCTCGATATTGCTTTGCAACATATCAGTGATGGCGTGTTGGCGCGAATGCATCGTCATGTAACCCGTAAGGAGACCGAAGAACTTTTGACACGTATCCGCCGGGAGGTTCCCGGTATTCATTTGCGCACGACGCTTATGGTCGGTTTCCCCGGGGAGACCGAAGCCGATTTCGAAGAGTTGTTGCAGTTTGTGCGCGATGCCCGTTTCGAGCGTATGGGAGCGTTTGCCTATTCCGAGGAAGAGGGCACTTACTCGGCCGGCCATTATACCGATGATGTACCCGAGGATGTGAAACAGCAGCGGCTCGATGCCTTGATGTCGGAACAAGAGGAAATATCGTTAGAGGTAAACCGTGCGAAAGTCGGTCGTAATGTGCGTGTGATTATAGATCGGGAAGAAGCCGATTATTATGTGGGCCGTACCGAGTATGACTCACCCGAAGTCGATCCCGAAGTACTCATTGAGAAAACAAAGCCTCTTGTAATCGGGGAATTTTATGATGCAACGATAATTTCGGCACAACCGTTTGAGTTGTTTGCAAAGGTGCAATGATTTTTTTATGATCGAAATTATTAATCCTCTACCTGTACTGGTAGAGGATTTTTGTTTTTTTTGCACAGAAACTTCGGGTCAGTTTGGATCAACGTAACAATCTGGGCTCAGTAGGGGTCAACGTAACAATCTGAGGGATTTTATATTTAAGCATATAATTTAGCAAGTC
>URHG01000041.1 GCA_900547555.1 uncultured Porphyromonadaceae bacterium | reverse complement strand
CAATCGTCGTATTTTCTTTATCGACGGTTACTTTCTCGGCACGTCCCAACATATCGATGGTCGTCGATTCGAGTTTGAGACCTTTCTCTTCCGAGATTACGACTCCACCCGTCAATACGGCAATATCTTCGAGCATTTCTTTACGACGATCGCCGAAACCGGGGGCTTTTACGGCACATATTTTCAGAGAGCCACGCAAACGGTTTACTACCAACGTAGCCAGAGCTTCGCTATCGACATCTTCTGCAATGATCAGCAAAGGACGACCCGACTGAGCAGTAGCTTCGAGAATGGGCAGCATTTCTTTGAGAGAAGAGATTTTCTTATCGAAAATAAGGATATACGGGTTTTCCATTTCGCATTCCATCTTTTCGGTGTTGGTTACGAAATAGGGCGAAATATATCCGCGATCGAATTGCATACCTTCTACGATTTCTACCGTCGTATCGGTTCCTTTGGCTTCTTCTACGGTAATGACGCCTTCGCGTTTTACCTTTTCCATCGCTTCGGCGATAAGTTTACCGATTTCACTGTCATTGTTGGCAGAGATACGGGCAACCGATTCGATTTTAGCCATATCGTCATTTACCTCTTGTGCCTGAGATTTGATATTTTCCACCACGCAGGCAACAGCTTTGTCGATACCGCGTTTCAGATCCATCGGATTGGCTCCGGCGGTAACGTTTTTCAGACCTACGTTGACGATTGCCTGAGCCAACACCGTAGCTGTCGTCGTACCGTCTCCTGCGTCATCACCTGTCTTAGAAGCCACTTCTTTCACCAACTGGGCTCCCATATTCTGGAAAGCCTCTTCGAGTTCTACCTCCTTCGCTACCGTAACACCATCTTTCGTGATATGGGGAGCGCCGAATTTTTTCTCGATGATTACGTTACGGCCTTTCGGACCGAGAGTTACTTTCACTGCGTTAGCCAAAGCGTCAACGCCTTTTTTCAGCTCTTCGCGAGCCTCGATATTGAATTTAATTTCTTTTGCCATGATTGTAAAGTATAATAGGTTGAATAAACAACGTTAAAAGTTAGAGGATTGCTAAGACATCGGACTGACGCATGATAAGATATTTCTCACCGTCCAATTCCAGTTCGGTACCGGCATATTTCCCATACAGTACGGTATCGCCGGGTTTTACGACCATCTCTTCATCTTTCGTTCCGTTGCCTACGGCTACGATTTCACCTTTCAAGGGTTTCTCTTTGGCTGAATCGGGAATGATGATTCCACCTACAGTTTTCTCTTCTGCTGGTGCAGGCTTGATCAATACTCTGTCTGCTAACGGTTTAATGTTCATCTCTTTTTATTTTTAAGTTAATTATATAGTTCTTTTTTCTTCTCTTTTCGAGAAAGACACTATTCTTATAGCGAAATCTGTGCCAAACTTTTTTTAGTAAAAAAACTGCCAAAAAGACAGAATAATGCTTTCCCCTGCCATATAACAACTGACAAGGATTCTTTTCGATGTACATTAGATATAATAAAGAACGGGACGAATGCAGATTCTTTCACTATCTTTGCAAAAAGCTAACTACGGATTTTTGAAACACAGAATATTCCCGAATTTTGAGTATGGAGCAAAGTATTCACGAAATATTGAAACGCTATTGGGGATATGACTCTTTCCGGCCCTTGCAGGAAGATATCATACAATCGGTTCTGAATGGAAAAGATACGCTTGCGTTGATGCCGACCGGTGGGGGAAAATCGATTACGTATCAGGTCCCGGGGTTATATATGGAAGGTATATGTATCGTGGTAACGCCTCTTATAGCATTGATGAAAGACCAAGTAGATACGTTACGGTCCCTCGATATAAAAGCGTCGTATATACACTCGGGAATGAGCCGACGGGAGATGCTCATTACTCTCGACAACTGCATATTCGGGAAATACAAGTTCCTCTATGTCTCTCCCGAACGGCTATCGACCCAGCTTTTCCAAGAGAAGCTCAAAGATTTACCGATTTCACTACTTGTCGTAGATGAAGCCCATTGCATTTCGCAGTGGGGATATGATTTTCGTCCCGATTATTTGAAAATATCGGAATTGCGGCAGACAATGCCACAGATTCCCGTACTTGCCGTAACTGCAACCGCAACTCCCGAAGTTGCAAAAGATATTCAGACCAAACTGCTTTTCAAGGCAGAAAATGTTTTCCGAAAAAGTTTTCGCCGGCCGAATCTTCGTTATGTGGTCCGTTACAACGAAGACAAACTGCAACAACTCATCTATATATTATCACGAGTCCCGGGGAGTGCCATCGTGTATGTCCGCAGCAGAAAACGTACAAAAGAGGTTGCAGAGGTCCTATATCGTGCGGGAATATCCGCACAATACTACCATGCGGGTATCGACCCCGAAGATAAAGAGAGCCGACAACAAGAGTGGAAAGAAGGGCGTTCCCGGGTTATGGTTGCGACGAATGCCTTCGGCATGGGGATAGACAAGCCCGATGTGCGTCTGGTCGTACATCTTGATATACCCAGTTCACCCGAAGAATATTATCAAGAAGCGGGACGGGCCGGGCGGGACGGAAACAGTTCTTATGCCGTTCTGCTCTACTCCCCGACCGATAAATCCAAGTTGCACAAAAGGGTAACAGACATGTTCCCCGAAAAAGATTTTATAGTCCGTATATACGAGGCCATGTGCAACTATCTGCAAGTGGCCGAGGGGTTCGGAATAAACTCGGTACATGATTTCGATTTGAATCTCTTTTGCAAGACATTCAAGTTCCCGATATTGCCCGCTTATCATGCGTTGAAAATACTGGAACAGTCGGGATATATAGAATACATAGAAGAAGCCGATTCTCAGTCCCGTGTCATGGTAACCGTACATCGGGACGAATTGTATAAACTAAAAACCGACGACCCCGATACCGACACGGTACTGCAATGCCTGTTACGCTCTTATACAGGATTATTTGCCGATTATACATTTATCAAAGAGTCGATTATCGAACGCCGTACAGGGCTGTCTCCCGAAACGATATACGAGAGCCTCATCTATTTGGGTAAGTTACATGTTATCCATTATGTTCCACGAAAAAGAATGCCATTCATTTTTTTTACCCGTTCCCGTACAAGATTGAAAGATCTGGCTATACCACGGTCGGCATACGAAGAACGGAAAGAGCGTTTTGCATATCGGATAGAACGGATCTTGCAATATACCTTATGCGAAAATATTTGCAGGGAAAAGTTGTTACTCGACTATTTCGGTGAAAAAACGACCGATGATTGTGGCTGTTGCGATGTGTGTCAAAATAAGAAAAACGCAACTTTATCACCTTCTGTATTCGATCAAATCACCTCATCCTTGAAAGATTTATTGAAAAATGATCCGCTCAAACTGAATGAGTTGGTCGAACGATTACCCTATCCGCAAGAACAAATTATAGAAACGATTCGCTATCTTATCGATGAACGTTTCCTCCGACAAGAAAACCAAAAATATTTCCTGAACAGCAACAAAAAAAGATAACGAGAAATCATACAAACATAAAAAACGGAAAATATGAGAAAAGAAGTTTTATTCGTGCTACTCGATGAATATGCCGATTGGGAAGGCGCATTTCTGTCAACCTCTTTGAATTTCGGAGTGATGCCCGGTAGCGACAAAAAATATATCCCGAAAACAGTTGCTCCGACCGAAAAAGAAGTCTGTTCTATCGGAGGATTCCGAACGATACCCGATTATAGTTTTCAGAATTTACCCGAAGATTATGCCGCTTTGATTCTAATCGGTGGAATGCAGTGGAATACTCCTGCCGCCGAATCGCTTGCACCTATCGTAACAAAAGCCTTGCAACAAGGAAAAATCGTGGGTGCAATTTGTAACGCCGTATCATTCATGGCCGCACACGGATTTCTGAACCATGTCAAACATACGGGGAATACCAAAGAACAACTGAAATTATGGGGGAAAAAAAATTACACAAACGAGAGCGGATATATCGAAAAACAGTGCGTATATGATAAAAACATTGTAACGGCGAACGGAACGGGATATATGGAGTTCTGCCGAGATATATTGCTCTTGTTAAAAGCCGATACCGATGAAAACATCATGAACTCATATAAATTCCATAAATACGGTCTTTATAATGAATGACAAAGGAACGCATGCAAAACAAAGAACGATTCCCAGCCAAAGGAATCGTTCTTTGTTTGATCCGTCATGGGAAAGGCTCTTATGAAAGAGTATGATTCATCAATGTGATCAAATGGGGAATAAAAACGATACAACCTATTATTACCGCTGCTATCGCACATATTAAGACGGCACCTGCCGCCAAATCTTTTATTTTCTTGATTGTATCGTTATACTCGGGACATACGAAATCGCACAGATATTCTACCGTAGTATTCATGGCCTCCGTAGCGATAACCATACCTATTGCAAAAAATACAGCGATCCATTCTATCCTCGACAGACCGACCAAGAGTCCCGACACGACAGTTATAACTGCAACAACCGCATGAATGCGCGCATTATGTTCTTGCTCGAAAAATAATCCCAATCCGCGAAATGCATTGGAAAAGCTGCGAATACGGCTTTTTATCGAAAATGCCTGTTGTTTCATATCGGTTTCATTTTTTTCTAAATACAGTAATCTGATCGATTTTCAATTGTCCGAGACAGATATAGTCAGCCCATCATAGGCAAAAGCCACATTCCGGGGGAGTTTCTTCTCTTCCGTTTCATGAAAACCTATCTGATGGCTCATGTGTGTGATATACGCCTGCTTCGGATTGAGTTGTGCGATAAAAGCCAACGCGCTTTCGAGATTCTGATGCGAAATATGGGGCTTATGCCGTAAGGCATTGACCACCAAAGTATCGAGGTTCGAAAGCTTGGCACATTCCTCCTCGGGTATCGTGAGCATATCGGTAATATAGGCAAATCGTCCGATACGGTAACCGATAATGGGAAGCCTATAATGCCACACTCTGACAGGTTCTACATCGATGCCGAAAAGTGTAAACGGAGAGAGATTTTCTATTGCTTTGAGCTCCAAGTGAGCAACTCCGGGATTGGGTTGCTCCGAGAAACAATAAAAAAGGCGTTGATGTATAATATCCAGAACATTCGGTTCGGCATATATGGGAATAGGATTATTGCGACTGAAATTTCGTAATTCGTCGAGACCCGATGTATGGTCGTAATGCTCATGCGTAAGCAGTACTGCATCGATGTGATCGATACCGCTCCGCAACATCTGTTGTCGAAAATCCGGACCGCAATCGATCAAAATATTCTTATCGCCGATTGTCAGACAGACCGATGAACGTAAGCGACGATCGCGAGAGTCTTTCGACCGACACACATCACAGCGGCAACCGATCATGGGTACTCCCGTCGATGTTCCTGTTCCCAAAAATTCTACGCGCATTTTATACAATGTAATTTACTTCCGGATGTAGATCTATATCGTATTTTTCTTTTATCGAATGGCAAATTTTATCGGCCAACTCGGTTATGTCCTCGACCGTTGCTTTACCCCGGTTTACCAAGACAAGCGATTGTTTCTCATATACACCGGCTCCCCCATGTATTTTTCCCCGCCAACCGGCTCTATCGATCAGCCAACCGGCCGGTAACTTCACACGCGATTCATCGACCGGATAATGGGGCATATCGGGAAAACGCTCTTTCAAAGCCACATAGTGTTCTGTCGGGACTACCGGATTTTTAAAAAAACTGCCGGCATTTCCTAAGACATCGGGATCGGGTAATTTCGATTGTCGGATTTCTATGACAACCTTACGCACATCTGCAAGCGTTGGGTGGCTATAACGCCCAACGGCTTCCCGTAAGTTCCCGTAATCGAGGTGATAAACAGCATTTTTCTGTAAACGATATTGTACGGCAGAAACGATATATCGTCCGCGAAGTTCCCTTTTGAAAATACTATCACGATATGCATACGCACATTCGGCATTTGTAAATATACGGGATTCGCCACTTTGCATATCGATCGTCTCGACCTTTTCTATTACATCTTTCACCTCGACACCATAGGCCCCTATGTTTTGTACGGCCGAAGCTCCTACTTCTCCGGGTATCAGCGACAGATTCTCTACTCCTCCCCAATTATTCTCCACGCAGTATTTGACGAAATCGTCCCATACGACACCAGAGCCAACTCGTAACAAAACAGCATCTTCATCTTCGTCCACACGCTCGATAAACCGTATAGCCGAATGGAGTATGACACCCCGGTAATCTTGCAAAAACAAGAGATTACTACCTCCTCCTATATGATAGCACGGGTATTCCCGAAATAACGAATTCTCTTTTATAAAGGAACATAGTTCATTTACAGTATCGTACTCGACATAATATCGGGTCTTTACGGGCAGGTGAAATGTGTGTCTTTCCTGCAACGAATAATTCTCATATATTTTCATGCACAAAACATTTTATCGGTAACGGGACAATTTTCCATCTTCGAAATAGAGATAAGCTCCGGTTCGGTAAAACCACTCTTCCTTCAAACCGCTGTATGTGGGTATTTCTCTTGCATTTTGCGGACTACCCAATGACAAACGGCACTCCTCTTTTGTCATACCCTCGGTTACACGACCGTGCGTAATCAGTCGCCAATGCGTATCGGGAATATCTTTGTATGAGCATCGGGGATCGTCGAAGGTAAACAAGCGATCGAATGTTGCCGCCTGCATACGAGAAGTCTGTGTCAGAGAGCCGAATATCCGATATGTCGACGACATTTCATCTTCAAAAACGAATGCTATGGGATAAATGCTATTCCCAGGTTGTATGTCGACGATTTTGACCGGACAATAGCGACGGTTTGAAGAGGTATTTCCTATGGAATCGACCCACGTAGCCGGCCGGGTATATAGTGTTTTTCCTACCAGCAATTGCCGGGCTTTACTTATATCTTCATCGGAAACCAACATGGGCAATAACGGAGTATAAGACGAATTCATTATATCTTCCTCGCTTTTCCCGGTTTTGAAATAATATTTCCGTCCTTCACAGGCAAATTCCAAATTTACCGTGCCTTTCCTCCACGGCGATGCCTCGACCATACCTTTGTATATAAATATTTTTCCTCTATAAGAAGAGTCCTCTGATGAAATAGTCTGAGGTTGTATCAGCGGCGAGAGGTCATCATCGAGGTAGATAAATTTTCTTCCGATCTCCCATTCCCGACAAGGGCGTTCGGGAAAATACGTTTCCATAAAAATTGTCTCCTCCGATTTCTCGGGAACAGCTTCTTTTTTCTTTCTTGCGGCTTCTACCGGAGAGGAAAGAGAATACAGAAATGAAATCAAGAACACCAAAGGAATATATCGATACATAAACGAGGACTTATTTATCGGAATCTTTTTTGTAATTCGTCGTCCCCTATTACCGACACGACGGCTTTCCCGTCGGGAGTATAATTGGGGGCGGTCAAAGAAAAAAGATCACTGATCAACTTCTCCATTTCCAGCGGGGATAAAATCTGCCCATACGGGATTGCAGCCGATTCGGCCAATGCCAACGAAATGGCTTCATGAACGTCGACACTTACGTCGCCACCTCTCTGCGTCGCCGTTTCGAGCATCTTGTCGATCAATGTCGGCACATCGAGCCCGTCGATACCTGCCGGAACTGCATTGACGGCGTAAGCCCCTCCTCCCATATCGGAAATATCGAATCCCAATGCTTCAAAATCTTCCTGAACCGACAACAATTCCGCTCCTTGTGCCGGGGACAATTGTATCATTTCGGGAAAAAGAAGACGCTGGGAAACACCTTTCTTATTTTGTATATGAGACATATATCGGTCAAATAAGATGCGAACATGCGCCCGATGTTGGTCGATAATCATCAGTCCCGATTTTACCGACGTCAATATATAGCGGCCTTTGATCTGTAAATGTTCGATACCCGTATCTATCGAACGTGATGTTTCCTGCATCGGAATGGAAAGCGGTATTGCTTCCGATGATACTTTTGTCGCAGATATATTCTCGACAAATGTCTGTTGATTTATCTTAGAAGGTATTTTTATTTCTCCGGCCTCTTCTTCCGGGGAGATAGGCATATCTTTATTCGATTGAAAATCTTTATAAAGTTGAGTCCAATCGTAATCGACTCTATGCGAATGGTTCGAGGTTTTTGCAGAAGACGACGCAAACGGATTGTAATCGGGAGAATATGATACCCGAGGCGGCTCAACCGGCTGACCGTGATGCAAGATAGGTATTTCGGGAGCACCTTCGGTATCGAAGTCGATTGTCGGGACAGCATTGGATTTTCCTAATGTTTCTCTCACGGCCGCCGCTAAAATCTGCCATATAGGTTGTTCATTCTCGAACTTTATTTCTGTTTTTGTCGGATGAATATTCACATCTATGGTAGATGGGTCTACTTGTATGTGCAGAAAATAATGAGGCATCTCGCCGGCAGGCAACAACTGTTCGTAATTGGAGATGACAGCCTTGTAAAAGTACGGATGCCGCATATATCGACCGTTGACAAAAAAGTATTGCCAAGCATTGCGTTTGCGAGCCGAGTCGGGGTGTCCGATATATCCGGTAATAGAAACCAAAGAGGTCTGAACATCAACAGAGAGAAGATGCTGGTTCAGGTTCTTTCCGAATAAGGCGACGATACGTTGTCTGAAATTAGATGCCGGGAGATTATATAATTCTACGTCATTGTGGACGAGCTTGAAGGCTATATCTGTATTGACCAGTGCCGTGCGTTCGAATTCGGACATAATAAATCCGAATTCCACTTGATTCGATTTCAGAAATTTTCTTCGAGCCGGGACATTGAAAAAGATATTCTTTATCATGAAATTTGCACCGGCAGGACACGAGACATATTCTTGCGACTCCACTTTCGAACCGGATATGAGAATCGACGTTCCTATCTCATCTTCGGCACGGCGGGTTCGTAACTCCACCTGAGCAATGGCTGCAATAGAAGCAAGTGCCTCGCCTCGAAACCCCATCGTGCGTAAGGAATACAAGTCCTGAGCCGAACTTATCTTGGAAGTAGCATGTCGTTCGAAAG
Source organism: uncultured Porphyromonadaceae bacterium (assembly GCA_900547555.1). GTDB lineage: Bacteria > Bacteroidota > Bacteroidia > Bacteroidales > UBA11471 > Caccoplasma. The sequence goes on along the minus strand of URHG01000041.1, from coordinate 15,452 downwards.
ATAATCGAGCATCGGTCTCGGACATACCTTTACCGTTATCGACCACCTGTATCAATGTACGTCCGGCATCTTTTATAAAGATTTGTATCTCGGTTGCTCCGGCATCGATGGCATTTTCGACCAATTCCTTCACTACGGATGCCGGGCGTTGTATGACTTCACCAGCGGCAATCTGATTGGCAACGGAATCGGGTAAAAGATGAATAATATCGCTCATAATAGTAGTTTACTCTTCTTCAAAAAATTCTTCGGTATGGCGAATCTTTTTTATTTCCGACCGGGGACGGTTCGTCGCTCTGAAAACATCGAATTTATCTCGGGGCCGGTAACTTTCGTACCATTTATAATCGGGCAAGAAAATCATATCGGGTTTCAATTTCGATATGGGAGTCATCGTCCCGTCAACGGTCGGCCACATTTTCAACTTATCCATTTGACGGTCTTTCATATACATGGTAAGAAAACTCGTCTCGGCCTTGTTCATTCCGGTGTAAGTCATGTCCGATTCTTGCGGATAAAATATAGTCTGCACATTCCCACTGACATCGACTCGCGAAATATCCCCGTTCGTAAAATATGCTTTCAAATCTTTTCCCGAGAGCTGATCGAAAAAGGCCGTATCTTTTTGTTGGGTCGCAAAAGCAAATGCCGGAATATGTGCCCAGTCGATCGTCGAGTCATTCATAAATACCTTGATGGTATCGCCGAAAATCTGGTAATCGAGATTCCACATAATCGGCCCGTCCATCATGATCAATACCGAGTCTTCTACGTCATATATCATAGAATCGCAAATCGCCTGCATATCGCTCCGATAGATACGCACGTCATGGTATGCCTGTAATATGCGTTTTACATTATCGGGTCTCAGCGACTCCAATGTATCAGCATGCAAATACAATGTGTCCGGCTGGGAATAATCGATGAGCAATGCCGAATCCGTTGCAAAAGATTCTTCCCGTAATTCATTATAGAAGCCATAATTGCCATGCATCTGCATCATACGCAATGTATCGTCCACCACCATGTGGCCGAATACCTCACCGAATCCGTTGTTCCGATCGTAAAAAATAGTATCGCCGGTTAACTTTTGACTTTTTGAAACAATCAAAGACCTGTTATAAAGCTGAGCCAAATCGTCGGCCGTATTATAAAAGCCCAATGACGAATATATCGTATTACTGTCGGATACGATAATCGACGGACCCAGTATATCGGCCACTTTCGTTGTCGTATTATATTCCAGCGTATCGGAATAAAGTGTAAACTGAGGATTGAACAGTTTTACATCGTAATTGAATATCGCATCTTTTGTATCGGGAGAATATTGTCCGTAAAAAGAATTGAGCCGGTTGACCGAATCGGCAACCTCCCCTCCATTGAAATAATACCCGATGTTTATTTCCATGTCGTAATTGAAACTATCGGTTGTAAGCACGACATCTCGATTTATCATTCGTACATTATGCCGTATACGAGCCAGTTGTGTCTCTCCGTCATAATACAATTCGTCTCCGAAAATAAATAAAGTGTCGCCTTGCTCCATACGGACATTTCCGAAAGCATCGAGAGAATTGGACTTCTCATAAAAATAGGCACTGTCGCAAAACATATACATGCTATCTTTACGAAAACGGACATCACCTCGCAGAATTTGAAAATCGGGAGCAATCAATTCATTAAATTCCAATTCGTTGGCAGCTTCAAGAAAGACTTTATCTTTCTTTGCCGTCTCAGACCGATCGGGCTGTCGGCGCTCGGGAGGCTGTATGCAGAATGCCTTTCCTGATACATCGATAACGGCAAACAGAACCACTATCACACCGACGATATACCGGTGAAATCTGCAACCTGATATTTTTTTATAAAGCCTCTTTTGCATCGGATTTATTTCTTGATCCAACCGTCATACATGAAATCACAGTTGTCCCAGCCGTCCTTAATACGAATGTAGGTCTCTTTCTGTTTTTGACGAATCCAGTTATCGATAAGTTCATTCCGCTTATGATTTTCGACAATGCCTTTCAGTATCTGGAAATCATTTGATACATTAGCTTTGTGTCCGGGAATACGAGCTTTCAATTTGACCATAGCAACAACTTCTTTCCCGCGTTTTTGGTCGATCATTGTAAAAGGTACCGAGATTTCACCTACCTCCATTTTATCGACGATTTTTGCGATTTCCTGCGGAAGCTGGTCCATTTGGAATTTTGTAGTGGACACACCGGTTTCCGACATATTCACCATCAGCCCCTTATTATTGCGGGTCTCCTTGTCTTGCGAAACATATTGCGCAGCCTCTTCAAAAGTTACCTTGTTATCGAGAATATCCCGGCGCAAGGTATCCATACGGGCAACTGTCTGATTCAGTTCTTCGTTCGACACTCTCGGTCTCAATAAAATATGTCGACAATTGACACGGTCTCCTCTCTTTTCCACAAGTTGTATGATATGGTACCCAAACTCCGTCTCAACAATCTTTGAAACTTTTTTCGGATCATTCAAGGAAAATGCGACATTGGTAAATTCAGGAACCATGTCTGCCCGACTGAAAAAGCCCAACTCCCCCCCTCTGCGAGCAGATACGGGGTCTTCGGAATATAAAATGGCCAACGTCGAAAATTCGGCCTCTCCATTATTTATTCGGTCGGTATACTCGCGTAAGCGCGCTTTTATATCATCGATTTCCTGTTGCGGAATAAGCGGATCGACCCGAATCAACTGTACTTCGACCTGTACCGGGATATAAGGGATACTATCGGTCGAATAATTGGCATAAAAACGACGTACGTCGGCCGGAGAGACTTTTATACTTCCTACCAATTTACGCTGCATAGCTTCTACGGTCAACTGATCACGTACGGTAGAAGAAAGTTCTTCCCGTAATTGGGGGATCGTAGCATTGAAATATTCTTCGACTTTCTCTTTGGAACCGATCGAATTGATCCACATGTTTATACGTTGCTCGACATTGGAAAAGACTTCTGCTTCCGTTACGAAAACACTATCCAAACGGGCTTGATTCAAAAACAACTTTTGTATGGCTATCTGTTCGGGAATTACACAGTAGGGATCACCGTTGATACGTTGTCCCTGACTTTGCATGGCCCGGTATTGAGCCTCGACATCGGAAAGAAGAATCGCTTCATCACCAACAATCCACACAACTTCATCGACCACACCCGATGTGGGAGAAGGAGACTGGGCTATTGCAAAATTTCCCATGATGATATAACTTATCAATGTGCAGATAAAAATATACTTTCTCATACTTTTTTATAATTAACCGGTCGTATTACTTTAATAAACGCGACCATAATACTTTATTTTCCGATTTTCAAGAGCTTCTTGGTACAATTCATTATTCATTTGATGCAAAAAATCCATACGCTTCTGATTCAACAAAATTTCTTCTATTTGCGTTCGGGCGAAATCAAGCGGCATATTCGCCCCCGCAGGCAGATAATCGCTGATATTCAAAAGATACCAATAGCCTTCATTATTTATTTCGAGATATTTATGGGTTTGCAAAAAGCGATTGGCATCGGACACGCTATAAGGTATCGCACTCAATACTTCATCGAATGAAACCCAACGGTCGTAAAAATATTCATAATTGATGATATTATGAAGACTATATTTTTCGATATTCTCTATCGAACCGTGGTCTCTATTACGATACCACTTTTTCAGATTTTTTATTTCCGGAGATGTTTCAGCGACTTTCAAAAAAAGACCCTTGATGATAGGTACTTTCAAAATAAACTTATCGAGATGAGTACGATAATAATTTTTCACCGCTTCTGCCGATATTTCGGCATCGAGTTTCTCGCTCAGAATCTGCTTTTGATACTCGTGGACAAATAATTCCCGACGATACTTATCGACCAATAATTCTATACGATCGACATTCGGTATATTTTTCTGGGCAACATCATATACAAGCTCATCTTCTGCCCAATGCCTCACATAGGCATCGGCAAACGAACTGCTGTCTCTATGGGATAATCCGTCGGGAATAACCTGATTCAACATTTCACGTGTAAGATACCGATCACCCACACTGACAATGGCTCCCGGCATTTCTTTTTTTTCGAGCGTACAAGCCGAGAAAGAAAACAAAATACCTATTGCCACAGCAGAATAGCAACTATATCGCATATTCTTGGAATAATTCACGGATAATACAGAAAGTTTCATTCGATCTCCTCCACCGTAGCCAATACTTCTTTGCGAATGGTTACAGGATATTTCTTACGAAGTTTCTTAATCCATTTCTGATCGAGATATGTTTGGTAATCGGAAATTACCGGCCCTTTTACATCTTCATAAGACTGGGGTGATTCGAGAATTTTACCACACACATCTTTGACAGGGAGTAGTGTATCGGTCGTATCGGTATTCTCCTTATTAAATACCAAATAATCGACTACCGCATTCATTCCCGGCTGATATAAACCTTTTTCGATGGCAATATGCCGAATGCTATCATTATATTGACTGTAAATAGAAGATATGACAGAATCGGACGGTTGACTCGTTTCTTGTAGTTGTTTCTTGACAGTGTTTACTGTCTGAATGTCGTCGCCGGAAATAACATATCCTTTATATCGGGGAGTATCCCACGTGTATTTCTTTTTATTTTTTCGGAAGTATTTCTTCAAGCCTTTTTCATCTTCCATTGCTTTATTCCAAACTTCCCGATTGCTTATTTCAAATAATAACATACCGTCCCGATATTCCTGTAATAAATAGCGGAAATCGGCATTTGTCCGGCAAAGTTCACTCGTCTTGTAATCCACCAAAACATCGAGTACATATTTATCGGACAATTCTCTCAACTCCGACAAAGAGACCGTACTTGATTTATCTGAACTCATATAAGACAATAAACCCGAGACCGGATAAGATTTTCCGTCGAAAGAAAACAAGGTTTGGTTCATCTCTGCAAGACGAATCATAAAAGAGGTGTCGGAAATTTCTTTTTCCAGTACTGTTCTAACACTATCGTTCCAAGCAAAATTTTTATCCTCTTTCAACTTCTCCGCAAACATTTTCCTTCCTGCATCGGCTCTCTCGTCCCGAGCCATACGGCGCACGATAACGTCATGCATCTGCTCATACGAACCGGGTGTTCTCTCTCCCAACAACTTGATGATATGCCAACCAAATTCCGTACGAACGGGCTTCGAGACCTCTCCGACTTCATTCAACGCAAACGCCGCCTTTTCAAAAGACGGTATTATCTGGCCCGTCGTTAACAAAGGTAACGCACCACCTTTTTCTGACGATGACTGATCTTCGGAATAACGACGTGCCAGTTCCGAAAAGTCTGCTTCCTTTTGTATTTTATCGTAAATCTGCCAAACTTCTTTTTCCCGTTCTTTTTGAACTTTATCCGGAGCATTTTGAGGAACTTTCAACATAATATGGGATAATTCCAATGCCCGGGTACGACGGCGCCCGGTTACCTTGATCAGATGATATCCGAATTGCGTTTCTACCGGCATGGATATTTCTCCCACTACGGTTTCGTAAGCCGCTTTTTCAAAGGGATATACCATATAGAATGCTCCGAAATATCCTAAATATCCATTATTATTTTGTACGGAAGGATCTTCAGAATAGCGACGTGCCAATTCTGCAAAATCAGCCCCCTTTATGGCTTCTTCTCTTACTTTAAGAGCTTTCTTGTATACAGACTTTTTTTCTTCCAATGTCGCCGACGGGTCTACCCGAAACAAAATATGAGAGGCTTCCACTTCTTCGAGAAGTCGGTCGTAGGCCTCTCTTGCCAATTGTTCCTCTGCATTTTTATCGACCATATAGGGCTTTACCAACTGATCACGATAACCTTCAAACTCCGTTGTAAATTGACGGGTCGTATCTATTCCCAAAGCCTCGGCCTCGGCAACTTTCAATTTATAGTTCCCAAACAACGTTACATATTCGTCAAGCGGCGTTTTTTCGGACTGCTGTTGAATATTTTTTCGATAAGTATACTCAAACTCTCCTTTGGTTATACTTTTCCCGCCAATGTTCATAATCTCTGTGTCGGACGTTATTTGAGCCAACGAAACCATCGGAACAAACAAAACCGACGCCACTAAAATATGAGGAATTTTCATCGTATTATTTTCTTTGATTGTATTATATAAAAATACACCTGTTTTAACGGCTCAAATATAATAAATTTATTATATCGAACGCGCCAAACAGGTGTATAAACTTATTAAAGTATGGTAAGAATCCTACTTATTGGCCTCTGCTGTAATTGGGAGATTCGCTGGTTATCGCCACGTCATGCGGATGACTCTCTGCTACACCGGCATTTGTGATGCGGGTAAACTTCGCATTGTGCAGGGCATTTATATCAGCAGCTCCGCAATAACCCATACCGGCGCGCAAACCGCCGACCATTTGGTAAACGACTTCAAAAAGAGATCCTTTAAACGGTACACGAGCAGCGATACCTTCGGGAACGAGTTTCTTTACGTCGGTTTCTCCGGCTTGGAAATAACGGTCTTTCGAACCTTTTTCCATAGCTTCGAGAGAACCCATACCCCGATAAGATTTAAACTTACGGCCGTTATAGATAATCGTTTCTCCGGGAGACTCTTCTACACCGGCCAGCATACCGCCCAACATAACCGAATATCCACCGGCGGCTAATGCTTTTACAATATCGCCCGAATAACGGATACCTCCATCTGCGATCAATGGTATGTCGGTTCCTTTCAAAGCTTTTGCAACATCATATATGGCAGAGAGCTGAGGTACACCTACACCAGCAATAACCCGTGTCGTGCAGATAGAGCCCGGACCGATACCGACTTTCACGCCGTCGGCACCTGCTGCCACAAGATACTTGGCGGCCTCTCCCGTCGCAATGTTACCCACAACGACATCTATCTGGGGGAAAGCAGCTTTGACCTTTTTCAGGACTTCTACCACACCTTTGGAATGTCCGTGTGCCGTATCTATTACAATTGCATCGACACCGGCCTCGACCAAAGCCGACGCTCTCTCCATAGAATCGGCCGTAACCCCGATCCCTGCGGCAACACGCAAACGCCCCAGTTTATCTTTACAGGCAAAAGGTTTATCTTTCGCTTTGGTAATGTCTTTGTAAGTTACCAATCCGACCAAACGGAAATCCTTGTCTACGACCGGTAATTTTTCGATTTTATGCTGTTGCAAAATATCCGTAGCCTGTTGCAAGTCGGTTGATTGCGTTGTTGTTATCAAGTTTTCTTTGGTCATTACCTCGTCGATAGCTCTTTTTTCGTTCCTTTCGAAACGCAAATCGCGATTGGTTACGATACCTACCAATCGTCTATCGTCATCGACAACGGGAATACCGCCGATGTGATATTCTCGCATGATGGCCAAAGCATCGGCTACCGTAGCCGACCGATTGATCGTTACAGGATCATAAATCATACCGTTCTCGGCACGCTTTACACTGTGTACCTGTTTGGCTTGAGCTTCTATCGACATATTTTTATGAATAACACCGATACCTCCTTCGCGGGCAATCGCTATGGCCAAGCGCGCTTCGGTAACGGTATCCATCGCCGCCGAAACAAATGGTATATTCAACTGTATATTACGGGAAAAACGGGTTGAGAGATCGACCTCTCGGGGGAGAACTTCGGAATAAGCGGGGATCAACAATACATCGTCGAATGTCAATCCGTCCATTACGATTTTGTCGGCAATAAATGACATAGTTGTTAGGCTTAAAGAAATTTATTGCACGCAAAGATACGCATTTTTTTGCAAGAATGGAGATGTGAAAAATCTTTTTTACTCTTTTTATCGTTTTATTTTTCGTATAATAAAAAAGGGCGGAAATTTCCGCCCTTTCAATCTGTATAATAAAGGTATCAATTACCCATTTCCGAGAGGAATTTGATACGTACCAACCGGATTTCTTCCTCGGTATATTCTCTACCCAGCTCTTCGATAGCCGCTTCGAGATCGTCGCTCTCCGCCTCTTTAAAATAGTCAAAAATATCTTCGACATGATCTTCGTCCATCACTTCATCCAAGAAATAATCGATGTTGATTTTTGTTCCGGAATATACGATGGCTTCCACCTCGTCGAGCAGATCGGAAAATTCCAATCCTTTCGACTCCGCCAATTCGTCAAGCGCTATCTTGCGATCGATTCCTTGAATAATAGAAACTTTCAACTTGGACTTATTGGCAACCGTACGAACACGCAAATCTTCGGGTCGCTCTATCTCATTCTCGTCACAATGCTTCTTAATGACCTTTACAAATTCTTCTCCATAACGTTTTGCCTTACCAGCCCCTACCCCGGGAATATTTTGCAACTCGTCGAGCGTAACGGGATAAGTGGTCGCCATAGCTTCCAGCGATGGATCTTGGAATATCACATACGGCGGAAGTTCCAGTTTTTTGGCAATTTTCTTCCGCAAATCTTTGAGTATGGCATACAATACGGGATCGACAGCACATACGCCACCGCCTTTCATGGGTGCTTCCTCTTCTACTTCATCGAAATCGTTGTCCTGGACAATCTTAAACGAGACCGGATGTTTGAGAAATTCATGTCCGGCTTTCGTTATCTTCAACAAGCCGTAATTTTCTATATCTTTATCCAAATATCCGGCGATAAGGGCTTGACGTATGACAGTCGCCCATTTCTTTTCATCTTCACCTTGTCCGCAACCGAAAACCTCCAATTCATCTTGATTGTACGACAATATTTCAGAGGTCTCTTTTCCCATCAACACGTCGATGACGTGATCGGCTTTGAATTTTTCTTTAAGAGCTATTACGGTATCTAATACCGCACATAACATATCCTGAGCTTCCACTTGTTTTTTCGGGTTTAAACAGTTGTCACAATTTCCACAATTTTCTTCGGTATACTCTTCCCCGAAATAGTGCAACAACAATTTACGACGACATACCGACGACTCGGCATACGCTGCGGTCTCGAGCAGAAGTTGTTTGCCTATTTCCTGTTCGGCAATAGGTTTTCCTTGCATAAACTTCTCCAACTTCTGCAAATCTTTATTGATATAGAAGGTTATACATTGGCCTTCCCCTCCGTCTCGGCCCGCACGGCCGGTCTCCTGATAGTAACCTTCGAGACTTTTCGGTATATCGTAGTGAATTACAAACCGCACATCGGGTTTATCGATACCCATACCAAACGCAATCGTTGCCACGATCACATCGACTTCTTCCAGCAAAAAAGCGTCCTGATTATGGGTACGTGTATTGGAGTCCATTCCCGCATGGTAGGGTAAAGCATTGATACCGTTTACTTTGAGCGTTTCGGCCAATTCCTCCACTTTCTTACGGCTCAGGCAGTAAATGATACCCGACTTCCCGGGTTGGGACTTTATGTATTTGATAATATCTTTATCGACATTCTGCGTTTTGGGGCGAACCTCATAATACAAATTCGGTCGGTTGAATGATGATTTGAAAACCGCAGCATCGGTCATACCCAGATTCTTCTGAATATCGTGTTGTACTTTCGGTGTTGCCGTTGCCGTAAGGGCAATCAACGGCCGAGAACCGATCTCGTTGATAATGGGACGAATGCGACGATACTCCGGGCGGAAATCGTGTCCCCATTCCGATATACAATGAGCCTCGTCCACTGCATAAAACGAGATTTTCACTTGTTTCAGAAATTCGATATTTTCCTCTTTGGTAAGAGATTCGGGTGCCACGTAAAGGAGTTTGGTTTTACCCGACAGGATATCTTCTTTTACCAAATCGATCGATGCTTTGTTCAACGACGAATTTATAAAATGAGCGACTCCATCTTCTTCGCTGAAATTCCGCATGGCGTCGACTTGATTTTTCATCAAGGCAATCAGCGGCGATATAACAACGGCCGTTCCTTCCGATAATAAAGAAGGTAATTGGTAACAAAGCGATTTACCTCCTCCCGTAGGCATCAGCACAAACGTGTCATTCCCGGCAAGCAGATTCTTGATAATCGCTTCTTGGTTTCCCTTGAAGGTATCGAACCCGAAATGCTTCTTCAAAGCAGCGGTCAAATCGTTTTTCGTTGTCATAAGGATTTATTTTATAGTCGATTTTCAGCACGCATAATCTGTGATTATGAACAAATTTATGAATTTTCTTTCACTATACAAATTTCTCCTCTTAAATTTTTAATGCAATATGTGCATATTGGCTTTTTTCATTTTTTCTTCGGCGTATGCCCGGGTGATATGCAACTCTTTGCAATCGGTCGACGGCAACTCAAACATGGCATCGATCATAATCGCCTCGACAATAGAACGTAAACCTCGTGCTCCCAACTTGAACTCGATCGACTTATCTACCATAAAATCGAGAGCTTCTTTATCGAAAGATAAATGAATCCCATCTATTTCAAACATTTTTATGTACTGTTTGATGATGGAATTTTTGGGTTCCGTCAATATCTGGCGCAAAGCCTCACGATCGAGCGGATCAAGATAGGTCAATATCGGCAAACGGCCTATGATTTCGGGAATCAAACCGAATGATTTCAAATCTTGCGGTGTGATATATTGCAACAAATTTTCCCGATCTATGGCATCGCGTTTTTTATCTACGCCATAACCTACTACCTTCGTATTCAGGCGCATGGCGATTTTCTTTTCTATGCCGTCAAAAGCTCCGCCACAAATAAAGAGAATATCCTTCGTATTGACGGGTATCATCTTTTGGTCGGGGTGTTTGCGGCCGCCTTGCGGGGGCACATTCACGACCGATCCCTCGAGCAATTTCAACAATCCTTGTTGCACGCCTTCTCCGCTCACATCACGGGTTATCGATGGATTATCTCCTTTCCGGGCAATTTTGTCAATTTCATCGATAAATACAATACCTCGTTCGGCTGCATTCACATCATAATCCGAAACCTGTAACAATCGCGTAAGAATGCTTTCTATGTCTTCGCCGACATATCCGGCTTCGGTAAGTACGGTAGCATCGACAATCGTGAAGGGAACTTTCAACAATTTGGCAATTGTTTTTGCCAAAAGGGTTTTTCCGGTTCCCGTATGCCCGACCATAATGATATTCGATTTCTCTATCTCTACATCATCGGTCTTTTGCTCTTTTTTATACTGCATCAACCGCTTGTAATGGTTGTAGACGGCTACCGAAAGATAACGTTTGGCATCGTCCTGACCGATAACATACTGGTCGAGAAAAGCCTTTATCTCTTTCGGTTTCGGCAATTCATCGAGGCCGAATTGCAAATCCGACACTTTCTGTTTTATCTCCCGAGCCGCAATAGAGGCCTGTTCGGCACAATCGACGCAAATACAACCCGTGTAACCGGTCAATAACGGGAAGCCTACTTCCCTCTCACTCCGTCCGCAAAAAGAGCAACGATCTTTTATTGTTTCCTTTGCCATTATTTACTTTTTGCACGTACAAGCACTTCATCTATCATACCGTACTCTTTTGCTTCGGCCGCCGTCATCCAATAATCACGATCCGAATCCTTCTCTATCTGTTCATACGGTTTGCCCGAATGGTCGGCGATAATAGTATAAAGTTCTTTTTTCAATTTCTGTATTTCCCGGGCGGTGATTTCTATATCGGAGGCTTGCCCTTGTGCTCCGCCCATCGGCTGGTGTATCATTACCCGGGAATGTTGCAAGGCAAAACGCTTGCCGGTAGTCCCGGCAACCAACAAAACGGCCCCCATCGAAGCGGCCATACCGGTGCATATCGTAGACACGTCGCTCGAGATATATTGCATGGTGTCGTAAATGCCCAGTCCGGCATAAACACTTCCTCCCGGCGTATTAAGATAAATCGATATGTCTTTTCCCGGATCGGACGAGTCGAGATACAGCAATTGGGCCTGAATCACATTGGCGGTATAATCGTCGACTTGCGTTCCGAGAAAAATGATGCGATCCATCATCAAACGAGAGAACACATCCATTTGAGCCACGTTCAACTGCCGCTCCTCAATAATCGTAGGAGAAATATAACTACTTGTTATATCGATATATTTATCCAAGGCAAGGCCATTCATTCCCAAATGTTTGGTCGCATATTTTCTAAAATCGTCTGCCATAATCAAAATGGTTTGGGTTACTAAATTTTTCTTCAAACAAAGATAATGATAAAACCATTATTCCGCAAATTTTGAGTTTTTTTGAGAGAGAATAAGGTTTATTTATAGGCATAAAAAATCAGCCCGGATTGGGGGCTGATTTTTTACGAACAATAATATCCAATTAATTGTTTTCAAACATTTTGTAAAAATCTTCGACCGAGATGTTTTTCTCATTCAAAGTTACATGCGACTTGATCGTTGCAATGATTTTTTCTTCGGTAGCACGTTCGGCGATATTGCTTACGATTTTTTTATCTTTGAGCATATCCGAAGCATACTTATCGAGCAAATCATCGGGAACATTCATCATGCCGTATTGTGCAAACTGTGCCCGCGTGGCTTTCTTGGCCATTTCGAGCATATCGGCATCGTCGACTTTCACTTCATATTTCCGCACGATTTCCTCTTTTATAAGTTGCCACTTCAAGTCGGGAACCATCTTGGGGTACTCTTCGGCAACAGATTCTGCCGTACGTTTTTCGCCCGTTACGACCAGCCAACGTCTCAACAAATCGTCGGGAAGTTCTATTTCACCCACTTTTGCTTCCAATGCGGTGCGAGCATCGAGACCGAACTTATAATCGCTCTCGGGCTGCATCTGAGCAGCAAGCATTTCACGAATTTTAGCGGTAAATTCTTCTTCGGTTTTTACGACATCTTTTCCGAAAGCATTGTCATAAAGCTCCTGACCCAACTCTGCCGGTTTAAAACCGAGAATAGAGGTGATCTCTACTTCGAAATCGGATTTCATATCGGCCGTATTCTCCTTTCCGATGTGCAGCATGGCCGCCAGTTCGGTGTCATTTCCGCCACAAGCTACCGACGGATTGAATACGACTTTATCGCCGACTTTCTTCCCTACGAACTTATTTTTCTCCGTTTCGTCTTTGAGGTAAGCCGGGGTGAGCAACGACTCTACCGAAATGCCACCTTCTTTGGGTGCATTATTTTCGCCGAGCTCCACAAACTGTCCTTTTACAATATCTTTTTCGCCGGCTTCTTCTACGGGTTGCTGAACGCCGAAACGATTGCAGAGAGCCTCTTTCTGTTTGGCGACCATGTCGTCGTCGATATCGATGCGATAATAATCGATTTTATCCTTGTCGGAAAGGGTCAGGGAGATTTCCGGAGCCAATGCGACATCGAAAGAAAATTCAAAATCCTCTTGTTTGTCAAAATCTATTTCGGCTTGTGATTCCGAAGGCAGAGGTTCACCCAAAACATTCAGATTGTTATCTTTAATGTAGTTATAAAGGCTTTCCGAAACCAATTTGTTTATCTCTTCGAGCAGGATCGATTTTCCCACCATTTTCTTTATCATACCCATCGGAGCCATACCCTTGCGGAAACCGGGGATATTGGCTTTCTGACGATACGTACGCAAAGCCTTTTCTACTTTTTCTTCATAATCAGCTTTCACGATCCCTACCTTTACAACGGCAGCAACCTTGCTTGTGTTTTCTTGTGAAACGTTCATTCTTTCGAATCTATTTGGTTATTATATATATTATTTTCAATGAATTACAATAAAATCAACGTATAAAAAAGACTTACTTCACATAAGGCCACAATTTTAACGGTGCAAAAGTAATTGTAATCTTTCGATATTCAGCAAATTTTTACCGAAATTTTTCATTTACACACGACCTGTCTATTCAACCGACAACATATTAGCCTCAATAATCTCCCCCAATGATCCGATTTACGAATGCAGAAGTATCAGACTGGGGAAATCCCGACTGCCAGGGCCTTATAGAGAAAGCCTTGCATGGCATGAATTTCGTGTGTAAAAACGATTTCCCGTCGTTGGATTTCATCAAACAGAATTTCGATGCCGACCAATTACGGGATAACAATTTTTTATTGACGAGGAGGTACACCGTCGCAACACAGGTCGTGTGGTGGCCCTGAACGGTTGCTGTCGAGGTATGTTGCTGTATGACGGTATTCGGTGGCCGATGTCTACATACGGCACGATTGCGACGTTACGATAGATGTGAAAGATTGTGCCAAAGTATTCGTAACGTTGTATGACCGGGCGAATGTAAAAATACGGCAAGGAGATATGGCGCGTGTGTATGTCTACAAAAACGGGAGCTCCTGCGGGGTAGAGACCGAAGGAGAGGTTATCGTGAGAGAAAGGAAAAGCGGAGCATGACGGCTCCGATTTTCATAAATATCTTATTTTATTTTTGAGTATCTATTGTCCCCGATTTCCAATACAAAAGATTTGACATACATACCTACACTCTGCATAAGCACTCCCGAACCTTTTTTACCGAATGATATATTGTATCCATCGAACTTGTATGTTCCTGTTGAAGAATAATAAATATCACCATTGTAATTTTCGTTCCATTTTTTGTAGGTATAATCTGGATAAAATTCTATATAATCATTACGAGAGTCAGGAACCCAGATAGGCCCACCACCACTTGTAGGGTATTTTATGTAAATAGAAGATACTTGCCATGTACCCACAAGGTTGTCAACGTTACTATTTGCGTCTTCCTCTTCTTTCGAGCAAGAAACAAGGAACAAGGGCAGTACTGCCAAAAGGTAAAAAATCTTTTTCATCGAATCTTTAAATTAAAGTTATGTTGTTACAAATATAGGATTCTTTATCCACTTGACAAACAAGATTGTATTTAGAAATTATTCCAAAAATCTACGACATTGAAAGTAAACGTATATTCGTTTTGCACGTTTTCTATGATAATAGGAAGAATAACAGATATCTTTTTCCCTATGAAAGATGATGCCATATCAACGCTTTCTATACTATTCCCTTTTTTACAAGGAATCAGAGACTTACTTCCCCAACCTGAACGTTTATTGTAAGATATATTGTCTGTCGGGATAATTATATCACAGAGAGTTGCTCCTGCCGGTATCGCAGAAATCCCTTGGGGTTCATATCTGTCTGTGAATTTGTATCTTGATGCAATACTCTTCCTGTCATACCGTTGTAATCGACGCAACAAGCCTCGTCCCAATTGATTTTTATGATGTGTTTGGTTTTGTTTCTCATGGCAAGAAAGAAATAGTTTTCTCCCACTTGCCAAATGATATCTATGTAATCGTCTTCATACCGGCAGATATCCTTACCGTCATTTTGGAAGGTCGTAATTTTGTTTTCACCGAATTGTTGTCGAGTATTTACAGGGGATTCTACCGATTCAAGAACGATAAGGAATGAATACCCGGCACAAGAAAAAGTGAATAATAATGGAAGCACTAGCAAAATAAAAAAAATCTTTTTCATATAGCTGGCTATTTAGTTGAATCCATGTCTCTTAGTCCCTGAAATCCATAGGTACATTTCTTT
>URHG01000040.1 GCA_900547555.1 uncultured Porphyromonadaceae bacterium | reverse complement strand
GTGGCACGCGAGCTGGGTTCAGAACGTCGTGAGACAGTTCGGTCTCTATCTGTTGTGGGCGCAGGAAATTTGAGAGGATCTGACACTAGTACGAGAGGACCGTGTTGGACTGACCGCTGGTCAATCTGTTGTTTCGCCAGGAGCATGGCAGAGTAGCTAAGTCGGGAACGGATAAGCGCTGAAAGCATCTAAGCGCGAAGCCAGCCTCGAGATAAGATTTCCACATGAGGGACGTCGAAGACGACGACGTAGATAGGTTGCAGATGTAAAGCCAGCAATGACAAAGTCGAGCAATACTAATTACCCCAACACTTCCAAGAAAAAAGTCACTAGAGCGGAATTCATACCCTATCTCGTTTCCCCCAAGTCAATCACAAGCGACGAGCACAATCGGCATGGCCGAGGAAAGCCCGAAGCGAAGAAGAAACTAAGGTGGTTATAGCATCAGGGCTCCACCTCTACCCATACCGAACAGAGAAGTTAAACCTGATCACGCCGATGGTACTGCGCAAGCGGGAGAGTAGGTAGCCGCCCCCTCGAGCGCCGGAGACGAAAGTCCCCGGCGCTTTTTTCATATACACACCCACCCTCACCCCGAAAACAACCTCTCCCCGAATAAAAACAACCACAAAGAATCACAACCCGATTCATACCCCTCCCACTGCAAAAAGAAAAGACGATCATCGTACCCGTTCCACCCGTAAAAAACACCCGCATACAAACAAAAAAACAACCCATAACCAAGCCCCTGTAAAAAAACGAACACCCCAAATAAAGCGGACACGACATATGTTTTGTGAGAGAAGCCGAGGGCAGTTCTGCCGTTTTATCAGAGACAGTTGTTGAAGAGAGCAAATGCTATGTATGGAGATTGATAACCTGTCCACGACCCGATTCATACCCCTCCCTGCAAAAAGAAAAGTACCATATTTACTTACGCAGCAGTTACCCATGAAAAATCGAAGATCCATTATCCGTACAAACTTACAACCCAGCCGGAACCTATTAAAAAGCCGCAGTTCCGACACCAATTACCCATTGAGTAAAAACCGTTTAATAAGCAAAAGTTGCAGCCGACAATAAAGCAATTACAGAGCAATAGTAATACAATAGCATTTCTGTAAAGAAAAAAGCCCGTAATATTACGGGCTTTTCTATTGTAAAGAAGAAAGACCTACACTATTAGATATCCAGCAACATACCCCTTCGCACCCCCTCGACGGCTTCCCCACCCTTCGACATACCGATGATGGCCGAAGCAAAATCCATAGCCGCAGCAGGCCCCTTTCCCGTAACGATGTTCCGGTCGATCTCAACCATACGTCCGCTCACCACAGCACCATGCAACATACCCTCGAAACCCGGATAACATGTTGCCGCACGATTCTCGAGCATGCCATTAACCCCGAGGACAAAAGGCGCAGCACAAATAGCCGCCAGCGGTTTCTCCGCAGCCGCATGGACTTTCAGAGCATCGACCAGACGTGCACAACCACCCAGATTTTTAGACCCCGGCATTCCTCCCGGCAATATAAGCCATTCTGCCGTGCCGAAATCGACTTCTTTCAGTAGCATATCGGCCGATACGGGAATACCGTGAGCACCGGAAACGACCTTTTCGTCGGTTATGGATACGGTACGTATTTCCATACCTGCGCGGCGCATCATGTCTACTACGGTCAGGGCTTCGACCTCTTCAAAACCTTCGGCTAAAAACAAATAAGAGATTTCCATAGTTATATCATTTTGGATTTTTATGATTTACACATTACACAAAAATAGAAATTTTGCATCAATATACTATATAAAAAAGGATATTGTTTCAAAAAAGAGCTTCCGATCGGATTTTTATTGTTTTCGGCGGAAAATAAAAATCACAAGAGAATGAGGTTCGTATAAAATCATTATCTTTGTCAATATCCATGATATAAATGTGATCCTGCAAGTATGAATAGTTTTGGAAATATATTTCGTTTGACGACCTTCGGCGAGTCTCACGGCTTAGGTGTCGGTGGGGTTATCGACGGTATGCCGGCCGGAGTCGAGGTAGATGCAGAATTTATACAACACGAGCTCGACCGTCGTCGTCCCGGACAATCGGCCATTGTAACGGCGCGGAAAGAGAGCGATAAAGTGGAGATACTTTCCGGTGTTTTCGAGGGTCGATCTACGGGAACACCCATAGGATTTGTCGTTTACAACCAAGATCAGCACTCGAACGATTATGATAATTTACGGGATTGTTACCGTCCTTCTCATGCCGATTATACCTATGCGATGAAATACGGCGTGCGCGACCATCGCGGCGGAGGAC
Organism: uncultured Porphyromonadaceae bacterium; assembly: GCA_900547555.1. Classification (GTDB taxonomy): domain Bacteria; phylum Bacteroidota; class Bacteroidia; order Bacteroidales; family UBA11471; genus Caccoplasma. The sequence continues at coordinate 22,447 of URHG01000040.1, read as the reverse complement.
GTTCTTCGGCTCGGGAAACGATATCCCGATGTGTTGCGGGTGCGTTGGCCAAGACTGCATTGGCCGGTTTGGGAATCAAGGTGCGTGCCTATACCTCTCAGGTCGGCCCCATTGCTTTGTCGGGGAACTATACCGATTACGATCTCGACCGTATCGAAGAGAACATCGTCCGTTGTCCCGATGCGGAAACGGCCCGACGTATGATAGAACTTATATCGGAAGTAAAGGCCGAGGGAGATACTGTCGGCGGAGTCATCACCGGTGTCATTCAGGGCGTGCCCGTAGGATTGGGCGAACCCGTATTCAATAAATTGCACGCCGATTTGGGGGCTGCGATGTTGGGTATCAATGCCGTGAAAGGTTTTGAATATGGTATGGGATTCGACGGAGTGCAGTATCGCGGTTCTCAGATGAACGACACGTTTATCGTACAGGACGGCCGTGTCATGACCGAGACCAATCATTCGGGGGGCATACAAGGCGGTATTTCCAATGGCGCAGATATTTATTTCAGGGTTGCATTCAAGCCTGTGGCTACCCTTTTGCGCGATATCGCCACCGTCGACAAAGCCGGTAATCCGGTCGTCGTTAAAGCACGCGGTCGTCATGACCCGTGTGTTTTGCCCCGTGCGGTACCTGTTGTCGAAGCTATGGCTGCTATGGTTGTGCTCGACCATTATCTGATGAACAAGACAAAACATCTTTAAAAATATATGAATATGGACATAAAGTCGTATATCGAGGCGAATAAGGCCCGATTCAATGAGGAGCTTTTTTCGCTGATTCGCATTCCGTCTATCAGCTCCGACTCTTCCCGAAAAGCCGATATGGAGGCTTGTGCCGCCCGTTGGCGGGAACTGCTTCTGGCTGCCGGCGTCGATCATGCCGAAGTCATGCCTACCTCTGCATCTCCGGTTGTGTTTGCCGAGAAAATTTTAGATGCGGCATGGCCTACGGTACTTGTTTACGGGCATTATGACGTGATGCCCGTAGAACCTCTCGAATTGTGGCATACAGAGCCTTTCGAACCGGTCATCAAAGACGGAATCCTTTATGCCCGGGGAGCCGACGATGATAAAGGGCAGTCGTTCTTGCAGCTCAAAGCTTTTGAGTATGCCTTGAAGGAGGGGATATTACGTTGCAATGTGAAGTTTATCATCGAAGGCGGTGAAGAGATAGGTTCGCCCGGAGTCGAAGAGTTTTGCCGTGCGCATACCGATATGTTGAAAGCCGACATCATCTTGGTGTCCGATACCAGTATGGTGGGGGCTGATATTCCCTCTATCACGACGGGCTTACGCGGTTTGGCTTATTGGCAGGTCGAGGTAACAGGTCCCAATCACGATTTGCATTCGGGTATTTTCGGCGGGGCGGTAGCTAATCCCATCAATGTTCTTTGCCAGATGATTGCCGCTCTCACCGATACCGATGGTCGTGTTACGCTGCCCGGTTTTTATGATGATGTCGAGGAGGTTTCCCGGGAAGAACGTGATATGTTGGCGGCTGTTCCTTATGATGAAGACAAATATAAAGCTAATGTAGGAGTGAAAACGCTTTTCGGCGAGAAGGGTTATACGACACTCGAACGTACAGCCATACGTCCTACTTTCGATGTCTGCGGCATTTGGGGCGGTTATACGGGAGAAGGAGCGAAAACCGTACTGCCGTCGAAAGCCTACGCCAAATTGTCGAGCCGGCTTGTTCCGCATCAGAATCATCATAAAATCGAACAGTTGATGATCGATCATTTCAGACGTGTCGCCCCCGATACGGTACAAGTGAAAATAGAGGCGATACATGGCGGCGAGAGTTATGTGTGCCCGATAGATATTCCGGCGTATAAAGCAGCCGAGAAGGGCTATGAAGAGGCTTTCGGAAAACGTCCGTTGGCCGTGCGCCGCGGAGGTAGTATTCCTATCATCGCTGTTTTCGAGCAGGTGTTGGGTATCAAATCCATACTTATGGGTTTCGGCCTCGAAAGCGATGCAACCCATTCTCCCAACGAAAATATCCCTGTCGATATTTTGCAAAAAGGGATTATCGCCGTTGTCGGATTTTATAAAAATTTCGGGCATTGATGGCAGATCATATTCGGCCGCTTTATGCCGATATGGGAAATTATTTGGCTTCCCGTTTCCCGTACAAGGTACAGAAAATCTCGCTGAATGCGGGATTTTCTTGTCCCAATCGGGACGGTACGAAGGGGTGGGGCGGTTGTTCTTATTGTAACAACCAGACATTCAGCCCCGATTATTGTCATACGGGACGGAGTATTACGGAACAACTCGATGAAGGAATCGCTTTTTTTGCCCGTAAATATCCCGATATGAAATATTTGGCCTATTTTCAGGCCTATACCGGTACTTATGGAGAAATGTCTCGTCTCGTAACTTGTTACGAAGAAGCGTTGGCTCACGCCGGAGTCGTGGGGCTTATCATCGGTACGCGACCCGATTGTATGCCGGCTGAGTTGCTCGAATATTTGGCAGCTCTTTCCCGCCGGTATTACGTAATGGTGGAGTATGGCATCGAAAGTACGCTCGATAGTACGCTACTGAAAATCAATCGGGGGCATGACTATGCTTGTGCTGTCGATGCGGTGAGGCGCACGGCAGAGGCAGGTATTCCCGTCGGAGCACACATGATATTGGGGCTTCCCGGGGAAAGTCAGGGAGAAATGTTGTCTCATGCCGATCGCCTTTCGGAATTGCCGTTGACGATGGTAAAACTACATCAGTTGCAGTTGATACGAGGTACGTGCATGGCATGGGAGTATGAGCGTGAGCCTGCCGATTTTCACCTTTATGCGGTCGAGGAGTATATCGACTTGACGATTGATTTTGTCGAACGGTTACGACCCGACATCGTTGTCGAACGGTTTGTTTCCCAGTCTCCCGATACATTGCTCATCGCACCCCGTTGGGGATTGAAAAACCATGAGTTTACAGCACGTCTTTTGAGACGTATGCGGGAACGGGGGGCTTATCAGGGACGTCTCTATGAAAAAACGGAATAAAGAGGGAGGAAAAAACATTTTCTCCCTCTTTATATATTTTGATTATGTCGGGGGCAGAAATCTGTGAAAGATACTGTCGGGAGAAGTAAAAGACGTTTTAAAGCGCATCTTCTTGCGTGGGCGGGGTATAATTGCTGGCTCCGATGTCGGGACGGGTGCCGTCGGTGGGACGGGGTATGCCGTAGAGATCCACGACGGTGGTGTCATTGAGATAGGCTGTGCTTCCGGCTTTCCGGGCAGGAGAAGATGCGGTGAGCCGGAAATCGAAAACGTAGTTGTCGCCCGTAGCAACAAAAGCAGGGTCTTGACCCCAGACACAGGATAAGAAATTTTCGTCATCTTCTCCGTTTACATGGAAAAGACAGTTATCGAAAGTGATATTCAACCCATCTATTTCACTTGGTGCCATGAAAAGACTGCGGGTCGTTACGATGCTGTTGGCTATAAGAAAGCGGGGCTGCATTTCGGGTGCGATGGAGTCGACGGGAGAATATTCCAGAAGAGTGAGAGCCGGTGCAGAGATAACGTCCCAATTATAAAGATTGACTACGGTACAGTGTATCCATTCCGAACGGCAAGCCGTAAGATGCAGCAACGCTCCGCCGGCATTGGTAAGCTGGCAGTTATATCCGTTGATTCGGGCATGAGAGGCCGAGATAAGATGCGATGCCGAGTTGTGGACGATGCTGTGCTGCAAAGTCAGCTTGTCGCGGGAAATATCGCTCGAATCGATGCGGATTCCCCATGACGAACCGTGCATGTCGACGTATTCCCAAAGATTCTCGTAACTCTCCGGCCCGAATTGTACACCTCCCCATTGCCCGGAGTAGAAGTCATAAGGCAGATCGGGAAAAACATGGTCGGTGCGGTCGCCTCGCAGCGTAACGCGTTTTGAGGCGGAGCCTTGTGCCAGCATACGTCCATTGATGCGTACGAAAGCTTTATCATGCAGATACAGGGTAGTCCCTTCGGTGAGAGATAAGGTTGCATTGGGAGCGACGACAAGGCTGTCGTAAATGAGGAACGGACGCTTGTCGGTAAATGTCGTGTCGGCCGAAATGATTTTTCCGCCTCGAAATACGACGGCATTTTGCCCGTAGGCTTCTATTTTCACATCTTGCCGCACACCATTTGTAAGGAAAACGACAGAGTCTTTGACAAGAAACGGGGTCGATACGTCGGTCGGATCGATATTCGCCTCTACAAAGACGTAAAGGCTGTCCTGCGCACTTAGTTCGATAGGCCCGGCTTCGGGTCCTTTTTCTCCGTCGACGTTGATATGGAATCCCGAATGTTCGGCATCGGCCAGCCGTACCGATTCGATTCGTACCGCCCTATTATTGCGATTGTAGACGCGAAACGAAAGGGTGGCCGTACCTTTGTCGGTAAAAATCGTGTCGAATTTTACAATATCGGTCGAGAACGATAGTACGTGCGACGGATTGTCGGTAAACTTTTCGTCGAAACAGCTTGTTGCGAGAAAAACGATTACCGTCGAGATAACGCTTATGAGTACGCCCTTCTTTTTCATATCGCTTAAATAACGCTTTTCTTTTTGCTTTATTGTATTTTGCCGGACTATTTCAGGCATCGAAAATCTTCTTAAAAATAGGATAACCCGGAAACTTCACCTATTTTTGTGTCAAACATTTTCGACATGAAATATTATTTGATAGCCGGTGAAGCATCGGGCGACTTGCATGCCGCCAATCTCATGAGGGCCATTCGCGAGTGCGATCCGCAAGCCGAATTCCGCTTTTGGGGAGGAGATGCCATGCAGCAGGTGGGAGGGACGCTTGTGCGTCATTATCGCGAAATGGCTTATATGGGTTTTGTACAGGTTGCTTTGCACCTTCGGCAGGTCTTGAAAAATATAACTTTGTGCAAGAACGATTTGGCAGCTTATCGTCCCGATGCCCTGATTTTGGTCGATTATCCCGGCTTCAACTTGAAAATAGCCCGTTATGCCAAAGAGCAGTTGCATCTGCCGGTGCATTATTACATATCGCCGAAGATTTGGGCATGGAAAGAGTATCGTATCAAAGAGATAAAACGTTATGTCGATCGCATGTATTCGATACTTCCTTTCGAGGTCGATTTTTATCGCAAACATGGGTATGCGATCGATTATGTGGGAAATCCTACGGTCGATGAATTGTTCGGTCGTGCTGATGCCGATGAGACTTTCGACCGTTTTACGGCCGAAAACCGGTTGTCGGATAAGCCTATCATTGCCCTTCTTCCCGGAAGCCGTCTGGCCGAGATAAAAGACAATCTGAACATCATGATCGGGGCGGCTTCTTCTTTTCCCGATTACCAGATTGTGATTGCCGGGGCACCCGGTGTCCCTCCTCGATTCTATGAACCTTATTTGCGGCAGGGAAAGGTTTCTATTGTTTTCGGAAAGACCTATCGGTTGTTACAGCAATCGCGTGCCGCTTTGGTAACCTCGGGCACGGCTACGCTCGAAACAGCCTTGTTGCGAGTACCGCAAGTGGTCGGTTATTTTATGAGGGGCGGACAGTTTACCTATTCGCTTTTCAGGCCGTTTATCAAAGTCGATTATATTTCTTTGGTCAATCTTATTGCCGATGCTCCGGTGGTGAAAGAACTTCTCGTGCATCATTTTTCGGTCGAGAATGCCCGACGGGCTCTCGAACCGTTGTTGGGAGAGACTCCCGAGCGTGCTGCCATGTTGAGCGGTTATGACGAGGTGGCTGTCCGTCTCGGAAGTCCCGGAGCTCCACAGCGAGCTGCCCGTCTCATCGTCGAGAGTTTGTCTGCTTAGAGGTGTTAGACATTTCGAAGAATCCTATTAGAAAATACAGAGAAAATAAAATAGTTACTTATTACCAATTATCGGTTGCCTCTATGGGGACTGTTGCATTGGCAATAACAGCATCTCGTAAACCGGAAATTATTTTCAAACAGAATACATGGCTATTGCATAAAGCTCCCAGCCCTTCTTTCGCGTTACTTACCTTTGTTCTAAATGGATTAAGGTTTACAGGATTCTGTTCTACCCTACTTTCTGGATAGCCACCCATAGGCGGAAAAACTTTTTCATATTTTTTGATTTGTGTGATTATGCGTACTCTATTTTCTTTAATATCTATCCGTACCAATATTATTGCATCGGTATGAACCCCTTTAACATCTGATACTTCAACATAAGGTACTATACATTCTCCTATAATCGCACCAGCTTCTCTATCGTTTAGTTGTATGACACGTTTCGGTCTATCGTGGGATATAAACCAATTATTTATGGCAACGTATATTTGATCTTTTGTTTTATTTATATTCTCAACAATAAATATTCTTGTTAGCACACCGTCTTTGTCGGGTGGATAATCCTTTGCAATAACAGATGCAGCCTTAGTATAATCTTCGCCATCAAAACCACTGTCGTATGCTTCAATATCAATTTTTGCAAGATCGCTTTCGGTCAATGTTTGTGCCTTTCCTACTATTGCAAAAGGCATAAAAAACAGAAACAGGATAAATTTTTTCATAATATATTTTATTATATATTGTTTTGCAAAATTATAATAATGGTTTTTATAAAACAATATTTTGCTGATAAATTATATTAATAGTTTGTTTTGAGTGTTTATACTGGGAAATAATAGTATGTAAAACTGGGGTTTTCTATAAAGAGTGTTGAATTTATTTCATTCTTTTGATTGTATCGGCCAGTGCGGAAAAAGAGGGGAGTGTGCAAGTCGTTCCGTTGTGCGCGAGAGAGATGCAATTTGCCGCATTGATGGAAATATGAGGTATCTCTCCGTTTTTGCGGGTATGTCCGTTTTCGGTAGGTGCTGAAACGTTTTCATCGATGAGACAGGAAAATCCATTGCGATTCAGTAGGTTGATACCCCAATGCAATAAAGTGGGGTCGGTGGCAGAAAGAGTGATGGGAGTATGGCTGTGTACGAGTGGATAATAACTGCCGTGTTCGGTATCGAATCGGATATTATCCGACGGGAAGAGTTTGTCGAGCCGGCCGGCGAGAATCATATCTTCGGTTGTCCCGCATTCGAGACCGCTTCCGGGCGAAAGTAACCACAACCTGTCGGCCAAGACGAGTGCCTGTTCTACATCGTGCGTCGACATAAGAATCGTTTTCCCGCTTTCTTCGGCCAGTCGATGTAGCAGAGACATGGTTTCGATACGGCTGGGAAGATCGAGAAACGCGGTCGGTTCGTCGAGCAATATGACATCACTTTCCTGTGCCAGAGCTTTGGCGATGAAGGCTTTTTGCCTTTCTCCGTCGGAAAGTTGCGAGAGATAAGAGTCCCGTTTGTGGGAGATGCCGACTTGCTCCATGACCGCTTCTGTGATAAGGCGGTCGTTGTCGTCGAGACGACCGAAAAAGCCTGTGTAGGGATAACGGCCCAAAGCGACCAGTTCATGAACCCGCAGTCCTCCGGCCATATAGCGTTCTGTAAAGACGACTCCGATGTGGCGCGCCAATTCCCTCTCGTTGTAGGAAGATAGTTCTCGTCCGTTGAGTCGAATGTTGCCCCCGAAGTAGGCTTGGGTGGCCGACATGGTCCGTAACAAGGTCGATTTTCCCGTGCCGTTTGTGCCGAGCAGGGCGGTAAGTTCGCCTCGGTATAGCGTGAAATCCATATCGGTAAAAAGGTCGGTTTTCCGTTTCCCTTCCCGGTAACCGATGGTTACCCGGCAGCCTTCGATAACAGCAGAGGTGTGTGCCATCAGTTGAAATATTGGATTTTTCTTTGATTTACGATAACATAGATAATGACCGGAGCTCCGAAAAGCGGGGTTACGGCATTGAGTGGAATAATGCCGAGGTCGCCCGGAAGCACACATAGCAGATTGCACAACAATGCGACTGCACTGCCCGAGAGCATGGTTGCCGGTACGACCCGGGAATGATTTGAAGAGCGGAGCAACAACCGGGCGATGTGCGGCACAGCCAGTCCTATAAATGCGATAGGTCCGCAGTATGCGGTAACGACTGCCGTAAGCCAACCGGTACAAAGCAACAGACCGATGCGGGTGAGACGGACGTTTACGCCTAAGTTGGCGGCATACCGTTCGCCAAGCAACAACGCATTAAGCGGTTTTATGAGCAACAAAGCCCCGATGAGACCTACGAGTGTCGCCGCACAGAAAAACGGCATTTGCGTTGTAGATACTCCCGAGAAATCGCCCAATCCCCAAATGGTGTAAGAAAATACCCCTTCGGCTGTTGCAAAAAAGTTGAGCAGCGATATGGCCGAAGATGTGATATAGCCTACCATAATGCCGATGATAAGCAGCATGATGTTGCTTTTTACGACCGAGGCAAATGCGATGATCGTACCCAGTACGACAAGGGCTCCGACCATAGCGCCGGCGAGTACGGCCAATGTCCCGGATAGAAAGAATCCGCTCCCTCCGATACTTCCGCCGAGAAGAAGCATGACGACGGCCACACCCAGTCCCGCTCCCGAGTTCACTCCTAAAATCGAAGGCCCTGCCAACGGATTGTTAAAGGCCGTTTGCAACATGAGTCCGGCCGTAGCCAGCGAAGCGCCTGCCAGTAATGCCGTTACGGCCTGTGGTAGGCGCGATTGCAGGACGATGAAGCTCCAACTGCTTTTTTCGACCTCTTTTCCCAAACAAATGTCGATAACGGCATCGAGCGGGATTTTTACCGATCCCCAAGCCAAATTGGCGAGGACGAGTATAAAGGTGAGTGCTATGGCGAAAAGAAGAAAGGTGCGGGGCTTCATGGTTGTAAATGATGGTAATAGCGGCATCTTTCGCCCGGGAAGAGTTCCGGGTGGAAAATGAGGATAAAATCTTTTAATAAAAGGTCGGGGTGTAGAGGCACTTCCTCGAAGAAACGGTTACGTGTGAGATTGCAGCCGAAGACCCGACCTTTCTCGAAGGCTATGAACCGGGAATAAGGAGAGTGTTCCGAAGCCAAAGTCCGGAGAGTTATGTCGGTCGGTGCGGAGTATTTGAACAGCCAGAAGTCGGCCGATTGTGCTTTATCGAAAACACTTTCGAAAGACAAGGCGAGTGAGCCGGCATGTTTGTCGTCTTTCCAGAAATAATCGGCTCCTGCGTCGGCAAAGAGACGTGCCATATAACTGTTCCCTCCCGGGACGAACCATGTCGATCCCGTTTTTTTCTCGGCGATGACGGTCGGACGATTTTTTATTCCGGATACCCGCTGGCAGAGCTCGATATATTGTCTTTCGATCGTTGCAAAAAGCGAATCGGCTTGCGATTCCCGACCGGTGAATAAACCGATGAACCGTATCCATTCGGCTCGTCCCAAAGGTGTGTTTTCCATATAGTCGGCACATTCGATGATGGGAATGTCCAGTTTCTCGACACGTCCGTAACTGCAATTTTCGAAGGGTGAAACCAAGATGACTTCGGGCGATAGGTCGATGATTTTTTCCACATCGGGGGAGAAGGAGTTGCCTACGTCGGTTATTCGTCCCGAGTCTATTCCGTCGCGTAACGATGGAACGGAAATGTATTCCGATTCGCAAACACCGACAATGCGTCCCGCGATGCCCAACTCATCGAGCATACTGCCATGCACCGAAGAGTAGACGACCATACGGTCGACCGGGATTCGTACCAGTGTCCCGTCGGGAAGACCTTGCGGTAAATCCTTTTTTTTGTCGACAAGCAGATAACGGTGCAATAATCGGGTCGTGTCCCAGGGATCGCGTAAGTCGACCTTGATATAGTCGGGATAACGGGTTATATCGAATCCCTCGGCATATTTGATATTTACCTTTTCACCGTCCTGTTTGGTTTCGGACGTATTCCGGCAAGAGTATCCGGTAAATAGCAGAAATATGACACAGCAGGACGAAAGTATTCGAGAAAAGTGCATGACTGTATATATGGGTTTGATATTTCAAATATACATGAAAGCAAGAGCTGAGACAAATGAAAACGACGTTTTCAAACGTTGACTCCGCTGAATCGCATTCTATCAATGACAAATATAGTGAAAAAAAATATGGTTGGCTGTATTTGTCTCTTTTTTCCGGTAGATACGACAAGTGGGACGGAAATTTTCCGTCCCACTTGTCAAAAACGATTTTACGGTTTCGTTATAAATTCAAAGCATTGATTTCTGCAATAACTTTATGCAGGTCGCGCTCTATGGCGATACGTTGGCTTTTTACTTCATAGAGGGCATTGACTTCACTCAGGAAATCGGTTTCGTTGAGTATACCTGTGCGATAGGCCTCTGTGATATATCGCATTGCCGGTTCTTGTTGCAGGTCTATACGAATGAATTGTTCGAGAGTCGTTTTCAGTGTCGTATATTTGCCGTACAATTCTTTCAACGTCGATTCCCGATTGATACGCTCATCTTCGAGGCGGGCGTCGGCATACTCGATTTGAGCTTTGGCTCTTTTTATCTCTCTACGGCTTTTCCACAATGGGAGAGAGATACCAACGATGACACCGTTGAGTTTCTCTCCGGTTCCGATTTCATGGTGATAACCCACCGTAATACCGGGAAGGGCTCCGGCTCTGCTTACTTTCAAGTCGGCCTCGGCCCCTTTCTTCTCGCTGAGTAGCGAGAGCAGTTGCGGAGCTCTTGTCTCGTATTCTTTTTTCATCGATTCAAAAGGTATGACTTCTTCGGGTAATGCAAAAAGCGAATCGTTGAATTCGATCGGGTTGCCTCCGTTGAGATTTTGAAGTTGTTCGAGGGCGCTTTCAAGTTCTATTTTTTTCAACCCGCATTGATTTTGCATGTTGGCCAGTTCTATGTCCGCGCGGTTTTTTTCGAGGCTGGTGACTTCTCCTTCTTTCAATGCCCTATCCATTGATGTAGCCATGCGACGGGTGTTTTCGGTTCGTATTTTCAATAGAGCATATTCTTGCCGCAGGGCGATGATGTCGATACACAGCAACTTGGCTTTGAGCAGAAGGTCTTGACGGAAAGTGTTTAGCTCGTGGCCCAGTTGTTCTTCTTTGGTAATGGCTGCTTTACGTCGGGCAAAGTAAGCTGTAGGAAAGTCGAATCCTTGTGTTACATTTATTTCCGAAACCGTTTCGGAACTGTTTTTTTGCCACGAGTGCATATACTCTACCTCCGGTCCTTCGGGCATGTTGCCCGCCCGTATTTCGAGGCGTTGCGCTTTGCCGAGACTTTTTTGGGCGCGCAGGGAGACATTGTTTTGTTCGATGTTATACAAGACACCGTCGATGTTTTGAGCCGGTGAGTGGTGTAACGATCCGAATAAAATGATGCTTATTATAAATAGTTTACGCATGAGATTTTTTCTTTGAGTTTAAGAATAAGTAGACCGTTGGGATAACAAAAATATTGAGCAGAGTAGAGCTTATAAGTCCACCGAGAATCACTTTGGCCATAGGACTTTGTATTTCATTTCCGCTTATATCGCCCCCTAATGCCAGCGGTATAAGTGCGAGAGCCGAAGATAGCGAAGTCATAAGAATCGGATTCAATCGGTCGAGCGATCCTTGTATGATGCTTTCTTTCAATGCAACACCTTCATTCCGTAATTGTCCGTAATGCGATACCAGTAGAATCCCGTTCCGCACGGCAATACCCAGAAGCGAAATGAACCCGATAACGGCAGGAATGCTGACTATGCCCGAGGTCATGGCTATGGCTGCCACGCCGCCGATGAGGGCAAGAGGCAGATTGATCATGATCATGCCCGACAGGGAGAGGCTTTTGAATTCTTGGAAGAGCAGCAGGAATATGATCAGCAGAGCGATGGCCGATGTGAACGATAGGGTGCGAGCGGCCGACTGCTGACTCTCGAATTGTCCGCCGTATTCGATGTAGTACCCTTGCGGAAGATCGACATTTGCATCGATAGCCGATTTTATCGCTTCTACGGCTCCGCCTAAGTCTCCCCCGGTGATATTGGCCGAGACGACTATTTTACGCTTTACATTTTCACGGTTTACCGCATTGGGTCCCGATGTCGATACAATGTCGGCGATATGGCTTAAAGGGACTTTGCCTCCGTTTCCCGTATCGACGAGCAGGTCTCCGGTTTCCTCTATCGTGCGGCTATGTCCGTCGCCGACTTTCACCGTAAGGTCGAATGTGGCGTTACCGTCATAGATTTGAGAAACAGTTTCGCCTTCGAGTGCGACACTTATCCATTGGGAAAAATCGGCGAGAGTAATCCCGTAACGGGCCAGCATTTCACGACGAGGAATGATTTGCAGTTGGGCGCGTTCGACTTGTTGCTCGACCATTACGTCGGTGATTCCATCGACATCGGCGATAGCCTGTTTGATTTCTTGGCCGAGAGAGTACATTTTGTTGAGGTCTTCACCGAAGAGCTTGATAGCGATATTGGCTTGCGTTCCCGAGAGCATGGCATCGATACGGTGTGAAATAGGCTGGCCTATTTCCAAATCGATACCTTTGATCGTTCCGAGGCGGCTGCGTATGTCGGCGAGAAATTCGTCCCGGCTGCGTTTGCCGAGAATGAAAGGAGCTTCTATTTCCGACGCATTTACGCCGAGAGCATGTTCGTCGAGCTCGGCGCGGCCGGTTTTGCGGGCAACCGTTTGTATTTCGGGAATTTCGAGAAGTATTTCTTCGACCATGCGGCCTATTTTGTCCGATTCTTCGAGCGAGATACCCGGCAACGTACTTACATTGATGGTAAGCGAACCTTCATTGAAAGGCGGGAGAAAACTGCTACCCAGTGTCGTGTAGAGGGCGACAGCCCCTATGAAAAGTGCGATAGCTCCACCTATGACCATACGGCCGTGTCGCAACGTACCTTGTAGAGCTCGCCCGTAAATCTTTTTGAGGAATCGGGATACGGGAGCTTCTTTTGTGTGTTTGCGTAAGGTTTTGTCAGAGGTAAGCATGTAGCTGCACATGACCGGTGTAAGCGTTACGGCAACGATCATCGAAGCGAAAAGAGAAACGATGAACGAGATACCCAGCGGTTGCAGCATGCGGCCTTCCATTCCACCGAGGAAAAAGAGGGGAATGAAAGCTACGATGGTGATGATGGTGGCATGTACGATTGAGGTTCGTATTTCGCGGGAGGCATCGTAAACGACTTGCAAGGTAGGACGTCGCTCGTCCTTTGGCAAGGCGTAGTTTTCCCGCAGTCGCTTGTAGACGTTTTCCACATCGATAATGGCGTCGTCGACCAGCGAACCGATGGCGATGGCCATACCCCCGAGGCTCATCGTGTTGATGGTGAATCCCAATCCTTTCAGCGTAAGAATGGCCGTGAGCAGAGAGAGTGGCAGAGCGACGAGCGAAATGATGGTAACGCGTCCGTTCATGAGGAAAAAGAACAGTACGATTACGACGAAGATCGCACCTTCCCATAACGACTTGGAGATGTTGTCGATAGAACTTTCGATAAAACGAGACTGCCTAAAAATATCGGTAGAGATATGCACATCGGGCAACGTTTTTTGCAACTCGTCGAGAGTTCGGTCGAGCTGTTCGGTCAGTTCCATCGTGTTGGTGGATGGTTGCTTCGTTACAGTAATAAGAACGGCCGGGCAACCCCGTTCCGAGGCGACTCCGAGCTTGGGAGATTTGCCACCGATGACGACATCGGCGACATCGCTCAGGACAATGGGCTTTCCGGTTTCCGAGAGTTTGATAAATCCTTTGGCAATTTCGTCGGCGTCCCGGTCGGCCACCATGCCGCGGACGACATATTCGTTGCCGTACTCGTAAATAACTCCGCCCGAGGCGTTGAGGTTCATGTCCCGGGTAGCGTCCAGGATCTCGGGAAGAGATACACCGTAACGGCGCATGCGTTCGGTCGATAGCTGTACCTGATATTCTTTGAGGTCTCCGCCGATGACCGAAACTTGGGCTACACCTCCGGTCGAGAGCAGTCGGGGGCGGATCGTCCAGTCGGCGATGGTGCGCAAGTCTTGCATCGATAACGAGTCGGAAGTCAATCCCACGATGAGGATTTCTCCAAGTATCGACGATTGCGGGCCGAGAATCGGCTGGCCGGCGGTTTTGGGTAGTTGCTCACCTACGGTGGCAAGTTTTTCCGAGACGATTTGGCGGGCGACGTAGATGTCTGTGTCCCAGTCGAATTCTACCCATACGACTGAAAATCCGTTGGTCGAAGACGACCGTACACGGCGCACATCGGTAGCCCCGTTCAGTGCGGTTTCGATAACGAAAGTAACGGTACGTTCCACCTCTTCGGTAGCCATACCGGGGGCTTCGGTCATGACGACGACGGTAGGAGCGTTCAGGTCGGGAAACACGTCGACCTCCATGCGGGAGGCGGTGTATATGCCGATTGCTGAGAGTAGTACCGCAATGACGATAATCAGCAGCCGGTTATGAAGCGAAAAATTGATGATTTTGTTGAGCATGGCGGTAACGGATTAATGGTTGTGAGAATGTCCGTGCGGAATCGTTCCCGATGCCGCAGCCATTTTTACTTGTACGGCGCCGCGTGTAACGACCCGTTCGCCGGCTTGCAAACCTTTGATAATCGCAACTTCGCGGCCATTGCTGTCGCCTATTTTTACTTCCCGGCGTTGATAGCCTTCTTCGTCGAGTTGCACATACACGTAATATACACCTTGCGCTTCTGTCAATGCCGATAGCGGGAGTACGATTGTTTTTTTACTGTTTTTGCCGGTCAGTGCGATTTCTGTGTAGAGGCCCGTTACCAAGTCTCCGGGATTATCGAATTCGAATGTTACCGGTATGAGGCTCGTGCCCGTAGCTGTGGAGCGGCCGATGGAGAGTAGTTTGCCGTGTAACTCCGATATGGAATATGTCGTATCTGTCCCTCCGGTCGAGAAATAGGCGTTTGTTATATCGTTCAAGTCGGAGAAATATCGTTGTGGTACTTCTGCCGTAAGGCGCAGTTTCCGGTTTTCCGATACGGCAACCAGAGGTGCTCCGGCATCGACATATTGTCCAGCGGCGGCTGTCAGCCCGGTAAGAAATCCCGTTTGCGGGGCTTTTACCGGAACTCCGTTTTCATTTTCAGCAGCCAAAGGTTGATATTCGGCCTCTGCACGTAAAAATTCGGCGCGGGCGGCATCAACATCTTTTTGAGAAACGATGCGGTCGGCTTGCAAGATTTTGGCTCGTTCGTAGTCGGCACGGGCTTTTTCATAAGCAGCACGGGCTTTTACGACAGCATCACCTGTTGCCAGTCCTCGGGTCGAGATGTAGAACAATGTTTCTCCGGCTTTGACAGGCATACCTTCGGTCGGATTTTTCCCGCTGAAAATAACGATGCCGCTGACAGGTGAAGATAAAAACTTTTGATCGTCGGGACTTGCCGTGATTTCTCCGCTGCAACGAATGACGGAGGTGAAGTTCGATTCTTCTACGGTCTGTACTTCAAAGTCGGTACGTGCGGCTTGTTCGGCAGGAAAGATGATCATGCGGGTCGGTTGCATGCAGATCGCAATTTTCGCCGGGTTGATGATTGTGGTTGTTTGCAGATTCGTGTTGATGGTCGTGGTTATGGGCACAACCGAAAAGTGTTGCTGTGCTTACAGCAAGTGAAAATATGAGATATTTCATAAGACTTATGTTTAAAATAATAATGCTGTTGCGTTGTCGACACGTTTGGGTCGATGAAGCAATCGTTTCGGGAACGATTGTCTACGGTACATTAAGCGATATGAGTTCCGGCTCTCGAAGGGAGGGCTTTGATCGAATATTTGAGATAAGTATCGGGTTTTTCCGGACGTTCTTGGATAAGGAGTGTTACCCGGCATTCGTCATATTGTTGCTGGCACTCCCGGCATGAGACCAATATATGCAGAACGACATCGGTTGTATGCAATACGATTTGATCGGGTGCCGGCAGAAGATGGGGGCGTGATGGAACGGTCAGGGAACTTTGATGACTGCAAGGAATTTGTGCATTTCTGTGATTGTGGTCGCAGCAGCCGTCGTTTTCGCTATGGAAAGGAAGGCCGCTGAGGTTGTGGTGATGTTGTCCCGTGCAATGCCATGTGTTGAAACAAGCCGCAGTTGCCCCGCTGTGATGGTGATGGGGAAACAATAACAGCCCTTGTACCAAAAGGCACATGATAAAAGATAATTTTACCCAGTGGCTGCGACGCAATTTTTCCATGCTGCAAAAATAGCTTTTTTGTTTTGCATCGGCAAATGTCGTTTTATGGAAATCAAAAAAAGTAATGAGCCTGGGAAATATCGAAATGTTTGGAAAGTGTGTTTGGAAAGGCATTGAACGAAAGGAGTTGTTTTTCCGTTAAATAGATAAAAGAAATAATAATTTCTATACCTCTTTTTTGTAAGAAAGATATTATCTTTGTTTCCAAAATTTGCAAATAGACGAAAATGGCGAATGCAATAAAATTGAAGAAAGGGCTGGATATACCTGTCGAGGGGCATGCCGAGGCTCGGATTGTCGATGCCCGTGCATGTGAATATTATGCTCTTGTCCCCGACGATTTTCACGGTGTTGTACCGAAGGTTCTCGTCAAACCCGGTGATAAGGTAAAGATTGGTTCGCCTCTGATGTGCGACAAAAATAATCCCGTGCTGCAATTCGTTTCTCCCGTGAGCGGAGAGGTGGTGGCGGTAAACCGGGGTGAGCGACGGAAAGTGCTGAATGTTACTGTTAAGTCCGACGGCAAGATGGAGTCCGTAGAGGTTTCCGTGCCGGAGATCGCTTCCCTTACGGGCGAACAAATCAAGGAAATGATGCTTTCCTACGGTTTGTTTATGTTTGTCAAGCAGCGCCCTTATGATACGATTGCCGATCCCGGTGTTGCTCCGCGCGATATTTTCGTTACGGCATGGGATTCGGCCCCGTTGGCTCCCGACTTCGATTTCGTCCTCAAAGGAAATGAGGCCGATTTG
Source organism: uncultured Porphyromonadaceae bacterium (assembly GCA_900547555.1). Classification (GTDB taxonomy): domain Bacteria; phylum Bacteroidota; class Bacteroidia; order Bacteroidales; family UBA11471; genus Caccoplasma. The sequence continues at coordinate 5,582 of URHG01000040.1, read as the reverse complement.
CAGGCCGGCGTCGATGTATTGCGCAAACTTACGGGCGGAAATGTGTATATGGGTGTTCGTGCCGGCAGTGCGGTAAATGTCAAAGGGGCGCATACCGTCGTTTTCGAAGGCCCTCATCCGGCAGGGAATGTCGGAATACAGATTCACCATATCGCCCCGCTCTCCAAAGGCGAGACCGTGTGGACGCTCAATGCCTTCGACCTCCTTGTCATCGGTCGTTTTTTCGGACGGGGAAAACTCGATTTCTCCCGTCTTGTCGCTCTTACCGGTTCCGAAGTGAAATCGCCGCATTATGTGAGGACGGTTTTGGGTGCGGAGATAGATTCGATTATAGCCGATAATCTTATACCGGCCACGTACCACCGCCGTTATATCAGCGGAAACGTTTTGACCGGAACTCGTCTCGGAGACGCTGATTATTTGCGGGCTCCGCACAGCCAGATAACCGTTATACCCGAGGGCGATGATTGTCATGAGTACCTCGGCTGGGCAATGCCGGGATTTGGCAAGTACAGTGTCTCGCACTCCTATTTTTCATGGTTGTCGCCCCGTTGCCGTTATATGTTCGATGCCCGGCTGCACGGAGGCGAGCGGGCCATTATCATGCAGGGCGAGTACGATAAGGTATTGCCGATGGATATTCTTCCCGAGTTTCTTGTGAAAGCGGTCATAGCGTTCGACATCGATAAGATGGAGAATCTCGGTATCTATGAAATCGCGCCCGAGGATTTTGCGCTGTGTGAGTTTGTCGATACCTCGAAACTACCTTTGCAGGCAATCCTTCGCGAGGGACTCGACAGGTTGCGGAAAGAGATGAATTGATTCTAAATATAAAATGATAGAACATTGAAAACGTTAAGAAATTATCTCGATAAGATAAAACCCAACTTTATGCCCGGCGGCAGGTTGGCGATGTTCCGTTCGGTATTCGAGGGCTTTGAAACCTTCTTGTATGTGCCGTCGACGACTTCCCGTTCGGGGGTGCATATACATGACAGTATCGATACGAAAAGAACCATGTCGGTTGTGATATTGGCACTGATGCCGGCACTGTTGTTCGGTATGTACAATGTCGGTTACCAGCACTATTTGGCGATAGGTCAACTCTCTGCTGTCAGTTTTTGGACGGTTTTTTTCTTCGGCTTTTTGGCCGTACTGCCCAAGATTATAGTCTCTTATGTCGTCGGTCTCGGTATCGAGTTTGTCGTGGCGCAATGGCGTGGGCATGAAATACAGGAGGGTTTCCTCGTGTCGGGTATGCTGATACCCATGATCGTGCCGGTCGATACCCCGTTGTGGATGATTGCCGTAGCTACGGCTTTTGCCGTTATTTTCGCCAAAGAGGTGTTTGGCGGTACGGGAATGAATATTTTCAACGTCGCCCTCGTTACCCGGGCGTTTCTCTTTTTTGCCTATCCGTCGAAGATGTCGGGCGATGAGGTCTTCGTGCGCACGTCCGATACTTTCGGACTCGGAGCCGGACAGGTGGTCGACTCTTTCTCGGGGGCTACCCCGTTGGGGCAGGTTGCTACTCACACGGGCGGAGAACTCGTTTTGCAAAATGCTGTCGGCGAGCCGCTTTCGTCTCTTGATTATTTTCTCGGGCTTATTCCCGGTTCGATAGGAGAGACCTCGGTATTGGCCATTCTGATCGGAGCTGCCGTTCTTTTGTGGACGGGTATCGCCAGTTGGCGGGTTATCCTCTCCGTCTTTGTCGGAGGGTTGGTAATGGGAGGCATCGCTTATCTTTTCCCGTCGCCCGTTTATCCCGGGTCGTCGATTTCTCCCGTCGACCAGCTTTGTCTCGGCGGATTCGCTTTTGCGGCCGTCTTTATGGCGACCGACCCTGTAACCGGGGCGCGTACCCGGCTGGGGCAATATATCTACGGCTTCCTTATCGGAGTGATAGCTATCCTTATACGTATTTATAACACCGGCTATCCCGAAGGGGCTATGCTGGCCGTGTTGCTGATGAACGTGTTCGCTCCGCTTATCGACTATTTTGTCGTCGAGGGGAATATCAAACGTCGTTTAAAACGAGCCGCAAAGGCATAAAGTATCAAGTCTATGAATAAGCAAAGCAATACATATACCATCGTTTACGCTACGGTCATGGTCATACTGGTCGCTGCCGTGCTGGCCGTTACCTCCCTGAGCCTGAAAGACAAGCAGACACGCAATGTCGAAATCGACAAGATGAAACAGATACTCAGTTCGGTGCATATCTCCGCTACGGCCGATGATGCGCAGTCGTTGTACAAGAAATATATCGTCGACAGTTTTGTTCTCGATGACCGGGGCGGGCATGTCGACGGTGTCGATGCGTTCGGTGTCGATGTTGCCACGCAGGTGAAATTGCCGGCCGACCGGCGGCGGTTGCCCGTCTTCGTATGCCGCCTCGACAATGGTGTGCAGAAGTATATCGTGCCCATGTACGGTGCCGGTCTGTGGGGGCCTATATGGGGGTATCTGGCTGTCGATGCCGACGGTAATACCGTTTACGGAGCCTATTTTGCCCATCAGGGAGAGACGCCGGGGCTGGGTGCCGAAATTGAGACCGAAGCCTTTTCGGGGCAGTTTGTCGGGAAACATCTGTTCATCGCCGGCGATTTCAAGTCGGTTGCTGTGGAGAAAAAAGGGCAGAAGCCGCTCAACGGAGCCGAGTATGTCGATGCCGTTTCGGGCGGGACGATAACCAGTAAGGGCGTGCAGTCCATGTTGCTCAACAGCCTCGAACCTTACCGTCAGTTTTTTAAGTCGTTGCAATAAAAAATAAGTAAGAGATATGTTGTTATCAAAGAAAAACCGGCAGACGCTTTTGGGGCCGCTCTCGCGCAACAATCCCGTCATCGTGCAGGTATTGGGAATCTGTTCGGCGCTGGCTGTTACCGCCAAGCTCGAACCGGCTTTCGTCATGGCTGTTTCGGTAACCGCCGTACTCGCCTTTTCCAATGTCATCATTTCGTTGTTGCGCAACACGATACCCGGCAGCATACGCATTATCGTGCAGTTGGTGGTTGTCGCCGCGTTGGTTATCATCGTCGATCAGGTGCTCAAAGCCTACGCTTACGACGTGAGCAAGCAGCTCTCGGTATTTGTGGGACTTATCATTACCAACTGCATTCTCATGGGACGCCTCGAAGCCTTTGCGCTCGGTCATGGCCCGTGGGAGTCGTTTCTCGACGGCGTGGGTAACGGCGTGGGATACGGTATCATATTGGTTATTGTCGCCTTTTTCCGCGAGTTGCTCGGCTCGGGAACATTGTTCGGTTATCCGGTTGTTCCACAGATATTTTACGATTGGGGGTATCAGAACAACGGACTTATGATTTTGCCGCCGATGGCCCTTATCACGGTGGCGTGCATCATCTGGGTACACCGCCTGCGTAACAAAGATTTACAAGAAAAATAGTATCCTATCCCGAAAGTCAGTATAATGGAAAATCTCAATCTTTTTATCCGGTCGATTTTTATCGATAACATGATATTCGCCTACTTTTTGGGAATGTGCTCTTACCTCGCCGTTTCCAAGAACGTGAAGACCGCTATGGGGCTGGGTGTGGCCGTAACTTTTGTCTTGGTCATCACCTTGCCGGTCAATTACCTGCTCGAGAATTACATACTCAAAGCCGGAGCGCTTTCGTGGCTGGGCGAGTCGTTCGAGGAGGTCGATCTCAGCTTTTTGAGCCTTATCTTTTTCATCGCTGTGGTTGCCGCTATGGTGCAGCTGGTAGAGATGGTCGTCGAGAAATACGCGCCGGGGTTGTACAATACGTTGGGAATCTTCCTCCCGTTGATTGCCGTGAATTGCGCCATACTGGGCGGATCTCTCTTTATGCAGCAGCGGGCTTTCCCCGATGCATGGTCGGCTACGGTCTACGGCCTCGGTTCGGGAATCGGGTGGTTGCTGGCTATCGTGGGCATTGCCGCCATACGGGAAAAAATGGCCTATTCCAATGTGCCCGCACCCCTCAAAGGCATAGGTATAACTTTTATCGTAACGGGGCTCATGGGAATTGCCTTCATGAGTTTCCTCGGCATTAAATTATAAATACAATTCTGTTATGACCGCTATAATACTCTCACTGGGCAACCTCACTATCGCAGCGGCGGTTGTCATATTTCTGGTGCTTACCCTGCTGCTGGTTGTCATCTTGCTGGTGGCCAAAGCCCGCCTCATGCCGGCCGGTAACCGTCGCATTACGATCAACGATGAACGCACGGTCGAGACGCCGGCGGGGACGACGCTGCTCGCATCGTTGGCTTCCAACAAGATATTCCTGCCCTCGGCCTGCGGGGGCGGCGGCAGTTGCGGCATGTGTCGTTGCCGGGTCTTGTCGGGTGGCGGAGAGATATTGCCCACCGAGACCGGATTTTTTACCCGCAAGCAACAGCAGGAGCATTACCGGTTGGCCTGTCAGGTAAAGGTGAAGAACGACATGCAGATACAGGTGCCGCAAGCGATACTCGGCATCAAGAAGATGGAGTGCGAAGTCATTTCCAACCGCAATGTCGCCTCTTTCATCAAAGAATTTGTCGTGCGCGTGCCCGAAGGCGAGAAGTTCGATTTCTTGCCCGGCAGCTATGTGCAGATCGACGTTCCCCCGTATGACATCAAATTTACCGATATGGAGGTCGATGACAAGTTCCGCGACGAGTGGGATAAGTATAAGATGTGGGGATTGACGTGCCGCAACGATGAGGAGACGTTCCGGGCCTATTCTATGGCCAACTATCCGGCCGAGGGAAATATCATCATGCTCAATATCCGCATCGCTACGCCGCCGTTCGATCGTGCGACGGGTACATGGGCGGCCGGTATCAAACCCGGTATATGTTCGTCCTATATCTTCACCCGCAAGCCCGGCGACAAAGTAACCCTTTCCGGGCCTTACGGAGATTTCCATATACAAGACACGGGGCGTGAAATGATATACATCGGTGGTGGGGCGGGTATGGCGCCGTTGCGTTCGCACCTCATGCACCTTTTCCGCACCCTGCATACGACCGATCGCAAAATATCTTATTGGTATGGGGCCCGTTCCCGTCGGGAGATATTTTACGAAGAAGATTTCAGGGCTATCGAGCGCGACTTCCCCAATTTCAAGTTCAATATTGCCCTTTCCGACCCGCAACCCGAAGACAACTGGACGGGTTATACCGGATTTATCCATCAGGTACTTTACGACCATTATCTCAAAGACCACGAGGCGCCCGAGGACATCGAGTATTACATGTGCGGTCCCGGCCCCATGTCGAATGCCGTGAAGAAAATGCTTTGGGATCTCGGTGTTCCCTCCGAGATGCTTATGTACGACGACTTCGGCGCGTGATGCTCCCGTCCCGATACTCTGCTGTCTTTCTGAACGGCGCATGTCATTCTGAACGGAACGCAGTGAAGAGAAGAATCCCATTCCAACCGCAATGTCATTCTGAGGCGCGGAGCGTCGAAGAATCTCTCGCCAAGTGAGCGTATGGTATGAGATTCCTCGTCGGGCAGTTGCCCTCGCTCGGAATGACACGTGAATGTCATGCTGAGCGGTAGCGAAGCATCTCCGCCTAAGTGAGCAAAAGCATGAGAT
>URHG01000039.1 GCA_900547555.1 uncultured Porphyromonadaceae bacterium | reverse complement strand
TCCCAAAGTCCTTTGTATAAGGTACTAACAGAAGTTTTCCAGAATTACCAAAAAACATTGGATGATGCTCTTCGGGAGAACGCTTGTTTAGCCATTCGGTTTGCCTCTGTACCGAGCGGATTACAACGACTTTATAAAGTTCGCCTCGGACTGTCCAAAGATACGTTGACATATATCTTGAATACCCTTACTCCCGAAATGCGCGACTCTTTTTATGGGATGAATATTCAGGAGCATATTTCGTGCCATCAGATCGTCGAGGGCGATACCTTGTCGTCGTTTCCTTGTACACAGGCCGATGGTATGTCGTTCGATTGGTCTGTACTTCAAGGCAAGCAGGTGCTGTTGCTTTGCGGAGGTTTGAGTTGTATGGGAAAAACTGGACGTGCTTATCTTGACAGACTTTATGCCGCTACTTCGAGAGAGAATTTCCTGATTGTGGTTTATTGTTTGAGCGGTTCTTTAAATGAGCTGCAAGAGACCCAAGCTCGTTATGGCGGAAATTATATCTATATCTCCGATTTTAAGCAAGATTCGAGCCCGATGAAAATTCGATACGGTTGTCAAGCGACCCCTACCTGTTTTCTCACAGATAGTCTGCATCGCGTATTAGTGAAATGTACTGGATTAGGTGGAGTGCAAGAATATATCGAGAAAAACGGATATTTTTAGTTTTCAGTACTCCCGAGTTATAAGCGCAAGTGTCTTTGTAATAGATGCTTGCGATTCTCTTATGCCTATGTTTTGGGTGATTTTTCCGATAAATGGAATTTGAAAGATTAAATTTTCTAAAAAATCTTATTTTGTAATGCCGACTTTGCAAAATAAGATAGATATTTGCAAAGTCAATATGACAAAACTGGAATAAACACAAAGAAAATGGAATCAAACAAGAGTTTGAAATTTTATGAGGTAAGCGGATATACCATCAAGGAGGCTATCGATGAGGCGAAACGTTGTCTCAATTGCAAAAATCCTTCTTGCCGGAAAGGTTGCCCCATAGAGAATGATATTCCGTCGTTTATCCATCAACTGTCGATGGGTAATATGGGAGATGCCATGGCAGTTATCAATGAGCGTAGTAACTTGCCGGCTATTTGCGGGCGGGTGTGTCCTCATGAAAAACAGTGCGAAGGACATTGCGTGTTATATCCGAAGGGAAAAGGCATACGCATAGGTATGCTCGAACGGTTTATTGCCGATTTCGATGTGGAAATGAGTCTTATTCGGGAACGATTACCTCAAAAAACACGAGGAAAAGTGGCTGTCATCGGTTCGGGACCGGCCGGATTGACGGTGGCCGGAGATCTGGCCCGTCAGGGATTTAATGTAACGATTTTCGAGAGCCAGCCCGAGCCTGGGGGAGTGCTTATGTTCGGTATTCCCGAGTATCGTTTGCCCAAAGAGGTCGTGCGGAAAGAAATCAAGAAAATCGAGGCGCTGGGTGTTACATTTATTACCAATTGTGTCGTGGGACAGAATATCGACATAGACCGTATTTTTGCTCAGGAATATGATGCCGTCTTTATCGGATCGGGAACGGCGCTGCCCAAGTCGCTCAATATACCCGGTTGCGATTTAAAAGGAATCGTGCAGTCGTCGTATTTTTTGCGCATGGTAAGTTTGTATAATTTCGGAGAGATCGATCGTCGGGAAGTTCCTGTACATGAAGGTGAGGTCGTGGGGGTGATAGGATGCGGAAATGTGGGTATGGACGCCGCCCGCACAGCATTGCGTATGGGGGCGAAAGAGGTATATGTGATTTATCATAAGACCGAAAATGAGATGTCGGCCTTACGGTCGGAATATGAAGATGCCGTTGCCGAAGGCGTGAAATTTTTATGGCGTACGGCCACCCAAGAATTTATCTGCGACAATAAATCGGGGTGGATTACCGGATTGAAAGTCGATACGCCCGAAGGGGAAAAAGTGTTGTCGTTCAATCGTATTCTTTTGGCTATCGGTTCGCGTCCCGCCAATCGTATCGTATCGACAACGACCGGTATCGATGTCGATGATTCGGGGTATGTAATTACCAAAGAAAGGCCCTATGGTATGACTACCCGTAAAGGCGTGTTTGCCGGGGGGGATGTGGTACATACCCCGCAGACCGTCGTGTTGGCTATGAAAGAGGCCAAGAAAGTGGCGGTAGGTATTGCCCAATATGTCGATGCGAAAAAATTGCTGGGCGAGTAATTTTCTTCATTAATAAGTTCCGTGAACCGGAATTTTCCCGGACAGAATTTCTGTCCGGGATTTTTATTGTAACGACATGGCCATGCAAACTGTCGATTTCTTTTCTGTTTTTGGGGGGGGTAAATTGAGACTCGGAAATAAGGGGTAGAGGTATTCCGGAGAGTTTACGATCGATGAATTTGGTTTTTTGTGAAAGATTTTTCCTATTTATTCTGACGACCGTAGGGAGGAAGAATCTCTTGAATAGGAGTGTTGAGGGTGAGATGCTTCACTGCCGTTCAGCATGACAAGGTATTCTTTTTGAGATTCCTCTCTAATGCTTGGAATGACATTTGGGTTACTGTCTTCAAAAGCATCTGTCATTCTGAATGAAACGAAGTGAAATGAAGAATCTCAATCAATAGAGAGCAGAAGATTCCTCACATACGCTCAGAATGACATTGTCCAGTCATTCTGAACGGAACGTCAGTACCTTGAAGCATCTCTGTAATTTTATTCGTTTTTACAGGTGGAGATATGGGTGTTTTTTTGTAATATTGCAAATGAAATACAAGGGCGTTTCGGGAAAAATTTTCCGGCAAGAGTTTGTCCTTTGCTCGGAGCATTTTGTCGTAATGGTTTTGTCGAAATAAATATCATAGTCGATGAGAATATTATTGCTGTCGGGCGGATCGGGGAAACGGCTGTGGCCGTTGTCCAACGATGCCCGTTCGAAACAGTTTCTTAAATTGTTGAAAGCCCCCGACGGGAAGCGGGAATCTATGGTGCAGCGCATTGTCCGTCAGATAAAGGAATCGGGTCTCGATGCATCGATTACCATAGCGACCAGTGTGTCGCAAAAAGATGCGATAACCAGTCAGCTGGGAAATCATGTCGATGTCGTCACCGAGCCTGAACGCCGGGATACGTTCCCGGCCATAGCTCTGTCTACCGTATATTTACTCAAAGAGCAGCATTGCGATCGAGACGAAGTCGTCGTTGTGATGCCTATCGATCCTTATACCGAAGAGAGCTATTTCCATACTGTCGGGCAAATGGCGCAAGCCGCCGCACAAGGTAGAGCCGATTTGGTATTGATGGGAATATCCCCGACGCAGCCTTCATCAAAGTTCGGCTATATCGTACCCGATCTCGAAAAAGAAAGAGACGGAATTTTTCCTGTCATACGTTTTGTCGAGAAACCCGATAGCTGTATTGCCGAACGCCTGATTCTCGATGGCGCGATGTGGAATGGCGGTGTTTTTGCCTTTAAGCTCGGGTATTTGTCCGATATTGTCGATCGCTATATTCCGGCGGAGACATTTGCCGAGTTACGATCTCGATATGTCGAATTACCCCAAATCAGTTTCGACTATGAAGTCGTGGAAAAAGCGACATCCGTGGCGGTTCTTCCTTATGATGGAAAATGGAAAGATTTGGGTACATGGAACAGTCTGACCGAAGAAATGTCAGACCGTGCTACCGGCAATGCCGTCATCGGAGAAGCTGCCGAGGAAACACATGTCGTCAATGAACTCGATATTCCTATTGTCTGCTTGGGTACCAAGAATATTGTTGTGGCAGCCAGTCCCGACGGTATTTTGGTGAGCGACAAGCGTGCGTGCGCCCAGTTGAAGTCTTATGCCGATCGTTTTGCCCAAAGACCTATGTACGAGGAGCGTCGATGGGGTACTTATAAGGTTATGGGGTATAACGTATTGCCCGACGGATACCGGGCGTTGACCAAACTTCTTTGCATCAAGGCTGGTTGCAATATCAGTTATCAGTATCACAGTCGTCGGGAAGAGGTGTGGACATTCATAGACGGCCGGGGGCGTTTGGCTCTCGACGGGAAAATCGTGGAGGTGGGACGAGGAGATGTCGTGCATATAAAATCGGGACAGAGACATGCTGTGCGTGCGGTTACCGATTTGCAGATCATCGAAGTGCAGATGGGTAGTGAACTTATCGAAGAAGACATCGTCCGTCTCGACTGGGAGTGGGAAAATAAATAGAGTCGGAGTTTTGTCCGATACAAGGAGAAAAGTTTTAAGCGATAATATAATGGTAGAACAGCTGCAACTCAACGAACACAATAAACAAGAGTATCCCCCTATGCATACGGTCGAACATATCTTGAACCGTACGATGGTGGAGATGTTTGGCTGCCCGCGTTCCCGCAATGCCCATATCGAGCGAAAGAAAAGCAAGTGCGACTATGAGTTGCCGACGGAACCTACCGCCGAGCAGTTGGCGGCTGTCGAGGCAAAGGTAAATGAAGTGATTGCTTCCCATCTGCCTGTTACCGAGGAGTTCGTTTCTCGTACCGAGCTTTCCGATGATGTAGATCTCTCGAAACTTCCCGAAGATGCCGGTGCAACTTTGCGCTTGGTGCGTGTGGGCGATTACGATGTTTGCGCCTGCATCGGAGCGCATGTGCAGAATACGTCGGAGATAGGTGTTTTCAAGATTATCAGCCACGATTACGAGCCGGGACGTTTGCGCTTGCGCTTCAAGTTGTTGCCGAAGGATTGACTTGTTTTCGTATAGGATACTTTTATTAAAGTCGTCGTGGTGTATGTAACTTGTTGAATATATCCGGAGAGAATTTAATGAAGGTCGTATTTCAAAAAATAATCTTCATAATCGGAGTTGTATCCGTATAATATTCCTTTTTCCTCATCTATTTCAAATAGATAGGGAACTATGTCGAAAGCATATTCGATGATAGAATGACCTTCGTAATCGAATACTTCCAATCGGGAGACTTGGTTGTTTTCTCCTTCACACAGTGCGTAAAAGTACTGCTTTCCGGCGATAAGGGCGACGTAATAATTGGTGTTGTTGTCGAAGTCCCCGATTACGATTCTTGCTTTTCCTTCTCCTACCAGTCGTTTGTATAATGTTAGGTCGTCCACTCGATAAAGGTCTATCTGTTTCTTATATAGGTATGCATATATAATGATGGAGTCATTTGCTGCAACGATCCCCCTGTTTTGATAGAAAAAACTGTTTCCATGACGGTCGGTTTTGAAAGCTATGCGTCCGCATTCTTGATTGGTGATCAGATTGATTTTTTTTATGGCTAATTCGCTCGGTATTGCATTATATATCAGAAAAGAATCTTTTACGATGTGCATTTGATTGAATGAGTCGTAATGTTTCAGTTTGTAGTTTTTCCCCGAAAAAGTCAATTTACGGTCATTCTCGAATGTAAACTTTTTAATGGTGTATGGTGTATATCCCCCAATATATACATCATCGGACATGGAGTGGCAGAACATGGGAAAAATTTGAAATTCATCTTTCCCTAACCCTTTATATCCGCTTTTTTCGATGAGATCGAATGATGGAACATTGTATTGGTAGAGCATATGTTCATTGCTGGCATTGCTTATCAATAGATTGCTGTCTTTCAATAGCATAAAATCGGGCGATAAAACATCATCCATCCATATTTTATGGGCGGATAGAAGTTTTTCTTTGGGAAAAACTTCTATCTCTTGTTCAAAATTTTTATGGGAACAAGCCGAGGAAAGAAATAAAAGTACGAGAGTAAAAAGGTATAATATCATTGCTTTTGCAAATTCAAATATGTTTTGTTTCACACGGAATTGGTGTTAGTGAAATTTGTAGAAAATAGGGCGGTTAGCAACCGGTTTCATTATTTTATGATAATGTTGAGGTAATCGACCAGTCCCCTTAAATTGTCTTCTGAAAAAACGGTTTTTTTGAGTTTGCATACAGCCGGATTTATGGAAAAGTTGAAAGCGGTCGAGAAATCGACTTTTTCCAAATTTGTACCGGAAAATGAGGCTCTTTCTAAATTGCAATGTTCGAAAATCGAATTTTTTATATCAGCGTCGTCGAAATAGGTTTCGTACATTTTACAGTTTCGGAAAATAGTTTTTTGCAATTTGACAGCAACGAAGTTACCATAATCGAGGTGCGAGTTTTCAAAAATGAGGTCGCCCGAAAATCGGTTTATTTCGGAGAAGTCGACACCGGTCATTTTACAATCGATAAAAGAGATGTTTCTGAGGGCATTCTTGAACTTGGCCATTGAAAGATTGCAGGTCGAAAATGTGCATTGGCCGAAATCGGTTTGCCGGAAAATGACATTTGAAAAGTCGCAAGAAATAAATGTGCAATTGTAGTATTCGTCTTCAAAAACGGTGTCGGTAAAAGATGTTTTTTCAAAAGTCCTGTTTTCGATCATGATATGAAAATTTATAAAAATACCTTTGGGGTTGTCATCAAAGGTAGAAAATTTTCTCCGTATGGCAAATGATGTGTAAAAGAAGAGCCGCATAATAAATTTTATGCGGCTCTTCTTTTTGAGGTGTAAGTTCCTCTTGTATTAACGATTGGCGCGTTTGCGTTCTATTTCGTCGAGAATGATTTTACGAATGCGCAGATGATGGGGGGTTACTTCGAGATATTCGTCTTCTTTGATATATTCGAGCGACTCTTCGAGACTCATCACGATCGGGGGTATGATACGGGCTTTTTCATCGGCACCCGACGCGCGCATGTTGGTGAGTTTTTTCGACTTGGTAACATTTACCACGATGTCGCCTTCTTTGGCGTTTTCTCCGACAACCTGACCGGCGTACACTTCTTCTTGCGGGAAAATAAAGAATCGGCCTCGGTCTTGCAGTTTGTCGAGCGCATAAGCATAAGCCGTACCCGCTTCCATAGCGATGAGCGAACCGTTGGTACGGCGTTCGATGTCGCCTTTCCACGGTTGGTATTCGAGGAAGCGGTGTGCCATGATTGCTTCGCCGGCCGATGCAGTAAGCACGTTATTGCGCAGTCCGATGATACCCCGCGAGGGAATAGAGAATTCGAGATGTATGCGGTCTCCTTGTGTATCCATCGACAGCAGGTCGCCTTTGCGCCGGGTTACCATATCGATCATTTTGCTCGAATATTCTTCGGGGACGTTGATGGTGAGTTGCTCTACCGGTTCGCATTTTACCCCGTCTATTTCTTTGACGATGACTTGCGGTTGCCCTACTTGCAATTCGTAACCTTCGCGACGCATCGTTTCGATGAGGATAGAGAGATGCAATACGCCGCGGCCATACACGGTCCAAACCCCGTCTTCGGGTGCCTTTACGACACGCAGGGCGAGGTTGCGTTCCAACTCTTTCTCGAGACGTTCGGCGATATGGCGCGATGTAACGAATTTCCCGTCCCGACCGAAGAATGGCGAATCGTTGTTGGTGAATGTCATCGACATGGTAGGTTCGTCGATTGCGATACGAGGGAGTGCTTCCGGCGTATTGATGTCGGCGATCGTGTCGCCTATTTCAAATCCGTCGATACCTACGAGAGCACAGATTTCGCCCGAAGCGGCGCTTTCTGCCCTTGTACGTCCCATACCTTCGAAAATATGGAGTTCTTTGATGCGTTGTTTTACCGTCGAACCGTCGCGTTTGCAAAGAACGATATCTTGTCCTTCGCGTAACTCTCCCCTATGTACGCGGCCTATGGCAATACGTCCTACGTACGAAGAGAAATCGAGTGAGGTGATGAGCATTTGCGCAGGTCCGTCGATATATTCGGGTGCGGGAATATGCTCTATGATCGTATCGAGCAACACCGAGATGTTGTCGGTGGGTTTACGCCAGTCGGTCGACATCCAGTTCTGTTTGGCCGAGCCGAAGATGGTGGGAAAATCGAGTTGTTCTTCCGTTGCGTTGAGGTTGAACATCAGTTCGAATACCATCTCCTGTACTTCGTCGGGACGGCAATTTTGCTTGTCGACCTTATTGACGACCACAATAGGTTTCAGTCCCATTTGGATCGCTTTTTGCAGAACAAAACGGGTTTGGGGCATAGGCCCTTCGAAAGCGTCGACCAGTAGTAGGCATCCGTCTGCCATGTTCAACACACGTTCTACTTCCCCTCCGAAATCGGCGTGCCCCGGGGTATCGATAATGTTTATTTTACAGTCTTTGTAACGTATCGAAACGTTTTTGGAAAGAATCGTTATACCACGTTCCCGTTCCAAGTCATTGTTGTCGAGAATGAGTTCTCCTGTGTTCTGGTTGTCGCGGAACAAGCGGCCGGCCATTAACATCTTGTCGACGAGCGTCGTTTTACCGTGGTCGACGTGTGCGATGATGGCGATGTTCCGAATGTTTTGTCTTTGCATACCTTAAAAAATTTTCGCCGCAAAGGTACGATAAAAAACTCTATAATTTGTATGTGTATATGGGTTAATTCCTCTTTTTCAACTTGAAAAGTATCGAATTTTTTTATTTCAAGAGTCGCTTTTTTGAAAAAACAGACCCGAAATGCTTGTAGGTCGGAAATATTTACCTACCTTTGCGGTCTCAAAATATTTCATTCACCATAAAAAACAGTTAAAGATGTATTTAACTACCGAGAAAAAAAAGGAAATCTTTGAGAAGTACGGAAAGAACAATACTGATACTGGTTCTCCCGAGTCCCAGATTGCATTATTTTCCTATCGTATCTCTCATTTGACTGAGCATCTCAAGTCAAATCACAAAGATTATACGACCGAAAGAGCCCTGAAAATGTTGGTTGGTAAACGTCGTCGCTTGCTCGATTATTTGCAAAAAATCGACATCGAGCGTTATCGTGCTATCATAAAAGAACTGGGTCTCAGGAAGTAAGCTCTCTTACGACATTGTATGCGGGGCGTCGTCTTTTTTAGAAGATGCCCCGCATTGGTTTTATATGCTCATGAATGAGCCAAGCAGATGTAGTTCAAAGAAGAAATGGTAATTGGGAGTATAATTGAGGTCTTAAAAGAAATTTCCGAACACAAAACCCGATATTGTTGCCATAATGATAACCAAAACAACGTAAACAACGGTTTTCTTTGTTCCCATTACACCTTGAATAACTAACATATTCGGCAGAGACAGCGACGGGCCGGCCAACAACAATGCAAGTGCAGGGCCTTTACCCATACCCGAAGCCAACAACCCTTGAATAATCGGCACTTCGGTCAAGGTAGCAAAATACATGAACGCCCCCGTGAAACTTGCGAAAAAGTTGGAAAGCAACGAATTTCCACCTACGGCCCATTCGATCCACTCGTTAGTAATAACTCCGGCAATCGATGTATTGTAGGAATTCTTTCAAAAGAAAAAGCGCAATGAATTTGTTTTTTATGCAGATTCACTACGCTTTACTCTTATTTTCTATAATAATTTTTATTCTTCTGTATTTTCTGTCGTAGCACAGACTTTTATGGCATTGATGATCGAGGAGACGAAACCTCCTTTGTCGAGTTCATTTATTCCTTTGATTGTTACACCACCAGGAGTTGTGATACGTTCGATTTCGATGCAGGGGTGGGTCTGATGATTGAGAAGAAGTTCTGTTGCGCCTTCCATACCGTATGCTGCCATAAACATGGCTTCTTGGGGAGAAATACCAAGTTCTATGCCGGCTTGCATGGTAGCTTGTACATATTTCAGGGCAAAAGCGACCCCACTCGATGTGAATGTCGATGCAATATCAAGTTTTTGTTCTTCGAGAAACATGCATTTCCCTCCCTCTTCGAAAATACGGGTAATGAGTTCTTTTTGTTCTTCTGTCGCTCCTCGGGAAGAGATCAACGTAAGGCTCGAACGTTCGGAAATTGCCATATTGGGAATTGCTCTGAAAATAGGAATTTCCCGTTTCACAAGGCGGGCCAAGTGTATAATGTCGATGCCGGCTACGACGGAAACAAGTATTTGCTCGGGCGAGAAACGTAGTGAAGACAAGACGTCATCGACATTTGAGGCATTTACGGCTAATACGATAATGTCGGCGTCGGCTGCTGCCAGTTTGTTGTCTGTTGAAGTGTGTATGGCAGGAAAACGTTTGGTCAAAAGATCGAATTTATCGGGATTTTGATTGGTAATGGTTATATCTTTTTCGTTGAAGATATAACCTTGGGCTAGGCAGGTGGCTATTGCACTGCCTATATGACCGGCTCCGATGATTGTGATTTTCATATCTCGGGTATTTGATTGATTTTATAAGTTAGATGTAGGTATTGGAAAAGAAATGTCGGGATAGTGAATCGATGGCTTTGTTTTTGTTGTAGGTTGGGAGTGAGAGTGTGAAGCAGTGATCGCTTCCGCCATAAGAAATTTGAGAAATGGGTATATCTCTTAGAACATTCATGATTTCGCTTTCTATATTCACTCGCTCCCAATGGAGAGACCCGATAATGTGTATCGCCGACATATCTTCTTCGACAATCATTTCGACGTACTTGTGTAGCTCTCGTTGTATGATGCGTAGGGTATCGCGGCTGGCTGAAAGGATCATCGATATAGATACGTTCGATGAAGACATAGATATGACGTTTATTTGATATTTGTTTATGATATCGAATATTTTTCCTAACAACAAATAACTGGGAAGGGTATGGAGAGAGGTGAATCTCACAGAAGTGAGTGAGTCTTGTGAAAGAACGGCTTTTACATTTTCACCGCTGTCGTGCGAAGATATGTAAAGGCGTTCGTTGTTGAAGTGCGATGGCTCTATCAGCCGCATTACCATGCCCGATCGTGCAGCTAATGTGATGCTGTCGGCATAAAGCAGATGTACGCCGCTACCGATCAGATTTTCGGCCTCATCGTAAGTGAGGGAGTGGTGTTCGCGCGATCCGTGTGTGTTGGCATGTATGTTTTTGAAGTTGCTTGAAAGTATGATTTCTTCGGCATTGAAGCAGGCTGCCAATACGGTAGCATAGTAGTCATTTCTCTTTTCGCTTAGAAAATCGATCTCTCCATAGATATTTTTGCATAAGGAAAGGGGGGCTACGAAAATATCTATATCCCGGTTCTGTTCCATATATTGTTGGACAGACTCGCGGATAAGCGGAATATTGAAATTCTTTTCTTTGTCGATTTGGACGAATGTTCCCGAATCGAACATTTTGGATCTGAGGCCATGCGCTTGTAGGCAGTATGTCAGCAAATCGGCGGAAAGTCGGCAGACTTCGGCGCGTATAGTTTTGTCTATTAATAAATCGGCCTTATTTTCCTCCCATGTAAATATATTTTTTATACGGGTAGAAATAATTTCTTTGATACTGTGTTGTAGTTCTGCGTTGGCAATCAGTCGGTCTACTCGTGCTAAACAATAATATTCGATTGATTTGATGGCCGATCGCGCCATTTCATCGTCCTCCCGAAACCAACCTATGGATATTTCTCTGGCCTTTTCTTCGAGAGGAAGGAGCGGAGGTATGGCGATCACATAAGGTTTTTCTTTTGTTATGTATTTGATTATCCGATTTATTTCGTCTTCGTCTTCTATTTTATCAAATTTGCAAACTTTCATTATCCTACAATTTTTTTGTTTGAAGCTCATTTTTTTCAAAATGAAAGACTCGTTTTTCAAAATGGGAAATGCCCGCTTCTCGAATTTGTCGTTTCATTTTGTAGTATTGTATTATAAATCAAATTTTTATTGTTTGTTTTATTGCTTTCATGTATTACTTACTCCTTATAGTATAGTGCTAATACTATGCCAAAGTATTAGAGTAGTATCGGGCGAAAAAAATATATGGGCTATACGCTTGATAAATTACCTGCTTTTCATGTTTTTCGTTGAACAGTTCATGTGTTTTCTCTATTTTAGCCATGAGCCAAAGGCGGCTTTTCTGTGTTTCTT
Organism: uncultured Porphyromonadaceae bacterium; assembly: GCA_900547555.1. Taxonomy (GTDB): domain Bacteria; phylum Bacteroidota; class Bacteroidia; order Bacteroidales; family UBA11471; genus Caccoplasma. The sequence goes on along the minus strand of URHG01000039.1, from coordinate 13,429 downwards.
TCTTTGTTGGGACATGGTATCGAGTGAAAGAGGCTATTATTGTAGAGACGGGATCTGCCCCAAAACGATTCGAGCGTTATCGAGCCGCCGTAAAAGAATCGGGTCTCAGAAAGTAAGTTTTTCTTACTGTATTTACGCCCGGGGTATCTCCCCAAAGAAGATATCCCGGGTTGTTTTTATTTTTTTCTCTAATAAAAAAATGGAACTTTGGAGAAAAAGTACCCGTTTGCAGGAGAGGCGGCGCTTATATTATAATACTATTTTGAAGCTCGTGGAGAGGGCTTTGACGATATAATTTCGACTGGTTGGTAAAGCGATCTCTATCCGTGTGAATATTTTTTGCAGCTGGAATTAAAGAAAATAAAAAAGCACTTGCATACTTATGCAGGTGCTTTTTTATTCTGTGACCCCGACAGGATTCAAACCTGTAACCTTCTGATCCGTAGTCAGATGCTCTATTCAGTTAAGCTACGGGGCCATTCCCATAAAATATTCCTTTTCAACGAGGTGTTGAAAAAGTGTGACCCCGGAGGGGCTCGAACCCTCGACCCAATGATTAAGAGTCATTTGCTCTACCAGCTGAGCTACGGAGTCATGATTTACGGCTGCAAAAGTAATGTTTTTTGGTAAACCGACAAAAGTTTTTGCCGATTTTTATTCCGATCGATTTATTTCCTTATGGGAGTGGTGTTATTGAGAGGCCGGGAATCTCGAAAATATGTATGGAAAGGGGCGGGTGGGTATAAAGATTCTTTTTAAATCTTGCCACCGAATGCCAAGTCGCCTGCATCTCCCAGCCCGGGATCGATATAAAGTTTCGGCGTGAGTTTATCGTCGAGTGCCGCTGTCCATAGAGATACGGATTGTTCGGCTAATGTTTTTTCGACATATTCTATTCCCGGGCGGCTGGCGATGACCGAAGCAATGTGTGTATGGGCAGGTGTGCCGCCTTGTGCCAACAGCTCTTTGTATGCGACGACCAGAGACGAGCCGGTTGCCAACATCGGGTCGACCAGCAGTAGTATTTTCCCGTCGAGTCGGGGCGTATAGACGGAGTCGAAACGCACTTCCATTGTTTCTTGCGTGCGGTTGTAGGCACGACGGGCCGATATGAATGCGCTTTCGGCTCGGTCGAAATAATTGAGAAACCCTTGATGGAAAGGAAGACCGGCACGCAAAACGGTGGCGATGACCACGTCTCGTGTAGGCAGATTCACCTCTGCGGGGTTGATAGGAGTCTGTATGGTTTGCGGAACATAGGAAAATGTCTTGCTTATTTCATATGCCATGATTTCTCCCACTCTTTCGAGATTTCTCCTGAACCGCATACGGTCGTTTTGGAGTTCTACGTTTCTGATTTCGTTGAGAAAGGCATTCAATAGGGAATTTTGCCGGTTAAGAATCTGTAAAGTCATCGCTTGTTTCGAGTAAGATGATTGGACTGCAATATTGCTTAAAAAAATCGGAATGCCCAAATTTTATCGGGACGTTATCGGTATAACCCGACGACTTTGTTTGTGTAACTTCGACTTTTATTGTTATCTTTGTTGAGTTCTCTTTTATGTCTTATATCATGAAATGCGACCGTTCCGCTTCCGGTTCAATGCCGAAAATGAGCTCCTTTATGGGGGTGTTGTACAGGATTTTTGTCTTGATACAGATTTTTTTCGGTGTATCGTCTGCCCGAGCGCAAGACAGATTGAAGTTATGGTACGATAAACCTGCGGGAGAGTGGGTCGAGGCGTTGCCGGTTGGAAACGGACGCATCGGGGCGATGGTTTTCGGAGGAGTAAGCAACGAGTTGATCCGGTTGAATGAGTCGTCGCTTTGGTCGGGTTGTCCGGTACAGGACAGCCTCAACATTGATTCCCCCCGTTACTTGCCCATGATTCGTAAAGCTCTTTTCGAAGGCGATTTTTCTACGGCTGCGCAAGGTTGCCGGTCCATGCAGGGGCCTTATAGTGCCAGTTATCTTCCGTTGGGAGATTTACGTATCTCGTATATGATGCCCCGTTCGGTTCCCACCGATTATTATCGAGAGTTGAATCTCTCGGAAGCATCGGCCGTTACCCGTTTTACAGTGGCCGGCATTACCTACGAACGGGAGGTGTTTGCCTCGTCTTCTGATGATGTTTTGGTGGTGCGTTTCACCGCTTCGAGAAAAAATGCCCTTTCTTTGCATATCACTCTTTCTTCTCCGTTGCATTATGAGTTGGAAGCCCCGGCTTTCGATGAACTGACGATGCGTGGTGTCGCTCCGATACGAGTCGACCCCAATTATTATGCGGTCGAGGGTCGGAGTCCGATTGTTTATGAGGAGAACGGGCATACCGGCATGAGATTCCGTACCTGCCTGAAAGTCGTAGCCAAAGACGGAGGTGTATCGTCCGATACGTGCGGGGTACGTGTCGAACGAGCGTCGGAAGTGGTTCTGTTGCTTTCGGCGGCTACCAGCTTTAACGGTTTTGACAAATATCCCGATACCGAAGGTGTTGATGAAAAAAGCCTGGCCGGAAATATGTTACATAAGGCATCGGCTTATACCTACAAAAATTTGAAGAAACGCCATGTAGCCGATTTTCGCAAATATTTCGATCGGTTCACCGTTTCTTTGGGGCAGACGGCCGATTCTTTGAAAAAGATTCCTACCGACCGACGGCTCATTGCTTATGCCCGGGGACTTTCCGACCCCGAGTTGGAAGCACTGTATTTCCAGTACGGGCGTTATTTACTTATTTCTTCTTCTCGTGTAAGTGGCCGTCCGGCTAATTTACAGGGGATTTGGAATCCTTATATGCAGGCTCCTTGGAGTTCCAATTATACGATTAATGTCAATACCGAGATGAATTATTGGCCGGCCGAGGTAACATCTCTTTCGGAGATGCACGATCCGCTTCTCGACTGGATTTCCGGCTTGTCTCGTACCGGTATGGTTACAGCCCGACAGTTTTATGGCTGTCGAGGTTGGGTGGCACATCAGAATTCCGATATTTGGTGCATGAGCAATCCTGTGGGAAACGGTGTCGGAGACCCGACGTGGGCCAATTGGTACATGGGCGGAAACTGGCTGTGCCGGCATCTTTACGAACATTATGCCTATACTCGGGATAAGAGGTTTTTACAGAAAGCCTATCCGATTATGAAAGGAGCTGCCCGTTTTTGTTTGGATTGGCTGGTGGAGAAAGATGGCTACTTGCTGACGGCTCCGTCTACTTCTCCTGAAAATAATTATCGTGTCGACGGAAAGATCGGTTCCGTTACGATGGGGTCGACGATGGATATGTCTATCATATGGGATCTGTTTACCCATCTTATCGAGGCTTCGGTTGTTTTGGGTATCGACGCTTCATTTCGGGATACGCTCGTTACGGTGCGTGAGCGGCTTTACCCGTTGCGTATAGGAAGCCGGGGAGAGTTGTTGGAGTGGTATGACGAGTACGAAGAAGTAGACCCGCATCATCGTCATGTTTCACAGCTTTACGGGTTGTATCCCGGTCGTCAGATTTCGCCTCTTTATACGCCCCGTTATGCCGAAGCATGCCGCCGTACACTCGAAATGCGGGGCGATGGGGGTACTGGGTGGAGCAAGGCTTGGAAGATAAATTTCTGGGCGCGTTTGCTCGATGGAGACCATGCCTATAAGATGATACGTGATATTATGAAGGCCGTCGGTCCCGGGACTTCAAATAAAGGCGGCGGTACTTATCCGAATCTTTTCGATGCCCACCCACCTTTCCAGATCGACGGGAATTTCGGTGCAACAGCCGGTCTGGCGGAGATGTTGTTGCAAAGCCATATGGGAGAAGTTCATTTGTTGCCGGCTTTGCCCGCAGCTTGGCCGCAAGGGGCGGTTTCGGGATTGAAGGCTCGCGGAGGCTTTGATGTCTCTTTTTCTTGGCGGGACGGACGTCTTGTGAAAGGCGAGATTCTCTCCGTGACCGGAGAACCTTGCGTCGTGCGTTCGAAACAGCCTCTTTTTATCAAAGGAGCGAAGGTCTCGGTTCGTAAAGAGAATGGGTATTTTATATATGCGTTTGCTACGCGGGCGGGTGCCCGATATAAGCTTTCGACAGAATAATATAATGAAACAACAGATATCATGAAACGAGCGATTTTTTTACCTTTATTGTGTTTGGCTCTGGCTGTAACGGCACAGCCGCGTCAGGAAATTTATTTGGAGAAAGGGTGGCGTTTTACCCGGGGCGATGTATCCGGTGCTGCCGATCCGGCATTCGACGACAGTCGGTGGGAGAGTGTCGAGGTTCCTCATGACTGGGCTATTTACGGTCCGTTCGATAAAGAAATAGACAAACAGGTTGTTGCCATAGAGCAGAACGGAGAAACCGTACCTACGGAGAAAACCGGACGCACCGGGGCTTTGCCGTATGTCGGCGTAGGGTGGTACAGGACGACGTTTACCGTGCCGCCGGGTCGCCGGGCAACACTGGTTTTCGATGGAGCGATGAGCCAACCGTGTGTTTATCTCAATGGTAAAGAGGTCGGTCGTTGGGCTTATGGCTATACACCGTTTTATATCGACGTTACTCCGTATTTGAAAGAGGAAGATAATTGTCTCGCCGTGCGTCTTGAAAATCTGCCCGAGAGTTCCCGCTGGTATCCGGGTGCCGGTTTGTATCGTCCCGTGCGGTTGGTTCTTACGGGCGATGTGGCTGTGCGTACATGGGGTACACGGATAACGACCCCGGTCGTTACGCCGGATAATGCGTTGGTACAGGTCGATGCCGAGATAGAGAATACATCGGGGCATGATCTCGATATTTCGACGGTCATTTATGATGCGACCGGAAATCCGGTGGTTCGGAGTGATGCTCAGGAACTTTTTTTCGACGGGACGACGACTACCCGTCTGACGATAAAAAATCCCCGTTTATGGTCGCCCGAGTCTCCATCGCTTTATACGGCAGTGGTTTCGGTGAAAGAAAACGGTGAATTGCTCGATGAATATACGACCCGTTTCGGTGTGCGCAGTATCGAAATTTCTCCCGAAAAAGGATTTGTCCTCAATGGCGTTCCGCGTAAATTCAAAGGCGTCTGTCTACATCATGACCTCGGCCCGTTGGGTGCAGCTGTCAACAAAGCCGCTTTGAGGCGTCAATTGCTTATCATGAAAGAGATGGGTTGTGACGCTATTCGCACGGCACATAATATCCCGGCTTCTTGGCAGATGGAGCTTTGCGATGAAATAGGTATGATGGTAATGGCCGAGTCGTTCGATGAATGGGCGGCAGCCAAGTGTAAAAACGGGTATAACCTGTTTTTTGATGAGTGGGCCGAGAAAGATTTGGTGAATCTTATCCGTTGCAATCGCAATCATCCGTCTATCGTGATGTGGAGCGTCGGCAATGAAGTGAATGAGCAGAGTCGTACCGGTGGTGGAAAAGTGGCGAAGTTTTTGCAGGATATATGCCATCGTGAAGATCCTACCCGGCTGGTAACGGTGGGTATGGATCGTCCCGATCATGCCATAAAAAATCAATTGGCAGCCGTCCTCGATGTCCCGGGCTTGAACTATCGGTTGCATCGTTATGAGGAAAGCTACAAACGTATGCCTCAACGTATGATTCTGGGATCGGAAACGGCTTCGACTCTCAGCTCGCGCGGGATATATAAATTCCCGGTCGAACAGACCAAAGGTGCAATGTACGAAGATGCGCAATGTTGTTCGTACGATATGGGATCTTGTCCGTGGTCGAATCTTCCCGATGACGACTGGGCATTCCAAGATGATAAATCGTGGGTGATCGGAGAATTTGTTTGGACAGGTTTCGATTACCTCGGTGAGCCGACTCCTTATGACGATGTTTGGCCCTCGCGCAGTTCTTATTTCGGAATTTGCGATTTGGCAGGACTTCCCAAAGATCGATATTATCTTTATCGCAGCCGGTGGAATACCGATTCGCCGACGTTGCATATCCTGCCTCATTGGAATTGGGAAGGACGAGAAGGGGAGGTAACTCCGGTATATTGCTATACCAGTTACCCGTCGGCCGAATTGTTTGTCAATGGAAAATCGCAGGGGAAGCGCACGAAAGATGTGTCCCGTCCTTACGATCGTTACCGTTTGCGTTGGAATGATGTCGTATATGAACCCGGTGTGGTGAAAGTCGTAGCTTACGATGAGACTGGAAATGCCGTGGCCGAGAAGGAGATACGTACAGCCGGACGTCCGCACCATTTGGTTTTGACGCCCGATCGTACGGAGTTGGCGGCTAACGGTAAAGATTTGGCATTTGTTACGGTGCAGGCTGTTGACAAGGATGGGAATCCGTGTCCGTTGGCCGATAACACTTTGCATTTCGATGTTGTCGGTGCGGGAGAGTATCGGGCGGCTTGTAACGGAGATGCCACTTCGACCGAATTGTTCCATCTGCCAGAGATGAAACTTTTCAACGGACAGTTGGTCGTTATCGTGCGTACGCATGAACAGCCCGGCGAAATAAGCCTTACCGTCTCGGGAAAGGGCTTGAAAACAGCGAAATTGACTTTCCAGAGCAAGTGATGAGGAGGAATGAATCATGAAAAAGTATATTATATCTTTTGCTGTATGTATTTGTGCGTCGATGTTTCCGGCATTGGCGCAGAACTTGTATGTGGTATTTATCGGGAACAGTATCACGCAGGGTGTTCAGTTGAAAGATGCGAAACACGAGGCTCCGCCGGCGCAAGCCGCTCTCTTTTTGCAGGAACATATCAAGGGTGCGGTGGAGTTCCGGAATTGCGGACGCAGCGGACGTACTACGCTCAACTTCCTTCCGGTAACGAACACCGAGTTTCCGAAAGTATTGGCCGCTGCCGATGAATTGGCGCCTAAAAAGGGAGTGTTGCTTTTTTCTGTTATGTTGGGAACAAACGACAGTGCTGTGCGTGGGCCTTTGGGAGCTCCGGTACACCCCGTCTCTTATTATACCAATGTGCAGGCCATTGTAGATGCTTTGCTCGATCGTTATCCGAAAGCTCTTGTCGTTCTGCATCGTCCTACATGGTACAGTCCCAATACCTATAATTCATCGACCTATTTGGCAGAGGGTCTCAAACGTTTGCAATCGTATTCACCGATGATCGACAAGTTGGTCGAACATTATGCCGTAACCTCGCCCGACCGAGTTTTTCTGGGGGATACACTTGCCTTCGATTATTTCAAGGCAAACCATTTGACCCATCTTATTCCGGAGTCGGGTCAGGCGGGGACGTTTTATCTTCACCCCAATAAGTCGGGAGCGCGGGAATTGGGTCGTTTTTGGTCGGAGGCCATATTGCGCTGTTTGCCCGATAAGATGAAGAAATAGAACGGATTATGGTTTGTAAACCGATTGTCATTTCGAACCGAGACTGCGGTCGAGTGTGAGGAATCTCTTCCCTATTTTCTACTGCTTGGTGGGAGATTCTTCGACGCTCAGCGTCTCAGAATACATGAGTGTCATTCCGAGCGAGGACGAAGGCCGACGAGGAATCTTTGACTTTTTGGAGTGGGGATTCTTCGACACTCCGCGCCTTAGTAATGATGTGTGCTTTGGCAAGAGATTCTTCCTCCCTTGCGGTCGTCAGAATGTCATGTAGAGTGAGGCCGGAAGGCCGGTGAAAAATCTCATCGCTTTTTCTGCTTGGTTGCAGAAGGGCGAATTAGCCATTGTACCGAATTCAGAGGTTGAAAAGAGAAATCTCGTTGAAAAATTTTGACCGAAATAATTTGGATAAATACATATAAGTTTTTAAATTTGCCATTGCGGTGTATATAATACACTTAATTCTAACCATGAAAAAACTTATCCTATCTATTTATTGCTTGGCTGCAATGTGTGTCGCATCGGCACAAGAGAGTCAAAACTTTCCCGACAGTCTCTATTTGTTTTCTTATTTTACCAATAAAGATGCCAATCGGCATGGCATGCACTATGCTTGGAGCCGGGACGGATATGTGTGGAATACGGTAGGTAATCCTGTCGGGTTTCTGCAACCCGATACGGCGAGCGATGCGCCCCGTTTGCGAGATCCGTTCTTATTGCAGGATAAAAAAGGCATGTGGCATTGTGTGTGGACGACCAATTGGGAGTCACCGCATATCGGATATGCTTCGTCGCCCGACCTGATACATTGGAGTGAGCCGCAACTCCTGTATGTCATGCAGAGTGCCGGTTACGAACCTCGTAATTGCTGGGCCCCGGAGATGTTGTATGACGAGGAAAACGACCAATATCTGATATTCTGGGCGAGCACTATCAAAGTCGATGAGCAATGGAGAGTCGAAGAAGGAAAAAAATACGATAACCGCATGTATTATACGGCTACGAGCGATTTTAAAACGTTCTCGCCTGCCCGTCCGTTTCTCGATTACGGATACAATGTCATCGATGCAACGGTGCGTCGTATAGGCGATACCTATTACATGATTTATAAAGACGAACGGGAATTACCGTCGCCCCATAAATATTTATTGGTAGCGACCTCGAAATATGCGGCGGGGCCTTATGTCCCGCTTACCGGGAAGCCGTTTACGCCCGCATGGGTCGAAGGACCTTCGTTTATAGGGCTGCCCGACGGTACATTTATATGTTATATGGATAATTACCGTAAGCACCGTTACAGTGCAATGACGACCCGTGATTTTATTCATTGGGAGGAGGCGCCCCGCAAGCTTTCCATGCCTTCGGGCGCGGCTCATGGAGCTGTACTGAAAGTTCCCTCTTCGGTTGTCGATACGTTGCTTCGCTATGCTTCCGAACGTTTTGAATAAAGTTTTTTTCGATATCTCTCCCCTTAAATCGATACTGTGATGAAAACAAAAAAACTATCTTTTTTGCTGCTGGCGACGATCGTTTTTCCGCTGTCGGCGCAACGTACGTTGTCTGTTTCGGTAAAGCCCGGGGCGGAGATAAATCCCGATATGTACGGCGTATTTTTCGAAGACATCAACTTCGGAGCCGACGGCGGATTGTATGCCGAGCTGGTGAAAAATCGTTCTTTCGAGTTTGATTATCCCCTTATGGGGTGGACGCCGTTCGGAAAAGTTTCGGTCGAGACCGAAGGGCCGGCTTTCGATAAGAATCCTCATTATGTGCGTCTTACCGAGGAAGGGACATACAAACGAGCCGGATTGCAGAATGAAGGATTTGTCGATGGTATGGCTCTTGCCAAAGGCGAAGAATACCGTTTGACTTTTTATGCCCGATTACATAGTGAAAAACCGGTTCGGGTACGTTTTGAGTTTATGACGTCGTCAAATAATTCCATGTCGACAGAAAAAGTCGAAGTATCTTCGCCTGGTTGGAAAAAATATACCATTTTGCTGAAAGCCGGCAAGACCGATGCCCATGCCCGTTTGCGTCTGAGTTTGGAGACGAAAGGCGTTATTGACATCGACCATATTTCGCTTTTCCCCGTCGATACGTGGAAAAAACGGGAGAATGGTTTGCGTCGGGATTTGGTACAGGCGCTTTATGATTTACGTCCCGGCGTGCTTCGTTTCCCCGGCGGTTGTATCGTCGAAGGGGCTAATCTCGATACCCGTTATCAGTGGAAAAATACGGTAGGGCCGGTCGAGAATCGCCCTTATAACGATAACCGCTGGAATTATACTTTTCGACACCGTCTCTATCCCGATTATTACCAGAGTTATGGCTTGGGTTTCTACGAATATTTCTTGTTGTGTGAAGATATAGGTGCAGAACCGCTGCCGGTATTGAATTGCGGCATGGGTTGCCAGTACCAGTCGGGCGAACTTGCCCCGCTTGACGAGATGGAGTCTTATGTGCAGGACGCTTTGGATTTGGTGGAGTTTGCCAACGGCGACACCACGACACAATGGGGCGGCTTACGTGCCCGCATGGGACATCCTGAACCTTTCGGACTGAAATATCTCGGCATCGGTAATGAGCAGTGGGGTGAGGAGTTTGTGAAAAGGGAAGCGCTGTTTGTGGAAGCTTTACGTAAGCATTGCCCCGATATACTTATTGTCGGCTCTTCGGGTCCTTCGGCCGATGGTGATCGATTTGACTATCTGTGGCCCGAAATGAAACGTCTCGGCGTGGATTTTGTCGATGAGCATTATTACAAACCGCCCGAGTGGTTCTATGACAATGCCGGCCGTTACGACGGTTATGACCGCAAAGGCCCGAAAGTATATGCCGGTGAATATGCTTCGCATCACAAGACGCGGGCCAATAATTTTGAAACGGCGCTTTCCGAGGCGGCGTTTCTCACCGGAGTGGAGCGCAATGCCGATGTCGTGCGATTGGCCACTTACGCACCGCTTTTCGCCCACGTAGATGCTTGGCAGTGGCGTCCCGATATGATTTGGTTCGATAACAGTCGGATACTTCTTACCCCCAATTATTACGTCCAGCAGCTCTATTCTCACCACAAAGGAACGCATACATTGTGTCTTACCGAGAACGGCGAGCCGGTGAAAGGACGGGAGGGCCTTTATGCCAGTGCCGTGTATGATGCCGACTCTTCGCGTATCATCGTGAAAATAGCCAATACGGCTGCCGTCCGGCAGGAGATTGTTTTGCATTTCGACGGGTTGAAACGTCGGCAGGCCTTGCAGGATAGGGCTTCTATCATCTGTTTGCAAGCCGACGATAAAGAGGCGGTCAATACCTTTAAAGACCCCGAGGCGATCGTTCCGCAAATGTCGGTTGCCGAAGTTTCCGGTAAGGAGTGTCGATTGACCCTTTCTCCACAATCGTTTCAGGTGATTTCCATACCCTTTGTTTCCAAATAATCTTTGAAGTCATATACTATGAAAAAACTTTTTTGTTCGCTCTTTTTGGCCGCATGTACGTGTACGCTGGGTGCACAAGATGCGGTAACGGTGGCGGTTCACCCTTCGGAGGGTACACAGAAAATCAGCCGTCATATCTACGGGCAGTTTGCCGAGCATCTGGGAACTTGTATTTATGGCGGGTTATGGGTCGGCGAGGAGTCGCCTATTCCCAATACCAAAGGGTATCGTACCGATGTGCTCGAAGCGCTCAAACGTCTCGATATTCCCAATCTCCGGTGGCCGGGCGGATGCTTTGCCGATGAATATCATTGGATGGACGGTATAGGTCCTCGCAACGAACGTCCCAAGATGAGCAACAACAACTGGGGCGGACTGGTCGAAGACAACAGTTTCGGTACGCATGAGTTTCTCAATCTTTGCGAGATGCTCGGTTGCGAGCCTTACGTGAGTCTCAATGTCGGGAGCGGGACGGTCGAGGAGATGGCCAAATGGGTGGAGTACATGACTTCCGACGGAGATACCCCGATGGCCAAGCTGCGGCGGGAAAACGGTCGCGATAAAGCGTGGAAAGTGCGTTTTATCGGAGTCGGCAACGAAAGTTGGGGGTGCGGCGGGAATATGCGTCCCGAGTATTATGCCGATCTGTACCGTCACTATGCGACTTATTGCCGTAACTACGACGGAAACCGCTTGTTCAAAATCGCTTGCGGAGCCGGAGAGTATGACCTGAACTGGACCGAAACGATGATGAAGCGGGTCGGTTCCCGCATGAACGGTTTGTCGCTCCACTATTATACCGTAACGGGCTGGAAAGGAAAGAAAGGTTCGGCGACGGAATTCGATGACGAAGATTATTACTGGACGATAGGCAAGTGTCTCGACATCGAGAACGCGATCAAGGCGCATATCGCCATTATGGATAAGTACGACCCGCAGAAACGGGTGGGGCTTATGGTAGACGAGTGGGGCACATGGTGGGAACCCGAACCCGGAACGCAGCTTTTCCAGCAAAATACATTACGCGACGCTTTTGTGGCCGCCCTTTCGCTCAACGTTTTCCACAAGTATGTCGACCGCGTACGCATGACCAATATCGCTCAGGTTGTCAATGTTCTGCAATCGATGATTCTCACCCGGGACGATAAGATGGTACTCACGCCTACCTATTATGTCTATGAGATGTATCGGCCTCATCAGGACGCTGTCTGTCTGCCGCTCGACATCGATACACCTACCCGAGAAGTGCGCGATGACCGCACGATACCGTTGGTAAGTGCAACGGCTTCCCGTGACGAGCGGGGGCGCATACATGTTTCTTTGGCGAATGTCGATATCAATAAGTCGCGGAAGGTGCGTGTTACGCTCGATGAGGTGAAAGCGACAAAAGTATCGGGAACGATATTGACTTCGAAAAAAATAACCGACCTCAATACATTCGAGAAACCCGATAAGATAAAACTGCTTCCTTTCAAGGGTGCGAAGTTGGTGAAAGGTATCGTAGAGGTAAATATGCCGGCACATTCCATTGTTACGCTCGAAATCGAATGACGAATTTTTGTTCGTCATTTCGATCGTTCCGTTGAAATAACGAGATTCCTCGTCGGCTTGGTAGCCTCACTCGGAATGACATCGGATTGTCGCCCTAAAAAACGATGTCATTCTGACGACCGTAAGGAAGGAAGAATCTCTTGGATAGGAGCATTGAGGAAGAGATGCTTCACTACCGTTCAGCATGACAAGGTATTCTTTTTGAGATTCCTCACATGCGTTCGGAATGACATTCGACAGTCATGCGGAAGAGTCGAAGCATCTCCGACTCGTAACATTCTATCGTTCTACGCGCAAATGCCAATTTCATGTAGGCGAAGGAGGCCCGCCTTTATCGGGCTGCCGGGAGCAAGGGAGAAGGCGGAAAGAGGGCGAGGACTGTTTGAGCAAAGCGAGTTCCGCGGAAAATTTTATTGCTTTCGGCATACCGCGTTTAAATTTTTTCAGCCGCGTGAGTTTTCTTGCTTCGTTCTTTTGCTCATTCAAAAGAATGAAGATGAATAATAAAAAGAAATAAAAGATTGATAACGTATAATCAAAGACGAAAACAAAATTAAAAGTTACATGAATAAAAAACTAAATAAAAATACAATAACCTAACTACAAAAACACAAACCATCAAAAAAATCTTTTAATGTAAAATTTCACGAAAACTTTATACATAAAAAAACGCATCCCACCCTTTACCGGGCACGGATGCGTTTTTTCGTGTGTCTATAAATTTTTGCGGTGCTAATTAAATTCTGCCTGCCATCACTTCGTCCAAACGGCAGAACATATCGTAATATTTTGCCTTGGTATCGCGCACTATTTGCAGGGCAATGGCGCTGTTATAAGCGTGCGCCACATTGTTGCGCGTGGCAAGAGCTTCCAGCCACAGCTGTTCATCATCAATCAGCCCGGCCTTATAGGCTGCTTTTAAAATACTTTTAGGCGAACCTGTTGCCGCTTCGCTAACGCCTTCGCTTACAAGCAGTTCTTTCATTGCTTTCCATGATTGTTCAAAACAAATTTCGTACAATACAGCCAACCCCGTAAGCACAACATTGTTGTACGGTTCTTCGTAATCGTAAATATCTTTAAGGTTTTTCAGGGCGGCTTTAAAATTTTCATACTTTTTCATACAATATTATCCCT
>URHG01000038.1 GCA_900547555.1 uncultured Porphyromonadaceae bacterium | reverse complement strand
ACTTCATTCATCGGGTAGACAAAAATACTGCCATCGGCCGTTTTTATTTTCAATAAAACATTGGGTTGCTGTTCGACGATTGTACCGCGTATCACGCTGCCGTTTTTAAGGTAAACCACCTCTTGGTAATTCTGGGCAGACAATGTAAAGACAGAGATTATAAACAATAATCCCGTAATAAACAAATTCCTTATCATAACTACGATTTTAATAATAATTATTACACCGCAAAGATATAATATTATTCAAATTCCCAAAAAGATATTTATAAAAAACTACTTAAAAACAAAAACAGCCAGTCTGAAAATTTACACTCACCGAAAAGCAAGTCTATGTCGATAACAAAATCAAATCTCTCACCTCCAATATACCCCCTTATATCAAAAATCGACTGCATTATTTAAATAGAAAAGCGGTTGACAGAGTTTTGTCAACCGCTTTTACTTTTTCACAGAAATTCCCAACAACAGAAAACTTATTATAAGCCTCAACAAACTTACATACCTTCTATGCGGAAAAAATTTTTCCACACATCTGCCTTATCGAAAAGTTCCACCGACGATGCCGAAACACACAAACTACCGTTGACATAAGCATTCTGCGAAAAAACAGAAGGGGATAAAACAAACGGCTCATCACTCAATACGATAACTTTAACGAGCGAAGTGCACCCATGAAACATACCGTCGGGTATCTGTGAAACATACCGACCGATAGTCAGAACCGACAAAGACTCGCTATGATTAAAAGGCGAATTTCCATAATTAAGTCCGGGCCGATAATCGATATTACGTCCTAAATAAAGCGTATCCAGGGGAGAATCATGAAAAAGGCCTTCTCCTCCCCCGACACCGCTGTAATAGTAATTGTAACCCAATAACAATTCAGTCTTACCATCTTCTATAATGACCGTCTTTAAAGAGCGGCAATTATCAAAAGCATAATTTCCAACAGACACAACACTACCGGGAATCGTAACAGATAAAAGTCCCTTACAATCGCTGAATGCATGATCAGCAATGGCAACGACACTCAACTTACGGGTATTGTACTCTACATACGACGGCACGACGACATGCCCGGAATACTCGGTGTTGCCGCGAACCACACACACCGTCGAATCGGTCAACGACGTAACCCTATAATAAATACCATTACTCTTAAAGTCATAAGCGGCAACACTGCATGCCATGCACCACAATCCCAATAGTACGCAAAAACCTTTTATCTGTTCTATCCTCATAAAACTTTCCCCTCTATTAAATCATTCTTCTTATTATAATCCAACTCCTCTATCCTAATAAACTCATGCAAAAGCAATAAAAAACAATCATATACGATTGAAAAAGCGGAGCAAAGATATATCATAATATCCACTAAAAAAAAATTTTATGGTTAAAATTTTTATTCATAAAACGGCATAAGAGTAAAAGCCGAGCTAATTGATAGAAAATTTTCGCATAAGACATATTTCGAACGACCATATCCTCATACAAAAACAATTTTCCGATATGGCATGAAGCGTTCCAAATATAGTTTTTATTTAAAAAACATTTATAAATCGACTTATTCTAAAATCTAATATTTAATTTTACACCTCAAAAATATATATCATGGATAATATATCATCACAATCGGACGGAACACGTTTACCATATTTTGACGTACTGAAACTTTTCGCAATTTTCCTCGTTCTGTAGGGGCATTGTATTCAATATTTTTTATCCAGCCAATATTCAGACGAACCTGTTTATCGATATATATACTCGTTTCACATGCCTCTTTTTATGATGATCTCAGGATATTTCTCGGCATCATCTATGAAGTTGCGTTTTACAGAATTGATAACAAAAAAGAGCCGACAGCTTCTCCTTCCATGTGTATCATGGACCATAATTTTTACAATCATTGCCTCTACAAGGACAAACCAACTTTTCATAAATACCCTCACATCCTCCTTAATATATGGATTTTGGTTTCTAAAAAGTTGTTTTATTTGTTATATCATTGCACACTGCGGTTACAATTGCAAGCTGAGAAAACCTATATGGATTGTCATAGCCCTATTTATCAGCCAACTAATCCCCTACTATCAAGTACCTTTAATGTTTCCGGCATTTTTAATCGGAGTGGAATTAAAAAATTCCGCAAAATTTACACGAACGATCCAACATTTCTACTTTATACTCATCGTACTTTTTATCGTTTTACTTTGTTTTTGGGACGAAACTTTTTGGCAAAAACCCAGTTTACGGACAGCATTAACAAACATGGACATATATTCTATTGCCGAATTCTCTTATAAACACCTCTATCGTATCATCATAGGAATTACCGGCGGTCTGACTTTTATTGCTTTATTTCAAAAAACGTTCGGTCAGAATATAAAATCCAAATTACTCCAAACATGCAGCTCATGGGGACAATACACATTAGGAATATACATACTTCAATCTTTCATACTGGAAACATTTCTTGCCCGATACTTAAACTTTGACAACTTGAATTTTTTTCTTTTCAATTTTATAGTCTCACCACTCATATCAATCATCGTTTTAATCGTCTGTGTATACATCATCAAACTGATTTACAAATCACGAATAGGAGCGTTTTTGCTCTTTGGAAAACCCCTCAAAAACATATACTCCAAACACATATAAATCTCATACACATCGCAGCACTATGGCGGAAATTCGTCACTCCGCTAACGCGACACTTCCTATAAATAGTACGCCTCCCTACCTAAAAGAAAACATTGCTATAAGCATATACTCATTTCCTCAATAAATGGGCTGACATTTTTCGTCCATACCTTTCAAGCAAATACAAGAAACCTGTAACAATAAAAAACGTCCGGAAGGCAAAAAACTTCCGGACGTAAAATATCAGAAACAAACAATCATCAATCCCGACGATAGTAAGTCATATCATTGATGTCGAAAGAAGCGATGAAAGCTGCATTTTTCCGCACCTCGGCATCGGCATAACGAATATATACTTCAGCCGACGTACGGAACGAATCATTACGCTCGGTATCGAGAATCAACAGGTGACTCATGATGATATGTCCGGCCATCTCTACCATACGGCGAGCTTGGAAGTCGATATAATCATTGTCTTTCGTAGCAACTACCTTCTCTACCGTTTCTGCATAAAGAGCCGCAAGGTCTTTGAGGCGGGTACGTAAAGTCTGCAAGTCGCCCGACACTTCCTGCTCCTCATAATAGTGCATCATATTGAGGTACGTTCCCGTGGTAACGTGGCGTATAGCAGCAACCACTTGCAACTGCGTCGTACCTTCGTAAATCGATGTGATACGGGCATCGCGGTAGATGCGTTCGCAGGCATAATCTTTCATAAACCCTGAACCGCCGTGTATCTGTACACAATCATAGGCATTCTGGTTGCAGAACTCGCTGCCCATACCTTTCGACATCGGGGTAAAGGCATCGGCCTGCTTTTGGTAACGCTTCATCTCATCACGTTCCTCCTTTTCGAGTTTACGTTCTTTCGAGATGTCTTCGAGCGTCTTGTACATATCGACAAAACGGGTCGTCTCATAAAGTAACGAACGCGATGCATCGAGCTTGGCTTTCATCAATGAAAGCATTTCCGACACGGCAGGGAATTCTATAATGGCTTTACCGAACTGGCGGCGTTCACGGGCATAAGAGAGGGCTTCGCGATAGGCGGCCTCGGATACACCCACCGATTGTGCAGCAATACCCAGACGTGCACCGTTCATCAACGCCATGACATATTTGATAAGCCCCATCTTGCGGTCGCCGCAAAGTTCGGCTTTGGCATTGCGGAACACCAATTCGCAAGTCGGCGAACCTTTGATACCCATTTTATTTTCGATGCGACGCACGGTAACGCCACCATCGTTTTTGTCATAAATGAACATCGAGAGGCCGCGACCGTCTTTCGTTCCCTCTTCGGAACGGGCAAGAACCAACGATATATGTCCGTCGCCATTGGTGATAAAACGCTTCACACCGTTGAGATACCAACAACCGTCGGCCTCACTGTACGTCGCTTTGAGCATGACCGATTGAAGATCCGAGCCGGCATCGGGTTCGGTCAAATCCATCGCCATCGTTTCACCGGCGCATACACGGGGCAGAAAACGTTGTTTCTGGTCTTCGCTGGCAAACTCATAGATCGTTTCGGCGCAATCTTGCAATCCCCAAATATTCACAAACCCGGCATCGGCACGGCTCACCATATCGGCCGCCATGATATACGGCACAAGCGAAAAATTGAGCCCGCCATAACGACGGGGAAGGGAGATACCCATAAGACCGGCTTTCACCAAAGCATCGAGGTTACGAGCCGTACCCGAAGCATATTCGACATGGCCGTCGACTACGCGCGGGCCTTCGTGATCGACGCTCTCGGCATTGGGCGCTACGATTTCACCGCAGATTTCACCGGCGATTTCAAGCACTTTTTCATAACTATCCATAGCATCCTCGAAGTCGACGGGTGCATAGTCATATTTCCGGGCATCGGCATATTCACGTTCTTTCAAAGCCACAATCCGCTGCATGAGCGGGTGTGTCAAGTGATGTTTCAAATCACTGTTATCGGTAAAAAAATTGGCCATAATCCTCGGTTATTTGCTGTTTTTCTTGTAATACTTTATCATTTTGGGTAACACATCTTCGACTGTGCCGGTAATCACATAATCGGCTATCGCATTGATAGGTGCACCGGGATCGCTGTTGACAGAAATGATTATCGAACTGTCTTGCATACCGGCAATGTGCTGTATCTGTCCGGAGATACCGCAAGCGATATATAGTTTGGGGTGAACGGTAACACCCGTCTGACCGATCTGACGGTCGTGATCGGTAAACCCAGCATCGACAGCAGCCCGCGAAGCACCTACCTCGGCCCCGATAGCATCGGCCAAGTCGAAAAGAAGTTTGAAATTTTCTTTCGAACCTACCCCATAACCTCCGGCAACGATGATAGGAGAAGACTTGATATTGACCTTCGATTTCTCCATCTGACGATCAATGACCGAAACGACGAAATCGGTATCGGAGACATATTTCGAGACATCGAGTTGTACAATCTCGCCTTTGTGGTCGGGCGACCATATTTCTTTCTTCATCACGCCTTCACGCACGGTAGCCATTTGAGGTCGGCACTCGGGATTGACGATGGTCGCCACAATATTTCCACCGAAAGCGGGGCGTATCTGATAAAGCAGGTTTTCATAGTTTTTTCCCTCCTTCTTATCTTCATAGGTACCGATTTCGAGCGATGTACAATCGGCCGTAAGTCCGCTGTGCAAAGCCGAAGATACGCGCGGGCCGAGATCCCGACCTATGCACGTGGCCCCCATGAGACAAACCTGCGGTTTCTGCTCGCGGAAGAGATTGATCAATACCGAAGCATGCGGCTGCGAGGTATAAGGATAGAGGCGAGAATCGTCGGCCAAATAAAGGGTATCTACCCCATAGGAAAATACTTGTGCTGCGACATCGTCGAGCTGATGACCGATAACGAGAGCTTCGAGTTTACAATGGAGTTGATGGGCCAAAGAACGTCCTTTTGTGAGCAGTTCAAGGCTGACGTCGGCAATAACTCCGTCTTCTATTTCGCAATATACAAATAAATTATTCATATCGTTTCTGAATTTTGCGGGGCGATCCTGCAAAAGAACCGCCGCGACAGGTTATTATCCGATAGTATGGTTCACAATCAATTCTTTCATCAAATCTTCGATGTCGGAATCCGAGGCGGTAAGGGTCTTGCTCTCTTTGGCCTGAAAAACGATATTCTCGATTTGTTTTACCTTCGTCGGCGAACCCGCCAATCCTACTTGTGAAAGGTCGGCATCGACATCGGCCACACCCCATTCGGTAAGATTGAGATAAGGCCGATCCTCGCACAAAGCGCAAAAATAGGAGCTATCGTCGGCCTGGCGTTCACTCTGCGTCTTGGCATATTTGTACTTTTGAGTAGCTTTGGCATTACGGGGGCGGCAATCGTCGGCACTTCCATTCACGGTTATGACGACGGGATAAGATGCTTCGACTGTCTCCACACCGCGTTCGAGCCGACGTTTCACCACGACCTTTCCCTTTTCGGCACTGACAATTTCCTCCGCATAGGTAATTTGGGGGATTCCCAATTTCTCCGCCACTTGCGGACCGACTTGTGCGGTATCACCGTCGATGGCCTGACGACCACCGATAACGAGATCGAACTCTCCCATCTTACGTACGGCACAAGCCAATGCATACGACGTGGCCAACGTATCGGCTCCGGCAAAGGCGCGGTCGGTGAGCAGCACACCACCATCGGCACCACGATAGAGGCCTTCACGAATGATGTCGGCAGCACGGGGAGGCCCCATCGTCAGTAATTTCACGACTGTTCCGGGATATTTCTCTTTGAGCTGAAGGGCTTGTTCCAGCGCATTCAGGTCCTCGGGATTAAAGATAGCGGGGAGAGCGGCACGATTGACAGTACCGTCGGCTTTCATGGCATCTTTTCCCACATTACGGGTATCAGGTACCTGCTTGGCAAGTACCACAATTTTTAGACTCATAGGTTATTGTTTTATTATTCCTTACGGTATCAAACCGAATGATTCATTTTACAAATATATGATTTCAGACTCAAAACAGCAACATAAAGTATAAAAAAACAACCATACACCTCCCATTAAAAACATTTTTGCCGACTTCCCGATATGACTCGAAATACAAATGATATATTCCGTTTTCTCTTTTCCCGATATTCTCCCAAACAAGAAGACGGCAAAAGAGCTGTGAAAACTCTTTTACCGTCTTCTCACGACCCGATAGGGTTACTATTTCAGTATCTCCAATAGAGAGGGAAGCAACGCAGGAAGCGTATGTTCACATTGCGCCGTATAAAATTTACCATCTGTTTCATACGGCTCATCGGTCGCCACACCATGCTGTATGGCCGGTTTTGCCAACGGATGTATCGCCATTCTTTTCCCTTCTGCAATACCTGCAATTTCAAACATCAGTGCCGCAGCACAATGTCCTATCATCAATTTATCGGCCTGCGCAAACTCCCTGATTACATCGAGCAACACGACATTATACTCCTCCGAAGCATGCTCGGCAAATACCGGTACGGCATCGCCACAAGAAAAGACAAGAGCATCGAAATCTCCGGAATGCCCTTTGAGATGAGCAATCGTATCATCGGTTTTTATGGCAATCCCCGAATTCGTACGTATATCTGTCGTATCAGATACAGCATATACTTTGTACTCGATTTTGTTTTCATAAAAAGCTTCCAAATACTGGAACAAACCAAATCCGTTTACCGGATTCACCGCCAAAACAGCTACTCTTTTCGACATAATACTAAAATTTAAAATGAGACAATCGTTAACTTCAACATACTTGTGTTGTTTCATGCTGCGAAAATCGGAAAAGAAAGTGTGATTTACAAGAAGGAACTTTTCCCATATTAACTTACTCCGATGTAACTAATATTGAAAAAGAAGGTAATACGAACCGTTAAAAATATTCAATTCTTTCCTTATAACCCCATCTATGGAATTCTGTATCAAGAAATAGGCCGGCAATTCTTGCCGGCCTATTTCTTGATGATATGGATCTTACAAAATTCCTTGTGCCAGCATGGCTTTGGCCACTTTCATAAATCCGGCGATATTGGCACCTTTCATATAGTTGATATAACCATCAGGCTCGGTACCATACTTCACGCATTGTGTATGGATATCGCGCATGATGCCGTGCAGACGCTGGTCGACCTCCTCGGCACTCCAACTGATATGCATGGCATTCTGCGTCATTTCCAATCCCGACGTAGCCACGCCTCCTGCATTGACAGCCTTTCCCGGGCCATACATGATACGATTCTTGATGAAAAGGTCAATAGCCTCGGGACGGCAACCCATATTGGAAATTTCACCGACACACAACACACCATTATCGATCAAACGACGCGCATCGTCCTCATCGAGCTCGTTTTGCGTGGCACATGGCAGAGCTATATCTACTTTCTGTTCCCACGGACGGCGGTCGGGGAAGAACTGCACTCCATATTTCTCGGCATACGGTTCCACTATATCGTTGCCCGATGCCCGCAATTCGAGCATATAATCTATTTTTTCTCCACAGATACCGTCGGGATCATATACATAACCGTCTGGACCCGAAATCGTAACGACCTTCGCACCCAACTGGGTCGCTTTGGTCGCCGCACCCCAAGCGACATTACCGAATCCGCTGATAGCAATCGTCTTGCCCTTGATATCGATACCTTTTGTATCCAGCATCTGCTTCACAAAATAAAGGCCTCCAAATCCCGTTGCTTCGGGACGTACCAAAGAACCTCCGTATTCGAGTCCTTTACCGGTAAACGTACCGGTATGTTCGCGAGCCAATTTCTTATACATACCGAACATATAGCCGACTTCACGACCACCCACGCCTATATCGCCTGCCGGGACATCGGTATCGGGGCCGAGATGACGCCATAACTCCAACATAAAAGCCTGACAGAAACGCATAATCTCGGCATCGGATTTTCCACGCGGACTAAAATCGGAACCACCTTTTCCTCCACCCATAGGCAAAGTGGTGAGTGCGTTCTTGAATGTCTGCTCAAAACCGAGAAACTTCAAAATAGAAAGATTGACCGATGCATGGAAACGGATACCGCCTTTGTACGGACCTATGGCATTGTTGAACTGTACCCGATAGCCGAGATTCACCTGTACTTCGCCTTTATCATCGACCCAAGGTACTTTAAATGTAAAAATACGGTCGGGTTCGACCATACGTTCTATGAGCTTTGCTTTTTCAAACTCGGGGTGCTGGTTATAAACATCTTCGATCGAAAGCAATACTTCATGTACGGCCTGTAAATATTCCGATTCACCGGGGTGTTTGGCCGAAAGGTTATTCATAATCGCTTGAATGTTCATAGTCTTAGATTTTAAGAGGTTATTTTAGTACAACAAAAATACAAAATTCTCCGAGACATGCAAGAGAAAAGAGAATTATTTTCTATCAAAACGTCAAATATTTCACAATATTTACCTCCCCAATAACCCTCATTCAAAATCTATCAAGTACAAACTCAGTATATTTATGGCAAAATGACAAATTTTGCACTATACCGCTCACGTACAAACGACTTCCGTAACATCTTTCACTCAAAGACGTCGTAACCGATAATAACATTACCCGAAAAAACGTTTCTTTTACAAATTCCCGCTCTGCATTTCCGCCAATTTTTTCCGAGCTGAAACGATACCTGTTTTGGCAGCCAAATCATACCATTTCATAGCTTCTGCCACATTTTCCTCCACTCCTCGCCCCTCCCGGTAACAATCGCCAACTACAAGTTGCGCAGCAGGAAATCCACGTTCGGCAGACTGTAAATACCATTGAAAAGCCAACGTGTCATTTTGTTCTACACCACGACCGTTGAAATAACAATCACCTACCGATTTTTGCGCCACACGGGAATTTTGCTCAGCCGCACGCATATACCATTCGAAAGCCAATGTGTCGTTCTGTTCAATGCCCAATCCCAGACGATAGCACTCTCCTACCTTTTGACAGGAGAGAATATGTCCGTCCTGTGCAGCCTGAAAGAAATAGTCATAGGCCTTGCCATAATCGCGTGCGACGATTTTTCCGTTCCAGTAACAATCTCCCAACTTATGCAACGCATTGACTTGCCCTTGCCGGGCAGCAGCCGAGAAATATTCCATAGCCAATGCGGCATCGGTCTTTCCCATACGGCCGTCGATATAGCGTAAACCCACCAAGTACTGCGCATAAGAATCACCGGCCTCGACAGCAGCCAAAAGCAATCTCTTGGCTTCATCTTTATAGACCGGTACACCCAATCCCTCTTCATACATCAAAGCCATGCGACAAGCCGACCGCACATATCCACGCCGATAAGCCTCCCTGTAACAATCGAGAGCCCGATCATACACCTTCATATCTCTATAACAATCGCCCATATTCAGCAAAGCCGTTCTACTAACATGGCACACCTTGCTAAAATATTCTATGGCTCTGTCATAGTCCTGCTCCACAACACGACCTAAATAATAAAAGTACCCTAAACGCCAAATTGCATAAGACGATCCACTATCCGCAGCCAATTTATACCAATCAAAAGCTTCTTTATCGTCATGGAATCCGGTACTATCACACTCATAAAAACGCCCCAAAGTCTCATATGCATTTTTTACACCGGCACCTGCCGCCCGATGAAAGCAAATACCGGCTTCGGCAAAGTTCTGCTCTACACCATTGCCATTCAAATAGCATTTTCCCAATTCAAGATAGGCCTCAGCATAGTGCAAATCTGCCGCTTTACGATAGTAAGAAAAGGCCTTTTTGGGATTCTTCTCAATTCCACACCCCTGCATATAGCACCAAGCCAGATTGGTCATGGCATACATGTTTCCATTTTGTGAAGAACGCTGATACCACTCCACGGCCAATTCAGGATTTTTTTCGACGCCTATACCTTTAAGATAACAGCGACCCATATTATTTTGCGCACCATCAAGACCTTGTTCGGCAGCTTTCTTATACCATAAAAAAGCCGCTGAACTATCGGGTTCTACTCCCTCACCCCGCTCATAAATATCGCCCATCTTATTTTGAGACCACATATATCCACGCTCTGCCGACTCTTTATACCATGAAAAAGCCTTTACAGTATCTGCTTCCACCCCCATACCGTAGAAATATAGAGTGGCCAAATAGAACTGAGATAAAAGTTCCCCTTGTTCGGCAGCTCTCTCGAACCAATTAGCCGCCAATTTATAGTCTTGTTCCATACCCTTATCACCAAAATAGTACGCCAATCCCATACCCTCCTGAGCCTTGCTATAACCTTTTTCGGCCGACTTTCTTATCCAGCGAAAGGCCTCATCATTGTCAGGTTCTACTCCGAAACCTGAAAAATAACACCAGCCCACATTATACTGTGCTTCGGTATGGCCTTGAAGAGCAGCTTCTCTGTAATAGGTAAAAGCCTTTTGGTCATCGCCTACCCATCGCCGCATAAAATAAACCTGACCTAAAAAGAACTGAGCCGGAAGATATCCTTGTTCGGCCGACAGAGAAATCCAGTGTAAAGATTTATCTCCGTCAGAAGGAACACCATATCCCTCATTATAACACAGGCCCAACAGGTATTGTCCCCTGGCATCATTTCGTTCTGCCGCCTTGATATAATATAACACGGCCTTTTCGATACGCCCTTTCGTTTTAAATTTATCGGCTTTACGTAACCAACGTGTTACCCGAAAAGACGATTTTGGTGGATATGCAAAAATATCTTCCCTTGACAATTCCTTCAAAACAGGTTCGGCACACAGTTCCGCAGGAAGCGACATAGCTAGTAACAAAGTTAAAGCCAATGCATAACATATCAACGGTTTTGGCAACATACAGATTCTATTCATTTTGCAGAAAACGTAAGCCATACATTATAATTCTTCTCCCAACTCCGAGAGTGCGGCTATGGCATCGCTATTGCCTTGCTCGGCAGCAAGACGATACCATTTAAGAGCTTCATCGTAATCCTGTTTTACCCCCTTTCCTTCATAATAGCACCACCCCACACTGTATTGCGCCTCGGGCAATCCCAGTCCGGCAGCAGCACGCCACCATTCAAATGCTTTCTTATAATCTTGTTTCACTCCTTTTCCCTCGGCATAACAATAGGCAAGATTGTACTGCGCCCCGGGAAAATTTTGGTCGGCCGCTTTCTCATACCAGCCGATTGCCGTTTTCATATTTTGCTTCACTCCGGTTCCCCGTTCATAACACAAGCCTATATTATATTGTGCCGCAGCCACATTATGTTTGGCTGCACGACGCCACCACTGCAAAGCAGCATCGTAATCTTTTTTCAGATAACATGCCCACGCCTTGTCGAGATAACCTTGTATTTTTTGTTTCTCATAAGGAGAAATTTGCATCAACACATACGGAGACGGTGTTCCCGCCATACTGCGGAATGAAGATATCGACAATACACCGACAACCGACAATAAAATAATACAAAAAGGACGGATGATCAAAACTATTCTTTTCATGGTCAATCATATTTAAAACAATATATGCTCGATAGCAAATATAGGAAATCTTACCATATTATCAAGGAAGCGGGGCAACAAAAATTTGTTGCCCCGCTTCCTTATCCGATAAAAACTTACTCGTAACTGCTTCCATCGAAACAATGTGTACATATACACTCTTTGGGCAAGCCTATGGCTTTGACCATCGTTTCGAGCGGATTGAATTTAAGAGAAGTTATCTTCAACTGCCGACGGATTTCCTCCACCATACGTTTGTACTCGGGAGAATCGGTCTTGGTATAAGCTTCGAGATTTTTAGTATGATCACCTTCGAATTGCTGGATAACACGACGGGTGATAAGTTCAAGTTCCGATTTCGATGCCGTAAAGTTGACAAACCGGCAGGGATATACCAACGGCGGACAACTGATACGCATGTGCACTTCTTTCGCCCCGCAGCGGAAAAGGTCGCACACATTATCGCGCAACTGCGTACCCCGGACGATGGAGTCATCGCAAAATACAACACGTTTGCCGTTGATAAGATCGGGATTGGGTATCAATTTCATCTTTGCAACCAACTCGCGCAATTCCTGTGTAGGGGGAGTGAAACTACGAGGCCAAGTAGGTGTATATTTCACAATACCCCGTTTGTACGGGATTTTCTTACCTTCGGAATAACCCAAAGCCATACCGATACCCGAGTCGGGAATAGCCGAAACAAAATCGACCTCCACATCGTCTTTTTCTCCCATCTCGCAACCGCACTCAAACCGCATACGATCTACATTCTTACCCTCGTATTCACACACGGGGTAACCGTAATATACCCATAGGAAAGAGCAAATCTGCATTTTTTTGTTGGGCTTACGCAACTGGGTAAAACCGTCGGCCGTAACAAGTACGACCTCACCGGGTCCCACATTATAGGTCGTTTCATAACCGAGATTGGGAAAACTGCACGACTCCGACGACACGGCATACCCGTCTTTACCCTTGCCCACGAGTATAGGTGTACGACCATATTTGTCGCGAGCGGCAATGATACCGTTCTCGGTAAGGAGCAGCATCGAGCACGATCCTTTGAGCTTGTTTTGCACATTTTCTATGCCGTCGACATAATCCTTCCCTTCGGATATCAGCGTACCTATCAACTCCGTCTGATTGGTAATACCGTTGCTATGTTCGCAAAAATGATGGCCTTTATCGAGCAATTCTTTTTCCAGTTCCGATAAATTATTGGCTTTTGCGACCGTAACGATAGCGAACTTACCTAAATGACAGCTAAAAATAATCGGTTGTGCATCGGTATCGCTGATGATACCAATACCCGAATTTCCGGAAAAAGTGGGCAGATCGGCTTCGAATTTCGTACGGAAATAAGAGCTTTCGATATTATGTATAGAACGGGTGAAGTAACCTTTATCAAAGGTTACCATACCTCCCCGTTTCGTTCCCAAATGGGAATTATAGTCGACACCGTAATAAAGATCGGCTACGCAATTCGTTTTCTTTATGGTTCCAAAAAAACCACCCATAGCAAAAATTCAGGTTTTAGGTTATTTTTTAATATTTTCGACCCATTTCCGGGCATTTACAAAGGCTTCTATCCACGGAGAGACTTCATCGTCTTTGCGATTGTCGGGATAATACCCCCATTGCCACGGGAAAATAGCTCGCTCGAGGTGAGGCATCATCGCCAAATGACGACCGTCGGCCGAAGCGATACCTGCCACTGCGCAAGGCGAACCGTTGGGATTGGCCGGATAGGCATCGTAGCTATACTGCGCAACGACATTGTACTTATCCAATTCATAAGGGAAGCTGAATTTTCCTTCTCCGTGAGCAACCCAAATACCCAACTTATCTCCTGAAAGAGAACCGAACATCACCGAATTGTTCTTGGGTATGGTGAGACCGAGGAATTGCGACTCGAACTTGTGCGAATCATTATGCAACATACGGGGTTTCTCCTCATGATCGGGTGTAAGCAAGCCCAACTCCACCATCAACTGGCAACCGTTGCAAATACCCAAGCTGAGCGTATCGGGGCGAGCATAGAAATTATCGAGGGCTTTCTTGGCTTTTTCATTCCAAAGGAAACCTCCGGCCCAACCTTTTGCAGAACCGAGTACATCGGAATTGGAGAAACCGCCGCAATAAACGATCATATTCACATCTTCGAGCGTTTCGCGACCACTTATCAAATCGGTCATATGCACATCTTTCACATCAAAACCGGCAAGGTAAAGCGAATAAGCCATCTCACGATCGCCGTTCACGCCTTTTTCGCGAATGATCGCCGCTTTTATGCCCGACGGCTTACGACGGTCGGCCGAGATGCCATACTGTTCCATCTTTCCGGTAAAATTCTTACCGAAACGATAATGCAACGGCTGTTCTTTATAATTGAGGAAACGGGCCTTAGCATGAGCTTCACCGCTTTGTTTACGGTCGAGCAGATACGATGACGAGAACCATACATCACGTAAATGGTCGATACCGAAAAGATATTCGGCACCGTCTTTGCTGACGAGGATATGGCGTTCGCTGCACGGGTGCCCCACAACAGCATAACCTACACCGGCCTCTTCGAGTATTTTCTCGACAGCTTTCCGGTCTTTGACCTGAATAAGCACACCGGGATTCTCACTGAACAATATTTTGATAAGATCCTTTTCGGGCAATTTATCGAGTTTCACTTCGAGACCGCCCTCGGCATTCGCAAAATTCATTTCCAACAGGGCTGTAATCATACCTCCGGCCGAAATATCATGTCCAGCCAATATAAGGTCTTCGGAAATAAGTTGTTGTATCGCATTGAAGGCCGACGCAAAATACTCGCTGTCCTGTACGGTAGGCGCCTGACAACCTACTTTCCCGAGAGATTGAGCAAATGCAGAACCTCCCAATGAAAGTGCATCGAATGAAAAATCGATATAATAAACCGCTGTACGGGCATCTCGCACCAATACGGGCGATACGACTTTCTTCACATCGCTTACTTCGGCTCCGGCCGAGATAATGACGGTTCCGGGAGAATATACCTTTTCATCACCATACTTCTGGGTCATCGAAAGGCTGTCTTTTCCGGTCGGGATATTGATACCCAACTCGCAGGCAAAGCGACTGCATGCCTCGACAGCTTTGTAAAGACGAGCATCTTCTCCGGGATTTTTGCACGGCCACATCCAGTTGGCACTCAGAGACACACTATCGAGACCTTCGGACAGAGGCGCCCATACGATATTGGTCAATGCCTCGGCAACCGACAGCACCGAACCGGCAGCCGGATCGATCATTGCCGCCTGAGGAGCATGTCCTATCGATGTGGCGATACCGGCTTTTCCGCGATAATCGAGCGCAACGACGCCGCAATCGCTCAACGGCAACTGTATTTCTCCCTGACATTGCTGACGAGCGACTTTTCCTGTTACCGAACGGTCGACCTTATTGGTAAGCCAATCTTTACATGCGACCGCTTCGAGCTGCAATACCTGCTCGACATATTGGTGAATATCAGCCGCATTATATGTTACATCTTCATATTTTTCTTCGACGGTTTCATCGCGCATAACGGTACGCGGAGCTTTACCGAACATATCTTCCATATTGAGGTCGATGGGACGTACACCGTCTTTCTGCTCGAACACAAAACGATGGTCATCGGTAGTCTCGCCGACGACATACATCGGTGCGCGTTCGCGCTCGGCGATACGGCGCACATGCTCGATATTTTTCTCGGCAATAAGCATACCCATGCGCTCCTGACTCTCGTTACCGACAATTTCTTTCGCCGATAAGGTAGGATCTCCAACAGGCAACTCGGCCATATCTATTTTTCCGCCGGTCGACTCGACCAACTCCGAAAGCGCATTGAGATGGCCTCCGGCTCCATGGTCATGAATAGAGATGATAGGATTTTCGCTACTCTCGGCCAAAGCACGAATAACATTCGAAACCCGTTTTTGCATCTCGGGATTGGCCCGTTGCACGGCATTCAGTTCGATAGCATTGGCATACCGACCGGTCTCAACCGAAGAGACAGCACCGCCCCCCATACCGATGCGGTAATTATCACCGCCCATAACAACGACTTTTTCCCCGGGGGCAGCCTCGCCTTTCAAGGCATCTCGCATAGCCGCGAAACCTACACCGCCGGCCAACATTATAACCTTGTCATAAGCAAATTTCTTATAATTCTCGGCATGTTCGAATGTGAGCAAAGAACCGCAAATAAGAGGCTGACCGAATTTATTACCGAAGTCCGACGCTCCGTTCGACGCTTTGATAAGGATCTGCTCCGGTGTCTGATACAACCACTTGCGGGGAGGCATAGCCTCTTCCCACTCACGACCTTCTTCACTGCGGGGATATGAAGTCATATACACAGCCGTACCGGCAATGGGAAGGCTGGCTTTACCACCGCCGAGACGGTCGCGGATTTCTCCGCCTGTACCTGTCGCCGCACCATTGAATGGTTCTACGGTCGTCGGGAAATTATGTGTTTCGGCTTTGAGGGAAATAACCGTATCGATATCTTTTATCTCGAAAAAGTCGGGTTTGTCTTGCGTAGCCGGCGCAAACTGCTCGACAACCGGTCCTTTGTTGAAAGCGACATTGTCTTTATAGGCCGAAACGAGCTTATTGGGATTCTCTTCCGATGTTCTTTTGATGAGTTTAAAAAGCGAACTTTCCTTTTCCTCTCCATCGATAATGAATACGCCGTTAAAAATTTTATGTCGGCAATGTTCTGAATTCACTTGCGAAAAACCGAACACTTCGCTATCGGTAAGTTTCCGTCCGAGTTTCTTACTCAAATCATTGAGGTACTTAACTTCTTCATCGCTCAAAGCCAAACCTTCCTGCGCATTATATGCGACAATATCATCGATATAGACGATGGGATCGGGCTTTTTATTAATTTCAAATATTTTCTGGTCGATACCGTCGTACATGCGTTGCAACATGGGATCATGCTCGGCATTTCCGTCGGCGACGGGAAAATATTCCTCTATGCGGAGAATACCTTCGAGCCCCATATTCTGCGTAATTTCCACGGCATTGGTACTCCACGGGGTAATCATCTCTTTACGGGGGCCGACAAACCAACCGTCGAGACGGGTCTCGGCAAGCAACTGCGCCCGACCGAAAAGCCAGCTCAGCTTTTCGACCTCCCGGGCCGATAATTCGTGCATAACATCAACAGCGATAATCTGTTGTTCGGGGGTTTTAAAGAAAAGTACCATTCTCTATTGTTTTATGTGTGTATGATCAGAAAAGGGTTACAAAACAAAACGTTTATTTGTGTGCAAATGTAATGAAAAGCGACGGGTTATAAAAGAATAAAAGAAAAGTATTTTCGGGAATAATCGCTATATTTGCAACAACGAAATACCGATAAGCCGCTCGAAATAAAGCCGCCGGTGAATTTATGGCCACAGTAGAATTGCTTATATACATCATTTTCCGAGGATTAGCCATCGGAATATTGGTATCGGCCCCTATGGGACCTATCGGCGTGTTGTGCATACAACGTACCCTCAACAAGGGACGTCGGTCGGGGCTGGCAACAGGAATCGGAGCCTCTCTGTCGGATTTATTCTACGCCATGCTCACCGGATTTGGGCTATCGATCGTCGTCGACTTCATAGAGAATAATCAAGCCCCTCTTCAAATCGCCGGAAGCCTTGTCCTTACCTGTTTCGGCATTTACCTTTACAGACAGAATCCCGCCCGGAACATTCGCAAAAGGCTCAATCAAAAAAGCTCTTTCACTCAGGATTTCGCCTCGTCGTTCCTCCTCACACTCTCCAACCCACTGATTCTTTTGCTTCTTATCGGCTTATTTGCCCGCCTCAACTTTTTCCTGCCCGAAATGAAAGTAGGCCACTATATACTCGGATACGCATCGATTATCCTCGGTGCTTTTATTTGGTGGCTCACCATCACATTTATCATCGACAAAGTACGCAGCCGTTTCAATCTGCGCAGTCTGTGGCTGATCAACCGGAGTATCGGCATCATTATCATCATCATGTCGCTTGTAGGTGTAGGTACCGGTTTTTACGAATATTTCATTAAATAATTTCGATTATATAAAACTTTCCACGTACAGTGTTGTTATTAGGGAAAAGATTCTTAATAATAACCTAAAATGGGAAGAAAAATGAAAAAACTAACACCCCTACTCCTCGTCTTACTCCTGATGGCATCTTGCCAAAAAGACCCGGACACGTCGAAACTCAGCGGTAACTTTCTCGTCTACACCGACTACGACACAAGCGAAAATTTCAAAAACTTCGACACCTTCTACATTCCCGACAGTATTTTGCTCATCACTTCAAGCAAAACGCCTTCGTACTGGAATAACGAGCAGTCGGAAGAATTACTCACGACCGTTATCGACAACATGACAAAGTATGGTTACGACCAAGTCATGGATAAAGAATTCGCCGACGTAGGAATACAGGTAAGCTACATCGAAAGCACCTATTATTTTACCAATTACAGCAGCCCCTATTGGTGGTGGGACTATCCGGGATACTGGTATCCGGGCTATTGGGGAGGATACTGGAACAGCTGGTACTACCCCTATACCGTATCGTATAACTACACGACCGGCTCTCTTCTCATAGAGATGATAAAGCTCGACACCCAATCCAAAAAAATTCCGATTATCTGGAATGCTTACATGTCGGGACTTCTCTACTCCTCCAACCGGCTTAATCTGCAATTGGCCGTCGATGCCGTAGAGCAAGCCTTTGAACAATCGTCTTATCTGAATAAACAAAACTGATTATAACAATGAAAACAATCTGCAACAACCGATTGCGCATCGTCTTTATATGCGCACTATCGTTACTCCTGCCCTCTATCGGGACAGCGCAAGAACAGGTAAAAAACGGATACGCCAATATCGACTGGCAATTCAACATACCGCTTAACAACGGATTTTCCGACAAAGCGAGCGGATGGGGTATGAACTTCGAAGGCGGATATTACTTTACGCCACATATCGGAGCCGGGTTATTCTTCGCATTCCATACCAACAACGAGTATATCCCCACCCAAACACTCAACCTCTCGCCGTCTTCACAGCTAACCAGCGACCAGCAACACGCTCTTTACCAATTGCCTTTCGGTGCAGCGTTCCGTTACCGTTTCATGCCGGCAAAAAAATTCTCACCCTATATCGGTGTAAAACTGGGTACGCAATATTGCAAAATAACCTCTTATTACAATATTTACAGCAGCAGTCGCGACAAATGGGGATTTTTCGTTTCTCCCGAAATCGGAGCAAACATTTATCCTATGGGCCCCAACCTTTTCGGCTTCCACCTTGCATTCTACTATGATTATGCATCGAATCAAAACAAACTGTTCACCTACAAAATCAACGGGTTACACAACCTCGGATTCAGAGTCGGATTGGCATTCTGACAATCGACAGTAAAGATAAAAGAAAACGGGACGGAAAAATTTTCCGTCCCGTTCTGTATATAAACACAAGATTATCTCTTCGCCGAAGGCCGTATATCCTTCACCTGCAACTGCATCGATGTGATGCCTTTGAAGTTGTTCTCCTCGATCGTATAACATATATCTATGGGCGCTCCGCTTTTGATATACGCATAATGTTCGTGCATGCCGAAAGCGATACCGCTCATCGTTACAGAAGACTTGCCGTCGCGGACTTCGAGCTTCAAATGCTCCTGATTACGTCCTACCAAACGGGAACCGGCATCGACAACTCCCTGCGTCGAAAATACCGGCTTCATATTTCCCGGACCGACAGGATTGAACTGTTTCAACCAATGATAGAAATCGGACGTTATTTCATCAAATCCCAACTCCATATCGATATCGATTTGTGGGCTGGTCTGTTCCAATAATATATTCTCGGAAACATACGTCTCGAAACGGTCTATAAACGATACGACGTTTTCTTCTCTCAAAGAGAGTCCGGCAGCATAAGTGTGTCCACCGAAATTTTCGAGCAAATCACGACACGACTCGACCGCTTTGTACACATCGAAACCTTGTACCGAACGAGCCGAACCGGTTACCAATCCATTCGAGAACGTAAGTACAACCGACGGCCTATAATACAACTCGGTGAGACGGGAAGCAACAATCCCGATAATTCCCTTGTGCCATTCGGCATTATATATGACAATCGATTTGCGTTTCTCGAAATCGGACTGCTGTTCAAGCAGACAACTAGCCTCCTCGGTAACTTTCTTATCGAGTTCTTTACGGTCTTCGTTGTACTGATTGATATCATGGCTCTTCTTCATAGCCGTCGAAGCATCTTTCGACACCAACAGGTCGACAGCTTCTTTCCCCGACTGCATACGACCCGACGCATTGATTCGCGGGCCGATTTTGAAAACAATATCGCTGATCGTTATTTCCTTCCCGCGCAAACCGCATACGTTGATGATGCCTTGCAATCCGAGACTGGGATTGGAATTCAATCGTTTCAGCCCGTGATAAGCCAAAATACGATTTTCATCGGTAATCGGGACAATATCCGATGCGATGCTCACGGCAACCATATCGAGCAACGGAAACAGAAATTGCTCGATACTGATATTGTTGCTTCGGGCAAAACCTTCCATAAATTTAAAACCGACCCCACAACCCGACAAATGACTGTACGGATATGTATCGTCATCGCGTTTGGCATCGAGCACGGCTACTGCCTGAGGCAACTCATCATCGGGAACGTGATGGTCGCAGATAATAAAATCAACCCCCCGTTCTTTGGCATAGGCTACTTTCTCAACGGCTTTAATCCCGCAATCGAGTGCTACGACCAACGTAAAACCGTTATCGGCCGCATAATCGATACCTTTCTTGGAGATACCATATCCCTCATCATAACGATCGGGGATATAATAATCGATATTGGAATAAAAATTGTTCAAAAATTTGTACACCAAAGCCACGGCCGTAGTGCCGTCGACATCGTAATCGCCGTAGACAAGGATTTTCTCTTTGGCACCCATCGCTTTATTGAGTCGTGCAACGGCCTTATCCATATCTTTCAGCAAAAACGGATCGTACAAATCAGATAATTGTGGACGGAAAAATTTCTTAGCTTGTTCTTCTGTTTTCACCCCCCGCTGCACAAGAAGTGTACATATAGCGGGGCTTATCGACAGGGTCTCTGCCAATTTCCTTTCTATATGCTTTTCTTCTTCGGTAAGGGGTACGTAGTTCCATTTGCTTACCATTATATAGTGTTTTATTTTCTTCGGAAGCCGAAAACACGCCTGTTCATGGGATAATCTCCTTTTCTATCATAAAAGGGCGGGTAGAGAGGTATCTCTCTTGAAAAAACAGAAAGCGTGTACTGCAAAATTTTTGCAGCTGTAAAGATAGTTATTTCTCCCCAAAGAAAGAGGAGTGTCTCCTATAAAAAAGCAAAAAAGATTAGTCTTTTATCAGATGTACGTCCATCTGAGGATAAGGTATATTGACATCGTTCTCGGCAAATGTCTTGTAAACCTTTCGATTAAGATCATAATACACATCCCAGAAACTCTCTACCGGAGTCCATGCCCGCACAAGAACATTGACCGAACTGTCTCCCAACGAATGAAGAGCAATGAAATAAGGCGGTTCACGCAAAATACGGGGATCGGCCTCCAAAAGCTCCGATAAAACTTTTTTAGCTGTTTCGTAACGATCTCCATATCCGATACCGAAGGTCCACTCCACCCGGCGTAAACCGGCACGGGAATAATTGATGATGATATTGTTCGACAAATTACCGTTCGGTATGAATATCGTCCGGTTATCACCCGTGATAAGGACGGTATTGAATATCTGTATCTCTTTCACCGTACCGCTTTGCCCTTGCGCTTCGATAAAATCGCCCACCTTATACGGTTTGAAAACAAGAATCATAAGTCCACCTGCAAAATTTTGCAACGAACCGCTCAACGCCATACTGATAGCGACGCCAGCCGAGGCAAACAAAGCGACGAACGAAGTCGTATTGATACCGAAAATACCGATTATCAATACAATCAGAATCAACATGAGCGTTATATTGATAAAACTCCGTAAAAAAGATTGTACCGAAGGCTCGACATGACGTCGAGCCAACAAATGCACGACAAAACGACTGAACCGATTCATCAACCAACGACCGATAAAAAAGATCAGCAAAGCTCCCACAAACTTCAAGCCGAACGAAAGGGCATGTGATAAAAGCGTAGAAATAATTTCATCGGCCGTCATACCGGCATATTTCTCAACCACTTCTTTGATGGGATCAACATGGGTCGTATCGGGAGTTGCAGTCAAATTCGACGCCAAATCGATATTCAATAGTTTCATATCAGTTTATTATTTTACGGGCACCTCGATGCCTTCATAAACGGTTTTATACCACGAAAGGGTCTTGTAATACAAATCGGCCACCTCATCGGAACTGGCTCCGGGTATATAAGCGGCAAAGCCGCAATATTGTTCGATAGGAAAACTTTTCCACACACCCGACACCTTAGAAAGATAACGATCGGTGGCATCGGCATATAACACGGTACGGTCGAGACAATCGGCAAATATGGAATATGCCAATGTATCGATACAAACCCGACTGACATAATCGTTCAAATCGAAAAAGAGATTCTGATAACTGAGCCTCGTCCCTTTTTCTTGCGAGAACTGCTGAACATCAGAAATTTCCAAAGAATCCGCACAATTTACCAGCGCCAACCTCACCGAATGCGCCAAAGCCTCCATCTCATGCATATCTATCAGAGAAACAGTTCCGTATGGATCATAATACGATCTATAATAATCCATATATGACCGACAGACATCTATCAAATTTTCGGGAATAGGTTTATCGCAAGAAAAAAGATGTTCTACCATATCCTCATAAGGAAATCCTCCTCCCATGATAGCTGCCGGAGACGCAACATAATACCGGCAATCTTCACGCAAATCGTATGCAACCTCTACCGCTCCCATATAACAAGCATCGCACAAGATAAAATCGAACATGGAATCGGGTATTGCCAAAGAGATTTCATCGATATTCATCGACTTCCCTTCATCATCGCCAAACGATCGCGTCGAGCTATAAGCCGATAAATCGGCTTCTATATGAGACGGATACCAGCCGTTGGCATGCGACCACAAAATCAATCCGAAACTCGATGCCGGATAGAGCGTTCTCACATCATCGCAAACCGACGACATGACTTCGACCGTTGCCGAATTCCGATCTTCATACGACTTCACAACCGTCCGCTCTACCGTCCCGTCCCGAAGAAATAATTTTTCAAGGGTCGGCACCGCATTATAGCGATCGATATAAAGCAACAAATTCCCGTTGTGCAGTCCTCCCTTCTCGACAGCCTTTTTCATGGCAGAGATATTACTCTCGACAAAACCTCCCAATGTATTGCTTCCCAGCATATACACCAATACCGTGCGATCGCAAGTATCGCCATCGACAGGATAAGGAGGCTCGTTTTCATGTTTCTCGTCGCATGCTGAGAAAACAATCAACCCGCAAAAAAAGAATAGAATAAACGCCGAAATAGAAATACGCATTTGCTTATAAAGACTTTTGAGCCACAAAAATACACTAAAAAAGAGGATATAACAATAAGGTAAATCATAAATCTCCGTAAAAAGGGAGGCCCTATCTCCATGATAAAACAGAATTTGCATTAGCTTTGCACTATTGGAAAATAATCGTCCAAACAACATGAAATCACGTATTATCCTACCGATTGCCTTTTGTCTGATTGCAGCAACCCTATCCTCGAAAGCCCAATCATACACCGACTATATCGACTCCTCTTTTATCTACATCGAAGCCGGAAATTTGGCAAAAGCCGAAAGTGCACTACTAAAAGCCTTACGTACCGAACCGGCCAATCCGGGAAACGTTCTTCTGCTCTCGAACCTCGGGACGATACAGCGTAACTTGGGGAAACTTCCCGAAGCGCTTCAATCCTATAACAACGCGCTGGTCATGTCACCCAAATCGCTCACGCTTCTCAATAATCGAGCTGCATTATGGGCCGAAATGGATAGTCTGCAACGTGCCAAAGACGATTATTCCAGCATACTCTTTATCGATGAGAAAAATGAAGAATCGCTCTACCGGCGGGGACTGATTTTTCTGGAATTGAACGATACTGCTTCTGCCCGTAGGGATTTCGAACAACTCCTCTCTCTCAATGCCAAAAGTGCCAATGCCCGCATCGGACTCGCGGCCTTAATGAAATGCAGAGGATTCTATTTTCAAGCCATAGACCTCTATACGCAGGTCATACGCTCCAATCCCAATATGGCCTCCCTATACCTCAACCGCGCCGAAGCATATTACTACAACCGGCAATACAATCGTGCTGCCGAAGACATCGATATGGCATTGCAGCTGACCCCCGAAGATCCGTTGGTGTATATCATGCGAGGCAAGCTGAAGCTGGCACGATTCGAAAAAGACGATGCCCAGAAAGATTTTGAAAAAGCCGTTTCACTGGGATTCAAGGCAGAAAATATCCCTCTAATGCTCAACGAAAAATAACTTATAAAAAACGGAATACCCCCTTTATAAAAGGAATACTCCGTTTACGTGAAAGCGAAAATCTCAATCGATGCGCCGTATCATATCTCGCGCAACGGCCGCTCTGTCGCCGTCCAATCCGTTATTCAACGCTTTTTCGAGCCATTTCATGGCTTGGGTATTATCTTGCTCGACTCCCTCGCCCGAATAGTAACTCATACCGAGGAAATATTGTGCTTCGGCAAGTTCCTGATAAGCAGCCTTGCGATACCAATAAAAAGCCTTATCAATATCTTTCTCTACGCCTTTACCTTCGTAAAAACAGGCACCGAGCGCAAATTGCGCTTCGGCAAGCCCTTGACGGGCAGCTTCGGAAAACCAGCGCATGGCCACTGTATCATTCTTTTCAACGCCGAAACCGTTGGCATAACAACTCCCCAGCTCCTGCTGGGCAGCGGCTACTCCTTGACGAGCCGCTTTGTCGAACCATGCCACAGCTTCCCGTGCGTCTTTTTTTACCCCTTTTCCTTTGTAATAACAAGCTCCAAGAAGATATTGTGCCGATGCGATACCTTTTTGCGCCGCTTTTTCGCTCCAATAGACTGCTCGCTTATAATCGCGCCGTACTCCTTTTTTGAAAAAATAACATTCGCCGAGACGACATTGCGCCAGAGCATCGCCATCCTCAGCAGCCCGAGAAAAATACTCGACAGCCGTTTTATATTTTTTCGCCCGATAGGCCTCTTCTCCCAAAGCCGTAAGACGGGATATATTCTGCGAATTTAAAGCGGTAACCGAAAAAACTACAAATAGACTTATAAACAAAAACAATCGTTTCATGACGTAAAGTTATTTATGACGATTTCTTTTGGAGTTTCGTCCGTCGGAATAATCGACGAAATATTTCTTATCGGTTTCTATGCGTTGGTTGTCCGCACCCTCTACCCCGATACGCGGGACACGGTTTCCGTCATACCGAAGCTTTTCGATATCTATATCACGGCTGTTGCGCAATATGATCTGCGGACCGTCTGACGGATTCACCAACGTGATTCCATCAAGCAAAGCATCATCAACCCGTTCCATAAACAGCAAGGCTCGCGGATCACTCTCATAAACTTCGAGCATCACATTCTGCATACGTATACCTTTGGCATTCTTGACAAAGAGTCCCGAGGCCGGAGCATCGGCAAAAATAAGTGTCTCGGGATATTCTTTTTCCCGTTCGGGCAAATCGCGTTTTCGGGCGTACTCCACAGAACCGTTTCCGTCGCAAATAATATGCACATTGGTCAAAGTTATATTCTCGACAGGGTGTTTTTCCAACCCGGTTATCGAACTGGTCACCAAGCCGTGCATTCGAGCCGTGAGATTGGCAATATGTATGTTACGCAAAGTCCCGGCCGGCTGGGACGGACCTCCGTCATAATAATTGCGCCCCCGGTCGGCAAGACGTATAAAAATAGGAGTCATGACTCCGTACATGGAAATATCGCTGATGTTGAAGTTTTCGAGCAATGCTCCGTCTACGGTTTCAATGGCCAATCCGCCGAGAGTCCGGTGCGGACGGTCATAAATCGTAGGTTCTTCGGCTCGACGGAACGTGCAATTGGTAATCGTAAAATTACGGAATCCGCCATTGGTTTCGCTGCCCCATTTCATGGCGTTGCAATTGGCAGCAATAACACAATTGGCAACAACGACATTTTCACAACAGCCCGTTGCATTGGTCGTTTTGAAACAGATTGCATCGTCATCGGTATTGAAATGGCTGTTAACGA
>URHG01000037.1 GCA_900547555.1 uncultured Porphyromonadaceae bacterium | reverse complement strand
TCTCCACCCAAGCGATAGTAACAGAGATTTCTCGCAATAACGCTTCGGAATGACAAGAGTATCATTCTGAATGGAACGAAATGTAATGAAGAATCCCAACCCTACAAAAGACAATTCAGGATTTCTCGACCGTCCGGGATAACAGAAAAAACGGAAAAATTTTATATCCCCACCACCCGGCAAACTTCACCGACTCCCCTTCGACGGGAAATATTTCATCGACTCGTTCCCGGCCCGTCGGTAACGTAGGTAAAAAAATCGAAGTCGGCTATGCCGCCGTCGGTTTCGACATTATAGGTATAAAGTCCTACACGGGTTCCCTTCCAACTACCGAATTTAAGGGAATA
The DNA here is from genome assembly GCA_900547555.1 of uncultured Porphyromonadaceae bacterium. Lineage (GTDB taxonomy): Bacteria > Bacteroidota > Bacteroidia > Bacteroidales > UBA11471 > Caccoplasma. The sequence continues at coordinate 26,991 of URHG01000037.1, read as the reverse complement.
AGGCTTTCCCGCTTCGACATAGCGTTTACCGTCGGTACTGTAATAAAGCCGGTGTTCATTAGCCGGATAATCGATAACCGCCCGCAAATAAACGATTTTACCGTCAAAAGCTTTTATCTGCTCGGTACGGCCGTTTTGTTCCAGATAAAGGAAACGTTTTCCCTCCCGGCACATGACTCCTATACCGTTGAAGAGATTCCCTGCACAAAGTATGCCAGCTCTTTGTCCGTCGGTCATACGGGAAACATCGAGACGGGTCGTTGCCTCGGAATGGTATCCCATTGTTTTTTGCGAAAGCATATTGTGCGATGCTTTCAAGCTGTCGGCCTGTAAAGCCGAGAGACGCAACCAGCCTTTCCTGTCGGTAAGCGATACGCATTCGGGACGGGGATTATGATTATATTGCCATTGTACACCGAGGCTCGGCGACGAAAAATCATCGTCGGTCTGCGGACGAGTAAGGACAGCAGCAGCGACTTGCGGTTTCGTCCACGTACGCACCGGTTCTCCGATACCGTTCATATCGATATCCACACCGATGACCGGCCAACCGTCTTTCCAATGGGCGGGTTGCAAATGCACGACACGACCTATCGGCTCGACAAACTGAAAATGATAGAACCACCATTCCCCGTTGGGCGTATCGACCAGAGCCCCTTGATGAGGGCCGTTTATGTCGGTGCTGCCCTGCTCCATCACCACTTTTTTCTCATACGGACCGTAAATATTACGCGAACGGAGTACGGTCTGCCAACCTTTCTCTACACCGCCTTCGGGAATACTCAGGTAATAATAACCGTCGCGTTTGTAGATTTTGGTTCCCTCGGCGACAGGGCCGGTATATACGGTAAATCCGTCGTCGAGCAGCTCCCGGCCGTCGGGGCTCATTTTATGTATGATGATAGGCCCTGCACCATGCCGGCTACGTCCGAGATAAGCCTGCCCGTCTTCGTCCCAGAAAGGACAGGGATCTTCCCATTTCTTTACCTTTTTTACGCAATGCAACGGAGACCACGGGCCATGCGGGTCGGTAGCTGTACTCATGAACAAACCTTCATGCGGCGTACAGAAAAAGACCCAGAATTTTCCGTCGTGGTAACGTATGGCAGGAGCCCAAGAACCACCGGCAAAACGCTCATTGGTATCCCATTTAGGGTAATCGAACCGGTTATACACTTGGCTGATGATAGTCCAATTGACCATATCGTCCGACTCCAAAACAGGCATACCTATGTAATGGAAATCCGAACAAACCATATAATATTTTTCCCCTACCCGTATCACATCGGGGTCAGAATAGTCGGCATTGAGAATAGGATTCACATAAGTGCCGTTACCCTGGTCTCCCCAAGCGGTTGTCTGCTGGGCAGGTGCATACGCTGTTGCAACCAGAAACAATATAGTAAGAAGATGCTTTTTCATGATATTCTTTTTTATTTTATCGGTCGAGAACAAATATACTTTTTTTCCTTCTATCCGAAAACTTTTACGCCGTTTTTCCCTATTTCGTCTAAATACCCACTCTTTTTCTGATGAAATTTTACTAAAAAAATCAATTATCTAAAAATGATTCCCTGTTTTAAGCTTATAAATTTATCCTAAAAACGCCGTTGTATGAAAAAACATCTCTTTTTATCTCTGCTTACAGCAAGCAGTTTTGCTGGGACAATTTCAGCCCAGTCTTTGATACCTGTCTATCAGGGTATATATGATACTGAAAATGAAATCTATCGTGATTTTTCATTCGTACCGAAAATTTTTACCGCCGGTGGATAGTTTCAAGAAAGAGACCCCGGCTCTCAAAAGGAAGCCCGGGGTCCTATTTTTTCTTTCCTTGAGGTATGTGTGTTCTTTCCTCTGCCGTCTTTTCGAGTGTAGGCGAGGAATCTCTCACTTTTACTCGCTTTGGTAGAGATGCTTCGCTATCGCTCAGCATGACAATCAAATGGCATTCCAAGTAAGGCCGTTAGGCCGACGAGGAATCTTTGAGCAAACGAGAGCAAAAAGAAAAATAGATTTTCATTTTGCCGAGTACCGTAAAAAATCAGCTTGGCCGAATCTCATGTTATTTTGTTGGAGATTCTTCCTCCCTACGGTCGTCAGAATGACATTGCAGTCATTCCGAACCGACGCCAAGCTGAGTGCCGTGCAGAACATTTCTGCTCATGCACAGCCGAGGCGCGAAGGAGGAAAACATAGTTAACCGAAGCCGATAGGCCGATGAGGAGTCCCAATTATATTATGAGGGATTCTTCAAGGCAAAGTCTTTCAGAATGACATTACTGTCATCTCGAACGAAAGTGAGAGATCTCATACAAAGCACACTATTTGGCAGGAGATTCTTCGGGGTGTTGCCCCGAAGAATGACATCGCACCGTAAAGTACTACAACATGAGATTCCGAGCATATGCTCGGAATCTCATGTTTCTGTGGCTTTGGGAGGAATTCCTCCTTCCTATGGTTGTCGGAATAACAGTAGGTTACAAAGGGTTATACATTTGATCCGAAGGTTTTTCGGTATTACACCCCTCTGAAATGACATTGTACCGCAAGGGCAGCAACATTCTACGGGAATACTTCGTTCCACATTGTTCCATTCAGGAATGATGGAGAAGTAACAAAGAATATATAAGAGAACGGATAACCCACCTTTCAAAATTTAATTTTCGCGCGGATAATCGATCGTGTAGTGTAGCCCGCGACTTTCCTTACGCTCCATTGCCTGCCGGGTAATGAGATACCCTACATTTATCATATTACGCAATTCGCAAATCTCACGCGATGCCTTACTGCGTTTGAACAAGCTCTCGGTTTCCTCATAAAGAATATCGAGTCGGTTCCACGCCCGGGTAAGACGCACGTTACTGCGCACGATACCCACATACGATTCCATGATCTGATTTACCTCTTTCATGCTTTGGGTAATGAGAATACGTTCCTCGTTGGTAATGGTTCCCTCATCGTTCCACTCGGGAATATCGGTATTGAAGTCGTAACGGTCGAGTACATTTAAGGCATGCCGGGAAGCGGCATCGGCATATACAATGGCTTCTATAAGCGAATTGGAAGCCAACCTGTTTCCACCATGCAACCCGGTACAAGAACACTCGCCGAGGGCATAAAGTCGTCTGATACTCGATTGTCCGTCGAGGTCTACTTTGATGCCTCCGCACAGATAATGAGCCGCCGGAGCAACAGGAATATAATCTTTGGTAATATCTATGCCTATACCCAAACAATGCTTGTAAATATTGGGGAAATGGTGTTTCGTTTCTTCGGGATCCTTATGTGTAACATCGAGATACACATGGTCTTCACCGCGCTGTTTCATCTCGTTGTCGATGGCTCTCGCCACGATATCGCGTGGAGCGAGCGAAAGACGCGGGTCGTATTTCTGCATGAATTCTTCCCCGGCCAGATTACGCAACACCGCTCCGTAACCGCGCATAGCCTCGGTAATAAGGAAACTGGGACGGTCGCCGGGGTGATAAAGGGCCGTAGGGTGGAACTGTATGAATTCCATATCTTTCACGGCGCCTTTGGCACGATATACCATAGCGATGCCGTCACCGGTAGCAACCAGCGGGTTGGTCGTATTGCGATATACCGCTTCGCAACCGCCCGTAGCCATGACCGTAACCTTCGACAAGAAAGTGTCTACTTCGCCCGAATCTTCATTCAACACGTATGCACCGAAGCACTTGATACCCGGCGTATGTCGGGTTACGATGATTCCCAAGTGATGTTGGGTGATGATTTCGACCGCAAAATGGTTTTTAAATACAGTGATGTTCGGGTGTCGCTTTACCGCTTCGATGAGGCTGGTCTGTATCTCTGCTCCCGTATTGTCCTTATGGTGCAGAATACGGAACTCGGAATGACCGCCTTCGCGGTGCAGGTCGAATTCGCCGTTCTCATTCTTGTCAAAATCCACACCCCAGTCTATCAGTTGCCTGATCTGTTCCGGAGCTTCACGCACCACCTTTTCTACGGCTTGCCGGTCGCTGATCCAGTCGCCGGCTATCATCGTATCTTCGATGTGTTTTTCAAAATTATCTACGGCAAGATTGGTTACCGAGGCAATACCGCCTTGCGCAAAATAGGTATTCGCCTCTTCAAGGCCGGCTTTACAAATAAGAGCAACCTTCCCTTTATGCGCCACTTTCAGGGCAAAGCTCATTCCGGCAATGCCCGAGCCGATCACTAAAAAATCGTATTTATATACCATAACTCTCTTTCTGCCTCCGGTATTTATTCCGGTATTCTATCGGCAAATATACGAATTTCCACTAAACAATATTCCCGTACCGGTCATTTTACGATAATCCTTTATAACCGGCCTGAGTTTTATAAAACTTTTTTATTACAGTGTAACGACTCGGCACACTCCATTTCTACTTTTTCCACACAGTCGTCAGTGAATATATCACTTGAAATTTGTTTTTCCAATGGAAATTCTTTTTCTTTATAAAAACAAAATAATATCGTTAACAAACGATTCTCTGTACTTACATTTATCTCACAAGAATTTTCACTAATATGGAAAGACTGACGACTATCAAAGAATTATTCCAAGAAGAAAATATTTTATTTTCAATTCCACCCTACCAAAGAGCATATTCATGGGAAGTAGATAAAGACAGGAAACAAGTCAGACAATTTCTTAATGACATAAAGGAGCAGGACCCTCGTAAAAAATACTATTTTGGACATTTTTTATTTGAAAAAGACAACTATAATGAAAATAAATATTGGATCATAGACGGGCAACAACGTTTGACAACCATCATAATTTTCATGAATTCTTTGATTTACGAATTAGGAAAAAGAGAAAAGGAAGAAAAAATCAAAAATAAAAATGGAGAAGAAGTCGAATCACGGAGTATTCGAGAACTATATATCAGATTAGGAAGAAATTATAAATTCGAAACAGTTGCTTATGACAATCCTTTTTTTGAAAGATTTGTGTTCAACAACGACAATAATGCAAAAGTAGACACCTTATCTTCAAAAAGAATATCGAACGCAAAATATTTTTTTGAAAAAGAATTAAAGGAACAAGCCACAACAACTCTATCAGAATGGAAAACAATCATCGACGATGCGGTTATTACGACATTTGAATTATCGGGAAAAGATGCAAAAATGCAAGCCAGTCAAATATTTGCTTTCCAAAACGATCGCGGTAAAGACCTGACAACCTTGGAAAAACTCAAAGCCTACTTGATGCATAAACTTTACGTTGTTTCCGACAATACCATTACAGAACAACAAATCAGAAATATAGAAACCATCTTTGCCGATATTTATAAGCAGACAGAACGTATTTCTTTTGAAGAAGATACTGTTTTAGGCTATCACAATATAGCATTTCTTTCCGGCTGGGAGAATCCTATAAAAAATGTAAAAGCAGAATTGGATAAACTATCTGATAATGAAACAAAAGAAAAATGGATTATAGACTTTGCCCATATTTTAAAAGAAACATTCCAATCTATCGAAAAAATAGAAAAATACGCCGAAAGCAATAATGCCATTGCCGATGTATTGATTCTCGATACACAAAACTCCATGCCCCTTTTGATCAAATTGTTTCATTACCATGAAAATAATATCGATCTGATATTAAATCTGGCAAGGAAAATAGAACATATCCTCTTCAAACTCGAATTTAAGAATGCTGATTACAGAACGAACAGTTTTCCATATATGGCCAAAAATTATAAAGGGGATGTTTCTAAGTTAACTTCCGACCTCGATTACTGTATAGAAAAAGGGTTCCAACCGTGGTGGAGCTTCAATGAAAATTGCTTGGCTTATTTCAACTCCACATACCATTATCGCAACAGCATAAAGTATGTTCTCTGGAAATATGAAAACTACTTGCGAAAACAAGAAAGAGCACGCCCTTTGTCTCCAAACGAATACAAAAACAAATTCGAGAAAAAACGATTAGAAAATACAATCGACCATATAACCCCTAAGAATCCCAATTTTACAGAGTATTCTCAAGAATTTATAAATCTATGGCTAAATAATATCGGAAATTTGGTTTTGATGGTATGGGGAAGCAATTCTGAAAAAAACAATAATAATCCTGTGGAGAAAATAAATCTCTATGATAGTGATTTCTACTCCCATAAAGAAATAAGAGATATGCTCAAAGAAAAAAATAGTTGGGGAGAAGAAGAAATCAAAGAGAGGCGAAACAGGATAATCGCTTTCATAAAAGAAAATTGGAAATTGAACTAAACTTCTGAAATGCTCATATAAAGATTACTGTATCTTTGGGAAAACTATACGACATGCGCACATTCAAGTCTCGAATCGACGGTATCATATTCTACCCGCAACTGGTCGCAGCCACCGCTGTAATGCTTTACTCCTTATGGGTGGGATATGTCATCTTGTGGATATTGTCGATGTTGTGGGCCGTATTCCTCATCGCCAAAATCATCGGCACAGAATATGCGATTCTCGACGACGGCACGCTTTGTCTTCGATCGGGCTACCTCTCTTCCCGCCATATCGCGGTAACCGAAATCAAAAGCATTTGCATAAGACGGAACAACAAAGCTATTTTCTCTTCTTATGCATTATCCCGTCGGAACATCTCTTTACTCGTAGATGGCAATCGACGGCCCACATATCTCTCGCCCAAAGAAAGCGAGGCTTTCGTACGTGAATTGCTCTGCCGTAATCCTCATATCGAAATCATTGACAAATAAAACGGCTTACACATACATGTGCAAGCCGTCCCGTAAAACACTGTCGCCGTTACATCTCCTTGTAACGTTCCATACGGGCGTTCCAACGATCGCGGGCAAGCTGCTGCATATCAACGACCGTATCGGTTTCGTCTATGATTTCGAGACCGAATATGGTCTCCACAACATCTTCCATCGTGATGATTCCGCGAAAACAACCGTACTCGTCGACGATAAGAGCGATCTGCTCTTTATGTTCGAGGAGTTTTTCCCATACGGTCGATACCGATTTATTTTCGGAAAAATAAGGTATGGGACGACGTATGTCTTTGAGTTTCATATCGAACTTGTCTTCGGTCAGATTTTCGAGCACCGTGCGGCGCAACACATAACCGGTTATATAATCCTTGTTGTCTCCATAGACCGGAATACGGGAATAGAAACGATACGATTTCTCATTGTAAAAATCCCGCAAAGTCATCTCTTCCGACGCTACTGCCGTTACCACGCGAGGTGTCATCACCTCTTTTACCTTCACATTATTGAGACGGATAAGATTCTGTATCACCTTATTTTCTTTCGACTCGAACACTCCTTCTTCCTCACCCATCGTAAGCATAGCAGATACCTCCTCCCGGCTCACCGAAACCTCTTTTTCTTTGGGTGAAAAAATACGGGTTATCAACTCGGACAATAACACCAACGGATAGCATACATAAACGAATACCCGTATGACCTGCGCCGAAAAGAGTGCCAATCGCCGCCAGTACGAAGCTCCGATCGTCTTAGGTATAATTTCGGAAAGTACCAGAATGAGTATCGTAAGTATGGCCGATATGATACCGAAATAGGCCTGACCGAATATTTTCACTGCCTCGGCTCCCACCCCCGCCGCTCCTATGGTGTGTGCAATGGTATTGAGCGAAAGTATCGCCGAAATGGGTTTATCTATATTCTGTTTGTATTTCTTCAACAAGAGAGCCGATTTACCGCCCCCTTCCTGCTCTTTCATCGTAATAAACGACATCGGTGTCGAAAGCAACACGGCTTCCAGTACCGAACATGTAAACGATATACCTAATGCCATGAAAAGGTATAATAACATTAATCCCATAATTTCTTAAAATGTAAAATCTTGATTTTTTATTAGTACCTCGTTTTATAAACTCTTTTTTCCGTCAAAAACAAGACTAAATCTAAATGCGCATACAAAAGAAAACGATACGGCAACATGGCATCGTACATACACGGCCGATACTTTGCGGTATCAGATATTCAGAAAATGCAGTATGTGTACAATAAGGTTCGAAAACAAAATACTTTTTCGGTTACAAAAGCAAATATACAGATTTTTTTATAATTGCTATTATCCGGCACAAAAATTCTTGCAAATTATTCTTCTTTTGTCATTTTTATACGATATAGAATATATTTTCAATTCTTGTATTTCCGATTGAGCTCACCGAAGTCCCGCATCAGCAATTCATGCACCTCACCGAATAAATCATGATTCATAAATAAACTGCCGACATTCTTCATTTCATAATTCACTTTACCTTTCGTTTCAAGAGTATTGAAATTCTTCACCGTTTGGAGCATGGCTCGATAATTCTCTTTCGGTATTCTCATTTCGACAGCTTGTCTCTCACCGAGCGAAAAAACAACACTGTCGCCAAACACCAAATAATCACTCATCACGACATCGGGTATCGACCATGCTTCATAAAACGAAAGAACACTCTTTCTCTGTTCCTCGGGCAACTTATCCAAATAGGTATTGACAAGGTCGATATAGTCCGATACATACGACACATATACATCGGGAAGATTCTTTCTGTCTTCCTTTGCAATGGAAGGAAGCGACAATTTCCCCTCTTTGACAATCGGTTGGAGAAGCATACCGTAATAAATTCTCTCTTTCTGCAAGGATACCGACGATTGCGGATCATACCGATATGAAAAAATCTCAACCGCATTTCTTGTCTCTCTACCACAAGAAAATAGCATTGCAAACAAGCAGATGGTTAAAACAAAATTTCTGCACGCTATCATAACAAACATATATGTTGAACAAATATACGGATATTTAGTGTAACAAACATCTCCTACCTGTCAAATAAAATAATTCTTTTTTCTAAAAAATTCTGTCTAAAATATTTCAAATACATAATTAATATATATCTTTGCAACATGTTTAACTTTTAATACTCAAAATCTAATATGAAAAAAATCAATCTGATGGCTATATTGATGGCCGCTGTTTTAACTCTGTGTTTCACTTTTGCTTCTTGCGGTAAAGATGACGAAAAAGAAGATGATATTTATACCGGCGTTATAACCGGAAATACCGATGTAGCAACTGCTGTTTCTGGTACTTATACAGGAAAACGTACCATTGGAACAACTGTTGTTTCTGATGCCTATATTGTTAGAATTTCTCGGCTTACTTCAACAAGTGTTCAAGTTTCAGCTGATTTTTATTCTAGTGGTAGTGCAAACTACAATGTATCTTTGCAAGGAAACATTTATGTATTTTCAAATGAAACAGATCCAAACATAAGTATCACCGTAACAGGTAAAACATTGAATATTAATTATCTAACGGTTGGTGGTTACATGATGACCTATACAGGTATTAAAGATTAACACATTATGCAGCGTATAATTATCTTCATTGTTTTATGTTCGTTCGTTTATTTTCCTGCAAAGTCTGTTCCGGCCTATCCGCGTAAAATACAAGTAAAAGCCTCCGACCGCACGCTATACATAACTCTGCACGGCGATGAGCATACCAAATGGGCTATGACAGAAGATAATTATACGCTGCTTGCCGATTCTTCGGGTTGGGTATATGCACAAGAAGATATAAACGGATATGCTGTTCCTTCTTGTTACAAACTGTCGGACTCCAAAAATTACTTGAAAACATTTCTTTCCTCCATCAAAAAAAATATACCCGTTCGAAAAAATACAATACGCACATCTTTTCGAAACAATGAAAATCCTCCTGCAAAAACAGTTACAGGAGATCGTAGGGCATTGGTCATTCTCATGCAATTTGCCGATCTCTCTTTCGTAAAAACATATCGGGAACTTGATGCTCTATTCAATGAAGAAGGATATTCGGCCGATGAAGCAGTAGGAAGCGTACACGATTTTTTCGATTACGCATCGTACGGACAACTAAATTTCATTTGCGACCTTACAGGCCCATACACAGCCCAACATAATATGAGTTATTACGGAGCAAATACCGGTATGGGTGGTAATGACGCAAATCCGTATGCACTTTTCAGAGAAGCCATAGAACATGTCGCCAAAGAAAAAGACCTCTCGCAATACGATGCCGATGGAGACGGATACATAGATAACATTCATATTGTTTTTGCCGGACACGGTGAAGAGGCAGGTGCACCTGCCTATACGATATGGTCGCACGAGATGACATTCTCGCCCATTACCATACAAAATATGAAAATAAACAAATATTCCTGCGCACCCGAATTGCGGGGAAATAGCGGTGCAGGTATTTCACGCATAGGCCCCCACTGCCATGAAATGGGACATGCTTTGGGAGCAATGGATTATTACGACACCGATTACAGTACAGGAGGAGAATATGAAGGTACAGGCAAATGGGACGTCATGGCATCGGGCAGCTGGAACAACGACGGCATCACCCCCGCCAATTTCAATCCCTATGTAAAAACCTATAATTTTGGTTGGTGTAAAGTACAAGATATTTCGACAAAAGAAAACAGCATTATCAGACCATCGAATCACAACAAAGATGAAATATATCGCATAAATACACCCGTAGAAGGAGAATACTATCTTATCGAAAATCGACGACTCGAAGTATTCGATATACATAATCCGGGAGAAGGACTACTCATTTATCACATTCATGCCGACATCGAAAAACAGGCATCGACAAATACCATCAACGCTTCACATCCGCAAAACTGTTATGTCGTATGCGCAGGATCGGCCTACTCTATACCGACAAGCAATGCCAATAGCTATGGAAACATAAATCATGCATCATGTCCTTTCCCGGGCAGCCATAACATAACCCGATGGAACGACAATACCACGCCGGCTGCTTTTTGTTGGGACGGAACTCCAACGAACATCGATATGACCATAAGCAATCAGGAGAACGAAAATATCGTCATAAACTTTCAGAAACAAGAAGAAAAAATCGTCGTATGGAAAGAAAATTTCGACTACTCCGATATATCGACCGTATGGAATGAAGAAACCACACAAAGAAATATTAAATGGAGTATTCTGAATGCTAATGATATGCAAACACTTCTTGACCCGTTATTGCCTATACCTTACAACAATGAATATGCATATATCATGAAAAATAACTTTTTCGACACGACATCGTATATAAACAGGCTCATATCTCCTGTCATTGTGCCGAACGGTTGTACGCCGACAGAAATATCTTTCTATATACAACAAAAAACAAGCGTGAAAGATGATAAGAATAAACTGAAACTTTATTATAGGGAAAATGAAACAGAAGAATGGATACTGGCCGAAACTTTTTCTCCGGAAAAAAATAAATGGATAGAATGTTTACACAACCTATCGCTCACCCACGTTTCGACGATTCAACTTATGTTCGAAAGTACATTACACGATGTAGGAAGTATTTGTATAGATAAAATAGAAATAAAAGGAAAAGCCGATGAAAGTTCTATCTCCTCTACTCAAATACCTAATAAAAACATACTTTATTTTTCGGACAAAAACAATCGCATTCTTCATGTAGAAGGAGCAAAAGATAACGAAATACTCTCCGTCTACGATCTTAACGGGAAATTGTGTCTGCAAATTCCTATTAAAAATAAAGAGTGTTACATAAATCTTCCCTCAGGTTTATATATAGGTATATATGATAACCACGTATCGAAAATAGTCGTACCTTAAAAATCAATACGACACTTGTGCTTTTATACCCATAGCTTCGACCCTGCGGGCTATTTCGTCGAGTTTTTCGGGAGAGGCCTTTCGTAAGGCTTTTTCGGGCGTTTCCCGGTCAATGGTATATATCATCACCTCTTGCGGAGCAATACGACGCACGGCCTCTAACCAGAGTTGCAACTCCTCTTCGGTAGTATTGTCGATAACCTTTCCGTTATGTTCTCCTTGCAAGAAAAGTGTCTGCACGATAAGATTTCCTCTAAACCGACATAATCCCTCTATCAATCTTTCGACAGAGAACAAAGCAGAAACAGGCGCATCGATGAGACGTACTGTTTCATCGATGCAGGAATCGAGTTTGAGAATATTATTATCCACTTTGTTCAGAGCCTCAAAAACATCGGATCTGTCTATTCGAGTGGCATTAGAAAGCACACTTACTTTTGCATCGGGATAATAGGTATCGCGCAAAGCTATCGTATCGTCGATAATGGCGGCAAATTGCGGATGCAAGGTAGGTTCGCCGTTTCCGGCAAAAGTAATGACATCAAGTCTGTCGCCTTTTTTGTGCATGGCAGAGAGGCGTTTTTCAAGAGCCTCATATACTTCTTCCCGGGTAGGAAGCCCTCCGTGCGCTCTGTGGTCGGAGTTGTAACCGCACTCGCAATAAATGCAATCAAAAGAACATACTTTACCGTCTACCGGCAATAAGTTCATACCCAAAGAAACACCCAACCGACGGCTATGTACCGGTCCGAAAACGATTTCATCAAACAAAATGGTCGACATTTTTACTCCTTATTTATAATGTACAAAAGTAATACTTTAAAAATAAACCTCTCGTCTCACATCATGAGTATTTATAAAAAAACAAAGGAACAAGAAAAAAGTATCCCAAAAGTTATTTTACCTAATTATAACAAGCTGTTCATAATTAGTTATTTCAATATTATATATTTGATACACAACCTATTATAAATAGATATAATAAAGATATAAACAATTTATTTATAAGTTATCAACATTATGGAAAGAGAAAATAAGTCTTTTTAAGCGCTTATTCGCATGCAATACACTACTTTTGTAACGATGAAGAAGGTTTGCATTATTCTCATACTATCAGGAATTCTGTGCAGTTACGGCATATACGCCCAACAATCACGGTATTATCAACGTATCACACGCATTGTAACCAATGCGGGCGATACCGCCACACTGATTATTCTTAGACCTGTTTATTGTTTTCCGAAAAGAACTTTCAAAAGTCAGAAAGAAAAGGAATATTACTGGAAAAACGTACGTGATGTGAAGAAAGTACTTCCTTACGCCAAACTCGTCCACCAAGCACTGATAGAGACTTACGAATATATACAGACCCTTCCCGAAGACCAGCGCGAACAACATTTAAAACGCATGGAAAAAGAACTCTTCGAGGAATATAAGCCTGTACTGAAAACTTTTACTTACAACCAAGCCAAGCTATTGATACGTCTCATAGACCGGGAATGCAACCAATCTTCCTATCACCTTATAAAAGCTTTCTTGGGAGGTTTCAGAGCGACATTCTGGCAAACGTTCGGTGCGATGTTCGGAGTAAGTCTTCGCAAGGAATGGGAACCCGAGGGCAAAGACCGCATACTCGAAGAAATCGTCGTTCTCGTAGAAAACGGACAACTCTGAACAACATACAAAATAGATCCTGACAGAATCTATTCTTTGAACACTACACCCAAGAACTTACGACAGATAATATCCAATGTATTTTTTATTTCGGGTTGTCGGGTAAGTGCTTCATTATATCCGGCTATGGCGTTATAACAAGAATAATCGAGCAAAACAGACATCGAAGAAAGAGTCTCGGCCATACCTAAAAAAACAACAGCAGCCGAATCGAGTTTTTCATACATATCGGGCTGACGAGCTACCGATGTCATGAAAGCCGACAAGCATTCTCCGCGAGCCATTCCCACCTGCCGTTCTTCTTCTCTGCTCTCAAACGGCAACAGATACATGAAATCTTTATATCCTGCCAATACACATGTGCGATTTACCAACTCGTCGGCAAGCTCGGGTTGTCTTACCATATTTTCATAAATCGTACTCGTGCTGCTTACCTGAACAGCTTTTTTACTATTATAAGAACCCTCCATGACTACCGTCGTGTAATTCTCATCTTTACAAGAAAACAAAAAACACATGCAACCTGTGATAAAGAAATAAAATAGCTTTTTCATACTCTGTGTTTATTTAAATAACTGTTTGAAGAAATCCCATATCACCAATCCTGCCGTTACCGAAACATTCAATGAATGTTTCGTACCATATTGAGGTATCTCTATGCAAGCATCGCACTTGTCGACAACTTCCTGTTGTACGCCATTGACTTCATTTCCTAAAACGACGGCATACTTCCCCTCATCGAGACTCAGATCGATCAATGAGCAGCTTCCCTCTACCTGCTCTATGGCAAAAACCTTATACCCGTCCTTATGAAGTTTATCTATGACATCTACCGTATTTTTCTCGTAATACCATGTTACGCTATCTTCCGCTCCGAGAGCTGTTTTATGTATTTCGGGATGCGGAGGTGTAGAAGTTATTCCGCAAAGATAGATAGCCGATACTCTGAACGCATCACTCGTACGGAACACCGACCCGACATTGTTCAAACTACGCAGATTATCCAACACAACAACCAAAGGTATTTTTTTCGCCTCTTTAAATTCCCGGGCTGTAATGCGTTGCATATCGAGAATACTTTTCTTTTTCATCATACAGGTATTATAATCGACCCTCCAAAGATAGAAAATATCTGCCATACGATAATAAGTTGTTGATAACTGTTGAAAAGCAGTATATAAAATGCTTCGAAAAAATAATAGAAAAACCGCACTATTCTCAAAAACTATTTTATAACCGCCTTCAACACAGAACTCCAAAAAATAAAATATCTTTTTTTCATAGATATATGAGATAGCAAATAAACCGTTACTTATCATATATCTGAAAGAAAATTCATAACTTTGTCCATTATAAACAGTAGTGGAATAAGTCTGTAAATATCTTATAATGAGATTAAAATATGGTTTATAATTTATTTATAAGTGATTATATGACTTTCATAACGGAAAAAACAAATAAAAGAGATAAAAGTTACGAGTATTATCAACACGATAATATCATCAGCATAGAGATTCTTTAAAGAAAAAATTAAATTATAATATGATGAATGTTTGTCATACTGCTCTATCCGACAACAAATCGTTGATAGAAGAAATAAACGGTTTACGGAAGAAAAAGAATGCCGTCATTCTGGCGCACTACTACCAACGAGGTGAATTGCAGGACGTGGCCGATTACGTTGGCGACAGTCTGGCACTGGCTCAATGGGCTGCTAAAACCAATGCCGACATAATCGTGATGTGTGGCGTTCATTTCATGGGTGAAACAGCCAAAATATTATGTCCCGATAAAAAAGTATTGGTTCCCGATCCTGAAGCGGGTTGTTCGTTGGCCGACAGTTGTCCGGCCGACGAATTTGCCTCTTTTGTCGAAGCTCATCCGGGTTATACGGTTATATCGTATGTAAATACTTCGGCTGCCGTGAAAGCTTATACCGACGTTGTGGTAACATCTACCAATGCCCGACAGATCGTGGAGAGTTTTCCGAAAGATGAAAAAATCATATTCGGACCCGATCGTAATCTCGGCAATTATATCAACAGTCTGGCCGGTCGCGAGATGATTTTGTGGGACGGTGCCTGCCATGTTCACGAGCAATTCTCGGTTGCCAAAATCATAGAATTGAAAAAACAATATCCCGATGCCGAGGTGTTGGCTCACCCTGAATGCAAGTCGGTATTGTTGAAATTGGCCGATAAGATAGGTTCTACGGCAGCCCTACTCAAATATGCCGTGAAATCGGATAAAAAGAGGTTTATCGTGGCTACCGAATCGGGTATTTTGCATGAAATGCAAAAGCAATGTCCCGATAAAGAATTTATACCGGCTCCTCCCGAAGACAGTACTTGTGCTTGCAACGAGTGTAATTACATGCGGTTGAATACGCTCGAAAAGTTAAGAAATTGTCTGCGAGACGAAACACCTGAAATAACGGTAGATAAAGCGATAGCTGAGAAAGCGGTACGCCCCATACAGCGCATGCTCGATATATCGGCAACATTGGGACTGTAAAACAATATCTATTCCAATAAAAAAGCCCTATTCTACAATAGGGCTTTTCGTTTTTATAAAAGTTTGAAGTTGTATCCTTGTTCTTTGAGCCATTCTATCGACTTGGGTAGTGCATGGCGTAGATTTTTTTCTCCTTTCAACGAGTCGTGGAAGACAATGATAGAACCGTTACGGGTATATTTTTTTACATTATTAAAAACTTTCTCTCCATTCAGCTTCTTGCTGTAATCTCGTGTAACGACGTCCCACATGATGATTTTATATTTCTGCCGCAATTCATGGGCCTGTCCGAAACACATGTGTCCGTGCGGGGGACGGAAAAGCGCACTATGTATAAGTTCATTGGCAGCATCGACATTGCGTATGTAATCTTTTACGCTGTATTTCGTACCTTGAATGTGGTTCATGGTGTGGTTACCCGTGTGATGCCCTCTTTTCAATATTTCAGCATATAATTCGGTATTTCGTGCCACGTTTTCACCTACACAGAAGAAGGTGGCTTTTACATTGTAATAATCGAGCAGATTGAGTACCCAGGGAGTGATTTCGGGTACGGGACCGTCGTCGAAAGTAAGGTATATTGTTTTTTCTTTGCATGGCAGTCTCCATATCGTCTCGGGAAACAACATGCGATAGAATAAAGGAGGACGTTCTATGAACATGATACGTTATAGTGTGGCGTATGAAATTTTAGTTTATAGAATAGATGTTTTCAGAGAAAGAAATGCTGCACGGTTTATATGTATAAAAAAACTCCCTGTCTTGCGGACAAGGAGTTTTTTCGGACGATGATTTTTATTTTTAATTCGTCTTGCTCGTATCTATCTTGAAATATCTGTTGATGTCTACACCGGCAAGAGCGGCTTTTTCCAAATATTTTTTACCGCTTTCTTCATCGCCGAAACGGTAGAACATGGGAATGACTTGTTCTGCCAAAGCTCTCTCGTTGTAATAGTAATCGCGTTGTACCGATCGTTTTTTATTGTTGTCGAGCGAGTTTATCCATGTTACGTATTCTACGGCGCTGTCGGCTATTTTCTCGAGCAAAGCTTTACCTTTTTCGTTTTGTTTCAGGAAATAATAGTCCATAGCCAGTTGTAAGGATATGTAATTGTGAGGAACCACATCACCGGGTATTTTTTCCATACAATAATCGAGGGCTTTCAATGCTTTATCGGCCTTCCCTTCCTGTATCAATTGATCGATGAGATCAATGAACATGATACGATAGGAATAACACATACGCCGTATGGTTTCGTCGAGGTAAATATCGGGGTTGACGTCTATTCCGCCCCAGACGAATTTATTCATGACGTTGTCATACATCTTGTCGGTATTGACTTGGTAACGTCCCGGCGTGTTTTCCAAGTTCACAGGAACTATTTCATAGGCCATACCTGTACGCATGAAATATTTGTCTGTTCCCGTAAACAGGGAGGGATCTACGGTCGTTGCGAAATATACGGGACGTTTCCATCCTGTCTCGGCATTTGTACTGAGCAGATCGATGATGGCAAGTTCATTCAAAATAAGCGTATTTTTATCTTTGAATGATAAGTCTATGCGATCTACTATTTTGTCTTCATAGCCTTTCGGAATGATACCCGACTTCAATATTTTTTCCTTGTCTATGTCTATGAACAATTCACCGGTAGGCAGGTGATTGATTTTACCATATCCTGGAATCGTTTTGGTCCTTTCGTCGTCGGAGAGGAAATAGTCCATTGCCATTTTCACGGAAACAGGATAATCCACACGGTCTAAAATATAAGCGTATTCGCGTTTTTTATTGCCGTATTGCGATTCTTCCATCGATATGGGTAATGGATCCGACTCATAGGCTTGTGATTTCATCTGGTTTACGTACCAATCGGTCTGTAAATAGGAAAGATTGCATACGCGCACATCGGTACGGTAACCCTCGGTTTCCTGAGCGTACCACAACGGGAAGGTATCGTTATCTCCGTTTGTAAAGATGATACCGTTTTCATCGACCGATGTCAGATAGTTCTTTCCGAAGTCGCGGCATGTATATCTGCCCGAACGGTCGTGGTCGTCCCATGTCTGACTCACCATCTGTATGGGAACGATAAGCGATATGACGGCAGCTATTCCGGCCGATAGTGTAGGATTTATTTTCTTGGACAGCAATTTGTATATAGCTGCTACTCCCAATCCTATCCAGATGGCGAAAGCATAGAACGAGCCGGCATAAGCATAATCCCGTTCACGCGGCTGATAAGGCGTCTGATTCAGATAAATGACAATGGCAAGTCCCGTCATGAAGAAAAGGAAAAATACTACCCAGAAACTTTCAAGACCTTTCTTGCCGGAATAGAGTTGGAAGAAAAGACCCAAAAGACCCAGCAAGAGAGGCATCATGAAAAACACGTTACGGCCTTTGTTTTCTTTCAAGTCGGTAGGCAAAAGCGTTTGATCGCCGACAAGCATATTGTCTATGAAGTCAAAACCGGTAATCCAGTTACCGTAAGCAGCATCGCCATTGCCCTGTATATCGTTTTGACGTCCGGCAAAATTCCACATGAAATAACGCCAATACATAAAATTGACCTGATAATCGATGAAGAAACGCATATTCTCTACGAAAGTAGGTTTGCGTACCGTACGTCCGTTTACGTTTACCGGTTTTCCTTTGAAATTAGACCATTCCTTATAAGCTCCTACATGACGTCCGTCGGGACTGTACATGCGGGGAAAGAACATGCAAAGTTCGGGAGTATAGATGTAGCTGCGTTTATGGTCGATGATTTCATAGCGATCGGGTTCGTTTTCCGATTTTTTTATGACGCGGGCCCATATAGGAGCACCTTCTTCATATTGGGGAGCTCCGTCTTTTCTTTCGACATCGGCCACGAAAGTCTGTCCGTAGAACAAAGGACGATCGCCATATTGTTCACGGTTGAGGTAGCTGCCCAAAGCAAAGACATCTTCGGGTGAATTTTGATCCATCGGGGTATTGGCTGTCGAACGTATGACGATAAGAGCGTAAGAAGAATATCCGATGAAGATGACCAGTACCGATACCAACACCATGTTGAGCAACCGTATGGGCAACTGTTTTTTATAGAAGAGGAATATGGCCAGGGCCAACGAAATCAATATGCCTATGAATATTTTACCGCTGATAAAAGGCAATCCCACCAATATGACGCTGATGAGGAACGATGTTCGCAGTCTGTTGATATTGTCTTGTTTGTAGGTTTCGTAGATGCCCCATGAAATACAGCCTATCACCAAGAAGAAATAAACGATGACACCCGAATTGAAAGGCATACCCAATACATTCACGCATAACAGTTCGATCCAACCGGCTACTTTTACAAATCCCGGGACAAGACCGTAAAGCAGGAATACGATGCCGGCAAATGACAATAACAAAGCTATCAGAGCTCCTTTGGTCGTAGGATTACCGAACTTACGGAAGTAGTAAACCAATACCAGTGCAGGTATGGTAAGCAGGTTGAGCAGGTGTACGGCAATGGAAATACCTATCAGGTAGGCAATAAGTATGATGTAGCGATCGGAATGCGGCTCGTCGGCTACATCTTCCCATTTGAGAATGAGCCAGAATACCAATGCCGTACAGAATGAAGAATAGGCATATACCTCTCCTTCGACGGCCGAAAACCAAAACGTGTCGCTCCATGTATAGGCCAATGCTCCTACGGCTCCGCAACCGAGAATGACGATCATTTGGGCAAGAGTCATCGCGCTGTCGTCTTTTACGATGATTTTACGGGCGAGGTGCGTGATGGTCCAGAAAAGCAATAATATGGTGGCTGCACTGAACAATGCCGACATGAGATTGATCATGTAAGCGACATGCGAGGGATCGGAAGCAAAATTGGCGAAGAAACGCCCGGTGAGCATGAAGATGGGGTTTCCCGGCGGGTGTCCCACTTCGAGTTTGTATGCCGACGAAATGAATTCTCCGCAATCCCAAAAGCTCGCCGTCGGTTCGAGCGTGAGGATATACGTTACGGCTGCAATCACAAAGACTACCCAACCGCAAATGTTGTTTAATAATCGGTATTGTTTCATGATAATATGATGGTAGAATATCTAAATTATAACAAATATAGGCGCAAATATAGGAAAAGTAAGCCATTTATATTTTTAAAAGATGGTAATAATCATCGTATAAGCCTATTTATAGGTCGAAAAATCCGAAAAACGTCCCCGATAGAATGAAAAACCGATAAATCGTCGTATTTTTAAGCTCTGTTTTTTTACACTTCCAAAATCATGCAAAAACGAATCTTGGTAACCGGAGCCGGCGGATTTATCGGCGGATTTATCGTGGAAGAGGCTTTGAAAAGAGGGTATGAGACATGGGCCGGAATACGGCCTTCGACGAGCCGTGCGTATCTTACCGATGAACGTATCCGTTTCATCAATTTTTCTTTCGGAAACAAAGATGAACTGAAACAGCAACTTCTTCTCCAAACTTCCGAGGTCGGCAAATGGGATATTATTGTTCACAATTTGGGCGTTACCAAGTGTAAAAATGCAGACGATTTTGAAAAAATAAATTACGGGTTTATAAGAAACTTCGCCGAAGCGCTTATCGAGACAGGCAATGTTCCCGAGCAGTTTATCATGATGAGCAGCCTCGGTGCTTGGGGTGCGGGCGATGAACGGAATTATGCACCTATACGTCCTTCCGACATTCCTCATCCCGACACCCTCTATGGAAAAAGTAAGTTGAAGGCCGAAAAATTTTTACAGTCGCTTCCTGATTTTCCCTATGTTTTCATGCGTCCTACCGGTGTTTACGGCCCTCGGGAGAAGGACTATTACCTGATGATGAAAACCATCAAGGCGGGATTTGATTTTTCGGTAGGTTACCGTCGGCAGCTTCTGACATTTATTTATGTCAAAGATTTGGTAAAGGCCGTCTTTCTGGCTATCGATAAAGGGGTGAAACGGCGTGGATATTTTCTTTCCGACGGTGAAGTGTATACTTCTTCCCAGTTTCGTCGTTACGTGGCTCACTCTTTGCATAAGAAGGTCGTCATACCCATACGTGTTCCGCTATTCGTACTGAAAGCCGTTTCATATATAGCCGAATTCATGGCCGGGATAGCAGGAGGATCGAGTACGCTGAACAGGGATAAATATCGCATCATGAAACAGCGCAATTGGATATGCGATACTTCTATGGCTCGGGAAGAACTCGGTTTCGTTCCCGATTATATGCTCGAACGCGGTGTTGCGGAGACTGTCGCATGGTATAAAAAGGAATGTTGGCTTTGATCCTCGACCTTGTTGTACGGTATCGAAACAGAAATTTCTCGATACGGTTGTTATCCTGTATCGAATGAAATTTTGATGGCGGGGATAGGATTTTATTCCGGAATAGGAAGTTGAAGGTCAACGAACGACGGCGAACTTGGCCACTACTCCTTCTCCACCGTTATCGACCGATGAAAAGACCAGATAGATGCCGCTGCGCAGACGGTCGCCGCTGCGGGTGAGTCCGTTCCACACGAGTTGTCCGCCGGTCGAA
Source organism: uncultured Porphyromonadaceae bacterium (assembly GCA_900547555.1). Lineage (GTDB taxonomy): Bacteria > Bacteroidota > Bacteroidia > Bacteroidales > UBA11471 > Caccoplasma. The sequence goes on along the minus strand of URHG01000037.1, from coordinate 5,619 downwards.
AAATTCTGATAAATGATATTTCCTGCCGTATCGGTGATTTTTACCAGTGAATTTTCTTGTAATCCCGTAACGGTGATATTCCCTTCGTAATCGGGCCGCACGGGATTGGGAAATACATATACGTCGGAATAATCGTCTTTGGGCTCAGTAGCTTCGGCCCGGAAAGAGACAAGACCGCTTTCGGTCGCAAAGAATACCTCTCCGGTTTCGGGGTGTACGGCAATGTCGTAGATATTGTCGGAAGGAAGCGGAGAATTGTCCGAAGTAAAATGATAAATGGTTTCCTGCCCGTCTTTACTTACAAGGTAGGCTCCCGAATTTTTAGTGCCGAACCACTTGCGGTTGGCACCATCTATGGCGATGGCCTGTATCGTCTCATCGTTGAGCAGATAGTCGGCCAGATTAGTACCATCGTTCCGGGCTATTTTTATGCGGTTGCAAGTAAAGTTGCTATTGGCGAAATTGTCGGGATTGGTGATGACGATAGGGCCTCGGTTGGTGGCTATCCACAATTTTCCGTCATGATCTTCGGCTATTTCGTAAAAGATATTTCCGTCGATGCTTTCACCGTTTTGGTCGGTAAAGGTGGTAAATTTACGTGTTTTGTCATCGGAAATACTTTCGGTTCCGTTTTCTTCAAAGGCAAAAACAAAAGAGTTGTATGCCGGACAGGTTATCCATTTGGCCGAAGATTTTTCGGGAATAAAAATCTGATTGAGGTTGCGTTGGCTTTTCAAGTCATTGTATGCGAGTTGATACCACGTACCATTACGTCGCATGACAGAGAGTCCGCACTCGGCGTTGAGATTGAGAACGTACAGGTTTTTCTTATTGTCAAAAACAATAAATCCCGCTTTGTAGGCCCAGTCGGAAGCATTGCCTATGGTACTGTTTTCGTCGTTCCAATGCGTATCATATCGATTGTTTTTGAAGCGGTACAATCCTTCCAACCATGTTCCCACATAAAATGTTTCCTTATCGTCGGGATCTACGGCGATGTTGTAGAGATTTCCCCATGTAATCGACGGGTGTTTCGATACCGGTATGCCTTCGGGAAGTATATTTGTCCATTTTCCGTTTTCGAGAATCGAAATATAGCCGTCGACATCTTGTTCATCGTTGAGATAACCCACTCCGGCAGGAGAAACATATACCCGTCCGTTGGCAACGGTCAATGAAAAAGGGTTATATACTTTCTGATAGATGTTGCAAGGTATTTCCGTTTCTTGTGAGAGTGCGGAGGAACGGTCGTATTTCAGAGAAACGACAGATTCGCTTTCGATGATCCATAAGCGGTTTTGGTCGTTGCTGCAAGAGACATCTACGGGTTCGTAACCTATATTGTCGAGAGAGAGGACGGTAGTAGATTGAAGATCTTCATCATAAAAATATACCTGTTTGTCGTGGGTATATATGAGCAATCTATTATCTTGGGTTTCTATTTTTTTCGTTTTGTTCTCAGGTAGGAACAGGGTCGCATTTTCGCTGTTTTCGGTCAAATAATAAAGATTGTCATTATCATGCAGCATAAGCAAACCTTCACCGAAAGGACGCAATTTTTTCATGTAAGAGTTTCGCATCTCTTCCCAGCTGTTTATGTCGTAAGGGATTCCGTCGACATGGCAGCGATATAGCTTGCGATCGGCACGTATGCAATAGAGATAGTCGCCTTGACGGGCGGCCGTGTATATTTTTTCGTTGAAAGTGTAAGTCGTTTTTATTTCTTTTTTGTCGTTATTCAGTACGACAATGCCGAAGTCGGTTGCCAGATAAGTTTCGTTGTCGAAGAAAGATATGTCGTTTATGGTTTTGGAAGCGGTGATGGAAGCATTTTTTATGTAAGGAAGATTATAAGCCTTTTCGGTGTCCATATCGATGAGATCGATATTGCTGTTGTTGTAAACGACGACCAGCAGGTCGTTGTCGCTTTTGGCTGCTATGAGGTCGATGTTGTTGTCCGATAAAATATTCAGCCGCGAAAGCTCCCTTATTTCTTTATCGTTTTTCCCGTAAGAGAACAATGAATTATCGGCCAAAAAGAAAACTTTATCTCCTCCCTCGCATATCTGCTTGGGTGTACGGAAAGTGGCATAAACTTCCCATTTACCTACTGGTTGAAGTGCCGATGCAGGCAATAAAAAAGCACATGCAAATAATATGAGGAGAAATTTTTTCATGAATTTTCGAGAAGAAAAGTCGCCAGTTTTTTCACGGCACGAGCACGGTGGCTGATTGCGTTTTTCTGTGTGTCGCTCATTTCGGCGAATGTGAGAGTTTCGTTTTCGGGTAAAAAGATAGGGTCGTAACCGAATCCGCCTTCTCCTCTGCGCTCATTGAGAATAAGACCTTTGATTTCTCCCTCGAATGTATATTCGTTATTACCGAGAACAAGGGCCACGACGGTACGGAAACGGGCTGTCCGGTCGTTTACTCCTTGCATGAGAGAGAGTACTTTCTCCATGTTTTTTTCGGAGTTGTGGGCTTCTCCCGAAAAACGAGCCGAAAATACACCGGGAGCTCCCCCGAGAGCGTCGATTTCGAGTCCCGAATCGTCGGCAAAACAATCGTAGCCGTATTTTTCTTTGATATAACGGGCTTTGATGAGGGCGTTTCCCTCGAATGTGTCGGCTGTCTCGGGTATGTCGTCATGACAGCCGATTTGTTCCATACCGAGTATATCGAACGTGTCGCCCAAAATTTTTCGCACTTCGTCGAGTTTGTGGGCGTTATTGGTGGCAAAGACAAGTTGTTTCATGTTTTTATAACGATGTTTTGCCGCAAATTATTGTCTTAGTCGTAGAGCGTTTATGTTTTTATCTTATCGAATCCTTCCCCATAAACGCCGATGACATTGGATTGGGATATGAAAGCATGATTGTCGATCTGTTTCACGAGGCGGAAAATACTGTTCGATTCGGTGCGTTTGGCCAATACGACGATTACTTTTTTGGGTTGTTTGGAGTACCACCCCGTACCGTCGAGAATCGTTACGCCCCGGTTTATATCGTGGTTTATGCGATCGGCTATCTCCTCGTATTTGTCGGAGAAGATAAAGAGTTGTACCGATTGTCTTATACCGTTGATGATCAAGTCGCATGTATAAGTCGAAACGGCTAATACGACGAAACCGAAAAGAATTTTTTCAAAGTCATGGAATATGAGATACGACGATGATATGATACACAAGTCGCAGTAAAGAATACTGCGTCCCAACGTAATGGGTTTGTACTTATTGATGATGGCTGCGACAATATCGGTTCCTCCCGTACTGCCGTTATGTATGAAGGCCAGCCCGATGCCTATTCCCAGCATGATACCGCCGATGATGCACGACATGAAAGGTTCGTCCTTTACGAGCGGCTCCTTGATATATACGGTCGCTATCGAGAGTAGTACGGTGGTCATCAGCACACCGAATATGGAACGTATGCAATATTGCCAGCCGATGATGCGTATGGCCGCAATAAGAAGGATTCCGTTGATGGTGAAATAGGTAACGGGAATGGGTATTTTCGTACCGAAGAAGATAAGAGCCGAGAGACCGGTCGTACCGCCGGTTACGATTTCGTTCGATACGAGAAAACCTGTCCATCCGAAAGCGTAGCACATCAGGCCCACCGTAATGATCGTGTAGTCTTTTACTTCATTCCAAATGTCGCGGGGAGATAATTTCATAGTCATGACATATAAGGTTTAGCAGCTTGTCCATTTGCGTAATGATGCGACAAAGATAATAAATTTCGGAATGGCTTATATTCTATCTCTTTTTTTTTGAATATTAAGGTTTAAAACAAAAAAGTAACCCCCGTATTGCGGGGGTTACAAGTGGACCGGTGAGCTTTGTTATTTATTAATAGTCGGCGTTTTGGGGATCAAATTCGGTCCACCCTTCAAGCCAGTTGTTATTGGCATCGAAAGCTCCGATATAATTTACTTGTTCCATCGAAGAGAGCTTGCTGTCGTCGAACGAAGCAGCGGTGAGCAGCGGGCTGCCGGCTGCTGGACGATAGTTGGTTCCTACTTCGGTATCGGCTCCCACGAGATTCATCTCTTCGAGCGTGCTTACCCGGTTACCGGTTTGTGCGAGGAAGAAACGGCTCGAGAAAGAAGTCTGCGTATTGTCGTAAATGGGCTTGCCGTCGTTGTCATAACCGGTTACCAATACGTCATCATATGATTTGTTGGCATCACTGCCGGTGATACCCATTTCGGCAAACCAGATGTTTTGGAGTTTCAACAATCCGTTGGTAGCGGCACTTTGAGTATCTCCTTTTTGATTGTCGAGAATGAGACCGATGGGGTATCCTACGGCAATGGAGTTGAAGCAGTTCAATCGGCTGTTGCGTCGTATCTGCATGGCGGCCTGGAATTTACCGAGGGCCGAACCGTTATTGGGATATGCTTCACCGCCATTGATGTAATCGGTGGTGTTTTCGAAATTGGCATCGACAGCCATCGGGCCTATGAAAGTGATGTTGCTGAAAGTTGCAGTCGTGTAGGGGTCGACAGCGGCACCGTCGGCACAGTTGTCCGATTCGAATCCGTTCGATTGCGATGTGTCGGCAATACGAGAGTCGCGCACGCTGAGACCGAATTGTACTTTGCCCGAGAATCCGTTGTCGGTGTCGAACTCATCGTCCCAACCTTTGTAAGCAATGAGGTATTTGGCACTGACCGTACCGCCGAACCACTCGTAAGAGTCGTCGTTGCAATATGATACTTGTAAGTGGTCTACTTGCGTACCACTACCTACCGAACCGAATGTAATACCGTTGATTTCCTTGTCGCGTTCGAAGGGATAACCGGCAAATTCCACACGTACATAACTGATGATACCCGAGTTGTCGCTGTCATTGCTGCCGCCGTGTTTGGTACGGGGACCGCCCTCGATCTGCATTTGACCCTGATTGTTGCGGGCGTTACCGCAGATGATGAGTCCGCCCCAGTCGCCCGGTTTACGGTTGCCTTTGGCTTCTTCCGAGGTAAATACGATGGGTTTCTGGGCACTACCCTGAGCAAAGAGTTTTCCGCCGGGTTCTACGATGAGGGCGGCTTTGGTCTGTTTATCGCCTTTGATGATGGTGCCCGGTTCGATGGTGAGTTCGGCTCCGCTGGCAATGTAAACCCAGCCTTTGAGCAGGTAAGTACCTTCGGAGAGTGTTTGTTTTCCGGTGAAGACGAATTCTTGATCGCCGTTACCGATAACGTTACCGTCGAACAACAGGCCGTTGCTGCTTTGATTTCCACCGTTTCCTCCGTCGTTGTTGTCATCATCGTCGCTGCAAGCCGTTACGGCTCCACACAAGAGGGCAATGAATGCCCAACTCAGAAATTTTCTTGATTTCATTTTCTGTTTTGTTTTTGGTTTGATAATTCCTTCCGGAACAATTATGTTTCTATTTTGAGATGGTTATCTTTTCAGAAAGTGTAGCTTACCGAGAGATGGAAGTTACGTCCCGGTTTGTACTGTCGGGTTATTTCTTTGATTTCCTTTTTCTGTCCGTCTTTGGTCGTAATCTTGTCGCGTTGCATAAATGTTACTTTGTTTTTTTTTCAAGCAGAAGACGGCATACGAGTTTCGTTAGCGTGACTGGAGTTCGCGGTGGTCGCCGTATCATT
>URHG01000036.1 GCA_900547555.1 uncultured Porphyromonadaceae bacterium | reverse complement strand
GGATACAGAGATTAAAAAGGAATCGGGTGAAAATCCCGGACAGTCCCGCTGCTGTGAGTTCCATCACACATGCACAAGCACTCTTTTAAGCCACTGGTTTTTACCGGGAAGGCCGCTTGTTGCTGGAACAAGTCAGAAGACCTGCCATACACTCCGCATTCAACAGCTTTCGAGGAAAGAGCCTGATTGAGCCACAATGTCAAAAATTTTTCGAGACTTCAGCTTTAAGGAATCTTTTTCACGGTCGCCCGTCCGGAGCCGAGAATGCACACAACACGGTTCTTGACATGAAACAGATAAAGAGACTCCGATGGTTTGCCGTTTTTCTTTTACCCCTGTTCGGCGGTAAAACGATCCCTCTACATGCACAAAACCGCCTCGACTCGCTCCAACATCTGCAAGAACTGACCGTTACCGCCCACAGACAAAACGAAGTAATCCCGCCGCAAAAACTCTCCGGAGAAAAACTGGAACGGCTTAACAGCTTCTCCGTAGCCGACGCCATACGTTATTTCTCGGGGGTACAACTGAAAGATTACGGAGGGGTAGGCGGACTGAAAACCGTGAATATCCGCAGCTTGGGAGCCAACCACGTAGGAGTCTTTTATGACGGTATACAACTGGGAAATGCCCAAAACGGACAAATCGATTTAGGAAAATTTTCGCTCGACAATATGGAAGAAATCGCCCTGTACAACGGGCAAAAAAGTGAAATCTTCCAGTCGGCCAAAGATTTCGGGAACTCGGGTGCCGTGTACCTGCGCAGCCGCCGACCACAGTTTTCAGCAAATGAAAAATACCATTTACGGCTAACGATGAAATGCGGTTCATTCGGGTTAGCCAACCCATCGGTTTTATGGGAACAAAAAATCAACGACCGGGTAAGCAGCCTGTTCAACGCCGAATACACGCATGCGACAGGTCGCTATAAGTTCAGGTATCGCCGTACCCTGCCCGACGGATCTACCGCATACGACACTACTGCGATACGCCAAAACGGAGACATCGAATCATTGCGCATCGAAGGAGGATTTTTCGGGACGACATCAAACGGCAAATGGAATGTCAAAGCCTATTACTATGATTCGGAAAGAGGCATTCCCGGCCCCATACTCAACAACGTATGGCGGCACGGTGAACGTCAGTGGGATAGGAATTTCTTTACACAAGGCAGCTGGCAGAACGACTTCGGCCGATATAAATTGCTCGTCAATGCCAAATACGCACATGACTACACCGAATACCTGCGAGATGATCCCAAAGAAATCTATATACATAACCACTACCGGCAACAAGAAGGATACCTCTCGGCTACCCACTTGTTTCATCTTTTTTCATGGTGGGATATTTCTCTCTCGACCGATTTCCAATGGAACCACCTCGATGCCGACTTGCGCGACTTCGTCTACCCTACCCGATATACCGAAATGGCAGCCATTGCCACCTCTTTCCAATGGAAAGGAATACATATACAAGGCAGCCTGTTAGGGACATTCATTCAAGACAAGCTCGGGGACAAACGTGTAATCGCATCTCCCCGGAAAAACGAATTTTCCCCCGCTCTCTTTGCCAACTACAAACCATTCGCCCGATACGATTTCCGGGTACGGGCTTTCTGTAAAAAGTCTTTCCGCATGCCGACATTCAATGACCTTTATTATACCGATGTCGGGAATAAATACCTCAAACCGGAACATACCGTCCAGTACGACGGCGGATTCGTCTATCGCAAAACACGGCAGAACAGTTTCTTCAAGTCATTGGAAATTCAGGGAGACGGATACTACAACATCGTTACCAATAAAATCATCGCTTACCCGACCGGGCGTCAATTCCGCTGGTCCATGCTCAATTTGGGACGTGTGGAAATACGAGGTTGCGATATCTCCGTGCAGACGGTCTGGCAATTCGGTAAAGTAGAAATGGGGTTGCACGGCAACTATACTTATCAAAAAGCACAGGATTTTACCAACCCCAAAAACAAATACTACGGCGACCAAATACCCTACACGCCGCAACATAGCGGCTCGATACTCTTATGGGGCACATGGAAACGATGGAATCTCAATTACAGTTTCATCTATACGGGCGAAAGATACAGCAATTCCGAGAACATACCGGTCAATTATCTGCAACCCTGGTACACAAGCGACATTGCGTTAAACCGCACTTTTTCAATAAAAAAAGTCGGCTTCAAAGCCGCCTGCGAAGTCAGTAACCTGTTCAACCAACATTACGACGTCATCGTCAACTACCCGATGCCCGGGACAAACTTCAAAATCACTTTAACCATACAAATATGAAAAAAATTTTCTTTCTATCAACACTCTGCCTGCTCGCTATCCTGAGCAGTTGTCGCGACGACGACAATCAAATCAACGGATCAAACAACTCCAATGTAACCGGCGGTACTTCCGATGGGATAAAAGGGTTTTATCTTCTCAACGAAGGACAAATGGGTGTAAACAACTCCACGCTCGATTACTTCGACGCCACCTCCGGCATTTATAGCAGCAACATCTATCCCGAACGAAACCCGACCGTCATAAAAGAACTCGGCGATACGGGCAATGACCTGAAAATCTACAAAGACAGGTTATATGCCGTCATGAACGGTTCGCACAAAGTAGAAATCATGACAGCCGACAGTGCCAAACATATCGCCGATGTAGATATTCCCAACGGCCGTTTCATCTGCTTCGACGGCGATTATGCATATGTCAGCTCGTATGTAGGAGCAAGCTGGGGTAATGGAGAAGTTTTGGGTGCCGTATATAAATTCGACACGAAAACAACGACAATCGTAGATTCAGTATATGTAGGCTATCAACCCGAAGAAATGGCTATCGTCAACGGAAAACTCTATGTTGCCAATTCGGGTGGATTGCATGCCGGGTACGACAATACCGTATCGGTCATCGACCTAAACGATTTTACAGTAAGTGGCAACATTACCGTAGACATAAACCTTTTCCGCCTGAGAAGCGACAACAAAGGCCACCTCTATGTAAGTTCCCGAGGAAACTACTATGATATACCCGCCAATCTCTACGTCATAGATACGGAAAACGACATTGTTTCCGACACACTGAACATCGCCGTTACCGACCTGTGTATTGTCGGAGATACCGCCTACACTTACGCTTCGGAGTGGAGCTATGAAACCAACTCTTATGCATACAGCTACCATACCATCGATCTGAATACGAGAGAAATCGCCGAAGCTCGATTCATTACCGACGAAACAACCCTGACATCGCTCTATGGTATCGCCGTGAATCCCGACACCAAAGAAATATATCTGACCGATGCCGGTGATTATACCAATAGTGGAACTATTTACTGTTTCAACCCCGACGGTACCCTCAAATGGAAAGCCGATACCGGCGTAAGTCCGGGTCATTTTGCATGGCAATATTAATAATTCCGACAAAAAAGGCATCGAATGTTTTCGATGCCTTTTTTGTAAATGCTATATGGAGCCGACAACTTATACAATCTCATAGCAAGCCCAACTGTTCCAGTCCGATGCGCATATACTCTTGCCCCATATCCCGTTGCCGCAACACCGTCCCGTCCCATACAACAATATCTATATCGAGAGGTATGAGCGCCACCGTATCTGAACGGCGGACACGTCCGTAATCGCTTTCCATTTCCTTAAAAAACAATCTCAAAGTTTCATAATCATCGGCCGTCGAAAAACGGGCTACGGCATTGCAATAGTCGGGTTGTCCCGCACAACGCCCGACTGCCGGTGTTGTATATATCGAAGAGACTTGAAAAGAATAAAAACGATTTCTCAACTCTTCGCAAGCTTTCGCTACACGCTCTTTTTTATCGGGGACATTCGACCCGATGCTGATAATCGCCTCCCGTCCCATTTTATCCATGACTCGATTTTGCGTATTTTCAAAACGTATTTACAAAAGTAACATTTTCTTTACAGAATAAGGAAGAAAGCCGAGAACAAAAACATTTTGTATAAAAATACGACACATAAACTTTTTGGAATGCCGATAAAACTCGTACCTTTGCACCGATAATTCAAAATAGGTTTTCCCTCACTTTTTCCCACACCGGAATAAAGACGGGGTGATCTTATTTTTTATTTCATAAAATATTTACATACAAACTATTACAATGGACTGGATTCAAAATCTATTGTTCACGACCAACTCGGTGGCTCACACTGTCATATTGTATGCCTTTGTTATAGCAGTGGGGGTGTACTTGGGCAAACTGAAAATCTTCGGAATTTCATTGGGCGTAACATTCGTATTGTTCGTAGGGCTGTTTGTCAGCCATTTCGGATTTACTGCCGAACAGAACATACTGCATTTTACCAAAGAATTCGGATTGATACTTTTTGTCTACTCCATCGGTTTACAAGTAGGTCCCGGATTCTTTTCCTCTTTCAAGAGAGGCGGCATGCAACTCAACCTGCTTGCAGTGGGAGTCGTCTTGTTGAACCTCGTCGTCGTATGCACCATCTATGCCATATCGCACGACCGTGTATCGATGCCCGAACTGGTAGGTATCCTATCGGGTGCCGTAACCAATACACCGGGTCTCGGTGCTGCCCAACAAACACTTTCGCAGCTGCAATTCGATGGTAAGCTGACCGAAATTCCCGAAATTGCATCGGGATACGCAGCCGCATATCCGCTGGGTGTCATCGGTATCATTCTTGCCATGATCATCGTCCGTTACCTCTTCCGCATCAATAACGATGAAGAATCCAAACGTCTGGAAGCCGAAAAAGAAGCCAGCACATTGGTTCCCCACATCGTTACTTATAAAGTGGAGAATCCTCTCATCGTGGGGCGAACACTCGAAAAACTCGCCCTTCTGATAGACCGTAACTTCGTCGTATCGCGCATACAGAAAGAAGGAGAGGTCATGATACCCGACGATAATACCATCATCGGAAAAGATGACTTGTTACTTATCGTTCTCTCGGAAGAAGACGAAGACGCCATGAAAGCGTTTATCGGCCCGATTGTAGAAATGGACTGGGAAGCTATTCCTTCGCCCATCGTTTCGAGACGTATCGTCGTTACAAAACCTGAGTACAACGGTCATACGGTTGGCTCGTTACGCCTGCGCATGGGATACCGGTTGAATGCGACGAGACTGAACCGCGCCGGTGTAGACCTGCTCGTTACCCCCAATCTCGAACTGCAAATGGGCGACCGCCTCACGGTCGTAGGTCGGCAAGAAGATATAGCTCGGCTGGCTTCACGATTGGGAAACTCGATGAAACGTCTCAACGAACCCAACATGATCACCATATTCATAGGAATCTTCCTCGGTATATTGCTGGGAAGCATACCCTTATCGATACCGGGCATGTCATCATCGATGAAACTCGGACTGGCCGGAGGTCCGCTCGTCGTGGCTATACTTATCGGCCGATTCGGGCATAAGATGAAACTGGTAACTTACACCTCGACCAGTGCCAGTCTTATGTTACGAGAAATAGGAATATGCCTCTTCCTCGCCAGTGTCGGTATCGAAGCAGGTGGAAATTTTGTCGACACCGTTTTCTCCGACGACGGTTTGCTGTGGGTACTGTGGGGATTTCTTATCACCATCATACCGATGCTCGTCATCGGAATCATCAGCCGCTGGTACTATAAACTCAATTATTTCACAATCATGGGATTGCTCTCGGGCAGTATGACCGATCCTCCCGCTTTGGCATACGCCAACAAGGTATCGGGCAACGACGCTCCGGCTGTGGCTTATTCTACGGTATATCCTTTGACCATGTTCCTTCGGGTACTTACAGCTCAATTACTCATACTTATTTTTATATAGTAAAAGAATCTATTCCGACAAAAACCGTCTTTGAAAGACGGTTTTTGTCGTTTTCGGCCTTTACCGAGAAAATGGAGAGATTCGTCGATAAAATAAAGCCTTCCCTACATTGTAATTGTAAAGAGAAAAACAGTTTCATTACCTTTGTAATATAATTTATTACCGAACTCTATGAAATATCAACGTCTATTCACTCTCGCCAGTTGTTTTTTCCTGACCGCCTCAACAATTTCGGCACAGGAAAAACCGCAAACATGGAGCCTCGAAGACTGTTTGCAATATGCATACCAGCAGAACATCGAACTGAAACAGAGCCGGCTTTCTCTCGAAAGCAGCCGGATCGACACCAAGAATGCCAAGGCCAAGTTGTTCCCTTCCCTGACGGCAGGTATCAGCTATCAATATAATAATACCCCATTCCAAGAGACAAACAACAGCGACCTCGACAATTACATCATCACGGGAAACAGCGGCAGCGACAAAAACCAATTTTCGGGCAGCTACAACCTGCGCGGTTCTCTGACGCTCTTCAACGGTGGGAAGCAACTGAACCAAATCAAGACGCAAAAAATCAATGAACAGATGCAGTCGGCTTCACTTGAAGAGACATTCGACAACATCGAGTCGGCCATCATATCGGGCTATCTGCAAATACTCTACGCACGGGAAGCCGTCCTCATCAACCAAAAGACCGTAGAAGTATCGAAAGCCCAATGCGAACGGGGCGAAAAACTGAAAAACGCCGGTACACTCTCGGAAAGCGACTACGCCCAACTGGTATCGCAATACAGCAGCGACAAATATCAACTCATTGTTTCCCAAAATACGTTGGCACAAAACCAGCTCACCCTCAAACAACTACTGGAACTCGGTATAGAGGAGTCCATAAACATCGCAACTCCCGAACTCGACGATACCGATGTACTCACACCGCTGGCTACACAGAACGAAATATATCAAACCGCACTCGCCTGTATGCCGGGTATCAAGTACAGCGAACTGAATATAGCTGCTTCCAAGCTCGATATAAAAAGCGCAAAAGCAGGGTATTACCCCAGCCTCTCTCTGTCGGCCGGAGTTAGCACGGGCCACCTTTCTACAAGCAACGGAAACACAGGCTCCCAGATGAAAAACAAACTCAGCGAGTCGATAGGCCTGTCGCTTTCCATACCTATATACAGCAACCGCGATACCCGTTCGGCCGTATCGAAAGCCCGCATCGCCGCAACTACGGCCGAACTGGACCTACAAAATACCAAGAAAAATTTACTGAGCGACATCGAGAATCTTTATCTCGAAGTAAAAGCGGCTCAGGAACAATATGTATCGGCCCAGGAAGAAGTAAAAGCAACGCGTGCCAGTTACGACTTGATACAGGAAAAGTTCAACCGGGGAATGGCCAACACCCTCGAACTGCTCACGGAAAAAAACAATCTGCTCATAGCTGAACAAAAAGTATTGCAAGCCAAATACATGGCCATACTCAACCGGTTGTTGCTGAATGTATATCAAAACAAACCCGTCTCTCTCTAACGCATATAACACACTCAAATATGAAAAAAGGAATCATTATCACCATTATCGTGGTCGTTGTTGCCGCCATAGGGGGCTACTACCTTTTCGGCAGCACAGGAAAGAAAAATCAAATCTCCTATGTTACTGTCGCCGTAGGGCGTAGCGACATTTCCAACTCGGTTACGGCAACAGGTACCATAGAACCAGTAACCGAAGTCGAAGTCGGTACTCAGGTATCGGGTATCATCGACAAAATATATGTCGATTATAACTCGGTCGTAAAAGAGGGTCAACTTATCGCCGAAATGGATAAAGTAACGCTCGAAAGCGAATTGGCATCGGCACAAGCAACCTACGACGGAAACCTTGCCGAATACGAGTATCAAAAGAAAAACTTCGAACGGAACAAGGGGCTTTACGAACAATCGCTCATCAGCGAGCAGGAATACGACGACTCGGAATACAGCTATAAAAAATCGAAAAGTGCCCTCGAAAGCAGTAAAGCTGCACTGGCCAAAGCCCAACGCAATCTCTCATACGCCATCATTACCTCGCCCATAGACGGTATCGTCATAAGCCGCGATGTGGAAGAAGGACAGACCGTGGCTTCGGGTTTCGAAACCCCTACGCTGTTCAACATCGCCGCCGACCTCACACAGATGCAGGTTGTAGCCGATGTCGATGAAGCCGATATAGGAGGCGTTGAAGAAGGCCAACGGGTAACCTTTACCGTCGACGCTTATCCCAATGATGTTTTCGAAGGGCGTGTAACGCAAATACGACTGGGCAGTACCAACAGCTCATCGAGTACTACTACCGACGAAAGTGTCATCACTTACGAAGTCGTCATTTCGGCCCACAATCCCGACTTGAAGCTGAAACCCCGCCTGACGGCCAACGTAACGATATACACTCTCGACAAACAAAATGTATTGAGCGTGCCGGCTCGTGCTTTGAGATTTGCCCCCGAATATCCGTTGGTGGATAACAATGCCATTGTCGTAGATTGCGAAGGAGAAGCCAAAGTTTGGTCGCAAGAAGGAAATACATTTACCGCCCACCCTGTGCAGACCGGTATCAGCAACGGTATCATGACCGAAATTCTTGGAGGCATCGATGAAGGGACTGTCATCATAGAAGAAGCCGTCATTGGAGTATCGGCAGAAATGGCTGAGAATGAAACAAGTGATGTGGAAAGGAGTCCTTTCATGCCGGGTCCTCCGGGGAATAACAAAAAGAAAAGCAAATAATCACAAGTGCAACCGATTATGAGCAAAAAAGTCATCGAACTGCAAAACATAAAACGAGACTTCAAAGTCGGTGATGAGATTGTCCACGCACTACGAGGCGTTTCATTCACCATCTGCGAAGGAGAATTCGTTACGATCATGGGAACGTCGGGTTCGGGAAAGTCGACTCTGCTCAATACGTTGGGCTGCCTCGATACTCCGACCAGCGGAGAATATCTCCTCGACGGAATCTCGGTGCGGACAATGAGTAAACCGTCGCGGGCTATTTTACGAAACCGGAAAATCGGATTCGTATTCCAAAATTACAACCTGCTTCCCAAAACCACTGCCGTAGAAAATGTGGAACTCCCCTTGATGTATAACTCCTCGGTAAGCGCCGCCGAACGCCGGCGGCGCTCGATAGAGGCTCTTCAAGCCGTAGGGCTGGGAGATCGCCTCGAACACAAGTCGAATCAAATGTCGGGCGGTCAAATGCAACGGGTCGCCATAGCCCGTGCATTGGTAAACAACCCAGCCGTTATCCTAGCCGACGAAGCGACGGGAAACCTCGATACGCGCACGTCGTTCGAAATTCTCGTTCTTTTCCAGAAACTCCACCGGGAAGGCCGCACCATCATTTTCGTTACCCACAACCCGGAACTCTCCCAGTATAGCAGCCGTACCATACGTCTGCGCGACGGCCATGTCATAGAAGATTCCTTGAATCCCGATATTCTTTCGGCAGAAAAAGCTTTGGCCGCCTTGCCCAAAAACGATGAAGAATAATTAGCCTATGAATGTAACAAATCTCTTCAAAATAGCTTTGCGCGCCTTAGCCAACAACAAATTGCGCGCCTTTCTCACCATGCTGGGCATCATCATCGGTGTCGCGTCGGTCATCACCATGTTGGCTATCGGACAAGGTTCCAAGAAAAGTATTCAGGCGCAAATTTCGGAAATGGGCTCGAACATGATCATGATTCACCCGGGTGGTGAAATGAGAGGCGGTGTACGCCGCGACCCGTCGGAAATGCAGACCCTGAAACTCGAAAACTACACGACGTTACGCAACGAAACAAAATTCCTCTCGGCCATCAGTCCCAACGTATCTTCTTCGGGACAACTCATCTGCGGGAACAACAACTACCCGTCGTCTGTTACCGGCGTAAGCATCGACTACCTCGATATACGCCAGCTCAAAATCGATGATGGCAGTATGTTCACCGAAGCCGATATACAAAGCTCGGCAAAGGTATGCGTCATAGGAAAAACCATCGTTGAAAATCTTTTCCCCAACGGGGAAGAACCGATCGGGAAAATCATACGTTTCAATCAAGTTCCTTTCAAGGTAATAGGTGTCTTGAAATCGAAAGGATATAACTCGTTCGGACAAGACCAAGACGACATCGTCCTCGCACCCTACTCCACCGTCATGAAACGATTGCTTGCCGTGACCTATCTTCAAGGCATTTTCGCATCGGCTTTATCGGAAGACATGACCGAATATGCAATCGATGAAATAACGACCATATTACGTCGCGAACATAAATTGAAAGCCTCGGACGAAGACGATTTCAGAATACGCAGCCAGCAGGAATTAAGTTCCATGCTCAACACGACAACCGACCTCATGACCACCTTACTGGCCTGTATAGCGGGAATATCGCTCATCGTCGGCGGTATCGGCATTATGAACATCATGTATGTAAGTGTTACCGAACGTACACGGGAAATAGGACTCCGTATGAGTGTCGGCGCAAGAGGGGTAGACATACTCTCGCAATTTCTCATCGAAGCGATCCTCATCAGCATTACCGGCGGTATCATCGGTGTCATACTGGGTTGCGGAGCCAGCTGGATCGTGAAAAACATCGCACACTGGCCTATCTTCATACAGCCGTGGAGCGTCGTTCTGTCATTTGCCGTATGTACCGTTACAGGAGTATTTTTCGGTTGGTATCCGGCTAAGAAAGCGGCCGACCTCGATCCGATCGAAGCCATACGATATGAATAATGCAAAAGGTATGAATCCAGGAAATAAAAATCACAAAAGAGTCAGTCTTTTCATTCACATAACAGGGTGGGGCCTTATTTTCGGTCTCCCTCTGTTGTTTTCCGACCATAGCTCCCCGGATTATTTCCAGCACTACTTATGGTTTTCTCTCATACCGTTGGCTCTGCTCACCGTCTTCTACGTCAATTATACGCTCCTCATCGATAAATTTCTCTTCAAAAGAAAATCGATGGCTTATTTTCTTATCTTCAATACATTCTTAATCACGGGTATCTCTCTTATTCTTTTCGCCGTCCGGCATTATTATATCGACGTCAACCGGCTTCCGCCGCCACCGGAAACTGCCATACAGGCCTTCTTCGGATTTTTTCTTCGGGACATGGTACCCCTTATATTGGCCGTAGGTATGAGCATCGCCGTAAAAATGACAAGCCGATGGATTTTCATCGAGAAAGAACTTGAAACGGTAGAAAGAGAAAAAGTCGAAGCGGAATTGAAAACCCTAAAAAGTCAAATCAATCCTCATTTCCTTTTCAATACCCTCAACAACATATATTCCCTCATCGACCTATCTCCTGAAAAAGCCCAGCAGGCAGTCATCGAACTCAGCAAACTGATGCGCTATGTACTTTACGACAACACACCTCGATACGTCCCGTTATCGAAAGAAATAGATTTCATCTATAATTACGTCGAACTCATGCACCTGCGATTGGCCTCCAACACCGAACTTTCGGTAAGTCTACCGACAGAAAAATACTCGCACATAGAGGTGGCACCTCTCCTCTTTATCGCCCTCATCGAGAACGCATTCAAACACGGTGTCAGCAACACCCAACCGTCGTTTGTACACATCGACATTTCGGTCGATGACGACAGCCGCCGCATCATCTGCCGCATCGAAAACAGCTGCTTTCCCAAAGGAATCGATGATAAAAGCGGATCGGGTATCGGCCTCGATAACCTGAAAAAACGTCTCGATATACTATATCCGGGACATTATACGTTTACCACTAAGGAGAATGAATATTCTTATTGCTCCGAACTGACTCTATCGACACACCCCATACAGCCATGAAACTGAAATGCGCCATCATCGACGATGAACCGCTGGCCGTAAGCCTGCTGAAAAACTATGTAGAGAAAACCCCTTTTCTCGAACTTGCCGGCTCGTACACCAGTGCCATAAAAGCAATGGAAGAGATCACAAACGGATTACAACCCGACTTACTCTTCCTCGACATACAGATGCCCGAAGTCAACGGACTGGAATTTTCCCGTATCATTGGCGATCGTTGCCGCATTATTTTCACTACGGCATTCGAACAATATGCCGTAGACAGCTACCGCGTAAACGCACTCGACTATCTGCTCAAACCTTTCTCTTATTCCGATTTCCTGCAAGCCTGTGAAAAAGCACGTCAATGGTTCGAATTGAACCAAAACCGGAATTCCGCACCGATAATACCGCAATCGATATTTGTCAAAAGCGAATATAAACTGATACAAATCGACCTCGATAAAATACTCTATATCGAAGGCCTGAAAGACTATGTAAAAATATATATCGAAAACGAGCCGCACCCCGTGCTCTCCCTCATGAGCCTCAAATCGCTCGAAGAACAACTGCCGGAGCAAAAATTTGTACGTGTACATCGTTCATTTATCGTACACATGGACAAAATCAAAGTCATAGAACGAAACCGTATCGTTTTCGGAAAAACATATATTCCCATCTCCGACTCTTATAAAGAACAACTGATAGAACAACTCAACCGTCGTTCCATCATCGGAAAACTGTGAGACAATCTTGCAGACATAAAAAAATGAGCAGCCCAGCAAAGGGCTGCTCATTTTTTCCTTAGTCAGAGAATATCGACAATCTCTTTCAACGAAGATACCTGATAAGTAGGGCAAGCAACCGGATAGCTTGGCGGTGTGCGACCCACGTATGCCCGATTGACGGGAACTTCGCCCGTCCACGTTTGCGGAAGCGGTTTATTCCCGGGATTGAAATAGATTTGTTTTATTCCCATGCGGGCAGCACCGCAAATATCGGCTTCGTAATTATCTCCTATCATCACGACAGAATCGGGTGTCGCCGAAAGCAAAGATAGTGCATGGCGAAATATTCCGGAGTGGGGTTTTAAAAAACCGACATCGTCGGAGAGAACAATATGGCCGAAAAACGACCGCAAGCCCGTATGATCGAGTTTTCGATATTGTACTTCCCGGAATCCGTTACTCAGCAAAGTAAGCGTATAACGCAAAGACAAATATTGCAGAAGCTCCCGGGCATAAAAATGCAGACCTATCTGCTCGGACAATGCCGAGAGATAGGTCTGATTGAGTTCAGGAATGATTTTCTCGTCGTAAACGCCTACCCGCTGTAAGGGATAACGAAAACGCTCGACAATCAATTCTTCGCGTGTGATGCGGCTGTGATGATAAAGGTTCCAAAGTTCGGCATTCTTTTCACTGTATATCCGATAGAAATCATCGAACGATGGATAATAATCCGCCAGTGAAAACTGGTCATACGCAATTCTCAATGCGCCATAGGAATTTCGCTTAAAATCCCATAATGTATCATCGAGGTCGATGAAGACATGCCGTAAAGGAATCGCAGCCACTCTCTATCCGCAATTATTTACGGATTACGAGATATTTCGATACGCTCCAGAATTCTTCGGGGTTGGTAATAGAAAGCTCGGTGATAACTTTGCCTTCTTTTACAAACGTATAAGAACCTTCGGGGTGAGAAGTCATAAGAGTAGCTTTCTTCACATTCAAAGGAATAGAAGATACATTGCGAAGATCGGCTTTGGTAAAGTCGGCATCGTTTACTACACCTTGAAGAGTTCTAACTTTGAGAATACCACCTTCGAGGATACCTTTTGCTTTAAGCTCTTTCTTAGTTCCGATAGTATAGAATACCGTGTTGAGAGCTTGGTCTTGGGCATTGAGTTGATCTTGTTGATCTTTGTTCTCATTCGAGAGGGCATCGAGTTTGCTGTTCAAAGAAGCGATCGAAGCATCGAGTTCTTTGATTTTAGCATCACGTTGTGCAAGCTCGGCTTGGAGAGCCGTGATCATAGCAGCTTTTTCCTCATTTTCGGCTTTGAGACGCTCAACGGTTTTCTTCAAGCTGGCAATGTTATAATTGCGATTTCTTACTTGTTTTTCGAGCGTAGCGATTTTCTTTTGGTTATCTTCCAATTGCTCGATAATTTGAGCGATAGAAGCTTTCAATCGTTCTCCTTGCGCCTGATTCAAAGCGGCTTCGGTCTTTGAAATCTGAGAGAAATTTGCTTCGATCTCGTCTATCATTTGCAACAATTCCTCTACATCGGAAGCCAACCGTGCATTGACTTGTGCGATAGAATCATTCTGAAATTGCAAACGAGCGATTTCTTTTTTCGGACCCTGGCATGCTACAAAGAAAAGCATCGAAAGGGCAGCCATACTTAATACTACTTTTTTCATAATCTACTTGTTTTAAAAGTTGTTTTTTAATTATTGTCTAATTCTTCTTTTTCTTTTATTTTGGTTTTATCTTTTTTCTCATCGGCAACACCGGCCACCACGATTACACACTCTCCCCGTGGCTCCTGCTGCGTATAATGAGCAATGACCTCTTCGAATGTCCCGTCAAAAGTCTCCTCATGTATTTTGGAGATTTCGCGGCTTACCGAGACCCGACGCTGTACCCCGAATATTTCGGACATCTGTGTAAGAGTTTTCACCAACCGAAATGGAGACTCGTAAAAAATCATTGTCCGAGGCTCGGTCGCCAATTCTGCCAAACGAGTTGCCCGACCTTTTTTCTGAGGAAGAAACCCCTCGAACGTAAACCGGTCGCACGGTAATCCCGAATCGACAAGAGCCGGAACAAAAGCTGTCGCACCGGGTAAGCATTCGACTGGTATTCCCGCCTTGCGGCTCTCACGCACCAACAGAAAACCGGGATCGGATATAGCCGGCGTCCCTGCATCGGAAACCAATGCTATGGTCTCGCCTGCTCTCAAACGCTCGACAACCGCCTCGACGGTCTTATGCTCATTGAACTTATGATGCGACTGCATACGGGTCTTGATATCGAAATGTTTCATCAGGATACCGCTGGTACGGGTATCTTCGGCCAATATGCAATCTACCTCCTGCAAAACCTTGATAGCTCTCATCGTCATATCTTCGAGATTGCCTATCGGTGTGGGTACGATATAAAGCTTCGACATAATCGTTTTTATTCAAAACGCTGCTGTAACAAAGAACGCAACAATTCGAAGGTCTCAGACTCGAAATCCCATACAAAATGATTTTGCAGATACGTCAACGACTCTTCGTACGACGTTATATGATTGAGTTCTTCAATGGTTTTAGCCATCAAATCGCCATCGTTATCGAATAGCTCCCGACGAAACAAAAAGCGATCATTGATACTCATCATTTTTTGTAATTCCCGATAATCCGGTTGGCCTTCTTCGGAATGAAGAATCATCGTCACACCTTTTTCCGGCACGTCAGATTCCTGTTTTTCCTCCAAAGGGTTCTCTTCGCCCGACACGGTTGTCATCTCCTCGACACTACAATATTCCTGCAAAGAATCTCCCATATTTTCATCGAGAGATACGGCTTCTTCCTGATTGCCGTCTACGATCTTATCGAGCGAAGGAATTTCCTTTTCCACCCTATTCTCCTCCGAATCCGAAGATTCCCGCGAAGTCTCCCAAGACGACCGAGGCAGAATATCTCCTTTTCTTTCAGAAGTTTGCATTTCGGGAATCCGATCGAAAAGACAAAACTCCTCGTCCGTAGCATCCCAAGAAAAAGGCGATGCACTCACCCTCGTATCCGGAATATCTTTTTCTTCCGAAAGAGAGAAAGATTCTTCACACTCCTTATTCTCCTCTGAAACAGTATCGCACATCGGGATATCGTTTCTTTCCGCACCTTCGGAAACAAGCGACGACACTTCATCGCTCTCGACTTTTTCCACTGTCCGCTCAACCATCGGAACAGTCTCTTTAACAGTGTTTAAAGCCCGTAATTCCTCACACAAGCATTCCCCTTTTTCAAGAGAAATTTTACATAAAATAGCCGGCACTTCGGGATAACTTTCGGACACAAGTTGCATTAACTCGGTCAACTCCGCAAGCGTCGCATTTATGTGTTCTATGCGAGAATCCAACATTATTTCAACGTTTTTACCTACAAAAGTATGAAAAAAAACGATAATTCATACGGTCTCTATCATTATTTTTCCTCCATAACCACTTTTTTGTATTCTTTTACGAGTTTTGTATTTATAGAAATCTTTTTTCCATAATATATTTCTCGATGATAACAAAGCACAATATACAATAAAACTATTCTTTTGTCGAGGGAGTCCAAACCGAATCGTCCGACAAATCGGGATACAAAACGATTATATTACGGTCGGAAAAATATCGGTCGATATAATCGGGCAACTGTTCCAGTGAACCATCGTAAGAAACAGTTCCTTGCCGCGCCGCAACAATAATGAGGAGATGGTCGGAATTTACTTTTGAAGAAATCTCCGGCAGGTCCTCATACCCATCCGTATCTTCGAAAAAGGCCGTAACCTGTTTATAGTTTTCCCATATCCATTTTTGCAAAGCGGTATTCGTATCTTTACTTGCATAAAAATAAACACCTCCTCCCAAAGCCATCGCCAACCGGCATATCTGTTCTACCCACTTCAAGAAACCCGGTTCATACTCGGCCTTGACTGGAATCGTAACTACAATCCGTCTCAATGTATTGACCGGCATCAAAAAACGCGCAATCATTACCTCCTGATACAAGTCCTCCAACAACGCCCCCGTCAAATTACCGAAAAGCGTATCTCCTGCACAATTTTTACAATGCATACCGATAATGACATCGGTTATACCATACTCCTTGGTCGCATGGACAATCCCGCTGACGATATTCCGATCATAACGAACAATCTCCCTCAACGAAACATCGACGGCCGCCGTAATCTTCGCAGCTTTTCTCAAATTGTGTTTTCCCTGCATCTCAGCGTACGTCGAATTATCAACGTCATCGATAACACTCAGTGCCAACAGATTTTCTTCCTGACCGGAATCCCGTATCGCCAATGAAAGATTTATCAAATTACCAACCGTAGAAGGATTTGCAATAGGTATCAATATACGCTCCTGTCTGCAAGGAGTGCGCCTCTCCAAACTTTTATCTATCGCCATGCGACGGGCAGCTCTCTCTGTAATGAACGAACTCACAACGCAGGTAACAAGTATCAACAAAATCGTCCCGTTCAACACATCGTCATTCAACAATCTTTCTCCCGTAGGCAGGACAATATTATACCCGACCAATACAGTCGCCAAAGTTGCTGCCGCTTGTGCATTGCTCAACCCATACATCAATACACGTTCGACCGGAGACATTCGATAAATTTTCTGTGTCAGCCAACAAGCAATCCATTTACCGAGCAAAGCCACACCAATCATGACCGCTGCCACAAGCAACGCATTTCCGTGTCCAAAAATCACCCGCACATCGATCATCATACCCACCCCGATAAGGAAATAGGGTATAAAGAGAGCGTTCCCCACAAATTCCAGATGACTCATCAAGGGCGATACGTGGGGTATCAGGCGATTCAATACCAGCCCTACGATAAACGCACCGAGAAGACCTTCCATTCCGGCCAACTCCATCAAAGCCGCCCCCAAAAACACCAGCGCCAATACAAATATAAATTGTATGACACCATTGTTGTACTTCCTGAAAAACCACCGACCGATACGCGGAAAAGAATAGGTAATCAATACCCCGACCAAAATGAACTTGATAACCAACCATAGCCAAAACAAATCGTCGGACTCACCTCTAAACAATCCGCTTATAACGGCAAGTACCAAAAGCGTAAAAGTATCGGTTACGGCCGTACCACCTACGGCAATGCTCACACTGCGTTGCCGGGATATACCATAACGTATAACGATAGGATAAGAAACCAACGTATGCGACGCATACATACTGGCCAGCAGTATCGAGGTCAACAAACCGTACTTCAACAAAACCATGTTCGTTACCAACCCGATACTTATGGGTATGACAAAGGCCAATATTCCCAATACCATCGCCTTTCCCCGATTCTGCCGAAAATCGCTCATGTTCATTTCCAATCCGGCCAAGAACATGATATAGAACAGTCCTACCTTACCGAACAGATCGAAACTGCTGTCTCGCACCAAAATATTAAAGCCATGCTCCCCCACAATGACTCCCGCCAAAATCATTCCGATAATATGCGGAATATGAAGTTTGTTCAATACGATAGGGGCAAACAGTATTATAAGCAATACAAGAAGAAATATTGCCGTCGGGTCGGTAAGCGGCAATCGTTGACTAAAATCGAACCAGTCCATACCTATGGAATTTATATGAGGCAATAAGGATTTCCGATAATAAAATATTCTCTCAAATATTTACTTACCGGAATCTTTTTCCGTTGAAACATTCTTTGTCCGGTTCCATGATTTATCGATACAATCCGCAACGGGAAAACCCGTTGTGGATTTTTATTTCAAACGCCAATCCGACGCACGGAAACCGCAGCCGGACATTATGAATCAATACTCAAAACGGCCGAACTCCGACTCGATGACAAGCTGGTTTTTCTCGGCAGCCGTTACGTAACCGACCACTTGCGCATCGATACCGAACGAACGAGAAATATCGATAACCTCTTGTGCATGTTCGGAAGCCAAATACACCTCCATACGGTGTCCCATATTGAAGACCTTATACATTTCCTGCCAGTCGGTTCCCGACTGCTCACGAATAATACGGAAAAGCGGTGGAACAGGGAACAAGTTGTTTTTTACGACTTTCATATTCTCGACAAAGTGCATGACTTTGGTCTGCGCTCCGCCCGAACAATGCACCATACCATGAATACACGGCCGCATGACATCGAGCATTTTCTTGATGACAGGAGCATAAGTACGTGTAGGAGAAAGCACCAATCTGCCGGCATCGATGTCGAGACCTTCGATGGCATCGGTCAGTTTCAGGCCACCCGAATAGACCAAATCGTCGGGCACGGCAGCATCATAACTTTCGGGATATTTCTCGGCCAAATATTTGGCAAAGACATCATGTCTTGCCGAAGTAAGACCGTTACTACCCATACCGCCGTTATAGGATTTCTCATACGTAGCTTGCCCGTACGAAGCCATACCTACAATCACATCTCCCGATTGTATATGCGCATTATCTATCACATCGCTGCGTTTCATACGACAGGTTACGGTACTGTCTACGATAATGGTCCGCACAAGGTCTCCGACGTCGGCTGTCTCCCCGCCAGTTGCATACACACCGACACCCATATCACGTAACTCGGACAGCAACTCGTCGGTTCCATTGATAATGGCGGAGATAACCTCTCCGGGCACCAATAGTTTGTTACGCCCGATGGTAGACGACACCAAGATATTGTCAGTAGCGCCCACGCACAACAGGTCGTCGATATTCATAATGAGCGCATCCTGCGCAATACCTTTCCATACCAAGAGGTCGCCCGTCTCACGCCAATACATATACGCCAAAGACGATTTGGTACCAGCCCCGTCGGCATGCATGATATTGCAATAGGCCGGATCGCCACCCAAAATATCGGGAATTATCTTACAAAACGCTTTCGGGAATATACCTTTATCAATATTCTTTATGGCATTATGCACATCTTCTTTCGAGGCCGAAACACCTCTCAGGTTATATCGTTGATCGCTCATAGGAATTGAATTATTTCGCAAAAATAATGTAAAAAAAAAGGGCATCAAAGCGTTTTCGACATTATTCGCCGTAAGGTAGGTCATATTGGTTACGGGAGGCAACCTCCTGTACCGGACGCCGGGATTTTTCACGCAAAGGATCGGCCGAATAACCGATAACAATATCGAGCAATATACGTTTTCCCGAGGGAATCGCCAGCACTTTACGCACAGCCGCCTCATCGAACCACCCGACAATGCATGACCCAAGCCCTTCATCGGCAGCCGCCAACACGATATGCGCAGCAACTATACCGATGTCGATGCGCGGAAAATGCTTGCGTTTTATCCAACCGCCAAGCGTTGACGTGATATTTCCCGCTTCCTCCACGACAAGCAGATGCACGGGCGCTTGTTTGGTAAAATGATTCATGCCCAGTACCCGGTTGGCCGCAGCATCGGCCACTTGATTCTTCAAATCGGCATCATCGACTACGATAAAATGCCACGGCTGCGCATTACAAGCCGAAGGAGCAAAACGGGCCGCCTCTATGATACGAGCCAATTTAGCCGGTTCGACAGCTTTTTCGGGATCATACCTGCGGTCGCTCTGACGTTGCTTGACCAAATCGAGGAATCGTTCCATTTGCCAATATTTTTCCGGAACATTATTTTCCGTAAGTCATGATACGGCTGATATACTTACCGATAATATCGAACTCCAAATTCACGACGCTACCTTCGGTAATCTGATGGAAATTGGTATGTTCGTGGGTATATGGTATGATAGCCACCTGAAAACTGCCGGGTTGGGAATTACACACGGTAAGACTCACACCATTGACGGTAACAGAACCTTTCTCGACTGTCGTATATCCCTCACGCACCATATCGGGAGTAGACTCATATACAAACGTGTAATACCAACTGCCGTCGGCCTCTTCTACCTTCGTACACCGGGCCGTACAATCGACATGCCCCTGTACGATATGCCCGTCGAGACGTCCGTTCATAAGCATGCTGCGTTCGAGATTCACTTTATCGCCGGTTTTCAACAATCCCAAATTACTGCGATCGAGCGTCTCCTGTATCGCCGTTACCGTATAGGTATCTCCATCGATAGCAACAACGGTCAGACACACGCCGTTATGTGCCACACTCTGATCGATTTTCAACTCACTGGTGAAACTGCACGAAAGAGTCAGATGCAGATTGCCCTGTTCGCGACGCAATGCCACAACCGGAGCAGCTTCTTCTACGATTCCTGAAAACATATCGATTCGGTTTTTAAGATTTTAAAGATGAAATCAAATTTGTGTCAAATGTAGGAAAAAATTTTATGTCTTCATCTCGGGTTTCCTCTTAAATATGTACTTTTGAAAAATTTCTCATCGTAACGACAATCACAATTCAAGATAATGGCCGACATAAAAGTCTGGATAAATGCAGCGCGTCCCCGCACATGGCCTACCTCGGTAAGTCCGGTGCTCGCGGCAACAGCCTTGGCATGGGCTCATGAGAAAGCCCATTGGGGAATCGCCGCCATATGTTTCTTTTTCGCTCTGCTGGCCCAAATTGCCTCTAACTTCGGGAACGACTATTTCGACTACCGTAAAGGCAGCGATAAAGCCGACCGTATAGGTCCTCGTCGGGCCGTAACGTCGGGCGACATTTCTCCCCGAGCCATGCTGGCGGCAACGATAGCAACATTGGGAGCGGCTTGCATCTTAGGCTGCACACTCATACCTGTCGGTGGTTGGTGGCTGATCCTTACCGGCGGGACGATTGCCGTCGCCGCATTAGCCTACTCGGCAGGCCCTTATCCGCTCTCCTACCACGGTTTGGGCGATTTGACCGTATGGATTTTCTTCGGGCTGGCCGCCGTAAACTTATCTTACTATGTACAAGCACTCACATTCGACTTCGATGTATTCTTATGTAGTGCGGCAATGGGGCTGTTATCGGTCAATATTCTTATCGTGAACAATTACCGGGATATAGACGACGACCGCGCAGCAGGAAAACATACGACCGTCGTACTTTTCGGACGGAAATTCGCCCGTACCGCATATTTGACCAATGGTATCGTCGCCCTTTTACTGGTCATGAAGTTTTGGATTGCAGCAGGAATCGCCGGCTTTATACTTCCTCTTGCTTATCTGACAGCACATATCAAA
This sequence comes from uncultured Porphyromonadaceae bacterium, assembly GCA_900547555.1. Taxonomy (GTDB): domain Bacteria; phylum Bacteroidota; class Bacteroidia; order Bacteroidales; family UBA11471; genus Caccoplasma. The sequence goes on along the minus strand of URHG01000036.1, from coordinate 6,778 downwards.
AGTTATCGGGACATGGGAAAATGGTTCGGCCGGGAATTAAACCGGGTATTGGGAGCAACCGCCCGTAATCAGTTACTATTCACTCTGCTGTTTATCATCTGTATCATCATTGCCGAAAGCACTTCTCTATAATCTCACACCATGCGTATTCTTTATAACCATTTCGCCCAATCTTCTTTTACCGTAAAATTCCTGATTTTTATAGGGATCGAGTTGCTATGTTTATGTTTCGTATCGCTCCTTACGATATTCCTATCGTTTATTTTCTCGGGAATAAGCCTCACACGCATGGCACTGTCGGCACAAGACATCATACTCTTTATTCTGCCGGCACTATGCGCCGCCTACCTTTTCGGCGGGAATCCCGTCAGATACCTGCAAGCCGACCGGTCTCCGGGTATCGGGGCCGTCGTGGGCATCGTGCTGTGTATGCTTTTCTCTGTCCCGGCGATGAACCTTATCATCGAATGGAACGAATCGATAATCCTGCCGGAGACATTCTCGAATATCGAAAACTGGTTGAAAGCGCAAGAAGCCAGTGCACAAGAAATGACCCGCAACATGTTGCAGATGTCAAATATCGGAGACTTGACGATCATGATACTGATTGTCGGCGCCCTAACCGGCATCGGTGAAGAATTTGTGTTCAGAGGAATCGTTCAACGTCTCTTTCTCGAAAAGTTCCGTAACCACCATGTCGCCGTATGGACGACTGCCATAATTTTCAGCGCCATACATTTCCAATTCTACGGCTTCGTTCCTCGCATGCTGTTAGGAGCTTTTTTCGGGTATCTTTTGGTATGGTCGGGTAATATCTGGCTACCCGTAACCGCCCATGCCCTCAACAACAGTCTCTCGGTCATTGGCGCCTACATTTGGGGGACAGGCAACAACGATAGTCTGTTCGACGCCGTCGGCACGTCTTCGGGTGATACCGGCTGGGTCATAGCCAGCACTTCGATTACCGTAATAATGATATGGATTTTACAACGCCGCCTCAAACGGCAAAAAAATTTAGAAAGCCTGCATTTACCGAACCGATAGTCCGAAGCAATCGGCGCACATGAATTATTTGCCTTCGAGATGGTCGAATTGTTTCCGGTGAAATATAAAATTACGTCCCAGATATTTCTCCCGCACAACCGGATTGGAAGCCAACTCTTCGGAAGTTCCCTGAAACAATATCTTACCTTCGAAAAGAAGATACGCCCTATCGGTAATACTCAACGTTTCCGGGGCATTATGGTCGGTAATAAGGATACCGATATTTTTCTCTTTCAATTTATAAACGATATACTGAATATCTTCTACCGCAATGGGGTCGACACCCGCAAAAGGCTCATCGAGCATGATGAATTTCGGGTCGATAGCCAGGCAACGGGCTATTTCGGTACGACGGCGTTCCCCCCCCGATAACCGGTCGCCCAAATTCTTGCGCACTTTTTCGAGTCGGAATTCGGCAATAAGACTTTCGAGTTTTTCTTTCTGATACTCCTTACTTTTACCGGTCATTTGCAGAACGGCAATCAGATTATCTTCTACCGACAACTTTCGGAATACCGACGCTTCCTGCGCCAAATATCCGATGCCATACTGCGCCCGGCGATAAACAGGAAACGACGTAATATCGAGGTCATTGAGAAAGATACGGCCTTCGTTGGGCGTAATCAATCCCGTCGTCATATAGAATGTCGTCGTCTTACCGGCACCGTTAGGCCCCAGCAATCCTACAATTTCTCCCTGACGCACATTGATAGATACGTGATTGGCCACCGTACGCTGCCCGTATTTTTTTACAAGGTCTTCGGTGCGCAGTACCATTTTACCTTCGGCGGCAAGATGTTCCATCTCCTCCGGATCCGGCATGGCAACCCTTTTATGATGAATGATTGGCTTTATGTTATCGATCCATTTCATAAGAGGCAAAGATAACGATTTTCGACGAATTGCCACACAATTGTCCTTTTTTTATGCCGAAGCCCTATTTCACCACTGGAAAAACAAAAAACACAGTTATATGGGAATCGCATCGGAAATCTTTGAAAAACACTCCTTCGACCTCACTATTCAATCTAGAAACACATCGTTTTACAAATTTTCCAATAATGGAGCCTCCGTGCCGATCAACCCCTCCTCATACGCCGCATACAGATACATCGCAGCTATCGAAGCATAAGGAGACCACTTCCGACAACAATGCCTGACTGCCTCCGGTTTTACATTTCGCGTGCGATAAAGCCATTTATATGCTGATAAAAAAACGGCATCTTCATAAGGAAGCACATCGGGACGATGGATTTTATAGAGATACATTTTCGCAGTCCACGGACCAATACCCTTGATAGAAGTCAAGATCTTCATTATATCGGCATCAGGCAATCCCCGAAGTTGCACAAAATCGAGAGCGCCACCTCTTATCATAGAAGCTACTTGCCGGATACATTCCGCTTTCCTTGTAGAGATACCCAAGCTCCTGAACTCCTCTACCGACAGACTGCATATCGCATCGACCGTTATTGTTCCCCGGCAATAATCGATCAATCGCCCTATCATCACATCGGCTACCTTAATCGAGAGCATCTGCCCTACTATTTGCTCGACAAAAAACTGAAAATCGTCTTTGGTATCGACATGCAAAATTTTTCCTATCCGCCCTATCAACCAAGCCAATTTTTTGTCTCGTCTTTTGAGAAAAGCAATACCCTCTTCGTACAATGGGAAATTTTGTTCCGCCATTCTTAATTTTTTCTTATACAATTCGGTAAGGAAACATTATCCTTCACAAAAGTACAAAAAAGGGAGAAACCGGCACCGGTCGATACCACTCCTTTTTATGAAATCTCCACAAAGAGGCCTTACAATTGGCTCCACGCTTTTTTTACTACACACGACGATTTTCTATATAAAACGACTTTTACCCGACTTCATACAAAAAAAGCGAAGTGTAGCGAACGCTGTATCAAACCGCTCGCCACACTCCGTTCAATTCCACAATTTACCGTTTAAAACCTATTTCAGATTCTTCTCAAAAAAGTTTTCCAACTTGTCGAACGGGATTTTTTCGAAATTGTCATAAAGGTCCACATGCGTTGCTCCGGGGATAATCGACAGCTCTTTATTATCTCCTTTCAACTTTTTGAAAGCATCTTCACTGAAATAACGGGAATGCGCCTTTTCGCCATGTATCAAGAGTACCGCACTGCGGATTTCATCACTATACGCAAGTTGGGGCGTATTGATAAATGAAAGTGCCGAGGTCTTGTTCCAGCCGCCATTGGAATTGAGAGAGCGTTTATGATAACCCCGTTTCGTCTTATAATAGGCGTGATAATCCTTGACAAACCAGGGCGCATCATCGGGTAACATATCGACCACTCCACCGGCCAAAGCATATCGGCCATTACGAGCGTCTTCGATACGCTGTGCGTTGAGTTGTTGTTTCAGTTCATAACGGGCATCATCGTCCATCGCATCGAAATAACCATTGGCATTCACCCGGCTCATATCATACATAGTCGATGTAACCGTTGCCTTTATACGGGTATCGATAGCCGCCGCATTCAATGCCAAACCACCCCAACCGCAAATGCCTATGATACCTACCTGATCAGGGTCTACAAAATCGAGCAAAGAAAGAAAGTCGACCGCAGCCGAGAAATCTTCTGTGTTAATATCTGGCGAAGCCACATAACGCGGCGACCCTTCGCTTTCGCCCGTAAAAGAGGGATCAAACGCCACCGTTACAAACCCGCGACGGGCCATCTCCTGCGCATACAACCCCGATGCCTGTTCTTTCACAGCACCGAAAGGACCGCATACGGCGATGGCGGCATACTTCTTCGACGCATCGAAATTTTTAGGAAGATAAAGATGTCCTGCCAACTCTATACCAAAACGGTTCTTAAACCGTACTCCCTGCACACTGATTTCAGGGTCAATTACGAACACGCGCGTGTCATTTGCCAATTTACTCATGGTTGTTATCTTTACATTTGTCGATTCTTGTCCGTTGATAACTCCTGTGCCCAATATCGAAAAAAGCACAAAACCAACAATCAGTTTTTTCTTCATACCTTTTATTTTTGTATTATATCATTCTTTGATCGATGCAAAAATAGCGGGAGATTTTTATAAGAGTTATATCTGAAATACTGAAAAAAATACCATTTTTACAGATAGGGCAATTCTATAAGATAAACCAAATCCAACACATTTTTTTACACGAAAGATGTGCCAACGTATTTATTTTAAAGACAATAACCGAGGCTATTCAGGAAACTCATTTGGCGGACTGTTCGGAACCCGATTCTCTTTCCCCCAATTCGTATAAATACTTATTCTCCCGACTGCTGAACAATACTCAGAATACGGTAACTATAATGGAAACAATTAACCCCGATACGTACCCGGTTCCTCTCTCGCGATGTATTGGCTTTGAGAACAATCTCGTATTTCACAGGGGAAGTTTCCAATAAAACTACCGTCACCCAATCGTTGTCGTAATATCCTGCATCTACTTCCTCATCTGTCAAATAATATTCCACCCCATCAAATTCAAGCCAATTCACCATAAACGACACACCTCTTTCCGCACTGCAAATCGTAAAACTCCCGCCTTCGGAAGGAATCGTAAACTCATCATTCCCTATCCGTGTCAAATCTGTACTCTCTATCGCCAACTCGATCGGAATAAACTTTTCGTCTTCGTTTTTTACACAACCTACAAGCACCATAATACTTATACACAAAACAACCCCTAAAATTTTCTTCGTTTCCATACAATCCGCTTCACCTCCCAAATACATATTAAAAGGATTATAAACAATATCCGCAGTAAAGATAAATAAAAAGAAATTCCTCTTTCGTAATCACAAAATTAAAAAAAGATTCATATCGGCAGACCGTCAATTATTTAAAAAATCCACGTCATTACTCCGTATAACAACTCTTTTTATTCAGCCGAGCGAAGCGATTCTTTCGATTTTATTCGCTTATTCCAACGATTTTCATTAAGTTTGCGAGGTTTTCTGTCGTTCTCTTTCCAAGAGACGACTAAAATTCATGTTTTTATGAAAATTCTTTTTCGATCACTATACCGTTTCGGCGACTATATTTTATTGCTGAAAAAGATTTTTACCACCCCCGACCGTTGGAGCGAATTTTTCAGGCGATTCAAAGATGAAGCCTACATGCTGGTCATCGGGTCTATCGCCATTGTCGTTACCATATCGCTCTTTATCGGGGCCGTTATCACCATTCAAACACAACTCAATGTCTCCTCTCCCCTACTGCCGGCCTATACTGTGGGACTCGTTACCCGCGACACGCTGCTATTGGAATTTTCGTCTTCGATCATGTGTCTGCTGCTGGCCGGGAAAATAGGCTCGAACATTGCATCGGAAATCGGAACCATGCGAGTTACCGAACAAATCGACGCTCTCGACATCATGGGGGTAAACTCGGCCAACTACCTGATACTTCCCAAAATCGCCGCCATGGTAGTATTTATTCCGGTATTGGTCGTTTTCAGCATGTTCTCGGGACTCTTCGGCGGATATATCGTTTCGGCGTTTACCGACATCATTCCTGCATCGCGGTATATCTACGGGTTGCAATCCTATTTCACCGAATATTATGTTTGGTACACCATTATCAAATCATTCTTTTTCGCCTTCGTCATCAGCAGCGTTGCCTCATACTTCGGATACCGGGTAAAAGGCGGAGCTCTCGAAGTGGGCAAAGCCAGTACCGACTCGGTCGTAGTGAGCAGTGTCATGATACTCCTGCTCGACGTGATACTTACTAAACTGCTTTTACAATGATCGAAGTAAAACATATTTTCAAGACATTCGACGGGAAAACTATCCTGAACGATATTTCGGCCCAATTCTTTGCCGGGAAAACCAATCTTATCATCGGCAAAAGCGGTTCGGGAAAAACGGTAATGATGAAATCGATCGTCGGACTCATACGTCCCGACTCGGGAGAGGTCCTTTACGACGGTAACGACTTCCTCCGCATGAACGCCTCCCAAGTAAAAGCTCTGCGCAGCGAAATAGGCATGTTGTTTCAAGGCTCGGCCTTATTCGACTCGCTCACCGTTCTCGAAAACGTCATATTCCCGCTGAAAATGTTTACCCGGCAATCTGCCGCCGAAAGAGAGAAACGGGCCCGATTCTGTATCGAACGTGTAAACCTTTCGGGTGCCGACAAGCAATATCCGTCGGAAATAAGCGGCGGTATGCAGAAACGAGTCGCCATAGCCCGGGCCATCGCGCTCAACCCCAAATACCTTTTCTGCGACGAGCCCAACTCGGGACTCGACCCGCAAACGTCGATCCTCATCGACGAACTCATCAAGGACATCACACGCGAATACAACATCACGACCATCATCAATACCCATGACATGAGTTCGGTACTGGGTATTGGAGAAAATATCATTTTTCTCAATCAGGGACAAAAAGAATGGGTGGGAAATAAAGACGATATTTTCACCTCGACCAATGAGAAGCTGAATAACTTCGTTTTTGCATCGAACCTCTTCAAAACCGTAAAAAAATACATCGACCGCAATCCGCAAAAAGAATAACCGTCTTACTGGCAAAACATAAGATTCATAAGTTTTTCGGCCCGTTATTTATTATTTCCAATAAAAACAAATATCTTTGTAGACTGATTCACACATACATGTTTCTCATATTTATTTGAGACTAAAAAAATACAAACTGCTATGAGCAAAAAAGTTGTTACTTTCGGGGAAATCATGTTGCGACTG
>URHG01000035.1 GCA_900547555.1 uncultured Porphyromonadaceae bacterium | reverse complement strand
CTTTCCGGCCATTATCTGGGGGAAGAATACGTGACCGAGGATTTGGCGATGGCCAAAAGTACGATACCCGCCGTAAAGGTTGTTGCTGCGCAGTTGCGTATAGACGTCGACGAGTGCATTGTAAAAGGCGTTCTCGTCTCCGAAAAATTTTTTGTCGGGTATCGTTCCGTTATCGGGTACAGCATCGAACCAGTCGGTGCAGGCGACCAACGGAAGAAGTAAAAGGGCCAATATGTGTCGTATCTTTTTCATTTCAGAGTTGTATGCGTAAAGCTAACGTGTAAGTACGAGCATAAGGGTAGTAATATCCCAAGTCGATATCGGACGAGGAGTAACGGAAGAGGTTCTCTCCCGAAGCCAGCAACATCAGGCGGAGTGTTTTCCATGCCGGGAATGTGTAGGCCAGCTGTACGTTGCGCAAAGAGAAGCGGTTGTCCCGGACGAATGGATTTCCTCCGGTTGCCGCTCTATTCATATCGTACGCTTTTGCTCCGGCCGAGAAAGTCGTAACGAGATTGAATTGCCATTGCCGATATGTGGCGGAAAAGCCCCAGTTGCCCCGTATCGTCGGTTCGGTCGAGCCTTCGGCGACGAGTTCTCCGTTTGTCGGGTCGAGACGGTATAGTTCCGTAAGGGTGCGGCTTTCTTGTAAAAAAACTGTCGACAGAGGAAGCTTGGTTGTTTCCATACTTTTTTCTATTGCTTCGTTATAGACCGATGCAAAATATGTCGGGAGTTTGTCGATACGGTTGCGGTTGTATGCAAGGCTTGCAAATGTCAGCAGGGATAGATTTTTGCTATCGGGCAGAATATCGACGGAAACAGTTCCTTCGATCCCCCGATTGCTCACTTGTCCGCCGTTGTCGAATGTATGGGGATAACCGGTCGATAATGGCAACGGGGTTATTATCGGCAGGTCTGTCGTGCGGCGGGTGTAATAAAGTATCGACAGCGAGACGCCTCTGTAACGGGCCGATAAAGACAGGTTGTTGCGCATGACGGTATAGTGCCGTAGCCGGTCGTTGGGCATCAGTACGATAGAAGAGCCGATGAGATAGTAATTGTAGATGTATTCGTTCCCTACGTTATTGTCGAAAGTAACGGTGTAGGCATTGTTTGAGAACCCTATTCCTCCGCTTGTCCCGTGCGAAAAAGCCAAAGTAAGCTGTTCGATACCGGTATTCCGCAAGAACGATTCGTTGTGCATATTCCAAAAAACACCGGCGCTATAAAATGCTGCTGTGCGGGCGCGACTGGCCAATAACGATGATTTTTCGATGCGGGCACCCGCCGTGAGTCCGTACCGATTGTCGTAAAGATAATGAGCCGAAAATATGCCGGATAAATTGTGGTCGTAGTAACGCGAAGCAGAAGGAGAGGTTTCTGAACTATAATAACTTTGTGTAAATGAGATATATGCCATTCGGTCGGAAGGAATCCCTATTCCGCTGAATGTCTCGTCGTACCATTTGTTGCTAAGAAAATTTATTCCGCCCGAAACTCCGATATCCGATTTTTTCCAAGTCTTGTCGTATCGGAGAGATAGGCCGCCTTTGAAAGAGAGTTGGTTATCGCGGGTAATATCGTACTGGCCCGTGTAACCTCCTGTTTCGACATCGGTATAACGTCCCGATGAAGGAGAGACATAAACATCGTTTTGACCTGTTTCACGAATGAAAGAGAAATTCCCGTCGAGATGCAAGTCAGCGGGTAAGGTGATTTCGACTTTCAATCGGTCTTGTACAGTGTGGATTTTTTTGCGGTCGAAAGAACCTGTCGATACTTCGTGCAGGGGATTTATCGCACCGTTACCGAGGAGAGTGGCTATTTTGCCGTTTGCATCGTATGGAGACAATTCCGGAGACAGGTTCCGGTAATAGTCGTAAGTCCCGTAAGGACTGGCATTGTTTTTGGTTTGATAAAACGACAAGTAGTTCGAGATAGACAGAATATTACGTCGATAGGCAATATAGTTGCTCAGGCCGAGAGTTTTGTGATAGTCGCCTTTCATAACGCCTTTTCCCGAGGGGTCGCCTTCGACCGAGAAATTATATTTCACATAGCGGTCTCCACCCCCGATGTCGAGTTTGTGCCGGTGGCGAAAGGCTGTGCGTAGAGGCGTATTTTTCCAGTCGAAGCCTTTTATGTCTTTTATATCGGCGGCGGGGTGTTGGTGGCTTAGGTCGACCGTTTGTATTTGGGCGTCGAAAAGGTAGTTGATATGCAATTTTCCCGTTTCGGGAGTTCTCAAAATTGCTTCGATGGCTCCGTTGCCGCCTTTTGTACCCAATCGGGCAAGCGATTGCACATCTTTATAAATGATGATTTTTTCTATATCATTTATATTGAGGCTCATGAATTGGTAGGCCGATACTTGTGCACCGTCGATAAGAAATAGTATCGATGAGGTTTGGCCCGAAAGAGACCACGCTGTTTGTCCCTGTAAAGAGGTACTTTGGGGGATATAATAGGGAACATCTCCGTATAAATCGCTATTTCCGTCGGTTAAAGACGGTTCGAGAGATAAAATGGCGTTCCAAAGGTTTCCGATGCTGGTACGACGCAACATATTTCCCGAAAGAATTCTATTCTCTCCTGAATATTTGATTGTATGATGAAGAGAAGTATAAGTAGTGTCTTTTACTTCTTGCGAGAAATTTTGAGATGATACAGAAGCACTTATGAATAATAGAATACCGAAAATGACTTTTTGAGTACCAGTGGTTCGGATTTTCATTTTGTTTAGGTTCTCTGAAATTTTTTGCAAAGTAAATATAAAAAATGATATGAAGTATATTTTTTTGTCGTGTATTATGAAAAATACCTACATGTAGGTAGTGAAAATATATGATTCGATAACTTTTGGCAAGAAAATAGGCACATAGGAAGATCTATGAAAAAGAAAAGGAGTCATTCGAAAAATCGAATGACTCCTTTGTTGTCTTACTAGGATTCGAACCTAGACAAACAGAACCAAAACCTGTTGTGCTACCATTACACCATAAGACAATCCTTGTCTTTAAAAGGGAAAATCCCTAAAAGCGCGACAAAGATAGCGCAAGATTTTTTATCTGCAAGGAAAATTCGTATTTATTTTGCAATAATTAAGAAATAATTTTTCTTTCCTTTTTGCACGAGAAGATATTTTCCGTTGAGCAGCATGTCGGCGTTAAGCGTAGCGTCGAACTCGGCGAGTTTCTCTTTATTGATCGAGACGCCACCGCCCTGTGTGGTTTTACGCATTTCTCCTTTCGAGGGAAATACGGCGGCTTTTTCGGTGAGCAGGTCTACGGCACGTATGCCCGAGGCGAGCTCTTCCCGGGAAATCTCAAATTGGGGAACTCCTTCGAATACGGCCAGTAAGGTATCTTCGTCGAGCTTGTGCAACTGTTCCGATGTAGAATTGCCGAAGAGTATGCCCGATGCTTCGACAGCTGCATTGTAGTCTTCCTCGGAGTGTACCATGACGGTTACTTCGCGAGCCAGACGTTTTTGCAACGGACGCAGGTGAGGAGCAGCCTGCTGTTCGGCGACGAGGGCTTCGATTTCGTCGTGGGGGAGTGCCGTGAAGATTTTGATGTATTTGGCAGCGTCTTCATCGCTTACATTCAGCCAGAATTGGTAGAATTTATAAGGAGACGTATAGCGGGGATCGAGCCAAACGTTACCCGACTCGGTTTTCCCGAATTTCCCGCCGTCGGCTTTGGTGATCAACGGGCAGGTGAGGGCATAGACCTCTCCGCCGTTGGTACGGCGTACCAGTTCGGCTCCTGTGGTGATATTGCCCCATTGGTCCGAACCTCCCAGTTGCAGTTTGCAATTTTTGGTTTCGTAAAGATGCAGGAAGTCGTAGCCTTGGAGTAATTGATAGGTGAATTCGGTAAACGAAAGGCCGTCGCGTGCTTCACCGTTGAGGCGTTTTTGTACCGATTCCTTTGCCATCATGTAGTTGACGGTAATGTGTTTTCCCACCGTGCGGGCAAAGTCGAGAAATGAAAAGTCCTTGATCCAGTCATAATTGTTGACCAGCTCGGCCCGGTTGGGTGTGTCCGATTCGAAGTCGAGGAACTTGCTCAACTGTTTTTTGATGCAGGCTTGGTTGTGGCGCAAGGTTTCTTCGTCGAGCAGGTTTCGTTCTTGCGATTTGCCCGACGGGTCGCCGATCATGCCGGTGGCGCCGCCTATCAATGCGATGGGTTTGTGTCCGCAACGTTGGAAATGCCGCAGCATCATCACTCCGCAGAGGTGTCCGATGTGCAGCGAATCGGCCGTAGGGTCGATGCCCAGATAAGCGGTAACCATCTCCTTTTCGAGGAGTTCTTTCGTGCCCGGCATCAAGGTGTGTACCATGCCGCGCCATTCCAATTCTTCTACGAAATTCATCGAAGTACTGTTTTATTTTTAAAATTAATTTTTTGTCCGTTGTAAAATAGAGCAGGAGAGGAGCGAGAAAAATGATTTTGCTGCCTGTCGAATGCGCTTTATTTTCACGGAAATATCGGCAAAGATAATGAATTTACGGTGAAAACATTCTTATAGAGATGTTTTTTACCCTTCTTCGTCGGTCGTATGCAATATGGCATGTATGCTTTCGGCCGTGCGGGCTACGACCAGATAACGGGGTATTTTCCATAGTCGGGCTGCACGGCGGTAAATCGTATCGATAGGGAGGGTATCGTCGTCGCTTTCGAAGAATACTTCTCCCGGGCGAAATATTTTCAAGGTTTCGGGATTGTATTTTGCCCCGAAACTCAACAGTAACCCTTCCCGGCGTAATTGTTCGGCCTGTTGGGGTTTTCCTCTGAATCCGTGAATAATCCACAGTTGGGCCGGGTGTGTTTTACGGCGTGTGGCAATGAGGGTATCGAAGGCTTTGACGCAGTGTATGATAAGCGGTTTTTTCAGTTTTTCGGAAAGGGAAATATGTTTTTCGAAGATTTCGAGTTGCTGGGACATAGGTATGTCCCGGGTCGCATCGAGTCCGCATTCGCCGATGGCGACGACGTGTTCGAGAGCGGCGGCTTCGGTTACGGCACGCCATGCTTCTTCGGAAACGACGGCGCTTTCATAGGGGTGTATGCCTACCGAGAAACGGCAGTCGAGCCGTTTGTACACAATCTCTAACGGGTAGCGGGGATAAGGGTCGCAAACGGCATATTCCCGGGCAGTAATGGGCCGGATATGGTGTGTGTGTATGTCGCACCGTATGACACTCGGGACGGGATCGTATCCGCTGCCTCCCCACGGGTTGCATCGGGCAATGCGTTTTACAGCCAACCACAAGCCGAGTCCCGGACCGTGAAGACGTATGGCTTCGATAGCATATTGCGAGCAGGTCGGGGCGTACCGGCAGCTGGGAGGTTTGAGCGGGGAAATGCACGCCCGGTAAATATAAATAGGGAGTAGGAGGAAGGCGGAGAGAAGTTTTCTGACGAACCGTAACATGGACTCGATCGTTTACGGTTGTTTTTCTTCGTCGGTAGTTGCAGGGACGATTTTACCGGCCAGTTTTTGCAGCATCTCTTTCATGCGTTTTTCGAGAAAGGCATAGGGTTGTACCTCTTTATCGAGATAGATGACAGCCATGTCGATTGTTTTTCCGGCCGCTTCCAACGGGGTGTTGAGGAGCGACTTGTTCAATCTGAATGCCTCTTTGATGCGGCGGCGTAGTTTGTTGCGTTTTACGGCTCGTTTGAATCGTTTTTTGGGAATACTTACCAATATGGACGAAGATACGGGTCTTGCAGTGTCTCCGGTTTTGTAGACGATGCGGTAAGGGTAAGCGATAAACGATTCTCCGGAGAAAAAAAGTTCGTTTACACGAATTTCTCCCCGCAGGCGTTCGTCGTGTGTAAGCCGGTTATCGCACATCGTTATTTCTGTATTTTAATAGCGTTTGATTTATTTCAACTGTTTACTGCCAGCAAAGACAAATGTACGACTTTTCTCGGAAATATGAGATCTTAAAAATGTTTTTCTTTTTGATAACAGAGTCGGAATATAAAGGACTGCCACAACCCGGATATGGTTGGGCAGTCCGTCGTTTTATCTGAATTTATCCCCATTTAAAGGGTCCGGATTTAAAAAGTTATCGGAGTTGGTACAACATACAATAAGGTGCTTATTTCGTCTTTATTTTTTGTAGACAGCTCTGATTGGCAATTTGTTAGTATTTATATCTCGATCTCCGAACCACGGTGTGTCTTCTGCTTTGCTGAATTCAAGAAAGTAAAAATAGTCTTCCTCGGTCGATGGCGTTACTGTCCAATATGCTCCTGAACCTTCATTATTTACCTCCCATGAACTGCCGGAAAGATGGGCTGCGGCAGGCAAGAAAATAGAGTTCCCGTTCGAGGCCTTGAAGAGCATGCCTTTCACATTGTTGATCTCTGTATGTTGCTGTGTGGTATGCGCAATCAATTCCTCAAATTGCTCCTTTGTCGGCGTGGAATAGCCTGCTCCCAGTTTTTCTGTGGCAACATCCTTTTCGTAAGACATCTGATAATAAGTTCCGAAATCCGTAACCTCCGAAGCTCCTACATTCATACTGCACCATAATGTTCCGCTTGGCATCCCCATATCGATAGCATGAGAAGTTTCTCCGGGAGGAAGCGTAATTTCTTTTTGGTCATTCTCATCATTGTCGCTGCAAGCTGCCATTGTTGAGGCAAGGATTGCGAAGAGTAAAAATTTCGTTTTCATCATAATGTGAATATGGTGTCTTTCCAGTTCCTCAAAGACTGTTTCTATTAAAACCACGAAGCGTGGAACTGCAATGCACTACTTCCTAAGTTGAGGCCCTGAGAAACCTTGTGTACGGATGTAGTAATAGCAGCCCACGCTATTGCGTGAGAACCACTATGCTATCCTTGTACACATTTGAAAGTTTCTCAGGTTTTCAACTTACAAGATAAGCATAACGCTTCCTAAAATTCCGATATGTCGCGGAGAGAGAAACTCTCTCCAATTGCAAAAATAGGAAAAAACTCGATAACAAGAACCAAAAGAGATTTCCAATCTTATGGAATATACCGAGGAATTATGCCTCTATGGAAAAAAATACACCTTGCCATGCATTCCGAAAGAGGTGCGATGTGGCAAGGTGTAGAAATCTGTGGGGTTGAATCGTTATTTCTTGGCCGCTTTGTTTTGCTCTTTGAGGAACAATTCCAGCGCTGCCGTCATCGACGGAGCTTCGGGACGCGGAGCTTCACAGTCGAGGCGCAATCCTGCGTCGTGAACGGCTTTGGCGGTTGTCGGGCCGAAAGTACCTATCTTTATATCTCCCTGTTCGAAGTCGGGGAAATTTTTCAGCAACGATTGTATTCCGGCCGGGCTGAAAAAGATGAGCATATCGTAGTCGAACGGTTCGTCCGGAGCGAAGTCATTGCTTACCGTGCGGTACATGACCGCTTTGGTATAGTTGATTTTATGCTTGTCGAGCAAAGGATATTCACCGTTATTGACGTCGGAGACGGGTAACAGGAATTTCTCGGAGTTGTGCTTGTTGAGCGAGGGAATAAGGTCGTCGAGTTTTCCGGTGTTCCCGAAGAATATTTTCCGTTTGCGATAGACGGTGTATTTTTGCAGATAGAGGGCGATCGCCTCGGTCGTACAGAAATATTTCATGGTTTCGGGTATGGTTACCCGCAGACTTTCGCACAAAGTAAAGAAATGGTCGATCGCCGTGCGTGCGGTGAAGATGACGGCGGTATACTCGGGTAACGATATTTTTTGTTGCCGGAATTCCTTAGACGACAATCCTTCTACTTTGATGAAAGGACGGAAGACAATGTTTACCCCGTATTTCTCGGCAATATCGAAATAGGGCGATTTCTCTGACGGTTGGGGTTGTGAAACCAGTATCTTCTTGATCTTCAAATCGGTAAAATTTATTGGTTAATGATAAAATGCTTATAAAAGGCCCCAGCTTTTTCCTATGAGGAGAAGGGGTGCTATTTCCAGGGTGCAAAGGTACAAAATAAAGTAGAGCAAACATCTAAAATCTCGCAAAAAAAGTTTTACACCTTTGATTATAAAGAGTATGCGGGAGAGTAGGTAGAGGCATGCCGAAAAGATAAGACAATTCTCTCCGGTCTCGGGCAGATAGGTCGATAAGAAAACGAAGGGAAAAAGACATATTCCCAGCAGTAGATTGATGATAATGTGCGTGTCGCACCATTCCCGACCTCGAGTATCGGTCGAGAAAACCGAGGCCAGTAGCAGGAAAATACCTTGTTGCAGCAGAAAATAGAATGCTGCCGGGAGAGCCAGTAACAGGGCGTTCACGGCATATCCTCCCGAGAAAGGGAGGGGGAGGCCGTAAATGAAGAAGGCGATGATACCCAGTGCGCCTTCGATTACAAACGTATAAGAGAGGAACAAGTTACGTATATGGGCGTTGATACCGATGAGGTGTTTGGTACGGTTTCCGTCCCGATGATGTTCGGAATCCCCGTCGGTCTGCCAAGAGAAGATTTTCTTGCGGTAACGTATGAAAAGTATAAATAAAATAAGCCCGGCTAAGAGCAATGAGAAGAAACTTCCGTCGCGGAACGGTGCGTTTTCAGGGCGTTGGTGCCCCGGAAGACCTTCCCGTATCTCGACGACGGGAATATATGTGTCCGGGAGGAGAAGCCGGGCTGTTGTCGTGTCGGCTGCAATCGGGGTCGAATCTGCCGGCATGAACGTTGCCTCTGCTTCTTGTATTGTATCGGCATCAGGTTGTAGAGAGAGTTGTTTCGGGCTTCCTCCGCTGTAAAGTTGTACGGTATCCGTTTGTTCTATACTGCCCGGTTTTGCGGTTATGACGGCAGTATCGTGGAGCGATAACTTCTCTTGTACTGCCGTTGCGGTGTCGTCTGCAATTTTCTCGGATAACTTTTGTTTGAGTTCGTCGGTCCGGAGTATCGAATCTGTTCCCGTTTGTGCCGGAACGTCGGGAAAGGATTGTCTGGGAACTGTTGTCGTATCGGTCGTCGGGAGGTATGAAGAGTCTCCGGAGGCTTGTTGTTGAGTCGAGTCGGAGGTTCCGGGAATAGGTCGGGAAGGTATTTGTCCCGAAACGAGAGTGTCGTTTGCAGGAGAGACAGGAGCTTGTTCCGGTAATTGGGTGCGATATTCGGAAGTAGGGTGTGTCGTCGTGTCGCCTTGCTCGATTGCAGAGGCGGTTGTCGGACTATCTGCCGAGAATTGTACCGTATCTTGTTTTTCGGGTTGATGTGCGATAGACGGTTTTGCTTTGATGCTGTCGGGCGATATTGTCATATCGGGAGAGGAGACGCTGTCGGGTATCTCGGGACGAGGGCGATATGGCAAGTCGTAGAGGGGCATTACATCATCATCTATATAACGGCGAGTTTACGTAGTTTTCCGTCCCATTCGGGTGCGGAATATAGTGCATCTATGGCCTCTTGCGGCGTCTTGGCGGCACACCACATGACCCGGTGTTCGGGACGCATGAAGTGTTCGTCGGCTGCCCGATCGAGCATTTCTATCAACGGGTCGTAATACCCGCCGGTGTTGAGTATTATGATGGGATTGAGATACAGACCCAATTGCTTCCATGTAATGATTTCGAGCAACTCTTCAAATGTACCGCAGCCTCCCGGCAAAGCGATGACGGCGTCGGACAAGGCGGCCATGCGTTGTTTACGGCTGTGTATGTCGGGGGTGATTTCCAGATTTTTCAGTGTCGGGTGGTTCCATCCGTTGTCGTACATGAATTGCGGAATGACTCCGATAATTTCACCGCCCTCCTGCATGACGGCATCGGCCAGTGTTCCCATCAATCCTTGTCCGCCCGCACCATACACGCATCGTATGTGTTTCCGGGCGAGCAGTTGCCCCAACTCTTGTGCTGCCTCGAAATAGGCGGGTGCGACACGAGAACTCGAAGCACAATAGACACAGACCGAACGAATCTTTCTCATGGGAACGGGGCAAGGCTGTTTTATACGTTGAAGCGGAAGTGCATGATATCGCCGTCCTGTACGATATAGTCTTTCCCTTCGACATTTATCTTTCCGGCTTCGCGGCAGGCGGCTTCCGAACCTAATGCGATATAGTCATCGTACTTGATGACTTCGGCACGGATAAAGCCCTTCTCGAAATCGGTATGGATAATCCCCGCGCATTGTGGGGCTTTGCTACCTTTGAGATAAGTCCATGCCCGTACTTCGGGTTCTCCGGCGGTGAAGTAAGTTTCGAGGTTGAGCAACTTATAGGCCGAACGTATGAGGCGCGATACGCCCGATTCTTCGAGGCCTATCTCGTTGAGGAACATCTGCCGTTCTTCGTAGGTTTCGAATTCGGCTATTTCCGATTCTATTTTGGCGGCGACTATGAGGATCTCTGCGTTTTCGTCTTTTACGGCTTCCCGCACTTTCTCGACATAGGCGTTGCCGTTGACCGCACTGGCCTCATCGACGTTGCAGACGTACATGACTGGCTTGTTGGTGAGCAGGAAAAGGTCGTGGGCGATTTTCTGTTCGTCTTTGGTCTCGAATGTTACCGTGCGTGCGGCTTTCCCTTGTTCGAGAGCTTCTTTATAGCGGCTCAATACCTCGTAAGCCAGTTTGGCTGCTTTATCGCCGCCGGTCTGTGCTTGTTTCTGCACCCTACTTATGCGGCTTTCGATGGTTTCGAGATCTTTGAGTTGCAGTTCGTAGTCGATGATTTCTTTGTCCCGCACGGGGTCGACCGACCCGTCGACATGTGTAATATTGTCGTCATCGAAGCATCGCAAAACGTGCAATATGGCATCGGTCTCGCGTATATTGGCGAGAAATTTATTGCCGAGGCCTTCTCCTTGACTGGCTCCCTTTACCAGCCCGGCTATATCGACGATTTCGACCGTCGTGGGGACGATGCGTTGCGGGTGTACCAACTCGGCCAGTTTATTGAGCCGGTCGTCGGGTACGGTGATGACACCCACATTGGGTTCGATGGTACAAAAGGGGAAGTTTGCCGATTGCGCTTTGGCGTTGGACAAACAATTGAAAAGCGTCGATTTACCCACGTTGGGCAGGCCGACTATACCGCATTGTAATGCCATTCTGTTCGTTTTTTTATTTTCCGACCGCAAAAGTACAAAAAAACGCCGAACTATCCTATTGTACAAATCTTTCGGGTTCTAAATCTTTTTTGCTCTCTTGGCGGTTTATAAAATGGTCTCTTTTTAGAGCGTGTGGATACCCGGGCGCAAGTCATGTAAGAAAATATTTCGTATCTTTGGGAAGAGAAGGAGATTGTCTGTGGTGGTCTCGGGTATCGTCGTTGTTATTGTCGGAGTTAAAATTTGATATGTATGGAAAATTTGGAGTATATAGAAGATAAGTCGTACCGGGTGGCCGAGCCGTTGCTGCAAGGAATAAAAGATATGTTGAAAAGTCTGGGTATGGACTCCGGACACGTAGACCGGTGGGAAAGCCTCATTTATCTGGTGTTGATATTGCTGCTTTCTCTTGTTATCACTTGGTTGTTACGCATTGTATTGCACCGTATTTTTGTGCGGCTGTCTCGACATACGCGCAACAAAACATTGCAGATCATGATAAAGCGTCGCCTTTTTTCGAGTGTCGCTTATATCTTTTTCCCGCTTATCGTATTGGCTTTTCTGCCCTGGGTGTATGGAGATGCCCCTCACTTGATAAGGTGGATAGAGCGGATATGCAGTATTGTGTTTGTCGGTGTGTTTTGGTTTTATATCAATCGCACGATCGATACGTTCTGGCATATATTTTCTCAGCGCGATGAGTGGCGCGACCGTCCGTTGAAAGGTATCGTACAGCTGCTTAAAGGGATATTTATAGGTGTTGCCGTTATTCTGATTGCAGCGATAATCGCCGGGGTATCTCCGCTGAAACTTATAACGGGTTTGGGAGCTTTTGCCGCCGTTTTGATGTTGGTTTTCAAAGATTCTATTCTCGGCTTCGTGGCCGGATTCCAATTGGCCGAGAACGACCTTGTGCGTCGGGGCGACTGGATTGTTTTGCCGGGCGGTATGGTAAATGGAGTGGTGGAGGATATAACGCTCGATACGGTAAAAGTACGCAACTTCGATCATACGCTTATTTCATTGCCTCCCTATACATTGGTTTCTTCGACGATGCAGAATTGGAGAGGAATGACCGAGAGCGGAGGCCGTCGTATAAAACGAGCTTTCCTTATCGAGAATGATTCGGTTGCGGCTTGTACTGACGAAAAACTCGAAGTCTATGCCGGCCTGCCGTATATGAAGGATTACATTACCGTGAAAAAGAAACAGCGTGAAGACGGTCATGTAGAGAATACCCATAACTCCGAAGGGCTTGCAAACGGAACTATCGATACGAATTTGGGTCTTTTCCGAGCCTATGTCAACATGTATTTGTTGCATCATCCGTCCATTACTTCCCAGTTCGAGGTGATGGCCCGTTTACTTGAATCCACGGGAAACGGTACACCTTTTGAAATATACTGTTTTACAACGGTTACGGCGTGGGTCGACTTCGAGTCGGTACAAAGCGAAATCGTTGAGCATATTCTCGCTGCGGCTTCTCGTTTCGACTTGCGTATTTATCAGAATGCTTCGGGTTATGATTATGTGTTGCAGGCCGAGATTTCGTCGGGCAGACAGATTCCGTCATAAGAAAAAGGGGCATAACAGCGATGCTTCCACCTAAGAAAGCCTTACGGATAATTGCCGACAGACATATAAAAGTCGTTTTCCCGGTTATATTTCGGGTAGTACGATTAGTGTGCTTCGAGCCAGTTGGTACCTGTTCCGGTGTCGGCGATGAGAGGTACGCGTAAAACGGCGGCCTGTTCCATCTCTTCTTTCACGATGCGGGTTACGGTATCGATTTCATCGGCAGGGACTGTGAAGTTGAGTTCGTCGTGTACCTGCAAAATCATTTTGGCCTGTAACCCTTCTTTTTCGAAACGCTCGAAGATGCGTACCATAGCAATTTTTATAATGTCGGCGGCACTGCCTTGTATAGGAGCGTTTATGGCGTTTCGTTCGGCATAGCCGCGTACGACGCTGTTGTGCGAATTGATGTCGGGTAACATGCGTTTACGTCCGTTCAAAGTCTCGACATACCCTTTTTGCCGGGCTGTTTCGATACTTTGTTCCATATAGGCTTTTACTTGGGGGAAAGTCTCGAAATAACCGTCTATGAGTTGTTTGGCTTCACTGCGGGGAATGTTCAGCCGTTCGGCCAGACCGAAAGTCGATATGCCGTAGATGATGCCGAAATTGGCGGTTTTTGCCTTACGTCGCATCTCTTTGCTTACCTCGTCGATATTTACTTTGTATATCTTTGCAGCTGTGGCGGCGTGTATATCCTGCCCCGAGACGAAGGCTTCGGTCATGGCGGGATCGCCGCTGAGGTGTGCCATGATGCGCAGTTCGATTTGGGAGTAGTCGGCCGAGAAAAACAACGCTCCCTCTTCGGGAATAAAAGCGCGACGTATTTCCCGGCCTTCGTCATCGCGTATGGGGATATTTTGTAAGTTGGGATTGCTCGAACTGAGCCGTCCTGTTGCGGTAATGGTTTGGTTGAAAGAGGTGTGTATTTTTCCGGTAGAGGGGTTGATGAGTTCGGGCAGTGCATCGATATAGGTGCTGAGCAATTTACGCAGGCCTCTGTATTCGAGAATTTTGTCGACTATGGGATGGCGGTAGCGCAACTTTTCGAGTACTTCTTCGGTGGTGGAATATTGTCCGGTTTTTGTTTTACGGGCTTTTTCATCTATTTTCAACCGTTCGAAGAGAATTTCTCCGACTTGTCGCGCAGAACTGATATTGAACGGTACACCGGCCAACGTATATATCTCTTGTTCTGTACCGGCAAGTTTCTCGGTAAGAATGGCCGATGATCGGCGTAATGCTTCTGTATCGATGCGTACACCCCCGATTTCCATTTCGGCCAATACTCTGACAAGCGGCATTTCGATGGTGTAGAAAAGAGTTTCCAATCCCTCTTTTTTGAGCTCTTGCTCGAATCGGTTTTTCAGTTGCAGGGTGATATCGGCGTCTTCGGCGGCGTAGGGGCATACGCTTTCGGGCGATACGTCGCGCATGGAACGTTGTCCTTTTCCTTTCGGCCCGATGAGTTCTTCGATATGGATGGTTTTGTATCCGAGGTATATCTCGGCGAGATAATCCATGTTATGTCGTTGTTCGGGTTGCAACAGATAGTGAGCAACCATCGTGTCGAAGAAACGACCTGCCGGTTGCAGACCGTAACGTCGCATCATGATGTAATCGTATTTGATGTTTTGGCCGATTTTGACTGACGAAGGATTTTCTAACGCTTGTTTGAATATTTTGACAATCGAGTCCGCTTTTTCTTTTTGGGCCGGAACAGGTACATAATAGGCCTCATTTTCTTGCAAAGAGAACGACATTCCGACCAGTTCGGCTGTCATAGGCTCTACTCCGGTGGTTTCCGTGTCAAATGCAAAAAAATCGCAGCCTTCCAATTTGCGGGCTAAATCTTGTATATCTTTTTCGTTTTCAATTAGTTTATAATTGTGTGGGGTGGAATTTATGTCTCGGAGAGTCGCATATTTTTCTTCGCCCGTCCCTTCGGTCGGAAATATATCAAAGAGCGAGCCTTGAACGGGCTTGTTTTCGACCACAGGTGTCGGAGTGTTTTTCCCGAATATCCTTTCGGTCAAATTTCGAAATTCGAGTTCTTCGAAAATTTTGCGTAAAGCGGTTTCGTTCATCGGCGAACGTCGTAGAGCTTCTTCGTCGAACGAGACGGGAACATCGATTTTTATAGTGGCGAGGAATTTGGAAAATCGTATTTCTTCGACATGAGTTTCTATTTTTGTTTTGGTAGCACCTTTAAGGTCGTCGGTATGATCGAGAAGATTTTCTATCGAGCCGAATTCCTGTACCAGTTTGATGGCTGTTTTTTCTCCTATGCCGGGACAACCCGGAATATTGTCCGACGAGTCGCCCATGAGCCCTAAGATGTCGATGACTTGTTCGGGCCGTTCTATACCGTATTTGTTTTTGATTTCGTCGACGCCCCGTATTTCGAAATTACTGCTTCCGAACTGCGGACGATAAATAAAGATGTGGGGGGAGACGAGTTGACCGTAATCTTTGTCGGGGGTCATCATGTAGGTATCGAATCCGGCTTTTTCGGCTTCTTTGGCAAGTGTCCCTATTACGTCGTCGGCTTCATATCCTGCGACTTCTATAATGGGGATATTATAAGCCTGAATGATCTCTTTGATAATGGGTACCGACTGGCGGATTACTTCGGGTGTTTCTTCCCGTTGTGCTTTGTATTTCTCGTAGGCTTCATGGCGGAAAGTCGGACCGGCAGGATCGAATCCGACGGCGATGTGCGACGGGTTTTCTTTACGGAGGACTTCTTCGAGGGTATTGACAAAACCGAAGATGGCCGATGTATTTACCCCTTTGGAGTTGATACGCGGATTTTTGATGAATCCGTAATAAGCCCGGTAGATAAGGGCGTAAGCATCGAGTAGAAAAAGTCGTTTATCGGACATGTTGAGAGATGTTGGTTCTAAAAATAGGGGACGTGAAATTCCCGCTTCGGAAATATTCCGAGGTAAATTTACGATAATTCTGTCGAATCTTTTTGTTTTATTTCTAATTTTACCCGGGAAAGCTGTTGCTTGACATAAAAAATGAGCGTGTTCGTTTTATTCTGCTCTCGGTTTGCATTATCTTTGCACCTACTAAAAAATCACCGATGGATATATTGTCGAAGATTAAACAGCCCATAGAAGGCGAGTTGATACGGTTGAACGAAGTCATTGTGCAGATACTTTCTTCGACGAGTCCTTTACTGTCTCGTATCGTAGACCATTATCTTTCGATGAAAGGCAAGCAGATAAGACCTATCCTCGTTTTGCTTACGGCTCGTCTCGTCGGTGATATAAAGCCCAAAACGATATACGGGGCAGCGGCAGTGGAATTGTTGCACAACGCTACACTCATACACGATGATGTCGTCGATGAGTCGAAACTGCGCCGAGGTAAGACAACGATAAATGGTATATGGGATAATCGCATTGCTGTGCTTGCCGGAGATTATTTCGTTTCCAGTGCTTTGCAAGCGGCTCTTCCGACCCGTTCGATTCCGGTGATGGACGTCTTGGGTACGTTGGGACGTACACTGGCTTGCGGAGAGATGGATCAGATAGAGGTCTCTCATGGCGAAATGATCGATGAAAAGGCATATTTCAATGTAATCCGTCAGAAGACGGCATCTCTTTTTGTAGCTTGTATGCATATAGGAGCCCTTACATCGGGTATGTCGCCCGAGCAGACATCGGCGGTAAAAGCATTTGGAGAACGATTGGGACTTTGTTTTCAGATAAAGGACGATATTTTCGATTACTTCGCAGCCGGCGAGATAGGTAAACCGACACGCAGTGACTTGTCCGAGGGAAAAGTAACCCTGCCTTTGATATATGCTCTTACGCATACCGAGAGTGCTCGGTGTGCAGAAATGAAAAGTTTGGTGGCAAAACCGGAACTTTCGGAAGAAGAAATTTCGCGTTTAGTTGCATTTGCCGTAGAAAACGGAGGGATAATGTATGCCGAAAAAGTGATGCGACGGTTGCGTGATGAGGCCCGTCTGTACTTAGAGCCGTTTTTCCCTTCTCCGGCAGCAGAATCTCTGATGTCGGTTTTTGATTATACGATTTCTCGGGCGAAATAATTGCCCTCTGTTTAGTTCGATGGCGAAGCAGATCGATTTGTTTCTGACATAGAAAAAGGGTCGTACTCTCATGAGTACGACCCTTTCTGTTATTATCCGAAGAAGCTCCGTTTCATCGAAATTTTCAGTTCTTTCCTGCTCCAACTATCGATTCCAATAAACGGTTGGCCAGTCGGCTGGCTCCGATGCGGAAAAACTCTTTATCGAGCCATTCCTCTCCCAATACGTTTTTGGCAATCGTATAGTATTTTACGGCATCGGTTGTGGTCGAGATTCCGCCTGCGGCCTTAATACCGATGCGGATATGTGTTTTTTCGTAGTATTCTTTGATGGCGGTACACATGACATAAAAAGCTTCGGGTGTGGCGCCGGGAGTCAACTTCCCGGTAGAAGTCTTGATGAAATCGGCGCCGGAATATATGGCGAGTAAGGCTGCTTTTTTTATGCAGCTGCAATTTCCCAAAGCTCCGGTTTCGAGAATGACTTTCAGTCGGGCATCTCCATGACAGCTGTGTTTTATTTCCGCGATTTCATCGCAAATATCTTCATATTCCCCGCTTAGAAATTGTCCTACGTTCATGACGATGTCTATTTCGTTGGCTCCTTCGGCAACGGCGAGGGCAGCTTCTGCAATTTTTACTTCGGTAAATGTTTGGGCAGAAGGAAATCCTCCGGCGACAGCTGCTATGTTGACATCAGAGACTTCGAGGTTCATGCGCACACATTCTACAAAATTGGGATAAACGCATATAGCGGCGACGTGGTTAAGCTCCGGATTTTGATTATCCAGTTCGTTTACCTGTCGGGTGAATTCGGCAATTTGATTTTGATTGTCGGTCGGATTCAAGGAAGTCAGGTCGATACAACCGAACAGGAAGCGGTAAACGTCTTCATTGCAGTTCTCTCGTAATCCTTCGTGCAGGATCTTTTCCGTTATTTGCGAGATTTCGTCGTCTCGCAGGTCGGTATTGTAACTTTTCAGCATTTCGTTGTACTGGTCCATATCGTAAATATTATGAGTTTTTTCGATGAAAAGGCTTTATTTCAGTTTTTCGTTTTCTTTATGTCGCCGATTGTCCCGGGACATTTTTTTGTCGATATTTTTCTGTAACGCTTTGGTCAAGTCTACACCGGTCTGGTTGGCGAGGCAGATGAGTACCCACAGAACATCGGCCAATTCATCGGACAAATCGATGTGTTTGTCGCTTTCTTTAAACGACTGCTCTCCATATCGGCGAGCGATGATGCGGGCTACTTCGCCGACTTCTTCGGTAAGAATGGCCATATTGGTGAGTTCGTTGAAGTAACGTACACCGTATTCTTTGATCCAACGGTCGACGTTTTCTTGGGCTTCTTGTAGTGTCATGGTTATTCTTTTTGCTTTGAATCTATACATATCGTTACAGGGCCGTCGTTAAGCAGTTCCACCTTCATGTCGGCTCCGAATTCTCCGGTTCCCGGTTCTTTCCCGATTTCCTCACGGGTATACCGGCAGAAAGTTTCATACAACGGTATGGCATGAGCGGGTTTGGACGCTCTGATATAAGACGGGCGGTTTCCTTTCTTGGTCGATGCGAATAGGGTAAATTGACTGATTATCAATATTTCCCCATCTATGTCTTTTACAGAAAGATTCATGATACCGTTTTCGTCATCGAAAATGCGAAGGTTCGCTACTTTTTTACATAACCACTCGGCGTCGGTGGTATCATCGGCATCTTCGATACCGACGAGTATGAGCAATCCTTTTTCGATGCTCGATTTTACTTTCCCGTTTATGGCTACGGAAGCATGGGCGACCCGTTGTATAATTAGTCTCATCTTGGTCTTATAAATTTTTATATTGTAATTATATGGTATTCAGATTGTTATTTTGTTTTAGGGCTTCGTGAACGAGTTTTGCTTTGACGGGTCCTATGTGTTGGGATAATTCTTCGAGTGGTACCTCTTTGATACGCTTTACGCTTTTATAACGGGAAAGCAGTAAATCTCTTGTTTTTGTACCCACTCCCGGAATTTTATCGAGTGCCGATTCTACTTGATTTTTACTGCGACGGTTGCGGTGATGCGTGATTCCGAATCTGTGGGCTTCGTCGCGCATCTGTTGTATGAGGCGAAGGCTTTCGCTGTTTTTATCGAGATAGAGCGGGATAGGATCGTCGGGGAAGAATATCTCTTCGAGTCGTTTGGCAATACCTATTATGGGAAGGTCGAGCTGTAAATCCCGCAGGGCTTCGCAAGCAGCGCTAAGCTGTCCTTTTCCTCCGTCGACGACAACAAGGTCGGGTAGGGGTTGATTTTCTTCGCTGAGACGTTTGTAGCGTCGGTAGACGGCCTCGTACATCGATGCGAAATCATCGGGACCTTCGACCGTTTTTACATTGAAGTGGCGATAATCTTTTTTCGATGGTTTCGCTTTTTTGAATACAACGCAAGATGATACCGGCAGTGTACCTTGTATATTGGAGTTATCGAAACACTCGATATGCATAGGCAGATTGTGTAGCCTGAAATCCTTTTGCGCTCTTGACAATATGCGGGTAACCCGCTGCTCGGGATTGAGTTTCTCGGCACTTTTGAGTTTGTCTATCTTATACTGTTTGACATTCTGTTCCGAAACTTCGAGGAGTTTACGTTTGTCTCCCCGTTGCGGGACGGTGAATGTCGTGTCTTTAAATTCCGATTCGGGTAAAAACGGAACGATTATTTCACGCGATGAGCTTTTGAAACGATTCCGCATCTCGGCAATGGCGAGAGACAGGATTTCTTCTCTGCTTTCATCGAGTCTTTTTCGGTATTCGATGGTGTAACTTTGTACGATGGAACCGTTGCGTACATGTAAATAGTTTACATACGCATCATTATCGGAGTCCTCGTATGAAAAAACATCGACGTTGTGTATCGTAGTGCTTACGATAACCGATTTAGCCTTATATTTTTCGAGTAACAGGTACTTTTCTTTCAACTCTTGCGCTTCCTCAAATTTCATCTGTTCGGCAAGAGCCGTCATTTCTTCTTTGAGGTGATCGGTGAGCTGTTGGATATTCCCATTGAGAATCTGGCGTATCTGCTCGATGTCTTTGAGATATTCTTTTTCGTCTTGTTTTTCTTCGCACGGACCTTTGCAGTTCTTTATATGATATTGCAGGCAGACTTTGTACCGATGCCTGCGTACATTTTCGGGACTGAGCAGGTGTGGGCAGGTGCGGATAGGATATAAAGACCGAATCAGTTCAAGGACGGTACGGGCGAGTTGAACGTGTGCATAGGGACCGTAATATTTCGAACCGTCGTGAATGACTTTGCGGGTAAGAAATACGCGTGGGAAATGTTCGTTTCTTATCGTGATCCACGGGTAGGTCTTGTCGTCTTTCAGTAAGACATTGTATCGCGGCTTGTACTCTTTGATAAAAGAGTTTTCGAGATGCAGGGCATCTTCTTCACTCTTGACGACCGTATATTTTATATCACAAATGTTACGTACCAGAATGGTTGTCCGTAACGATTCGTGATTTTTATTGAAGTAAGAGCTGATACGCCGTTTTAGATTTTTGGCTTTCCCGACATATATGATGTTTCCTTCCTTGTCGAAGTATTGATATACTCCGGGAGAATCGGGAAGGAGCGACAACAAATGCTGTATATGTTCGTTTTTTGTAGCCAAAATATTGTCAGAGTTTTACTATTGAATCGATTTCGACATCGGCCGGGAAATCTTTGCGGCCATTAAGCATAACAATTTCTGTCAGGAAGTTGACGTAAATATGCTTTGGATTGAATTTTTTTAATAAGTGGTATGCTGCGACCATTGTGCCTCCGGTAGCCAGAACGTCATCGTGCAATAATATGACATCGTCTTCGGTAATGGCATCTTGGTGTATTTCTATCGTATCACTACCGTATTCCTTGTTGTAGCTTTCGCTCCACGTGAGGGCGGGAAGTTTCCCCGGTTTACGGATAGGAACAAATCCGGCATTCAGTTTGTAGGCAACTATGGATGCCAAAATAAATCCGCGTGATTCTATGCCGACGACTTTTGTAATTCCCGAATTTTTGTATCTGTCATAAAGCTCGTCGCTGATCATTTTGAGAGCCTCGGCATTTTTTAATACAGTCGTGAGGTCTTTGAATACAACTCCCTTTGTGGGGAAGTCTATAATGTCTCTTACTTGATTTTTGATGAATTCTGTATCCATATATTATAGTATTTGTTCCACGTGGAACATTATCTTCCTAATAATACCAAAAGAATGTTGATGTCGCTGGGTGAAATCCCGGGAATGCGAGATGCCTGAGCAATTGTTTCCGGGTCGATTTTTGCCAGTTTTTGGCGAGCTTCGATCGATATTTGTTGTATTGTACTGTAATCGAATTTGCCTTTGATGCGGATATTTTCAAGTCGGGCGATTTTATCGGCGATAAGCTTTTCTCGTTCGATATACCCTTCATATTTGATGCATATTTCGGCGGCTTCTATGATTTCTTCCTGTCGGGTAGGAATCATGTCGAGTTGTTCTTTCAGGGCGGGAATCCATTCAGCGATGGTTTTTATATCGAGCTGCGGTCGTAGAATAAGGTCGATAAGTTTCATACCCTGTTTCATCGGAGTGTAACCGGCCTGTTCGAGGGCAGGATTTACTTGATTCATTTTTACCGAATATTCTTGGGCAAATCGAATCAGCCGATCCCGATGTTCTCTTTTTTCGGCAAGAAGGCCGAAACGAGTATTATCGGCCAGTCCCAGTTCATGGCTTTTCGGAGTGAGCCGCATATCGGCGTCGTCCTGACGGAGTAATATGCGGTATTCGGCCCGTGATGTAAACATGCGGTACGGCTCGTCAACACCTTTGGTGACGAGGTCGTCGATGAGTACACCGATATAGGCTTCGTCCCGGCCTAAGACGAATTCTTTGTCGCTATGGCAACGTAGGTGAGCGTTGATACCGGCTATAAGACCTTGTCCGGCTGCTTCCTCATACCCGGTCGTTCCGTTAATTTGACCGGCAAAGAAAAGATTGCGAACGGCTTTTGTTTCGAGAGTATGGGTGAGCTGGGTCGGGTCGAAATAATCGTATTCGATGGCATATCCCGGCCTATAAATGCGAATGTCCTTGAATGCCGGTATTGCTTGTAGGGCTCGTAACTGTATATCGAGAGGCAACGAGGAAGAGAAACCGTTAAGGTACAATTCCTGACTGGTTTCTCCCTCCGGTTCGAGGAAAAGCTGATGTTCGGTTTTATCGGGAAAAGTTACGATTTTCGTTTCGATGCTGGGGCAGTACCGGGGGCCGATACTTTTGATTTGTCCGTTGAAAAGGGGAGAGTCGGGCAATCCCTCTCTCAAAATATCATGGACGGTTTCATTGGTATAGGTAATCCAGCAGTTCCTTTGTTGCAACGTGCGATGTACACTGTCGAGGTAAGAGAATTTGTGGAAATCGTTTTCTCCTTCCTGCGCGGTCATAAGGTCGTAATGTACGCTCCGTCCGTCGATACGTACAGGTGTTCCGGTTTTCATTCGCCCGGCGGTAAATCCCTTTTCTATCAGTTGTTCGGTTATGCCGTATGAGGCTGGTTCGGCTACGCGACCGCCTTTAAGTTGTACTCTTCCTATGTGCATGAGTCCGTTCATGAACGTTCCGCACGTGAGAACGACCGCTTTGGCCCGGAAGGTTACCTCCATGTTGGTGATAACTCCGGATATAGCTCCTTCTTTATTGAATATCAGCTGTTTAACACTGTCTTGCCAAATGGAAAGATGTTCGGTGTTTTCTAAAACTTCTCGCCATGTCTGAATGAACTTTTGCCGGTCGCTTTGCGCGCGAGGACTCCACATGGCTGGGCCTTTCGAACGGTTCAGCATGCGGAATTGCAGGGCTGTTTTATCGGTTACTATACCCATTTGTCCACCCAGAGCATCGATTTCCCTCACGATTTGACCTTTGGCTATACCACCCACAGCCGGATTGCAACTCATCTGGGCTATCTTGTTCATATCCATTGTGATAAGAAGCGTTTCCGATCCCAGTCGGGCTGCCGCCACCGCTGCTTCGCAACCGGCATGTCCCGCACCCACTACAATTACATCGTAATCAAATCTCATTGTTTATTTCCGTTGCAGTTGTTGTATTGTCGTTTTCAGTCCTTCGGGTAACAATGTGAGAGCCTCGTTTTCTTTTTGTGTCATGATCTCCCGTTCTCCCGGTCCTTTATCGTTGATTCCGCACAAGTGCAACACCCCGTGTATGAGAATGCGGTATAGTTCTTCCCCGTAAGTAGTGCTGAATGATGCGGCATTGCTTTGAATCGTGTCGAGGCTGATGAATATGTCGCCGCTTATACGGTTGGCTTCGGTGTAATCAAATGTGATGACGTCGGTATAGTAGTCGTGTTGCAGATATTCTTTATTGACGTCGAGTATTTTCTCGTCGGAACAAAAAATATAAGCAATATCACCGCATTTTTTATCGTAGAGAGAGGCTACGGTACGTATCCATTCATTGGTCTCTCTTTTACGGAGGGTCGGAAGTTTTACATCTTCGGCGTAATAGCTGATAGCCATAGTTATACTGTTTGTGCAAAAAAACGTACAAAGGTAATGTTTTGTATGGATAATCGGCCGGCCGTGTGAGAAAAATGGTTCTTTGGCCTTCCTCTTTTCTGTCGGCTATACGGTCATTTTCAATGGAAAAAGACGTAAGAAACAGCGATGGCGGCGATGATGCCGGCCAAGTCGGCCAGTAATCCGTACCCGGCGGCGTAACGGGTATTGCGTATGCCTACGCTACCGAAATATACGGCAAGGATATAGAATGTCGTGTCGGTCGAACCTTGTATGGTCGATGCGACACGGCCGACGAAGGAATCGGCTCCGTAAGTCGACATGGCGTCGACCATCATTCCGCGAGCCCCGCTGCCGCTCAGCGGTTTCATTAGGGCCGTCGGCAATGCTCCGACAAAATCGGAATCGATACCTATCGCTTCTATGCCCCGGGTAATGCCGGCGATGAAAAAATCCATAGCACCCGAAGCCCGGAATACTGCGATGGCAACAAGTATCGCCACTAAATAGGGAATAATGGTAACGGCGGTTTTGAATCCTTCTTTGGCGCCTTCTATAAAGGCTTCGTATACATTGATTTTCTTATGTATGCCCGATATGAGAAATCCGGTAACGATGGAAAACAACAGGCAGTTTGCTCCGAATCCCGAATAAAGCGAGACTTTTTCGGGTGGTAATTGGGAGAAGAGAACGAGTATTCCGCCGATAAGTATCGTGAGGCCGCCGAGGGTTCCGAGGATTACTTTATCGAGTAGATTGATGCGTTGTTTTATGCATACGGCTATGAGCCCTACGAGTGTCGAGCAGAAAGTGGCGATGAGTATGGGCAGAAAGATGTCCGACGGGTTGGCCGCACCCATTTGGGCCCGATATACCATGACGCCGAGAGGAACGATGGTCAGTCCCGTCGTGTTGAGCACGAGAAACATGATCATGGGATTACTGGCTGTTTCTTTACGGGGATTGATTTCCTGCATCTCTTTCATGGCTTTCAGTCCCAGTGGCGTTGCGGCGTTGTCGAGCCCCAACATATTGGCCGATATATTCATAAAGATAGAACCGAAAGCAGGATGATTTTTCGGCAGATCAGGAAATAACCGGGTGAATAGGGGACTTATCCAACGGGAGAAAGTGGCGATGACGCCGCCACGCTCGCCGATTTTCATCAACCCCAGCCATAAGGATAAAACTCCGGTCAATCCCAGGGATATTTCAAAGGCGGTTTTGGCCGAAGAGAATGTCGAGTTCATGATTTTGCTCCAAATGTCGAGGTTGCCGTAGAAAAGTGTTTGTATGACGGCAACGACAAATGCGGTGATGAAAAAAAAGATCCAGATGTAATTCAGAACCATGACTCGTGTTTTTGTGGTAGTTCCTGCAAAAATAGATTTTTTATATGAGGTCGAAAAGAAAAATGAGTAGTATTTGCATTTTGTCAGAGTGCTTGTTTAGGGTGATTTATATAAATTCCATGCCCGGGAAAACGGTAAATAACTTTCTCTTGGAAGGAAAAATCGCTATTTTTGTGCCCAAATTTCACGATTATGGAAAAGAAGAAGGTATTGGTTACTTACAATATGTGGCGCGACGGCTATGCCGAACTGATGCAAAAATACGATGTAACATTTCCGCCCGAAGGGGTCGAGTCGTTTTCTTACGATGAAGTGTTGGGCATGATTGCCGATTACGACGCTTTGCAATCGATGTACAACTTCCCGGTCGATAAGCGTCTTATGGACGCAGCTCCGAAATTGAAAATCGTCTCGAATTACGCTGTGGGTTACGATAATATCGATATACCTTATGCAACGCTCAAAGGGATACAGGTAACCAATACGCCCGACCCGGTAACCGAGCCTACGGCCGACCAAGCGATGGGGTTATTGCTGGCTGCCAGCCGCCGTATATCGGAACTCGACCGCCGGTTACGTATTCCCGGTTCGGTAAAAGTCGAGCTGCTTGCCAACCTCGGACATTCCCTTTACGGGGCGACATTGGGAATCGTCGGTATGGGGCGTATAGGTCGTGCTTTGGCCCGTCGTGCTATCGCCGCCGGCATGAAAATCGTGTATCACAACCGTCATCGCCTCGATGAGGGGGTCGAGCGAGAGTATAAAGCAACCTACCTTCCTTTCGATGAGTTGTTGCGTACTGCCGATGTGGTTTCACTTAATGCTCCGCATAATGCCGACACTTACCATCTTATCGATGCCGACGCCCTGAGAAAGATGAAACCTACGGCAATACTTATCAATACCGCTCGGGGGCCGCTTGTCGATGAGCAGGCTCTCGCCGAGGCTTTACGCACGGGGCAGATATGGGCGGCCGGTCTCGATGTTTTCGAGTACGGAAATTACCCTATACCCGAACTCACGCAGCTCGACAATGTGGTGATGACTCCGCACACGGGTACACAGACGGTCGAAATCCGTCACGAAATGGCTGCTCATGTTTCCCGCAATATCATTCATTTTTTTGAAGGAGGCCCTATCGATAAGGTCAATCAGATATAACTTTTTCCCGATGGAATCGTTCGATGACATTTCTCCTCACGCTGTTTTAGAAGCTCGTGAAGCCCTTTTTTCTTGTGCTTCCGAGACTTATGCTGCGACGGCGGCACGCTTTTTTAAGACCGGGGTCGGTGCTTATGGCGAAGGCGATCGTTTTATCGGTGTGCGTGTGCCCGAGGTGCGTAAAATCGCCCGAAGTTTTGCTCCAAAATTGTCTCCCGA
Source organism: uncultured Porphyromonadaceae bacterium (assembly GCA_900547555.1). Lineage (GTDB taxonomy): Bacteria > Bacteroidota > Bacteroidia > Bacteroidales > UBA11471 > Caccoplasma. Next base: position 3,098 of record URHG01000035.1, on the reverse strand, counting down.
AGAGGTATTACCTCTGTTGCATGATGCGGTACACGAGTGCCGTTTGCTGGCTTTGCTTGTTTGGGTGCAACAGTTTTCCAAAGGAGACGAGCGTATGCGTGAAAAAATCGTTTCGCTCTATTTGTCGCATACGACGTATATCAATAATTGGGATTTGGTCGATCTCTCGGCTTATGAAATCATTGGATTCTATTTACAAGACAAGGAGCGTTCGTTGCTTTATAAATTGGCCGGAGAAGGCACGCTTTGGGAACAGCGCATATCGATTGTTTCCACGTGGAAGTTTATCCGCCACAAAGATTTTTCCGATACGTTGCAGTTGGCCGATGTATTGCTCCTGCACCCGCACGACCTTATACAGAAGGCGGTCGGTTGGATGTTGCGCGAGGTAGGCAAGCGCGATAAGGCGGTACTGGTCGATTTTTTGGAAGCTCGTTATAATCGTATGCCCCGTACCATGTTGCGATATGCCATCGAGAAGTTTACGTCCGAAGAAAGAGCCCGGTATATGAAACGTTCGTAGTGAGGGAGGGTCTGTAAAACAGAAATCCGGTCGATGTTGTCATCACCGGATTTTTTGTATGGGTTCAACCCTTTCCGTTATACTTGTTTCCCCAGTAGCCGGGTGGTATAGTAGCGTGCGGCGAACCACAAATGCAGCAAAGAAACAGATATGAATCCGTAGTATTTGCCCATAATGCGGTAACGCTCTTTGAGCGATGCTTTGTGATGTCGTGTCGTAACTCCTTCGTTGAGGTAGTTGATGAGGATAAGGCGGGTGTTTGCTATCGTGCGGGCTTTTTTCATGCAGCGAATACACCAGTCGAAATCGGCCGAGAAACGGTATGAGAGGTCATAGAGCGGAGCCAGTTCCCTGCGTACAATGAATGCCTGATGACACACGAGCATACCCATTCTGAAACTTTTCCACGAGAGTGTTTCGGGCGTTTTCAACCGTCTCATAGAGATAAAATGTCGGTCGCTGTCGACTATTGCCGTCTCGCCGTAGAGAATGTCGGGGCGGTTTTCTCCGATGAAATCGTGTATCTTTTTCAATGTATCGGGAGTATAAAGGGAGTCTCCGGCGTTGAGAAAAATGAGGTATTCGCCGGTGGCCGCTTTGATGCCTTTGTTCATGGCATCGTAGAGTCCCCGGTCGGGTTCGCTTATGATGCGGGTAACACAGTCGTATTGTCGGGCCAAAGCGACCGTACCATCTTTCGAAGCTCCGTCGATGATGAGGTATTCATAATCGTTTTCCTGTTGTGCGGCTACCGATTGCAGTGTCGGTTCGAGAGTCGCTTCGGCGTTGAAGGTGATCGTAATAATCGAAAAAAGTGGTGTTTTCATATCTTGATTAATTTTCGGGAGTCAGTCGTATGAGTTATTTGTTTCGTTCGGCTTTCCATTTGAAAAACTCTTTCCATATTTCGACCCGGGCTGAGTAAGTTCCCAATAGATAAACAACGGAAAAGACGAGGAGCGGGACGATGAGCCGGCTGAGGAGCGATGTACATGACAGGAACACCCACCAAGCTATGGTTGCGGCTATGGCAGAGAGCAAGAGACAGGGTACGATGTCCCGGATAAAACGTGCGGCGCGATAGGAGGTGAAACGTTGCCCGAGCCACATCGATGCTGCAAGCGAAGCGAGCGTGTATGCGACCCATAACCAGATGAGCGCGATGATACCTTTTCCGAAACAGAAAAATATGCCGACAGTCAGCAGAATTTTTTTGACGATTTCGGTTTTCAGATTTATGTCCGATCTCCCTATGGTGTTGAACAGGTCGTAGTACAAAATGATGAAGGGAGAAAAAGCTCCTGCTATACACAAGCGTTGCAGGTAGGGAATCACCGTCGCCCATTTTTCCGAAAGAAGCACCAGTACAAGAGGCTCGGCGATGACGATGAAGAGAGCCATTACCGGGAAAATAAAAAAGGAGATCGTACGGATATACTTCCCGAAGATGCGTATCATACGTTCGGGTTCGTCGTTGATCGTCGAAAGCACGGGAAAAGCGACACTGCGGAAAATCGTGGCGACGAGCGATGAGGGTATTTCTTGGAATCGGTGTGCTTGTGTGTAAAACCCGACCGAAGCTGTGCTGTATCCCTTCCCGATGAGCATGGGGTAGATATTGTTGTAGACGGCGTTCAGCACGCCTGTTCCTATCAGGTGGCTGCTGTATGCCAAAAATTCCCGTATCGATTTCGGGCTGAATACGGCGGTGGGATACCAGTGTCCGTATATCCAGAGCAGTATCGTGCGAAGCAGGGTAATAAGCAGTTGCTGTATGACAAGCGCCCACACACCGCCGCCCCGGTAGGCATAGACGATGGCGACGGTCGAGCCTGCGAGTATCGCTATGATATTGATACGAGCCAAGTGCGTGAAAGCTATATGCTTGGTGAGCCGTACTTGCTGAATGAGTCCGAATCCTTGAAAAATGATGGAAATGAACAGTATGCGGGCAATAAGGGTCAACGACGGTATTTCAAAAAAATCGGCGATGAGCGGAGCGGCAAAGAAAAGAATGAGATAGAAAAAAACGCTGATGGCGAGATTGAAGAAGAATATCGTGCTGTAATCGGTTTCTGTGGCTTTTTTTTTGCGAATAAGGGCCGATCCGAATCCGCTGTCGACCAAGATACCCGATAGTGTGATAAAGAGCGTGAGAACGCCTATTTTGCCATAATCCTCGGGTGTGAGGAGATTGGCGAGAATGATACCCGATATGAAATAAAGAAGTTGTTGCCCGCATTTGTCGATGAAACTCCAAACAAGGGCGTTGAGCGTTCTCTTTTTCAGGGTATCGGACATGAGATGGAGAAAAAATTCCACCCCGATCGAAACCGGGGTGGAGATGAATCAAGAGTTATTTTACACACGAGCCGGAGGCTACGTCGTCCTGAGGAGAGACGACGACGAGACGGCCGTCGGCATCTTCGGCCGATAGTATCATGCCTTGCGATTCGATGCCTTTGAGTTTACGCGGTGCGAGGTTGGCGACGAAACATACTTGTTTGCCGACAAGATCTTCGGGGCGGTAATGTTTGGCGATACCCGAGATGATGGTACGTCCACCCAATCCGTC
>URHG01000034.1 GCA_900547555.1 uncultured Porphyromonadaceae bacterium | reverse complement strand
CTTGTGTGCTGTACCATTCCTTGATTTCAGGATCGGGAGCTTTCTTTGCAAAGTAGTCATCAATATGCTTTTTGCTCCAATAGGTTTTACCAAGATGAAAGGTTCGTGGAATATTATGCTCCTTAGCGATATGGAATATCCAGGAATCCTTTACGCCATACTTCTCCTTGACTTCAGCTGTAGTGTAGAAATCATTAATAGAAGGTTTGTCTCTGACCGGAATCTTAAAATCTATAGGCTTATTGAATAAGTTATCAATATCTTCCTTTTTCAATAGAAATTTATATCCAAGTCGGGAGGCTTTTAGTTCACCTCTTTTCAGGTAGCCATAAAGAGTAGGTCGGGTTACTCCAATGTATGTGGCAGCTTCTGTGATAGTAAGAATAGGCTTGTCTCTGATCTTCTCAATCGGCTTTTCCTTGATGACTTTTTCGACAATTTGGTTGTTAGCCTTAATAGAAGCCTCACGTTTCTTCTGTTTATACAGAAGGTTTGCACATCTGTGCGAACAACAGGTTGTAGTTGTTTTATGCGCAATGAATTCTTGCTTGCACCACGCACAGATTCGTCTGATTTCAATGTTGCTACTCATGTTATTTCTCCTTATTTCTCCAATATTTTTGTATAACTCCGTAAAATCCCGTAAAATGGCGTAAAAGTTCTCCACGACCTTGCCAACGATAATCCTCAGATTTTCGTGGTGAGGTACACAGGAGGTACAAAAAATGGCGTAAAAAGGCTTAGCAACGATTATCAACGATACTTGAGCAACAAAAAAGGCGCCCGTAAAGAGCGCCATATTAATAGCTTATAAACAATTCAACTATTTGATAATCACATATTTACTTACCGATGCAAAAATTTTTGAAGATATTGGAGAGGATTTCGTCGGTAGTGATTTCTCCGGTAATTTCTCCGAGGTGATGCATGGTTTCACGTATGTCTTGGGAGAGTAAATCTCCGGGATAGTTTTCGGCAAGTCCTCTGCGTGCACGTCGTATAGATTCTTGTGCTTTAACAAGGGCTTCATAATGACGTATGTTTGTTACAATTGTATCGTTTTGTGCTTCTCCCGTATGTGCCAGTGATGATAAGGTCATTTCCACACCAGCTATATCTGCATCGTTCTTTGCGGATAATCGGAGTATATGTTTTTGCGGAATAGAAAAGGTTTCAAGTAAATTCCGCTTGTTCTCAATCTGTTCGGAAGCGAGCAAATCGGTTTTATTGATAATAGCAAAAAGGTGCTTTCCTTCACAACGAGGTACTATGCGATCGGCCAATTCGCGTAATTGTCCGTCAGGTTGTGTACCGTCGATCATCCACAATACAATGTCTGCCTGTTCCAACTTACTGAACGTCCGTTCTATTCCCATGTTTTCGACAGTATCCTGCGTTTCCCGTATTCCGGCTGTATCGATAAACCTGAACGCAACACCTTGCAGATCTATTACATCTTCGACCGTATCTCGGGTCGTCCCGTGAATATCCGACACAAGAGCCCGTTCTTCCCGAAGGAGACGATTGAGGAGTGTCGATTTTCCGGCATTTGTCTCTCCGATAATAATCGTCGGTATTCCGTTTTTTATGGCATTCCCCCTGCTGAACGAATCGGCAAGGCGGTTTATGACCTGTTCGATATGATCGGCCAATGCTATAAGTTGCGTACGGTCGGCAAATTCGACATCTTCTTCGCTGAAATCCAATTCGAGTTCGATCAACGAAACAAACTTCAACAACCGAGCTCGCAAATCGGCCAATTCCCGACTGAACCCTCCCCGCATCTGATTCATGGCAACGCGATGCGACGCGGCGGAAGTCGAAGCAATAAGGTCGGCTACTGCTTCGGCCTGAGAAAGATCGAGGCGACCGTTGACAAAAGCCCGTCGGGTAAATTCTCCAGGAGCTGCTCCACGACATCCGCTATCGATAAGACGCTCGATAATGCGCCGGACAATATAGACCGAACCATGACACGATATTTCCACCGTATCTTCACCCGTATAAGAATGCGGTGCCCGGAAAAGCGAAACCACAACCTCATCGAGCACCTCTCCTGCTCCATCATATATTTCCCCGTATGCGAGGGTGTGCGAGGAACGTTGAGATAGGTCTCCACCTTTTCCTTTCGGACGGAAAATCGCATCTGTAACAGGGATGGCTTTTTTCCCGCTTACACGGATAACCGCGATCCCTCCTACTCCGGGTGGAGTGGAGACAGCACAGATGGTATCTTCGTCAAAGATTGAAACATAATGATCAGAAATTCCAGTATTCGGTATCATATCGAGATTCTACAAAGTTTTCAATATCATCGGGCAATACCGGGAAAAAATCAATTCCGGTAAGAGTTTCCACACTATCAATGGAAACGGCATAATCTGCAAGCGGCAAACGCCGACGTTCAAATGTATTTTCAAAAACAAACCCTATACCCTGAGGCGGGTCGACGTAAGGCGATACTACGACTTTATAAAATGCCCTCGGCACTTTCACCTTATTGGGACCTATTGTCGTATCGTCAACAGAAACAAGCGGACCACAAACGATAACAATAGCACTATCTCTCCGAGCCCAATCGCGTACTTTCCCTTCGAGCCGATTCCAATCGCCCTGATTCAAAGACGGTGTCTGCGGACATATATTGGTAAGGTAAAACGACTCAGACATGGCCGTGGCACTCCACCTCATATCGGCAGCAGGTGCCATGTGCCCCCGGTCGAAACCACTACGCCGATAATCGGACAGACTTGCCTGCCTCCCTTCGAGCCCTTCATCGGGTCGGAAATCGTCCCGACGGGGAACTCGGGCATTCAACTCACTCCTCAACAACTCATACGCTACCCAATTCGGCAAACGCCAATCGTCGTTATAAGAGAGGGTATATCCAGCATAACAGCGGACTTCATCGGCCCTGTTGTCGGTAAAAGATGCCGGTATTTCCAGATTTTCATAATGTGCAGCAATATGGAAATGGGGCTTTTCTCTCCCAATGTTTCCCGGGAATACCGACTCTATCTTTTCATCGAACCATTCTTTGACCGAAAACGGCGTATCGAGAAGCTTCTCTATCTGAGGCGCACGGCTATAAGCGATCCATAATATCAACACAAAAAAGAAAATTCCCCATAAAAGGGAAGCCCATCGCCGTGCGCCGGGACGATTTCGTTTTTTGCGATTCACAGACATTCCGTTTTTTAACCGTTTACGGGCACAAATGTACATATTTTTCTCCATATTCGACTATTCGTCGAAAATAGGAGGCCGCTCTGTAAAAAAAACGGGCAAGCTCTTTTTTCTGCTCCCTCCTTTCACTATCTTTGTTTGTCATTTCGGAAGACCGGTCTTTTCTCCCATTCCGAGAGAAAAGACTGCCGGAATACCTGTTTCATTATTAACCGAATTAATACCTTTACAAAAAACGCATTACAATGAAAAATCTCGTCAATCGTTTCCTCCACTATGTAAGTTTCGACACACAGTCGGACGAGTTGACCCATATGACACCCAGTACCCCGGGACAGATGTTTTTCGCCCGGGAATTGGAGAAAGAGCTGCATCATATAGGACTCACCGAAATTTCACTCGATGAGAACGGATACTTGATGGCAACACTGCCGGCCAACTGCGACAAGGAATTACCCACCATAGGCTTCATCGCGCATCTCGATACCAGCCCCGACTGTTCGGGTCATAAAGTATCGCCCCGCATCGTCAAAAATTATGACGGGAAAGACATTGTACTTTGTGCAGACAACAGCGTTGTATTACGTCCGGAAGAATTTCCCGAACTACTCCATTATACCGGACAAGACATCATCGTTACCGACGGAAAAACGCTATTAGGGGCAGACGACAAAGCCGGTGTCGCCGAAATAATTTCGGCCATGGAATACCTTATCTCCCACCCCGAAATAAAACACGGGAAAATACGCATAGCCTTCACTCCCGACGAAGAGATAGGTCAAGGTGCCGACAAATTCGATGTAAAACGGTTCAACGCCGACTGGGCCTATACGATGGACGGCGGTGAAATAGGCGAACTCGAATATGAAAATTTCAATGCTGCCGTAGCCCGCATCACATTCAAAGGTCGCAATGTACACCCGGGATATGCCAAGCACAAAATGATCAATTCTTTGCGGGTGGCCATTCAATATGCCATCATGTTACCCCGCTGGGAAACGCCCGAACATACCGAAGGCTATGAAGGTTTTTACCACTTGATTTCGTGCGAAGGAAGCGTCGAAGAGACAACACTCAGCTACATTATACGCGACCATGACCGCGACCGTTTCGAACGTCGCAAAAAAGAGTTCGAACACCTCGTGCATAAAATCAACAAAGAATTCCCCGACTGCGCCAGTCTCGACATCAAAGACCAATACTACAACATGCGCGAAAAAATCGAGCCGGTCATGTATATCGTCGACCTTGCCGAAGAAGCCATGAAAAATGTCGGTGTAACACCGGTGGTCGTTCCAGTCAGAGGAGGAACCGACGGCGCACGCCTCTCTTTCGAAGGTCTGCCTTGTCCCAATATCTTTGCAGGGGGACATAATTTTCATGGACGTTACGAATTCGTACCCATACCTTCGATGGTGAAAGCCCGCGATGTAATCGTAGAAATCGCCCGCCTCGCAGCAGAGAAATAGGAAATTTTCCCGGGAGGCCTGCATCGGCCTCCCGTTTTTACCCCAAAGCATTCGTCGGTTTTTATGAGAAAAAGCCTCATCGTACTTTTAGGACCTACCGGTGTAGGGAAAACGGAACTCAGCCTGCGGCTGGCCGAGCATTTTTCCTGCCCTATCCTTTCGGCAGACAGCCGGCAGCTTTACCGCGATATGGTCGTGGGGACAGCCGCACCTACTCCGGAACAATTGGCACGGGTACAACATTATTTCGTAGGCTCTTTGGCTCTGACCGATTATTACAGTGCCGCCTGCTACGAAGAGGAAGCCATAGCCCTTACAAAGCAGCTCTTTGCCTCGCACAACACCTTATTGCTTACCGGCGGATCGATGAGGTATCGATGAGATACCCACCATCAGTGATGAAATACGGCACGAAGTCATCTCCCAATACGAACAGAAAGGCCTTGATTTTTTACTCGAAGAATTACTCCGGATCGACCCAGTCTTTTATGAGCAGGTAGACCGACAGAATCCCAAACGAGTCATACATGCCGTCGAGATATGCCGCATGACCGGACAGCCGTACTCGGCACTGCGCACCAATGCCCGGAAGGAACGCCCCTTCGACATCGTGAAGGTAGGGCTTACCCGTCCACGCGAAGAACTTTACGAACGTATAAACCGACGAGTCGATGAGATGATAGCCAACGGACTCGAAACAGAAGCCCGGCGACTTTACCCGCATCGGGCTCTCAACTCGCTCAACACAGTCGGGTACAAAGAGATGTTTGCCTATTTCGACGGAATATACGACCTGTCGACAGCCATCGAAAAAATAAAGCGCAACACGCGCGTCTATTCCCGCAAACAGATGACATGGTTCCGCCGCGACCCCTCCATCACGTGGTTCACACCCGACGACGGAGCTAAAATCATCGCTTACATCGATAAAAGACTTTCCGAATAAAAAAGGGAGGGCGACTTAAAATTAAGTCGCCCTCCCTTTTTTATTTTTCCGTTGTCTTACCTCAAACGGTCGGCCGAACGGACAAGTCGCTCATCGGCCCGAATGCGGCGATAAGCAATATAGTTGAGTGCCAAAGCCACCACCGGCATAGATAATGCTGCCTGTAATTGCAGACTCTCACCGTTGAGCGCTATATAGAGGTCATAAATATAAATGCCCAAAACGACATAAAATGCGATAAGCAGTAAGGTCGTAAAATTACATACACGCATCTGTAACGGACGATTACGATACAGGAAAATACTTATCAAGGCCAACAAGGCGGCCAATCCCAACACGATGGTCAGCGGCCACATCGTAAATAACAATTTCGAATCGGCCCCCGGCGTATAAGCCCCCATCGCCGAAAGAACCATCGGATCTTCGGGAGTAACTATCGTCGCCATAGGCATGAACATGCTCGTAACCACAAGAGCTACGGCAAGAAGTAAATATACAGACTGCAAACGTTGTATCATAAGTTTATCGTTTTTTTAAGATTTAACGCCGAAACGGGGCTAAATGTTCGCGCTACTCAACATACAATATTGAGTTTCTGCAACACGTCCCGTATTTTTTCGTATGTGGTAATGCGCGTAGGAACCAACGGCAGGCGCAATTGATTCTGAATGTATCCCATAGCATGGAGCAGACATTTTACTCCGGCCGGGTTTCCGTCGACAAAAAGCAGGCTGAAAAGCTCGGTAAAACGATGATGTATCGTCAACGCCGAAGTATAATCGCCATTGAGCGCAAGACGCACCATACGGCTGAATTCACGGGGAAAGGCATTACCGATAACCGAAATGACACCCACCGCACCCAATGTGATCAGCGGAAACGTTATGCCGTCATCGCCCGAAATAACCATGAAATCGGACGGTTTGTTCTTGATGATGTCGTCCATTTGGGTAATATTTCCCGAAGCCTCCTTTATCGCCACGATATTATCGAAATCGCGAGCCAGACGCAATGTCGTCTCGGCCGTCATATTCACACCGGTACGACCGGGTACATTATAGAGGATAACCGGCAATTTGGTTGCCGAAGCTATTGCCTTATAGTGTTGATAGATACCTTCCTGAGAGGGTTTATTATAATAGGGAACGACCGAAAGTATAGCATCTATCCCATCGAAATCCTGAGTTTTGAGACTATCGACAATGGCTTGCGTATTGTTCCCTCCCAAGCCCAAAACAATAGGGACGCGACCTTTTACCTTCTCAATGACAAATGCCCGTACCCGAGTTTTCTCATCCTCGGTAAGCGTAGGCGTCTCGGCCGTAGTACCCAGTACAACAAGATAATCTATGCCATTTTGTATTTGATATTCGATAAGACGCGCCAACGCCGGGAAATCGATCGTTCCATCTTCATTGAACGGCGTGATGAGGGCAACGCCCATACCTTTTAAATTGATTTGTGCCATATATAGTATCGTACCTATTTTTCGGCGGTAAAATTACGAATTATTATTTTTCACCGCAATATTCTTCCAATAAAATAGTAAATTTCGGAGCAAGCCGTCGGCAGTCGCCTGTTCCGATTCCACCTGTACCATAATATCTGCCGGAGCAAGAGAATCTTTTTTCAAGCCGAGACGCATAGGCGCGTTACTGGAAGCGACCAAATAGGCGACCGGAAGATAATCGCTCAATGTCAAATCTACCAATACATCGGGTTTCAACGATTCAAATCGACGACAGACTTCGGAACGAGGACGGGTATGTCCCTGACAAAGATCTTCGAGTGAGATTTCGACCGTATCGATACCCGGGAAAGAAAGCCCGGCCTTCTGTAAAGCAAATGTAAAATGATATAATATGACTTTCTTACCCTCACTCCCGATTACCCGCAATGCCGCCTCGACCTGCTGCGCACCTTGCATATCGGCCAAAACGACAATCGTCGAAGCCTCACGGTAAGAAACAAACCGCTTCGCCCTTGTTTTACGGCTTTTAGCAAACCGATGCCGTATCGATTTTTCGGTAAGATATTTCCACATAACAAAATCTGCTACTCACCGGAACCGATAAGTTGTAAAAACTCATCTTCCGAGATAATTTTTATTCCCAATTTCGTCGCTTTCTCCAACTTGGCCGGCCCCATATTCTCCCCGGCCAGCAAATAGGTCGTCTTGGCCGATACCGAAGCTGTATTTTTCCCGCCGTGCTGTTCGATAAGCGTTTTATACTCATCTCGCGAATGCCGGGTAAACGTGCCGCTGATAACGACAGTCGCCCCTTGCAGGCGATCGGTACGGTCGGCCAATCTTTCGGCCGAAAGTTCCATCTGTACACCGGCCTCTTTCAATCGCACAATAAGCCGTGATGTAGAAGGGTGTGCAAAATAAGCCCGCACGCTACCGGCAATACGGGCTCCGATTTCATCGACCTGTATCAGTTCCTCTTCCGTAGCCTCTGCAAGACGGTCGACACTGCCGAAAGCATTGGCCAATTTCTTGGCCACCGTCTCTCCGACAAACCGAATGCCCAGAGCAAAAAGCACTCGTTCGAAAGGAACGTTCCGGGAAGAAGCAATCGCTTCGATAATATTGCGGGCCGATTTATCACCCAAACGTTCGAGCGAGGCAATATCATTCTCTTGCAACCCATAAAGGTCGGCCACATCATGTATCATTCCCAAACGGAAAAAAAGGTCTACCGTCTCAGTTCCCAAACCGTCGATATTCATGGCACGCCGACTAATAAAATGTTCGATACGGCCCTTGATTTGCGGGGGACACGATTCATCGTTGGGACAATACCATGCCGCCTCACCTTCGTAACGAATCAACGGTGTACCGCATTCGGGACAATGCGTGATAAAACGCACCTTTTCCCCTATCAATATACGGGCATCGGTATTGACTCCGGTAATCTTAGGTATGATTTCTCCCCCTTTCTCCACATAGACCCTATCGCCGATATGCAAATCGAGCGACTGTATAATATCGTCGTTATGCAACGACGCCCGTTTCACGATCGTACCCGATAATTGCACGGGTTCGAGATTGGCGACCGGCGTAACCGTTCCCGTACGACCTACCTGATAAGATACGGAATCGAGACGTGTCTCTGCCCGCTCGGCCTGAAACTTATAGGCAATCGCCCATCGCGGTGATTTAGCCGTATATCCGAGAAATTTTTGCTGACGCAACGATGCGACTTTGAAGACGATGCCGTCCGTAGCTACCGGTAAATTCTTTCGGTTTTCGTCCCAATAATCGATGAAGGCAAACATTTCTTCGAGCGAACGACACCGCGTCATGGCTTCGGAAACTTTAAATCCCCACGTCCGTGCCGCATGTAAATTTTCGAAATGGTCGTCGAACGGTAAATTTTCGCCCAAAAGATAATAGAGATAAGCATCGAGTTGACGGGAAGCCACGACTGCCGAGTTTTGCAACTTCAACGTACCCGAAGCCGCATTGCGAGGATTGGCAAACAGGGGTTCCTCCTCGCGTTCGCGTTCGGCATTCAGTTTCTCAAAAACCGCCCACGGCATAAGTATCTCCCCCCGTATCTCGAAACGGTCGGGATAACCGTCGCCACGCAACACAAGAGGGACAGACCGTATGGTTTTCACATTCTCCGTTACGTCATCTCCCTGCACCCCATCGCCCCGGGTAACCGCCTGCGACAAACGCCCGTGTTCATAGGTAAGCGATATGGAGGTTCCGTCGTATTTCAACTCCCCGATGACGGTAAAAGGCTCTTGCAACGACGTACTCACCCGCTCGTAAAAAGCGGCGACCTCCTCGCGAGTGTAAGTATTTCCCAAAGAAAGCATGGGGTAACGATGCTTCACCTGCGTAAAAGAGCGGTTGTGATCGTTCCCGACCCGACAGGTAGGAGAATTCGGATCGGCATACTCGGGATATTGCTCTTCAAGCCGTTGCAATTCGTCCATCAACCGGTCAAACTCTCGGTCGTCTATTGTCGGTGCATTGAGAACATAATAGTTGTAATTATGCTCGTCCAACTCTTTTCGTAATTGCCGTATGCGGGCTTCTGTCTCGTTCATGGTCGCTTTTTTACATCGCAAAGATACCACAAAAAATAAGATACGGAAGAACGAAACATCAGAATATCTACACAACGGTTCGGGCCTATTTCTCAAAAAACGACTAAATCGGTCGATATGAAAAACCGAGCTTCCAAACATTCCGGTGAAAAAGCAGAATCCTCACCGAAAAGAAAGACGGAATAAAATTTCATTTGGAAAACAGGAGATCAAATCCCGTCTCTGCCCAAACACGTCTTATATCCGCAAACTTATTGCCGGCGAATTTAGAAACTGAATTTCGCAGACAAATTTATCCGATTTGCCTGATCTCCGTTCTTATTGAAATCTTTCCGCCAACCATGCAGATATTCCATGCCCAGTTGCAAATCGGGAATGACATTCCAGAAAAGATTGGTAACGAGATACTGTCCGAGTCTGTATTGTCCGGGGTCTTCCGTCCGATAATAATTTCCGGCATGAAGCATCGACTGGCTATATGTAGCCGACATGAAAATGTTCGATGTAAAATTATATTGTACTCCGGCATACCAACCCGACATGGGAAGAAGTTGCATCTTACCTACGTTCTCGACATCGGGAACTATATCCACATTCAGATTGCTTATATCGTTTATCAAGCTCCCTATGCCTTTCCCGTAAGCATATTGGAGATATATTTGAAGGGGCTTCCCGATTGCGACAACAGAAGTAGCCTGCACACCCCACCCCGTTTGGCTTTTGCTCTTATCGTTTACCAAGTCGGTATACGCTATATTCCGGTAAATTCCACTCAACCGGATATGGCTTTTTCCCTTATTCCAACCGTACTGCACATAAGCGGGAACACTCGGGACGAGTTGATGGTCTACCGACGTATAACGATCGGTCGTACCCTCGATACCGGGCATTTCCAATGCAATACCCATAGAGAACCCTTTCCCCAAAGTCCGTTCATAGCGCACAAGAGTAGTCCGATAGAACGTCATGCCGCAAGGACCGGCAAAATCGATGGTCGGAGGGCCGGCTGCCAAATCCATAAAGGTTCCCGTATCATACCCAAACGTAATGCCGATAAACTGCACATAAGCATTTTGCAGCTCAAATGTATTTCCATCTCCTCGCCAATTTCCGGCGGTGTAGACAATAATATTACCCCATTTACCGACCCGACCCACCAATTTCAGAAAGAGCGTCGAGGTCGTTATATCCATCTGGAACTGGCTACGGGGTTTCCCTCCGGATATAAACGCAGGGAAAAAATCTATATCGTCCGATATTCCGCCGAAATCATATTCGGCCACAGCTTGTACATATCCGCCTATACCCAATGCCCACTTCCGATTCCTGTCGGTCAACAAAAAACGGGGAATACCCGGATCATGAAAGTGAGGACGTTGAGTTTCCTTGAAGACATTGACGATTTCGTCCCGACCGTTTTTATCTCGCGAAATAAGGATAACCGGTCCCGGTCCTTTTTCCCCGAGCGAATCTTGCGCTTCGGAAGGAATGCACAACACGATACAAAACAGTAAAAGCGAGGTTCTGAATAATGATTTCATATCTTTATCGGTAAAACATTTTTCTATCAACAAAGCGCGACAAAAAAAGGTTTACGCAATTGAAACAGAGCATGAAATCCATCAGGAACATAAAAATTGCCAAACATCGATACGGATTGTTTCACAATCGACAAAAAGCTGTTCAATTCAGCCTCAGCAATCTTCCATATTTCACTTTTTTATAATATCTTTGCAAGAAGAAAAACAGAACATCGAAATCATGCGCATCGATATTCTCACCGTCCTGCCCGAACTATTGGAAGGGCCTCTGAACCACTCGATTTTGAAGCGAGCCCAAAACAAGGGACTTGTCGAAATCATTGTCCATAATCTACGCGATTTTTCGACCGATAAACATCGCCGTGTCGACGATTATCCCTTTGGTGGGGCGGCAGGTATGGTCATGCAAATCGAGCCGATAGACCGAGCCATCACCCAATTGAAAAGCGAACGGAACTACGACGATGTCATCTACACATCGCCCGACGGAGAAGTCTTCAATCAACCGATAGCCAACTCCCTGTCTATGGCCGAGAATCTTATTATCCTGTGCGGGCATTATAAGGGTATAGACTATCGTATCCGCGAGCATCTCATCACACGGGAAATCTCTATCGGCGACTATGTCCTCACCGGTGGAGAGTTGCCGGCAGCAATCATGTGCGACGCTATCGTGCGGCTTATCCCCGGCGCTATCGGCGATGAGCAATCGGCTCTCTCCGACTCTTTTCAAGACAATCTGTTGGCACCACCCGTATATACACGTCCGGCCGAATATAAAGGCTGGCGGGTTCCCGATGTATTGTTATCAGGACACCAACGTAAAATAGATGAGTGGAATCACGAACAATCGGTCGAACGGACACGACGATTGCGACCCGATCTCTTCTCCGAAGAATAAACATATACGATCGTGTTCGCAAAAAATCTTTCGGAATAAAAGACGGTCTTGAAACCAAGTACTCTTCATTTTGTTATAAATAACATATTTACTCCAAACGTCGATTTCACCATAACACCTCATCTCCATGAACTTAAATCCCGAAAACTTCGTACTTGTCGGATCCATACTCCTGTTTTGCAGTGTCTTGGCCGGAAAAACCGGTTATAAATTCGGTCTTCCCGCATTACTTCTATTCCTGGGTGTAGGAATGTTCTTCGGCTGCGACGGTCCTATTCCCTTTCTACAAATACAATTCGACAGCCCGAAAGTTACCCAATTCATCGGTGTCATAGCTTTGAGCATCATCTTGTTTTCGGGAGGTTTGGATACCAAATTCCAAGACATAAAACCCATTATAGGGCCGGGTGTAACATTGGCTACGCTCGGCGTACTGCTGACGACCTTTATCACCGGACTATTTATCTACTTTATTTGCGGTCTTATTCCCAGTATAGAACTCGATATATGGGAATCGATGTTGCTGGCGGCCGTCATGTCTTCGACCGACTCGGCCTCGGTATTCTCGATTCTCCGGTCGAAAGGATTAAGTCTGAAAGAACGTTTACGCCCAACCTTGGAACTCGAAAGCGGTAGTAACGACCCGATGGCTTATATGCTTACCATTATTTTGATACAAATCATTCAGATGGGAGAATTTTCTTTTTGGAACTTCATCAGCACATTACTCATACAACTGGGCATCGGAGCATTACTGGGTTACCTTTTCGGTCGACTGGCCGTCATCGCCATAAACCGTCTCAACGTACAGAACCAGTCGCTTTATCCTATCTTGCTGTTGGCTTTTGTTTTCTTCATTTTCTCATTCACAGACATGTTGAAAGGGAACGGCTACTTGGCCGTATATCTAGCGGGTCTGGTCATAGGAAATTCCAAAGTGGTACACAAACGGAGTATGGAAACGTTTTTCGACGGACTTACGTGGCTTTTTCAAATCGTCATGTTCCTTACGCTCGGCTTACTGGTTACTCCCAGCCAATTACCCCCGATCATCGGTATCGGGCTCGCTATCGGAGTCTTCATGATTGTTTTGGCTCGTCCCATCACCATATTCCTGTGCCTGCTGCCGTTTAAAAATTTTACGACACGAGCCCGGCTCTACATTTCATGGGTCGGTCTGCGCGGGGCTGTACCCATTATTTTCGCGACATATCCCATGATAGCAGGTATTGAAAATTCAGATCTCATCTTCAACATCGTATTCTTCATCACCCTCATCTCCCTGCTCATACAAGGTACAACCGTCGGGACAATGGCCAAGTGGCTGGGTCTCATCGCTCCCAAGCGGGATAGAAAAGACTTCGACGTACAACTGCCCGAAGAAATAAAATCGTCGATGTCGGAAATCGAAATCAACGATCAAGTTCTCTCCGGCGGTAACAGGCTGATGGATATGACCTTGCCCGATAACACTCTGGCTGTCATGGTAAAACGAGGGAACAACTTCTTCGTTCCGAAAGGGAATACGGTATTGAAACTCGGCGATAAACTTCTTGTTATCAGCGATAATGAGGAAGAGCTGAAAAAAGCGTATGCAACCTTAGGTATCAAAGATTACTCCATCGAAAAGAACTGATTTTTTATAAGTCCAATACCAACAAGAAAAGCTATCCGAAGATCGGATAGCTTTTCTCTTTCCCCATCTCAAACCGATTTCACTTGGAAAGGAGTATGAAATATGTATGACGAGATTCACCGGCATAAGCGACATTCAATCCCATACGGCGAAAACGCCTCGCCTGCACCGATACAGGAAACAAATCATGCCGTATAGACGGACGAAGACGACTGCGATGCATTCCATTGAGCCACTTCCGGCCTTCGGTATGAGCAATAAGCAGGTAACCGCCCGGGAGTAAATAATCCGAAATCAAACGTGCGACCGTTTCATCGCGCCGAGACAAATGCGGAAATACCGAGTAAAGAATAATGGCATGATAGCGACGAGGTAGCGTATCTTTGGAAACATCGGCCGAAATAAAATGTATATGGGTATCACCTCCGTATTTATCCTGCGCCACTGCCAGCATACCCGGAGATATATCTACGGCATCGATTTCTCCCTGCGGAGCGATTTCCCTTATATAAGGCAACAGGACTCCCGTTCCCGTCCCCACATCGAGAACGGAATCGCCGGATTGTAACGGTAACCACGCCAAAAGACAGCGTAAAAGATCGGGATCACGCATCATGCGGGAATCCCAAGAACGGCTTTGGGCATCGAAAAAAACGCGTAAATCTTCTGTTGGAATTACTACACTCATAACTAACCGGCCATTTCGTTTCTTTGTCCGACCACAGGTATCTGTTCTTCCCAAAAACGACGCCACTCCAACAATCCTTCACCCGACTGAGAAGAGATTTCGAATATGCGTAAAGAGGGATTGACTTGCAACAAATTGACTCTCAGACGTTCGATATCGCTGTTCAAATAAGGCAAAAGGTCTATTTTGTGAATAACGCACACCTGCGCACTCTCAAAAATATAGGGATATTTCAAAGGTTTATCGTCGCCTTCGGTGATACTGATGACAACCACCCGTAACGATTCGCCCAAATCAAACATCGCCGGACACACCAAATTACCGACATTCTCGATAAACAACAAAGAACGGTCTTCCAAATCGAGCGACGACAACGCATGATGTACCATATCGGCATCGAGATGACAACCTTGTGCCGTATTGATTTGCAGGCAGGGTACGCCGGCCGCTCTGATACGACGAGTATCATTGTCGGTATGCTGATCGCCTTCGATCACAGCGACGGGTATCTCTCTCGAAAGCGGAAACAGGGTCTGTTCCAACAATGACGTCTTCCCCGCACCGGGAGAGCTTACCAAGTTAACGGCACAAATACCTCTTCGGGCAAAATAGCTGCGATTTTCTTCTGCCCGGCTATTGTTGAGGGACAGTATATCCCGCTCGACGGTAAGCCGGTGCTCATGTTTATAGGGTATTCCCTGTTCATGCATACGGCGATGACGGGATTCTTCGGTATCGGGCGTGCAGCCGCAACGTTCACACATAGTTATATTTTATTGATATTATTCGACAAGAATGGATTTCAAACGCAATTCCCTCCCATGCAACAATTCCGTTTCAACGGAATGGCAATACGGACAAACCCCGAACTGATGGGAAGGAGCAAACTCCCGCCCGCAAATTTTACAGCGTGATAACGGTTCTACCTCCACGATATTTACCTGTGCTTTCTCAAAAGGGGAATAACGCTGCGCCGCTTTCATGGAAAAAGTAAGAGCCGAAATATCGACTCCGGCAAGGCTGCCTACTTCAAGTTCTATTTCTTTCACTTCTCGTGCTTTCTGTTTGATCGCTTCCAAAGCGACTAAATCGAGAATACTCAGAGCAATAGAAAGTTCATGCATAGATTTAGGAATTTTATGTCAAACAGCCTCGGGCCGAGGCAATCACGGCTTGCCCCACAGCTATTGCACCGTCATGTACGGGCATTCGCTCGGGAAGATAGGCTGTGATACCCCGCATCGAGAACCTTTTTAATAACAATTCCGAAAGTATTTTGTTCTGAAAAACACCTCCAGATAGAACTACGTCCGACAGATTTTCTTTCGACAGCAAACAGACGGCTGCTATAAAAACAATCTCTGCCAATGTCGCATGAAATGCATAAGCAATATCAGCCACTTTGCAACCTGCCTGCAAATCTCTCAACAACGATATAAAAAGCGGAGACAAATTCAATGGATCATTCTCATCGACAGGATAGCATTTGTTCTTCGTTTCCGTACCTAAGGCAACCTGTTCAAGCAAAACAGCGGCTTCGGATTCATAACTGTTTTCATCACATATCCCGAGAAGCGACGACACTGCATCGAACAACCGACCGACAGCCGATGTCTGTGGAGAAAGCTCCGGGGAAAGAATCATACGCTCCACCAATCGAACGCGTTCGTCGCCCACACGTTCGCAAAAACCGGACGGATACCGCCCGCCCGAAAAAGCATGTACAACCGCTACCGCCATGCGCCACGGCTCACGAGCCGCCGCATCGCCCCCCGGCATGGGCAGATAAGGGAAATGCGACAATCGCCGATAACGGCAACGATCGGCCCAAAGGAATTCCCCACCCCATACACGGCCATCATCACCGGCTCCCGTACCATCGAGACAAATCGCCAAAACGGGGTGGAAAAGACGATATTCGGCCATGACGGCAGCGGCATGGGCATGGTGGTGCTGTACACGAACCAACGGTAAACCGTGTTCGTCCGCATACGATTCGGCAAAACGTGTCGAAAAATAATCGGGGTGTTTATCGCACACAATCAACCGAGGTTCAAAACGGAAAAGACGTGTATAGCGGGTAAGCGTATCGCCATAGAGATCGGCAACGGCGCAATCGCGCAATGTACCGATATACGGAGAAAGAATTATTTCCGAGCCTTTTCCTATGGCAAAATGGTTCGTCCGTTCAGCTCCGGCTGCAAAAACACCTTCTACCGACATATCTGCTGGTAAAGGGTCGGGAACATATCCCCTGGCCCGACGCAATAACCGGGGAGCGTCGGCAATAACCTGAACAACAGAGTCATCTACCCGATTGTAAATACTCCGATTATAAGTCACCAAAATGTCCGTTCCTTCCAGAAGTTGCACGACAGCCTCATCGTCGTCGGCACAAAGCGGATAACCTTTTTTATTCCCGCTGGTAAACACCAAAGCCTTCAACCCCGTATCTGAAAAAATATGATAATGAACGGGCTGAAAAGGCAACATCAGCCCCAATGTACAATACCCTTCATTGATAGCAGAAGCAAGTACGCGACGCTGGCGAGCCAAAAGAATCGGTCTCCGCCAAGATAACAATACGGCTTCCTCCCTTCTCGAAAGAAATGCAAAACGCCGTGCCGTTTCCATATCGGGAACCATGACGGCAAAGGGTTTATGCTGCCTCTCTTTCAATACCCGTAAACGTTTCACCGCCATAGGTGAAAAAGGATTGCAAATCAAATTATATCCGCCGATGCCTTTCAAAGCAACAACTCCGCCACCCGACAAAACCGCAGACAATCGGCGGCGTATCGTCGGATAATCATCGATTACGACACCCGATTTTTCACGCAACGTATAATGCGGCCCGCAATGGTTACAAGCGATCGGCTGGGCATGGAAACGGCGATCGGTCTCGTCGTTATACTCCCGGGCACACTCGGGACACATGGCAAATGACACCATCGTCGTAGCAGGGCGGTCATAAGGCAAATCTTTTATGATAGAAAAGCGCGGACCGCAAGAGGTACAATTCACAAAAGGATAATCGCTACGCCTCGGCTGGCGGATCATATCGTCCAGACACGCGTCGCACACGGCAATATCGGGGCTCACCCGGGTAACCCCTTCGCCGGTATCATGACTCGGCGCTATGAAAAAAGTCCCCGCAAAAGAACCGGATTCCTCTTGTTCCCACACGTCGACGGAGTCGATACGCGCTACCCGAGGTTGCTCCGAAACCAGTCGTTGCAGAAAACGATTCTTCTGTTCAGGATTCGCCATCAGACGTATAGATACGCCTCCGGTATCGTTATCGACGGAACCGGCAAGCCCCATCTCCCCGGCAAGGCGGCATACATAAGGCCGGAAACCTACTCCTTGCACCAATCCGCAAACGTGTATAAGATATTCCATGATTTTTTAAAAACAATGCGACACGATAAAATGTTTTTTGGAAAAAACGAAAGCTCATGTGTTTAGCAATTCCCGGGAAAATAATCTGTATCACCGAAGCCGATGAAAAAAATCCGCGTATGGCGACCGTCGATTTCGGCGGTATAATACGCTCCATCTGTATAGAATGGGTAGATGCCCAAAACGACGATTATATCTTGGCTCATGCCGGTGTAGCACTCACTGTCGTAAACCGGGACGACGCCGAAGCCGCTTTGGACGATTTCAGAAAATTATCGATATTCAACACCCGCCATCATGAATAACCGACACGCCTCCCAAACAGATGAAATAGTCGCGGCCATACACCGCATCACCCGCCACTCATGGCATATCATGGAAATATGCGGAGGCCAGACTCATGCCATAGCCCGCTACGGCATCGAAGATTTGCTGCCCGCCGAGATTACTTTGATACACGGTCCCGGCTGCCCTGTATGCGTTACTCCGGAATCGACCGTGGAACAAGCGTTACAAATCGCAAATCTGCCGAACGTTATTTTTACCTCGTTCGGTGATATGTTGCGTGTCCCGGGAAAAAGCGGAGACTTGCTATCATTAAAAAGCCGGGGAGCAGACGTGCGCATGCTTTATAGTCCGCTCGACGCTCTGAAAATAGCATCGGCCTCCCCCAAAAAAGAGATCGTATTCCTTGCCGTCGGATTCGAAACCACCGCTCCCGTACATGCACTGACCGTAATGGAAGCTCACCGGCAAAACCTCCGAAACTTCACCATACTTCCATCCCTTTTCACCGTTCCACCGGCCATAGAAACCATATCTGCCGACAACGAATGCCGAATAGACGGAATTTTAGCGGCGGGTCACGTATGTACGGTCGAAGGCTATACGACCTATGAAAAAATGGCCCGGCGGTTGAAACTGAGCATAAGTGTTACCGGTTTCGAACCGATAGACCTTTTACTGGGCATTTATCACGACATACGCCTTCTCGAAGCCGGGAAACACAGTGTGTACAATGCCTATCCCGGCATGGTAAACCGCACGGGAAACCTCAAAGCACAGAAAGCAATACAGGAAGTTTTCGAGCCGTGCGACCAATCATGGAGAGGTCTCGGTACGCTTCCTAAAAGCGGACTGAAATTGAGAAAAAAATATGAACTTTTCGATGCCGCAGAGCGTTTCAAAATCAAGAACGTTTTCTACGGAGAAAAATCGGATTGCAGTGCGGGAGAAATTCTAAAAGGGAAAATGAATCCTCTGCACTGCCAAGCATTCGGTACACGATGTACCCCCGAACACCCGCTGGGAGCGCTCATGGTCTCGACCGAAGGCGCTTGTGCGGCTTACTACCGCTACCGCCGATAAAACATTATATATGAAAAACGTATCTTGCCCGACATCGTATCAACGATACCGACACATCGTAGCCGCACATGGAAGCGGAGGGAAACTTACGCAGCAATTGCTCGACGAAATTATTTTTCCCGCATTCGACAACCTGTTTTTGCAACAACGCCACGATGGTGCCATACTACCCGTCGGAAACCGGAAAGTTGCTTTTACAAGCGACTCTTTCGTCGTAACGCCTCTTTTTTTCCCGGGGGGAAACATCGGGCGTCTGGCCGTGAACGGTACTGTAAACGATCTATTGTGCTGCGGAGCAAAACCACTCTACCTCTCGGCCAGCTTCATCTTGGAAGAAGGTCTCCCGCTCTCCGATCTGCAAGAAATCGTCTCGGAAATGGCCAACGCCGCTCGCACAGCCGGCGTATATATCGTTACCGGAGACACCAAAGTCGTAGAACACGGCAAAGGCGACGGCATATTTATCAACACGGCCGGAATAGGGACTTTCTACGGTAACCATGAACTCTTGCCGAGCCACGTAAGAAAAGGCGACGCCGTAATTGTTACCGGCCATATCGGAGAACACGGCGTATGTATTCTTTCCGCCCGTAACGAACTCGGCCTCGAAAGCCATATCAAAAGCGACACAGCCGCTATGACCCCTATCGTAGAAAGGTTGTTATCGAACATTGATGACATTCACGTAATACGTGATGCCACACGAGGAGGTATAGGTGAGGTCCTATGCGAAATTGCCGACGCCGCTCATTGCCGTATCGAAATCGATGAAAAAGACATTCCTGTGAGCGAAGCCGTCTCTTCTGCCTGCGATCTGTTGGGGCTCGATCCGCTTTTCGTTGCCAATGAAGGTGTCATGGTCATCATTCTGCCGGAAAAAGAAGCCGAAACAGCTTTGCAGCTTATACGAGAAAATCCGCTCGGGCGACACGCCCAAATCATCGGACGAGTTACCGACGGCAAAGAGGGTGAAGTGATGATGCAAACCATACTCGGGACTTACCGAAGTATATACCGGCTGAGCGGCGAACAACTTCCCCGGATCTGCTGATCCTCATCTTTATTACTGAATCGATATGAAAGAAAAAAGTTTGTACGACGAATTGAAAAACAAAGGATACACGCGACGGGAATTTCTTAAATTCTGCGGTATCATGAGTGCCATGCTCGGACTTCAAACCAGCGGTATGACACAAGTCGTGGATGCGCTTCAAAAAAAACTGCGCAAACCGGTATTATGGTATCATTTCCAAGAATGTACTTGTTGCAGCGAGTCATTCATACGAGCTTCCCACCCGCTCGTGAGTCAAATCCTTTTCGACATGATTTCGCTCGAATATACCGACACGCTGATGGCTGCCGCCGGAGAACAAGCCGAGGCTTTACGGGAAAAAGCCATAAAAGAAAATTACGGGAACTACATCATGATCGTCGAAGGTGCCATACCGCTCGGTAGTCCCGGATTCTGTACGATAGCCGGACGAGATGCCCGGGAGGTATTCGAAGAAGGTGCCGCAGGTGCCGAAGCGATTATAGCATGGGGCAACTGCGCATCATCGGGGTGCATACAACATGCCCACCCAAACCCGACCGATGCACAACCCGTACACAAAGTATTTTCGGGGAAACCGGTTATCAATGTACAAGGCTGCCCGCCCATCGCCGACGTCATGGCCGGAATCATCACATATATCATGACGTTCGACCGCCTGCCGGAACTCGACAACGTAGGTCGCCCCAAAGTGTTCTACGGAAGACGTATACACGATACCTGTTACCGCAGACCGGCCTACGACGCAGGACTATTCGTACAATCGTTCGACGACGAGAACGCCCGCAAAGGCTATTGTCTCTATTACATGGGTTGTAAAGGCCCTAATACATTCAACTCTTGTGCCGTAATAAAATGGAACGACAGCGTAAGCTATCCTATACAGTCGGGGCACGGCTGCATAGGTTGTTCCGAAGCCAACTTCTGGGATTACGGGCCTCTATACAGCCACATACCTTACGTACACGGTATCGGTATCGAAGCCACGGCCGATAAAATCGGAGCCGGGCTGAGTGCTGTCGCCATCGGTGGTATTCTGGCTCATGCCGTCGCTACTAATATCCAGAAACGCAACTTGATAAAAAACCGCATGGACGATCTCGACCTCAATGAGGAAGTCCATGAAGAAGATGAAAAAGATCTCGATGCGGAAGAAAAGAAAATCGATAAATCTCTCTCCGAATCGAAATCGGATATAACCCATAAACCTCAACCGTAAATAAATCATGAGTACTCGAATTGTCGTCGACCCGGTTACCCGTATAGAGGGACACCTGCGCATAGAAGCCGAAATAGAAAACGGAATCATTCAAGATGCTTTCAGCAGCGGAACAATGGTGAGAGGCATCGAAATCATCGTGCAAGACCGCGACCCGAGAGAAGTGTGGGCCTACGTCGGAAGAGTATGCGGTGTCTGTACCTCGATACATTCCTTATGTTCGGTGAGAGCCGTCGAGAACGCTTTGGGAATTGTTATACCTCCCAATGCCGAGATGGTACGCAACCTTATGCAAGGCGCCCTTCTGATGCATGACCACGTCGTACACTTCTACCAATTACAGGCACTCGACTGGATCGATGTAATGTCGGCATTGAAGGCCGACCTGCGAAAAGCCTCGGAAACGGCACAATCTCTGTCGGACTGGCCCAAAAGCTCTCCGGGATATTTCAAAGAGATACAACAAAAAATCAAAAAGTTTGTCAGCGGAGGACAATTAGGGATTTTCAGCAACGGATATTGGGGACATCCGGCCTATAAATTACCACCCGAAGTCAATCTCATAGGGGTAGCACATTACCTCGAAGCGCTGGAAGTACAGAAAGATATCATAAAAATCCAAACGATTTTCGGCGGGAAAAATCCTCACCCCAACTTCCTCGTCGGCGGTATGGCTTGCGCTGTAAACATCAACGACCCAAATGCCCTGAATCTCGAACGACTGAGTTATGTCGCCGAAATCATCGAAGAAAGCCGAAATTTCATTCATCAGGTATATCTGCCCGATGTCATTGCCATCGCTTCGTTCTATCCGGAGTGGACTCACATCGGAGGCGGATTACACAATTATATCTCATACGGAGACTTCCCGATGGGACAATATGGTGAGACAAGCACATACAAAAGTCCGAGAGGCATTATCATAGGCCGGGATTTGTCGCACGTCGAGGAGTTCGACCCCTATGCAAGCGACGGGTTGCAAGAATTTGTCAATAACTCCTGGTACAGTTACAGTCAGGGAAAAGATGTCGGGCTTCACCCTTCCGTAGGAGAAACGGTTCTTGACTATACCGGGCCTACGCCGCCCTACCGGTATCTCGACCACAACCAACCTTATAGCTGGATAAAAACCCCTCGATACAAAAATATGGCTATGGAAACCGGCCCGTTGGCCCGCGCCATCATAGCTTATGCATCGGGGCAAAACGACTATAAAGAAATCATCGACCGCAGTCTCTCCCAGCTACATGCTCCTTTCGAAGCCATGTATTCGACCGTAGGCCGTACTCTCGCTCGCGCCATCGAGGCGGATTTGGTCAGTAACTGGATGGAAGATTTCTATATACAACTGCTTACACAAATCAAAAACGGAGATTCTCGTATGTTCAACGATATTTACTGGGAACCCGATTCATGGCCCAACAAGGCTATGGGTTTCGGCTTGACCGAAGCTCCAAGAGGCTCTTTGGCCCATTTTGTAAGCATAGAAAACAAAAAGGTAAAAAACTACCAGATGGTCGTTCCTACCACATGGAACGCCTCTCCCCGAGATACGCACGGACAACGGTCGGCTTTTGAAGCCTCTCTATTGGGAACACCCGTACATGATACCGAGGCTCCTCTCGAAATCATTCGGACGATACACTCTTTCGACCCTTGTATGGCCTGCTCGGTACACCTCTATGACGAATCGGGCGATCATGTACACCAATTCGACACGATGTAAATCTGTTTAAACGAAGAACGATGATCAGCAAAAAAGCACATTTGACAGAAGTGTATGTATGGCAACTCCCTGTACGTATCTTCCACTGGGTAAACGCCTTGTGTATCGTTATACTGTGTATTACGGGATACATCATAGGAAACCCGCCAGCCATCATGCACGCTACACCACCGGTCGACAACTACTGGTTCGGCTGGGTACGCCTCACTCATTTCATAGCCGGATTCATTTTTATCTTCAACTTCTTGGTGCGCATTTACTGGTTTTTCGCCGGTAACCGCTTTTCCCGATGGCAAAATTACATTCCTCTCACCCGTCGGCAATGGAGAAGTATTTTCGACACGACAAAAGTAGACATACTGCTGCTCTCGCCCAAACCGCTCTATGACATAGGACATAACAGCCTCGCCGCATTCACTTACTTCGGACTGTTTCTGGCTATGTTCGTACAAATATTTACCGGACTTGCCATGTTCGCGGCTTCTTCAAATGCTTTTTACGCACCGTATTTCGAAAAACTGCTGGTTTGGTCGGGCGGATTCTTTCCGATACGCAACATACACCATATCTTCCTATGGGTATTCGTGCTCTTCACGATCGTTCACGTATATCTGGTATTTTACCACGATTACATCGAACGCAACGGCATAGCCTCTTCGATAATCGGCGGCTGGAAATTTGCCGACAACCGACTGGTCAAAGAAATGGTCGCAGAAGAACGCAAAGAACGTACCATACAAATAAAAAAACTGAAAGTCCGCCGCTTGAAGCGGCAACAAATAAAACAGGAAAGGGCATGCCGATGAAAGATATTCTCGTCTTGGGTATAGGCAATCTCGTGTTGCGCGACGAAGGGGTAGGCATTCATGCCGTCGATTACCTGCAAAAACAACATCTCCCGGCAAATATCGACCTGCTCGACGGTGGAACCGGAGGAATCGCCCTCATCGGTATTTTACAAGAATACCGGCATGTAATACTTATCGACGCGACACTCGATAACAACCCTCCGGGGACAATAAGGCATCTGCGACCTCAATATTCGCAAGACTATCCTCCCTTGCTAAGTGCGCACGAAATCGGCCTGAAAGAGATGATAGATGCCATGATGATACAAGAACGGATACCTGAAATAGACCTTATCGCCATATCGGTAGAATGTGTAAAAGAGGTGGGCATACATTTATCACCCGATGTGGCCCGCTCGATTCCCGAAATCGGCGAAAAAGTCTGTCAATTAATAAACTCTTACATAAAATCCTAACACTATGGGAGACAATGTATTTATTTTCAGCGATAACAGAAAACGAAGAATCACCAACGGGCTCTACCTTTCCCACTATGATTACTCCAAAATGTGTCTCGGATTCATTCCCGATAACACAATCGGCAAACCAATCAGAATAGAATGCGACACAGCCACCTTCTCGGTTCAGTTCCTTTCGCAAGAAAAAAACGAATAAAACCGGAAAGAACCATAAACACCGTTATCGGGCGGCGATGTCTACGAGAAAGATTCTTCGTCATTTCTCAAAATGCGATAGAGGAAAAACAAAAAGACCCTGCTCGCAGGAGCAAGGTCTTTCCTAACAAATATACGGTCAAGAATTATTCTTCTACGACTTCAAACATATCTTTTCCCACACCGCATAAAGGACATACCCAATCCTCGGGAATATCTTCAAAAGCTGTTCCGGGAGCAATACCACCGTCGGGGTCTCCAATAGCGGGATCATATATCCATTCACATACACTGCATTTGTACTTTTTCATAAACAGTTGAATTTTAGGGTTAATAACATAAGAGTTGGCAAAAACTTCATTTTTCCTATATGAAGTAAAACAAATATATCATCTTTTTGTTTAATAGCATGCAAAGATAAAATTATTTTATATATTTTTGCACGGCAATATCCAAAAATAAAATTATATGAAAAAACGTATTCTTTTTGTTGCTTTATCAATTCTCGCTGTAACCGGAGCTTCTGCGCAAGAAAAGGTCGAAACACCCTGGACAAAAGCAGGCTTTGTGGGACTCAAATTCACCCAATCGAGTTTTACCAACTGGGCTTCGGGCGGTGAAAATGCTTTGGCTCTTGATGCCCAGTTCACTTATCAAGCCGATTATAAACTCGAAAAACACCTGTGGCAAAACCGTGTCGAATTCAATTACGGGTTCAACCAAACAGGCGATGCTCCCTTGAAGAAAACAACCGATAAAATATATCTCAACTCCAACTATGGATTCCAGATCCAAAAATCGCTCTACCTGAGTGCTTTCCTTACTTACCAATCGCAATTTTCCAACGGCTATAAATACGGCTCGGGCAATGAGCGTACTTTCGTGTCGCGTTTCATGGCTCCGGGATATATCTCGGCCGGTCTCGGTATTACTTGGACGCCGGCTCCTATCGTAACCGCCGTATTCACGCCGGTAACTTGGAAAGGGACATTTGTTCTCGATGATGAATTGGCCCGGTTGGGCTCATTCGGAGTAAAGGACGGTAACAAAGTCTTGAACGAAATGGGTGCCAATCTGAAAGTAGAGTTGAATTACGACATCATGAAAAACGTAAATCTTTACTCCCGCCTCAATCTTTTTACCGATTACATGCGGGGAAAAGAGGCCAAAAACATAGATGTATCATGGGACGTGCAGTTGAATATGACAATCAATAAATGGCTATCGGCCTCGGTGTCGACCAATCTCGTCTACGACAATGACATAAAATTTGCCTACGACAAAAAAGACAGTCAAGGCAACATCATAGGAGAAGGCAAATGTTCTAAAATTCAATTCAAAGAAGTTTTGGCTATCGGGTTACAATATAATTTCTGATCCCTTATCCTCCTCGATCGAACAACTGCGGGTAGCTTCAACAAGGCCACCCGCAGTTGTTTTTATTCAAAAAAGCTCCTCCCGAAATTCCAATTCCACTATAAATACCCGTACATTTATCTACACCATACCCAGCAGAAACAAGAATCCAGTACAAAACCCTCTCTCAAAAAGAGAAAATAGCGTCGCCATAATCACAATGAAAATGGCGTGCGTATTTTATAAATCGGACTTCTTTTTACAATAATGTGTATATAGATTCAACCTATATACACATTCAACATAAGATATATGTATGCCTTATCATCTTTTGTGTTATGTTTATCAAGCTCGAACTGGATTTTGTCCTCTCGAGCCAGCCAACCTATCGCACTGGCCAATTCCATATCGTCAAAACCCGTTGCTTTTCTCACTTCCTGCAACTCCCACTTACGTTGGTTGTCTTGATTTAACAATCGCCAGAGTATCCCGGCGTTTTCTCCAATTATATGTTTATCCATAATTTATAATGTATATAAGCCATTTTTCATCAAATTATAAGACAAATATACAAATTCAAAAACAAATTATTTACCCCCCCCCGTTTATTAACACAAATTAACCAATAAAAAATCGTTCCGTTTTTTCAATGCCAAATAACTCTGCTCATATACATTGAATCGGGCTTTATTCCATACATACTTCTTTTTGCCTACCGCAATCACTCGTTAATTGTGAATTTCCACGCACAGCAACAGCTCTCATCGGTCATTTCCGGATAACAACTGACACATTCACAGGTAATACGGTCGTCAATTGTACGGGCAAATCCGCCATATTCGATAATACCTACCGATTTGCAAGGATGGAATTCCATTCCCTTACGTTTACGTGCCGATTGCACAAAACAATCCTCCATACGGTCAGGCATTTTGTTTATCCAGATATTCAAAGAGGAGAGCTAAACAGGACAACAAAACAGCCGAGTAAGATACCCGGCTACTTTTCGACAACACGCTATCCAAAGATAAAAAACACATTCCCCCCAAATAGGAAAACTTTTTTATATGGATTTTCTTGCAAAAAAAATCGCTAATCATCTTTTTTCAAGACAATTAGCGATCTTCGCGTTGCCCGGGAAGGATTCGAACCCTCACAGGCGGAACCAGAATCCGAAGTGCTACCATTACACCACCGGGCAATTTTCGAGTGCAAAGGTGCAAATTTATTTCATATCCTGTACATTTTTGCGGAGCTTTTTTACCGCAATTAACTTTTGTTAAGCAGGGGATATTTATCTTATTTCAAAGCCGACTCTATCACCCGATAAGAATCGGTGATCAAAGCGTCCATATCGTAACGTCCGTCGGCCTGCGGGAATATAGGATCATGTATCGTCAATACAATCTTTCCGGGACGTATCAACTTGGAATTCTTAGACAATACCCGATAAGAGCCGTCGATAGTCAACGGGACGACAGGCAAAGAAAGATCATCGGCGATTTGATAAGCACCTTTTTTGAATCGATGTATCTTACCGTCGGGCGTACGCGACCCTTCGGGAAAAACAACCAATGACATGCCGCCCGTAAGAATTTTTTCTGCGGCAGCCAACGTCTCTCTCAACCCTTTGCCCGAACGGTCGACAAAGATAAATCCGGCAGCGGCACATGCAGCGCCGACAAAAGGTATACGGCGCAACGAGCTTTTCATCATCCATTTGAACTTATGTCCGAGATACCCGTAAACGAGGAAAATATCGTATGCACCCTGATGGTTGGCCACAAAGACATAGGAGGTGGAACGGTCGAGCTTCTCACGGCCCTTGACTTCGACACGCACCAAAGAGACAAGGCAAAAAAGTCTGGACCAAATAAGCCCCGGATAGTATCCCCACACACGGTGATCACCGAGAAAACAGCCAATGATAGTAATAAGTGCCGTCATAATAGTTATCACTAACATAATAGGCATGACGATAATCCACTGATACAAAAAACGTAAGACGACCATAATCGAAACGGATTAAATAGGCTAATACAGAAAAAGGCATTGTAACGTTTTACAATGCCTTTCTTCTTAGTGTCCGAGATGAGATTCGAACTCACACGATCGTTATGATCACTACCCCCTCAAAGTAGCGTGTCTACCAATTTCACCACCCGGACAAAAATCTTTTTCGTTTATATGAAGGTGCCCAAAACAGGACTCGAACCTGCACGCTTTTGGCAGTGGAACCTAAATCCACCGAGTCTACCAATTCCACCATGCCCGCTTATTTCCGCCGGATGCGCCGCTGTCTGCTTCCCATCCGGCCTTCCGGGTTATCTTAACACGAACATAAGTCATTGTCAATCCGATTCATTTTTCTTTTTTCGCAGCCTGTTTTGCCCATTCTGCCCTGAGAAAACGGCATGTATGGGATTTTATACCGTTTATTTGCCTTTTTATCCTTGACATTCCCTCCCAATGCTAGTAGAATAGATTCGGTATGGTGTACGCTGCGCCGCTTTCCGGGTGCCGCGTTTCATTGATAACCGGCGGTGGAGCCGGGGTATGCGTTTGCGCCTCATGGCGTCTGATTTTGCACAAAAAGTTGCCGGCCGGTGTCTCCGGCTGGCTGTTATGCTTAATTTCACATGGGGATCAATGCGCCACCCCTTCTGCCCTTATTTTTTAAGAAGGAGGTGTGCTGCAAATTTATGGAATGGTATCATTTTCTCATCATCGCCGTTGGCATTCTGGTGGGACTGGGCGTCGGCTTCGGCCTTGGCATCGGTTACCGCAAGAAGGTCGCTGAGCGGGAGATCGGCTCTGCCGAGGCAGAGGCTACCCGTTTGATCAACGAGGCTATCCGTTCCGGTGAAAACCGCAAGAAGGAAATGCTTCTGGAAGCCAAGGACGAAATCCATAAATCTCGCACAGAACACGACAAGGAAGTCAAAGAACGCCGCGCCGAGCTAAGCAAGCAGGAGCGCCGTCTGGAACAAAAGGAAGCCACTCTGGACAAGAAGACCGAAGCCTTTGAACGCAAGGAAGAGGAGCTTGCCAAGCGGCTCCAGAAGGTCTCCGAGACTCAGGCACAGGCCGACCAGCTCAAGCAGCAGCAGCTGACGGAGCTGGAAAAGATTTCCGGTCTGACACAGGATCAGGCAAAGGAATTTCTGCTTCACAGCATTGAGGACGAGGTTCGTCACGAGGCCGCCATGAAGATCAAGGAGATCGAGGCGCAGCTGAAGGACGAGGCCGAGGAAAAGGGACGCGAAATCATCGCCACCGCGATTCAGCGCTGCGCCGCTGATCACGCCGCCGAGACCACCGTCTCCGTGGTCACGCTGCCCAACGACGAGATGAAGGGTCG
>URHG01000033.1 GCA_900547555.1 uncultured Porphyromonadaceae bacterium | reverse complement strand
CTAAACGAGCTATCGAAAAAGAGAAATGTTGTTATCTGGTAGAAGGATATACCGATGTATTGTCGATGCATCAGTCGGGCATTGAAAATGTCGTTGCCTCATCAGGGACTTCACTTACATCGGGACAGATACGCCTCATACATCGTTTCACCAATAACGTAACGGTTCTTTACGACGGCGATGCGGCCGGAATCAAGGCCTCTCTTCGGGGTATAGATATGCTGCTCAAAGAGGGATTGCACATCAAAGTCGTGCTCCTACCCGACGGCGACGATCCCGACTCTTTTGCGCAGAAACAGAGTGCGGCTGCATTTACTCAATATATAAAGGAGCACGAAGTGGATTTTATCCGATTCAAAACCAATCTTCTGCTCGAGAATGCCGGCCAAGATCCTGTGAAAAAAGCGGCGCTTATCACCGATATTGTACAAAGTATTGCCGTGATACCCAATCAAATCGAGCGTTCGGCATACACCAAAGAGTGCAGTCAGTTGATGGAGATTGCCGAAAAAACGCTTCTTATCGGAATCAATAAGATAAGAGACAAGGAATATCAGCAATTAAAAGAAGAAGAGCTCAAAGCCTCCCAAGCAAATAGCAATGTGGCACCCGGAAGTAACTCAACGACGGAAATATCAAACACGGAGGCGGCATCGCAGAACCATGACGTAAACGAATTGTTTTTGAAAGCCGCCCGATCCATTACTTATGTCAATGATCTGACTGAAAGCACGTTGATACGGTACATCATACGATACGGCGACTTGGAGCTTTTCCCGAAAGACGACAACGGCGCCATGTGGAAAGTCGCTTCTTATATTTTCCATGACCTGCAAGCCGACGAAATCAAGTTTTCCAACCCGATTTATCAAAAAATAAGGGAAGAAGCCGAAATATTGTTTTCTCAGGAAGAAAACAATTTGTCCCGACATTTCACGACACACCCCGATCCTGAAATCAGCGAAATAGCCACCAACTGCATAAGCGACAAGTACGAATTGAGCAAAGTTCATACCAAATACCAGCATATTGCCAGCGAAGAAGAGCGAATTGCCGAATTGGTTCCCCGGGCGTTATTCGAATTAAAAGATGCTATCATCACACAGGAAATCGGTCGTATACAACAACGATTGAAAACACAGAAAAACGCGCCGACAGAGGTACAAGAACTCATGTACAAAATATCGGACCTTTACAAAGTGAAAGCCGCTTTGGCCAAGGAATTGGGAGAACGCACGGTCAGGCCACGATAGGAAACACGATCCATGAACATAATAGAGACACACAATATCCGAAAAAATTTCGGCACGAAAATCGCGCTCGACGGAATTTCCATTCATATTCCGCAAAACACGATTTGTGGACTCTTAGGACCTAACGGAGCCGGAAAAACGACACTGATGCGCATTCTCACCCGCATACTCCAACCCGACGACGGCTCTATTCTGTTCAACAACCGAACATTCTGCGACAAAGATATGGCACATATCGGGTATTTACCAGAAGAGAGAGGCCTGTACAGTTCGATGAAGATTGCCGAACAGCTGATATTTTTAGCCCGTCTCAAAGGCGTTTCCCGCTCGGAAGCAAAACAACGTACCCTCTTGTGGCTCGAAAAGTTCGGACTTGATAACAGAGCCCGGCATAACGTAGGCAGCCTATCGAAAGGATTACAGCAAAAGATACAATTCATAGGAGCGATTATATGCTCTCCTCGACTGTTGATACTCGACGAACCTTTCAGCGGCCTCGATCCTATAAGTACGGCATTCATGCGAGAAGAAATCGTAACTCTGCAAAAACAGGGAACGACCGTTCTCCTTTCTACACATAACCTGAACGAAGCCTCGACCCTTTGTTCAAATGTCGTTTTCATAAACGATGCCCGTGTAAGATGGCAAGGAAAGCTCTCCGACCTCAGAAAGCAATACTCGTTGTCTTGCTATCGGTTCACAACCGAACAAGCCATAACTTTACGAGAAGAACCGGATATGTTTTCTGTCATCGAAACATCTGGACTGGAACACATTGTTAAAAAAAACGATATGAAAACCGTATCCAAACTTCTCTCTTTCTTATCCCGGGAATATCCGTTATCCCGTTTTGAAGAAAAAGAGGTAAGCCTCCAAGAAATATTCACGAATGTCGTTATGGAACGATCGGAAAACGGAGGAACTTCCCATGAATAAAATCTTTCTTATCATACAACGGGAATACAAATTCCACCTCTCCCAACGGTCGTTCTGGCTGATGACCGTTCTATTGCCGTTACTATTCGGAGGCGGGTACTATTTTTTCCAAACAGACGACTCGGGAAACTCCGATAAAGAGATTTGGGTCATAGATAGAACTGCCTTATATGCCGAAGCATTCACAAACTGCGCTCCGAATATAAAATACATCTCCCTTCCCCAAGATACCATTCCCGCCGGAATCTCTCCACTTGCAACTCTACTCATCGGCGAAGATCTTCTAAAACACGACGGCCGGAATATCATTTTTTATTCGTCCCATGAAGACGGCGTATATATCAAGCATCAATTAACTATACTGCTCACCGATTACCTATACCGACAAAAGTTAGCGCAACTTCCCGAAGAAATACGCCGCCAAGTCGATGTCGATATTACAATATCCGATATATCTTCCGATGAAATCAAGCCCCTCAAAACAGACAATAAAGAATTCAATATACATTTAATACTCAGCACATTGATATATCTGTTTATTTTCATGTACAGTGCACAAGTACTACAAAGTACGGTACAAGAGAAAAACAACAGAATGGTCGAAATATTATTGACATCGGTAAAAGCCAAAGAATTGATATACGGGAAAATAATCGCTATCGGCCTTTGTGGAATCACTCAATTCTGCATTTGGGGAATCTCTCTCATTCTTATCTATTTAGTAGGACGGGAAACGATAGTATTCGACATTTTATCACATATAGATATTTACTGGTGTCTCATTTTCCTACTTTGCTTTATCGGCGGATTTTTGTTATATGGCGCATTGTTTGCCATCATCGGTTCTTACATCAATCCCGAGACCGACAGTCGACAATTCGTCTTACCGGTTTCCTTGTTCTCCATTCTTTCTTTTTATGTCGGAATATATAGTTTGAACGATATATATAGCCCTCTCGCTACGTGGTGTACCTATATACCCTTCACATCTCCTATCGTACTCGTTACCCGATTTTCTCATGATATTTCTCCGGGAGAAATATTCCTTTCTGTTTTCTTGTTATTTCTCTCGGCAAGTATTTGCATACATATTGCAAGCCGCATATATCAATCGCGGCTATTAATTTTCAAGAAAAGATAAAAGCCCGTTATCCGGTATCAAAATCCCGTCTTAAAGATTTTTTATTGGGAAATTTATTCCTATCTTTGGAGAAATTATGGATTCTACAAACGTCCTGTTGATAGACATTTGTAGGATTAAAACCTTAAAGAAAAACATATGACAGCGAATAAAGAAAAACTGTTCGGACAATTTCCGCCCATCTCTACCGCGGAATGGAAAGACAAGGTTATTGCCGACTTGAAAGGTGCCGATTTCGACAAGAAACTGGTATGGCGCACCAACGAGGGTTTCAATGTTCAACCGATGTATCGGGCCGAAGACATCGACGGTTTAAAAACGACCGATTCTCTGCCCGGCGAATACCCTTATGTGAGAGGTACAAAATGCGACAACGAATGGCTTATCCGTCAAGATATTTTTGTCGAAGATCCGCAAGAGGCCAATCGCAAGGCTTTGGATTTGCTCAATAAAGGAATCACTTCGCTCGGCTTCCAAATAGGGCGAGACCACATAACACTGGAAAGTCTGGCTTCTTTACTGAATGGAATCGATACCGAAGCAGTAGAATTAAATTTTATTTCCTGTATAAAAAACGCATCGAAAATAGGCGAAGAACTTACCTCCTATTTCAAAAAACAAGGTGTCGATCTACAAAAAGTCAAAGGATCTATCGGTTTCGGCCCATTCAAACGGATATTGAAGCACGGACGGGATTTCCCCAAATACGCAGACATGGCCGAACAAGTAATAAAATCCGTTTCCGAACTCCCGAATTATCGGGTTTTGATGGTAGATGCTTTCATGCTCAATAATGCCGGTTCTTATATTACACAGGAACTGGGATTCGCTTTGGCATGGGGAAACGAATGGCTTTCGTCCCTGACCGACAAAGGCCTGCCTGTCGACGAGGTTGCAAGTCGGATTAAGTTCAATTTCGGAATTTCTTCGAATTATTTTATGGAAATGGCGAAATTCCGCGCTGCCCGTATGCTATGGGCCCAAATCATTTCGGCTTACAAACCGAATTGCGATTGCGCATCAAAAATAGAGATGCATGCACAGACATCGCAGTTTAACATGACCATATACGATGCACACGTCAATTTACTCCGCTCCCAAACCGAAACCATGTCGGCAGCATTAGCCGGAGTGAATTCCATTACTGTAACCCCATTTGATATTACTTATAAACAACCCGACGAATTTTCGGAACGTATCGCCCGCAATCAGCAACTGTTATTGAAAGAAGAATCTCATTTCAATAAAATCGTCGATCCGGCCGGTGGTTCATATTACATCGAGACACTTACGGCCTCCATCGCCGAAGAAGCTTGGAAACTATTCCTTGATGTGGAAGATGCCGGCGGCTTCTACGCTGCACTCCGATCGGGATTTGTACAAAATACCGTCAATACGGCTGCCGAATCCCGACGTACAGCTATCGCCCGCCGCAAAGAGATTCTGCTGGGGACGAACCAATATCCCAATATACACGAAACGGCTCTCGATAAAATAGTTGCAGAGGCAGGACACTCTTGCGGTTGCCACCATCACGAAGAGTGTACCCCCGAAATGCCGGTTCTCCATACCGTTCGGGGTGCCAGCGATTTCGAAGCACTGCGCTTGGCAACCGAAAAATCGGGTAAACGGCCCAAAGTATTTATGTTGACAATAGGAAATCTGGCGATGCGGCTGGCCCGTTCGCAATTCTCTGGTAATTTCTTCGGTTGTGCCGGATATGAAATTATCGACAATCTCGGATTCGATACGGTACAAGCCGGTGTAGAGGCTGCCATCAAAGCCAAAGCCGACATCGTAGTGCTCTGTTCGAGCGACGAAGAATATGCGGCATTGGCTCCCGAAGCCCATAAGTTATTGGGAGGCAAAGCTATCCTTGTTGTTGCCGGAGCGCCCGAATCTATGGAAGATTTGAAAGCTCAAGGTATCACACGTTTCATAAACGTACGCAGCAATGTTCTCGAAACATTGAAAGAGTATAACACCTTATTGTCAATTTAACCGCTGACGGTTATCGAAAAATAGTATCATTATGAGACCAAATTTCAAAAATATAAATATCCGTACCGATGCATTTACCCACAGCGGACACGCGGAACTGCAAAATAACAACGCCGACTGGATAACCCCCGAACTGATTCCGGTAAAACCGATATATACCAAATCGGATCTCGAAGGAATGGAACACCTCAACTATGTTGCCGGTATCCCTCCCTATTTAAGAGGTCCATACAGTGGTATGTATGCCATGCGCCCCTGGACGATACGCCAATATGCGGGTTTCTCTACGGCAGAAGAGTCAAATGCTTTTTATCGCCGCAATTTGGCATCCGGACAAAAAGGATTGTCGGTGGCATTCGACCTGCCTACGCATAGAGGATATGATGCCGATCACGAACGGGTTGTGGGTGATGTCGGGAAAGCCGGCGTATCGATATGCAGCGTCGAAGATATGAAAGTTCTTTTCGACAGCATTCCTCTGAATAAAATGTCGGTATCCATGACCATGAACGGTGCTGTGTTACCTATTATGGCGTTTTACATCAACGCGGGATTGGAACAAGGAGCCAAACTCGAAGAAATGGCCGGAACTATCCAAAATGATATTCTGAAAGAGTTCATGGTGCGTAATACCTACATCTACCCGCCGGAGTTCTCGATGCGCATCATTGCCGATATATTCGAGTTCACCTCTCAATACATGCCCAAATTCAACTCGATTTCCATTTCGGGTTACCACATGCAGGAAGCCGGAGCAACGGCCGATATTGAATTGGCATATACATTGGCCGACGGATTGGAATATCTTCGTGCCGGCATCAACGCTGGCATGGATATCGATACATTTGCACCCCGGTTGTCGTTCTTTTGGGCCATCGGTATGAATTACTTCATGGAAATCGCCAAAATGCGGGCCGCGCGTATGTTGTGGGCAAAAATCGTCAAACAGTTCAATCCTAAGAATCCCAAATCTATGGCTCTGCGTACACACTCACAAACCTCGGGTTGGTCTCTGACCGAACAAGACCCGTTCAATAATGTGGGACGTACTTGTATCGAAGCTATGGGGGCGGCACAAGGACACACGCAATCGCTACATACCAACGCACTCGACGAGGCAATTGCCCTACCGACCGATTTCTCGGCTCGTATCGCCCGAAACACCCAGATATATATTCAGGAAGAAACCTATGTAACGAAAGAAATCGACCCGTGGGCCGGTTCATATTATGTAGAGAGCCTGACCAATGAGTTGGCCCATAAAGCATGGGAACACATTCAGGAAATAGAAAAACTGGGAGGTATGGCGAAAGCTATCGAAACGGGATTGCCCAAGCTCCGCATCGAAGAAGCGGCCGCTCGTACTCAGGCTCGTATCGACTCGGGAAAACAAACAATCGTAGGTATCAATAAATACCGCCTCGAAAAAGAAGACCCTATCGATATTCTCGAAGTGGATAATACTTCGGTTCGGAATCAACAAATCGCCCGTTTGAAAGAGTTGAAAGCCAATCGTGATAACGAGGCCGTAAAAGCAGCACTCGATGCCATTACCGAATGTGTAAAAACCAAACAAGGCAATCTGCTCGATTTGGCGGTAAAAGCGGCAAAAGCAAGAGCTACACTGGGAGAAATATCCGACGCCTGCGAAGCTGTCGTAGGTCGTTATAAAGCAATCATTAGAACTATATCCGGCGTGTATTCATCTGAAACTAAAAACGATCCCGATTTTGTAAGGGCAAAAGAAATTATAGAACGATTTGCACAAAAAGAAGGTCGGCAACCACGTATCATGATTGCCAAAATGGGACAAGACGGTCACGATCGAGGAGCAAAGGTCGTAGCTACCGGTTATGCCGATTGCGGGTTCGATGTCGACATGGGTCCCCTGTTCCAGACACCGGCCGAAGCAACGCGACAAGCGGTCGAAAACGATGTTCACGTTTTGGCCGTATCATCTCTCGCAGCAGGACATAAAACTCTGATACCTCAGGTTTTTGAAGAGTTGAAAAAGTTAGGTCGAGAAGATATCATTGTTATTGCCGGTGGTGTAATTCCTCCCCAAGATTACGAGTTCCTGTATAATGCAGGGGTGGCCGCAATTTTCGGTCCGGGAACTCCGGTTGCTAAGTCTGCTTACGAAGTAACGAAAATTTTAATGCAGATGCGAGGTTGGGAATAAATCCTAATTTCACTATCCATCAGAAAAAAGCCACAATTTTTGTATTGTGGCTTTTTTCTGATTTCTATTCTCCTTATTCTCTGTCAAGACTCATTAAAGGACAAGCCGGGTAGACCTTTTAAGTCTATCCGGCTTGTCTCCTTTACTCTCGAAAGATTTTATTCCTGTACACCGGCAAGTTCGGGGTCGATCATGATACGACCGCAGTACTCGCAGACGATAATTTTCTTATGCATCTTTATATCGAGCTGTCTTTGTGGCGGAATCTTATTGAAGCATCCACCGCATGCATCACGTTGGATATATACGACGGCCAAACCATTACGGGCATTTTTCCGAATTCTTTTAAATGCGGCCAACAAACGGGGCTCTACCTGTTGTTCCAATTTTTTTGCCTTATCCCGCAACTTTTCTTCGTCTTGACGCGTCTCCGATATGATTTCGTCGAGCTCCTCTTTTTTTTCTTGCAAGTCGGCACGACGCTCTACCAAATTTGTCTGGCAGGTTTCGATTTCTTCTTTTTTGGCTTTCTCCTGCGCTGTAAACTCGCGAATCCGTTTCTCGCAAAGCTCTATCGACAAATTCTGAAACTCAATTTCTTTTGTCAGAAAATCGAACTCACGATTATTCCGTACATTATCTTGTTGAGCCGTGTATTTCTCTATGAGCGCTTGAGAATTTTTAATCTCTTCTTTCTTCTTAGCGACCTCGGCCTGCAAGTTCGTGATTTCACCCTGGAAATTTTGTACCCGCGTTTCAAGTCCCGCAATTTCATCTTCGAGGTCTTGTACTTCAAGGGGAAGCTCACCTCTCAACGTCTTAATGCGGTCAATCTCCGAGAGCATTGTCTGCAATTCATACAGCGTTTTCAACCGCTCCTCGACGGTGTATTCCTTTTCAGCTTTTGTCTTATCAGTAGCCATGCTTACAAATAATTTATCGGATTTGTTTCTACCTTTGTGTAATAGCATGCAAAGGTAGGAAAATTTTTTGTTATTATCTCACAAAAAATATCTTTTGTGTATTGTTCGCTTTCATAGTGGCCGATTTCGGCTAACAAGACGGCATCTTCATAGCCGAAATATTCATGATATTTTATTTCACCCGTTACAAATGCATCAACGCCTTGCGATACAGCTTGCGGAATAAGAAACGCACCGGAACCGCCGCACAAGGCAACCTGCCGGATTTTTCTTCCCGTCAGAGATGTGTGCTTCACGCACCCCGCCTTAAAAATAGACTTCAATCGCTGCAAAAAATCCATTTCGTCCATAGGGCAAAGGAGTTCCCCTACCACACCTGCACCTGCCTGCACCCACTCATTTTCTATCGGAAGCAGGTCGAATGCGGGTTCTTCATAAGGATGGATTTGCAACAATGTGCGCACAACCCGGGAACGAATATGTCGCGGAAGAACCACCTCGACACGTATTTCTCTTTCTTTATGCAACTCACCGACTTCTCCACAATAAGGACGCGCATTTTCTCCGGCCCGGAATGTGCCGAAACCATCGGTATTGTAACTGCAACAATCATAGTTGCCTATCGTACCTGCTCCGGCTTCGAACAATGCCCGGCGTACATTGTCTGCGCTATTCACCGGCACATAAGTAACCAGTTTCAATAAATTCCGAGGTACGGGAGACAATATGGAGAGATTGAACAACCCCAACATTTCCGCCATCTTAAAATTCACGCCATTCCATGCATTATCCATATTGGTATGGCATGAATATATGGCAATATCGTTCTTCAAAGCCTTTATCAATGTACGCTCGATATAATTTTCGCCCGTAAATGATTTCAAAGGTTTAAAGACAAGGGGGTGATGTGAAATAACAAGATTCGCCCCTTGCGATATGGCATCGTCGATTACTTCTTCGGTTACATCGACACACACGAGTGCTGCCCGCGCAACCATATCGCGCGAACCGGTAAGCAACCCCGCATTATCATATGACTCTTGTAATGAAAGCGGGGCAACCTCCTCTATGGCTCGTAATATCTCTCCAACCGTTATCATCAACTCAATTCGTTTCGGCTTGGGGTAGCTCTACTTTCAAATTCAACTCATCGAGTTGTTTCGGATCGAGCACCGAAGGCGCATCGAGCATAACGTCTCGACCACTGTTATTCTTCGGGAAAGCAATACAATCTCTGATACTATCGAGACCGGCAAATATGCTTACCCAACGGTCGAGTCCATACGCCAGCCCACCGTGAGGCGGCGCACCGTATTTAAACGCATTCATAAGGAATCCGAATTGCTCTTGGGCTCGTTCGGGTGTAAATCCCAAAATTTCGAACATCTTGGCTTGCAGCTGGGCGTCGTGAATACGGATAGAGCCACCACCCACTTCGATACCATTGCACACCATATCATAAGCATCTGCACGGACAGCTTCGGGATTGGTATCCAATAACGGTATATCTTCTTCTTTGGGGTGTGTAAACGGGTGGTGCATCGCCATCAGACGGTTTTCCTCATCACTCCATTCGAACATGGGGAAATCGACAACCCATAACAACGCAAACTTGTTTTTATCGCGCAGTCCCAGCTGATTTCCCATTTCAAGACGGAGTTCGCACAACTGTTTACGGGTCTTCATGGCATCATCGCCACTCAATATCAATATCAAATCACCGGGCTTCGCATCGAATGCCGCTTTCATTTCCTGCAACACTTCCTGTGTATAAAATTTATCGACACTCGATTTTACAGTACCATCGGTTTCCACACGGGCATATACCATGCCCTTTGCACCGATTTGCGGTCTCTTTACAAACTCCGTAAGCACATCGAGTTGCTTACGCGTATAATGGGCAGCACCTTCGGCACAAATACCTCCGATATACGCAGCATTGTCGAAGACGCCGAAACCGTGCCCTTTCATAATATCCATAAGTTCGACAAATTTCATGCCGAAACGCAAGTCGGGTTTATCGCTGCCATAATATTTCATGGCCTCGGCCCACGGCATACGCATAAAAGGCTCGGTCAATTCCACACCCCGAATCTCTTTAAACAAATATTTGGCCATGCCTTCGAACAGATTGATGACATCGTCCTGCTCGACAAATGACATTTCACAGTCGATCTGTGTAAACTCGGGTTGACGGTCGGCTCTTAAATCTTCGTCCCGGAAACATTTCGCAATTTGGAAATAACGGTCGAATCCGGATACCATCAACAACTGTTTCAATGTCTGCGGACTTTGAGGCAAAGCATAAAATTGCCCGGGATTCATTCGGGAAGGAACCACAAAATCCCGAGCACCTTCGGGGGTGGAGCCAACCAAAATAGGTGTCTCCACCTCGATAAATCCGTGCTCATCGAGGTACTTACGCACCTCGATTGTCATTTTGTGGCGTAATTCCAAATTTTTACGCACAGCCGAACGTCGCAAATCGAGATAACGATACTTCATGCGAATATCATCACCGCCGTCGGTATTGTCTTCGATGGTAAACGGCGGAGTCAAAGCCGAATTTAAAACATTCAATTCCGATACGATGATTTCGACATCGCCGGTGGGTATATTGGGATTTTTGCTGAAACGCTCGTTGACCTTGCCGCTCACCTGAATAACGAATTCCCGCCCCAGATGATTGGCCCGTTCACACAATTCGGCATTATCTTTTTCATTAAAAACCAGTTGAGTAATTCCATAACGATCACGCAAATCGACAAATGTCATACCTCCCATCTTACGGGAACGTTGCACCCAACCGGCCAAAGTAACGATACTGCCGGCATCGCTCAAACGCAATTCTCCGCACGTTCTTGTTCTATACATATATTTCTAATTTATTTGGCATGAATAAATCTTATACAGATCTATCATTCTACCCTACAATTTATCGGCAAGATAATTTCTGTACAAGTCGCGCAAAGGTAATTTTTTTTACAAGAATTACCAATGAAACCTCCAAATTTATAAAAGGTATTCCTGTTAATTCGACAAAGGGAAAAAGGCATACCTATTTACATGTATTCATAAACGAAATCATCATACCGAGAACCCTCTCACGAACCTCTTTACGGGAAAGCACCAAGTCATGCAATCCGTCCTCGATTATCCGGCATTCCGCCCGATCGCCCAATTTCGGCGTCAATCTTTTTATGTCTTCCACATTCAGTACGGTATCGCTTTTCATCGCACGATCGCTCCACTTTTTATCGTTGGAGGAATATTGTGAACAAAGTACCAATACTGGCATCGTCAAATGCAACCCTTGCCGTATCTTGCGATGACCTTCTCCTACCGCCCGCAACCATGAAAAATAGAGCGGCACGGTACGGGGTTTATGTCGTAAATCGAAATTCCACTCTCCATACTCCGAAATGTGTACACTCCGGAAATAATTATCATTCAATTTATTCTTTATAGAAGCATAAGGAAAAATCGAGCTTATAATCGATACCAGCGGAATGACAATCCGTCTATCGAACCAAGAAGCATTGAATTCGAGAAAAGGAGAATTCAGTATCAACCGATTTATCATCGCCCGGTATTTTCCCTCGGCACAATAAAGAGCTGATAACAGACCTCCGGTAGAATGTCCTATCAATGTAATATCGGTATTTCCTTGTTCTTTTATCGATTCAAGAGCTTTATCTATTTCGGGATAGTATTCCGACAAATGTCTGCAATAATTATAATGTTGACCCGCCAAATAGGAACGGCCGTATTTCCGCAAATCCACCGCATAAAAATTCCAACCTGCGACGACGATACATTCCGCCATATGGTCTTGAAAAAAATAATCGAGGTACCCGTGTATATACAATACGGCTTTACGAGAAAGTTGTTCGGAATGCCGTTCGATGAATGTCGCCGTTACTTTTCCCTCATAATCGTCGGGGAAATGCCATGTCGTGTATTTATATGCTTCCATATCAAAAAGAATCAATACATTTTATTTTGTAGACGGGGTACACACCCGAAAAAATGGCGGGCAAA
Organism: uncultured Porphyromonadaceae bacterium; assembly: GCA_900547555.1. Taxonomy (GTDB): domain Bacteria; phylum Bacteroidota; class Bacteroidia; order Bacteroidales; family UBA11471; genus Caccoplasma. The sequence continues at coordinate 16,988 of URHG01000033.1, read as the reverse complement.
AAATCATACCGCTTACGTTTGCCGAAATTTTCACCCATTTGTCTCCCCCCGTATAACCTCCAAACCAAAATCTTTGTTCGAGTTTACACGGGCATATCACTTATATGTTCGAAAAAGAGCCTATTTTATCGTCCAGTCCTCCGGCACCCCCGACATTTAGGCGATGCAAAAAAGGTCGCTTTCTACACCTTGATACAAATCCGGCACAAAATAGCTATTTATTTTTATACATTCAAATTCTTTATACATCACCATAACAGATTTACAAATCGGGGAAATCAGTGTGGGAAGTAAACCCCGCTACCAATGAATGATATAACGGACAAAATTCGTTTTGTCATCGACCGAAAGTTTATTACCAAGTAGTTCAAGAAACCGTTATGCAAATTAAGGCAGGACATACACCGACCTATATAGCTGCAAAGGGAAGACGGGGGAATGAAGCTATAACCGTTTATTTCATTGAAAAACAATAAAAAGTGTCGTTCATCGTTTCGTGTGAACGGCATTTTAGTAATTTTGTCCCCCATAATTGTTTTATATATAAGATTTACGAAATGAATATCAATGATATAATAAATAGCATTCATAAATTACCCCCAACTTCCCTTGATACATTGATTGCCTCGATATCGGAAGTGGAATATCCCAAAAGATTTCATTTGCATCGGGAAAATAAAAAGGAAACGAAGTCTTATTTCATAAAGAAAGGAATCGTTCGGGCGTATGCACATAAAGACGGTAAGGAAATCACATTCTGGTTTGGTCAGGAAGGAGATCTTATATTTCCTTTGCAGACTCTTTTCGCCGGTCTGGGAGAGTATGCCACAGTTGAGCTATTGGAAGATTGTGTTTTGTATGAAATTGATTTGGAACGGTTGCAGAATTTATATCAGAGCGATATACATATAGCCAACTGGGGACGCCGGTATGCGGAATGCGCTTGTATTAAGTCGGAAAAATTGTTTATAGCACGGCAATTCAAGACATCATTGGAAAGGTATCGGGAACTTATAAATGAATATCCGGACATAATCCAGCGAGTACAATTAGGTATAATCGTCTCTTATTTGGGTATTTCCCAAGTCAATTTGAGCCGCATCAGAGCCCGGATAAAATGAATTTATCAAATGTAAAATCGTTTTTTAAAACATGTAAAGAAGAAACAAACCGCAAATACCGAAATTTGCACCCAAAAAAGAATTAAAGTTATGAATTGGTTTCTTTTAGTGGTATCCGGGTGCATCGAACTTGTTTTCACCTTTTGCTTGAACAAAGTGAGCAAGACTGTCGGATTTGAAAAAGGTTTGTGGTGCATAGGCACGGCAAGTGCCATTGCACTTAGTTTGTACATTATGACTAAGGTCCTGAAGACTTTACCTATCGGTACAGCCTATGCCGTCTGGACGGGTATCGGTGCCATCGGCACGGTTCTGATAGGCATTCTCTTTTTTAAGGAACCCGTAAGTTTCGGAAGGCTTTTCTTTATCTTTACGCTGGTAGTATCTATCATAGGTTTAAAGGTCGTATCTTCCTGAATGATAAAAGATGAAACAAATATGACGGAACAAAACTTTCCATTGTATGAAGAGGCCGTTTCTCTTTTTAAAAAGAGAGATAAGAAGTTGGCTTGGCTGATAGAGCGGGTAGGTCCGCTTTCTCATACTGACCTCAAAGATGATTTCCTCTTCTTCATAGAGCAAGTTATAGGACAGATGCTTTCTATCCGGGTAGCCGATGTGATGATCGGACGATTAGCAGACCTTTGTCGGGGAGAAATAACGGCGGGTACGATATGCTCGCTGTCTGTCGATGAATTGAAAAAGATAGGTATTTCCTTGAGAAAAGCAGAATGTATCCGACAAATAGCGTTCATGGTGGAAAACGGTAGTCTCAATTTCGGAAAGCTCAAAGAACTTTCCGATGCGGAGATTATAAAATCCTTGACGGCTATCAAGGGCATAGGGAATTGGACAGCCAAAATGTATCTCTATAAAATCAATCGCCCCGACGTGCTTCCATACGAGGATGCCACCTTTTTGGCGGCATACAAGTGGCTTTTCCGTACCCGGAATGTGAAACCGGAAGCGATCAAACGACGGTGCCGAAAATGGTCGCCATACTCTTCTGTGGCTGCTATGTATCTGTATACAGCATTCGATAGAAAATTAATCGCAACCGAATCGCCTAAATTGAAAGAGTTATAAAATGGAACGGTTATCTGCACAGGTACATAAGCTGATAAACGAACTGGATAAAGCAGCCGACAGCCGGACGGCTTTTAGTCCTGGATCGAAAAGAATAGGATGTGTGGGGTCTGATTTTTTCATAGGCCTTAAAGTGTCCGAGATAAGGAGAGTGGCAGAACGGTACGTCCATATCTGTTTGGATGAGATAGAACAGTTGCTCTTATCGGAAGTACATGAACACCGGATGTGTGCGCTTATCATACTCAAAACAAGGTTCAAACAAGGATACGAATATGAGCGGGCAGAGATTTTCGAGTTCTACATCAACCACACGAACTGTATAAACGATTGGGATTTGATAGACAGTTCTTCTCCCTATATCGTAGGCGAATACCTGCATGATAAACCGTGCGATATATTGTACCGGTTAGCTCAGAGCGATTCGCCTTGGGACAACCGTATAGCTATGATGGCGACATACACGTTTATACATAACGGCAATGTTGAAGATACATTTCGCCTTGCTCTCTCCTTGATGGGAAGTTCTCACCCTCTGGTACAAAAAGCTGTAGGGTGGATGTTGCATGAAGCGGGTAAATACGACCCCTTTCGGCTCAGTATCTTTATTGATAAATACCGACAAAAAATGTCTCGTGTCATGTTTCGTATTGCCACCAGTAGCCTTCCCAAAGAAAAATGCAAAGAATGGATGCTGCTTTGACATGAAAAATAACAAAGCAGTATTTAATTAAAATACTAAATCTTGAAAAACAAAAAAGTGCCGTTCATCATTCCACATGAACGGCACTTTTAGTGATTTTGTATTTAAATTGAATCTACCACAACCCGGTTTCCGTCGTTTTAAAACATTCCAACTCCAACAATCCCCTTTTTGCATCGAGACCGCCTCCGTACCCCGTGAGTTTATGATTGCTGCCGATTACCCGATGGCAGGGTACAAAGATAGAGATAGGATTGGTGGCATTGGCCGATGCGACTGCACGCACAGCCTTCGGATTATGGATGCGACGGGCAAGTTCGCCATAAGACAGGGTCGTTCCATAGGGTATTTTCATCAGTTCTTCCCATACGGTACATTGAAATTCCGAACCGGTGAAGACAACGGGGATGTCGAATATCTTACGGTGTCCGGCAAAATATTCTTCGAGTTCCCCGATTGCCCGTTCAATGATGTCGGAAGTTCCTTCTTCATACTTCGCGTTCAGATGTCGCTGTATGCGGCGGTCTATCGTACCTCGCCGTTTCTCTACCGCCCAATCGCAAATACACAGCTTGTCGCCGTAAGAACCGACAAGCATCTCGCCCACGGGCGATTGATACCGTGTAATCTTTATAGTTTCCATATTGCTCCTTTTATTGTTGTGAAATTCTTTCATACATATTTTACATGGTCTGTATCCGGCTTGTAAGGCTTCCTCAAGCGTATCATAAAACACGATGTTCTTTTCCAGAGGTTTTGCCGGACAATCCGGTGTGCAGACGATTTTCGTTGTCCTGACGGCAACGAAAAGTTTACCACGATAGTTTGCATCTCTATTTCTTACCGCTTTTATCTTTTCTTCTGTTTTCATTGTACTTATTATTAGTCGGTGCATAATCTTCCATCCCCTCTATTGCGCCTCCGGCTACAGCCCAAAAGTAGAGACTTGCAATAGAAGCATAAGGCGAAAACCGCTTCTTATATCGGTCGAACAATTGTCTGCTTATTACTTTATGGTGATAGACCATACGCATACCCCGCAAAAGGGCGAGGTCTCCGAAACTCAATATATTACGGCGTTGCATGGAAAACAGCATAAGCATTTCGGCTGTCCATGTTTCTATACCGTCAAGTTCTACAAGTTTGGCACAGACCTCTTCGTCCGACATTGCCCTAAGAGATTCAATGTCGAGTTCACCCGATAAGACTTTTTGTGCTGCCGATTTGATATATGCCGCTTTTTTGAACGTTATGCCAAATCGTTGTAACTCTTTGTCGCTCAAACGGCCAATAACGTGAGGTATTATTTCTCCGAGCGTAGCCACCATCTTGTCCCAAATTGTCTTGTGAGCCTTTGTCGAAATCTGTTGCCCTATAATTGAATTGACCAAAGCGGCAAACAAGTCGGGAATAACTTCCCGCTCTATCGGCCCTACCTTTTCCATTACCTCGGCAAGTTTTTTATCCCGCTTTTTCAAATAGGACACCTCTGTCTCGCCATAGATAAAAATATTACGGTCGGTCATCAGCTTGCTTGTTGTGGAAATATTCATTAGAGTCCGCCGGAGCCTCATTCCGATTGGAATCGTCATATTCCCTTATGACGGAAGCGACGGTGATTCGGTAATTTTCAAAAAGCCTTTCACGTCCTTCCGATTGGCTCGTACGGTGGTGAAGTTCATTACGCCACTTTTCAACGGCTTCTTCGTTCTCCCATACATTCAGAGACAACAGTTTACCTTCTTCATTCAGACTACTGAACCGTTCGGAACGAATAAAACCTTTTGCATCTGAAAGCAATAGTTTTAATTGGGCGGCAAGTTCGAGATAGCGCACTTTACCCTCTGCCGTTGGCGTTACTTCAAAAAGAACGACCACTTTTCCGTTGTTGTTTTCTGTATTCTTTATCATTTGATTGTCATATTTTTAGTTGTTTCTCGTTCTATGGCTCTTCTACAATCCGTGTTGCCGTCTTCCGGGCGTTCTTCAAATCGCCTGCAATGATGTATCTCAACAACTTCTCGTGAGAAGATTGTGAATTTATGAAGCAATCCGTACCATCGTAAATACGATTGAACTCCGAAAGCAAATGCAGGGAAGCAGAACGGTAAATGTCTGCCAATATTCGATTGTGGGTAGCATCGGCAATTGCAATATGGAAATTCATGTCGGCTTCGATACATTCTTTCAACAAACCGTCTTTCGCATTTGCCTTTCTTGCTTCAAGGGAGGACTGCATTCGCTCTATATCTTTTTCTGTTCTTCTTGCCACGGCTTTCTCCACGATTGCAATATCCAATATTTTCCTCACCTCATCGAGTTCCGTCCGGTCGGCGATATTCATATTTATACTGCCTCCGTTCGTATCGGATGCTTCGGCGACAAATGTTCCTGCCCCTTGTCGGACTTGGACAACACCCATATTTACCAATAATTTTACCGCTTCACGGATACTCGACCTTCCGACTTTGAAAGTTTTCATCAACTCCGGTTCGGTCGGAAGTTTATCCCCGATTGTATAAACTCCTTCCGTAATCTGTTGTCTCAACTGCTCGGCTACCATATCTGCCAAAGACTTCTTCTGTATAATCATAGTATTTATTTCTACTCTTATTCATCATATCATCAGATGATTTGCAAAAATATATATTTTTATCTGACAAGCAAAATATTTAGTGATAACATTTTGAGATATAGAGATTTTATACTGTAAAATCTAAGGAAGAAGTTGATCGTTTGCAAAATTTGAATTGTTTAAATAATAATCCCCCTATCTCCCAAATACTTTGCAAAAGTTTATTCTCCAATTAAACAGATTAAACCTGTAACAAATATAAAATCTTTTCTATAACCGCAATGATTTACTTTTGTAAAAGGTATGTAAATAGGGACTTCATATTTCAGATGTTTTGATTATCTTTGTAGCGACTTATACAAAGCATAATTTTCTGATAAATATGGACAAGAAATTTACCGAATATTCTCATTTCGATTTATCGGCGATAAATAAAGAAGTGTTGAAAAAATGGGACGACGAACAAGTCTTCCACAAAAGCTTGGAGATACGAGAAGGCGCGCCTTCGTTCGTTTTTTACGAAGGACCTCCTTCGGCCAACGGCATGCCGGGTATACATCACGTCATGGCCCGTTCCATCAAAGACATTTTTTGTCGATATAAAACGATGAAAGGTTTCCAAGTCATGCGTAAAGCCGGGTGGGACACTCATGGACTGCCCGTAGAATTGGGGGTAGAAAAAGCATTGGGTATTACGAAGGAAGACATCGGTAAAAAAATTTCGGTCGAGGAATACAACGCAGCCTGCCGAAAAGATGTAATGAAGTACACCAAAGAATGGGAAGACCTTACCCATAAAATGGGTTATTGGGTCGACATGAAAAACCCTTACATCACATACGATAACCGCTATATCGAAACGCTTTGGTGGTTATTGAAACAGCTTTATGGCAAAGGTCTTCTCTATAAAGGTTATACCATACAGCCTTATTCTCCGGCAGCCGGTACGGGCCTCAGTTCGCACGAACTCAACCAGCCGGGCTGCTACCGGGACGTAAAAGACACGACTGTCGTCGCACAATTCAAGATGAAAAATCCACGACCGGAAATGGCTGCATGGGGTACTCCCTATTTCATTGCATGGACAACTACCCCATGGACATTGCCCTCGAATACGGCTCTTTGTGTCGGCCCCAAAATCGACTATATAGCCGTGCGGTCTTACAACGGCTATACGGGAGAACCCATCACCGTCGTACTGGCCAAAGCGCTGCTCAACGATCATTTCAATCCCAAAGCAGCCGGTCTCGCTCTCGAATCATACAAACCGGGTGATAAACTCATTCCTTACCAAGTCGTAGCCGAATACAAAGGGGCAGATCTCGTAGGTATGGAATATGAGCAACTGATACCGTGGGTAAAGCCCATTGATGTCGATGAAAACGGGAATTGGTCGGTAAGCGAGAAAGCTTTCCGCGTTATTCCGGGAGATTATGTAACTACCGACGAGGGTACTACCGGTATCGTACACATTGCTCCGACATTCGGTGCGGACGACGCACAAGTGGCAAAAGCAGCCGGAATCCCATCTCTTTTCATGATAAACAAAAAAGGAGAAACTCGCCCGATGGTCGATCTGACGGGAAAATTCTATCTGCTCGATGAGCTTGACGACAACTTTGTGAAAACCTGCATCGATGTCGAAAAATACACTCCCTATCAAGGAGCATGGGTAAAGAATGCCTACGACCCACGATTTACCGTCGACGGCAAGTACGACGAAAAATCTGCACAGGCAGCCGAATCTCTCGACATCGTCATCTGCATGATGATGAAGCAGGGCAATCAGGCATTCAAAATAGAGAAACATGTCCACAATTATCCGCACTGTTGGAGAACGGATAAACCCGTACTCTATTATCCGCTCGACAGTTGGTTTATCCGTTCGACGGCTTGTAAAGAACGTATGATCGAGCTGAACAAAACCATCAATTGGAAACCCGAATCGACCGGTACGGGACGTTTCGGGAAATGGCTTGAAAATCTCAACGACTGGAATCTGAGCCGCTCCCGTTATTGGGGGACTCCTCTACCCATTTGGCGTTCGGAAGACGGCGAGGAAATATGTATCGGTTCGGTTGAAGAACTCTACCAAGAAATCGAAAAATCGATTGCGGCCGGATTCATGAAAACCAATCCTTACAAGGAAAAAGGGTTCGTTCCCGGGGTATATACACCGGACAACTATGAAAAAATAGACTTGCACCGGCCATACGTCGATGACATTATACTCGTATCGGAATCGGGAAAACCCATGAAACGCGAAAGCGACCTGATCGATGTTTGGTTCGACTCTGGCTCGATGCCGTATGCCCAAATACATTACCCGTTCGAAAACAAAGAATTGCTCGACAGCGGAAATGTATATCCGGCCGACTTCATCGCCGAAGGCGTAGACCAAACACGCGGTTGGTTCTTTACGCTCCATGCCATCGCTGCGATGATTTTCGATAAAGTGGCATACAAAACCGTCATATCCAACGGTCTGGTTCTCGATAAAAACGGCAATAAGATGTCGAAACGGCTCGGTAATGCCGTCGACCCGTTCTCGGCTATTGAAAAATACGGTTCCGACCCGTTACGCTGGTACATGATAACCAATTCTTCACCGTGGGACAATCTGAAATTCGATCTCGACGGCGTGGAAGAAGTACGTCGTAAATTCTTCGGAACGCTCTATAACACCTATTCGTTCTTCGCCCTCTATGCCAACGTCGACGGTTTTACTTTTGCCGAGCCGGAAATCCCGGTTTCGCAACGTCCGGAAATCGACAGATGGATCATCTCTCTGCTCAACAGCCTTGTAAAAGAGGTCGACGGGTATTATGCCGATTACGAACCGACACGAGCCGGTCGCGCCATATCCGATTTTGTGAACGACAACCTCAGCAACTGGTATGTACGTTTGAACCGCAAACGTTTCTGGGGAGGGAATATGGACAACGACAAGCTCTCGGCTTACCAGACTCTCTACACGTGTCTCGAAACGGTGGCTGCACTTATGGCTCCTATCGCACCGTTCTTTGCCGACCGCCTTTATACCGACCTGACATCGGCTACGGGACGTTCGGCCCAATCGGTACACCTGAGCAATTTCCCCGCAGCCGACGAATCGGTTATCGATAAAGACCTCGAAGAACGCATGCAAGATGCACAAGATATAACATCTATGGTACTGGCTCTCCGTCGTAAGGTCAATATCAAGGTGCGTCAGCCGCTCACGACTCTTATGATACCCGTTCTCGACGAAAAACAACAAAGAGACATCGAATCGATAAAAGAACTCGTGCTGAACGAAGTCAATGTCAAAGAGATGCTCTTCGCCGACAATGCGGCCGGTATTTTGGTGAAACGAGTAAAGCCCGATTTCAAAAAATTAGGCCCGCGCTACGGAAAGATAATGAAACAGTTAGCCGCAAAAATTACGGGCATGTCGCAAGAAGACATTCTGCAATTCGAAAAAGAAGAGAAATTCGCTTTCGACATCGACGGACAACAGGCTGTCATAGAAATCGGCGACGTGGAAATCATCTCGGAAGATATTCCGGGCTGGCTCGTTGCGAACGAAGGCCGTCTCACTGTCGCCCTCGACATTACTGTAACCGAAGATTTACGCAGAGAAGGTATAGCACGCGAATTGGTAAACCGTATACAGAACATACGTAAATCGAGTGGATTCGACATTACCGACAAAATCCATGTGAAACTCACACGAAACGAGGAGACCGATCCGGCAGTAGAAGAATATAAAGATTATATCGCCAAACAAGTTCTGGCCGAAAGCATAACCTTATGCGATACATTAGATGCAGCCGGAGCCGAACTCGATTTCGAAACGTTCACCATACAAGCTGCCATAACAAAAGCGTAATATCGATTTTGCCCCGTATTAATTTGTAATATGGGGCAAATCTTTTTACCTTCGCAAACTGAATATTAAAAACCAAAAACATTTCTAACCATGGGCAAGAAAACACGTTATTCCGACGCAGAGCTGGAAGAATTTCGCGCTATTATTCAAGACAAACTCGAAAAAGCATATAAAGATTATGAGTTGTTGAAAGCTTCTGTCATGAATGCCGACGGTAACGACACCAGCGACACCTCTCCCACATTCAAAGTTTTGGAAGAAGGTGCTACGACTCTCTCCAAAGAAGAAGCCGGGCAACTGGCTCAGCGACAAATGAAATTCATACAACACCTGCAAGCCGCACTGGTACGTATCGAAAACAAGACATACGGCATTTGCAGGGAAACCGGCGAACTGATTCCCAAAGAACGCCTTTACGCCGTGCCTCATGCCACATTGAGTATCAATGCGAAGAAAGAACAGAAATGACAAAGCGGCAAGTTGCTTTTCTTTCCATATTTTTGGTGCTGATCATCGATCAAGCATCAAAAATATGGATTAAGACACATTTTACTTTGGGCGAATCTGTCGTCGTCTTTCCGTGGTTCCGTATCCTTTTTATCGAAAACAACGGAATGGCATTCGGTATCGAAATTCTCGGTAAGTTGTTTCTCAGCTTATTCAGGGTTATCGCCATTGCCGTAATCGGATACTATCTATATAGACTTACGCAACGGGCCGTCCGTTACAAAAACGGATTCGTCATCTGCATATCGCTTATATTTGCAGGGGCAATGGGAAATATCATCGACTCGCTTTTTTACGGGTTGATATTCAGCGAATCGACTTTCTACACGGTAGCGACGTTCATGCCCGAGGGCGGTGGTTATGCGCCTTTTCTATATGGCAAAGTGGTAGATATGCTTTATTTTTCATTATTCGGGTTTTACTGGCCTCAGTGGATGCCGTTCATCGGGGGAGAATATTTTGAATTCTTCCACCCTATTTTCAACATCGCCGATGCCTCTATATCGGTGGGTGTAATCGTCCTTATCTTATTCTACCGGCACACATTCTCGTCTTCCCTCTCGGAATTATTCCCTTCGAAGTCGAAATAAAAATACGTTCAGATGTTCAGAGTAAAGCGAATATTAGGCGCAGGAATATTTTTCGTACTTGTTTCTACGGCGTGCGAACAAATCCCGTCGCATATCATCGCTCCCGAACAAATGGAAAATCTTCTTATCGACATACACAAAGCCGAAGCGATTTCGGACAACCTCACCCAATACGCATCGGATAGAGAAAAGGAAAGATTGCGGCAATCGGTCTTCGACCGGCATCATGTAACACAAGCGCAATTCGACACGTCTTTGGTATGGTACAGCGAGCATATGACCAAGTATTCCCAAATGTACAACAACGTTACCGCAAGGCTGAAAGAGGAAGACGATGCCGTGAAAACATTGCTGGTCGAACGCAAAAGTTCGCCTCTCACCCGTCCCGGCGACTCGATCGATGTATGGAACAAAGACCCGTATTATTTGTTCGAACCCCGCCTGTACCGTCATGTCCTGCTGTTTAATATCCTCGCCGACGATAATTTCAGGGAAAACGACATCTTCCAACTTTCGGTTAATTTCGACCAACTGCCTCAGGGGATACCCGACAAAGCCCGTATTACTCTCGTGATAAGACACCGTAACGACTCCATCTATTCGGTAACGCGAGAGATTCTGCACAACGGTACGACAATGATCGAGGCGCAAGCTCAAAACGAGCGTATAACCCGAGTCATGGGCAGCATCGAAGTCCCGCTGCACCCGATGTGGCAGGAAACATACGCCGACAAAATTTCTTTATTGCGTATCCGCCATAAAAACCGACCGAACGTTCCCAAATCCGCATCATGACGGTCCAGACTTTTTTAGCCCATTTTATTTATTGGGAAAAAGGATTGATAGGGCGACATCTGCTACACGCCGATAGCATCCATCATACGATCGCTTTGTCGCCTTACAAAAAAGAGACGGCCGGGACTCGTTTCTGCGATGGAATTTTATTCGTTGCCAATGCTTCGTTCGAACCCAGCAAATCGCAAATCATAGCCGAGCTGAAAGCCCGAAATATTTTCACCTTGTCCGCACTGGCCACCTACCTATCCGATTCATCGGCACTGTTGCCGTTTTGTAAGCCGCCCATATCCCGTTTGTATACCATAATCCCCTCCCCGGCAAATAGAGAGATATATTTACAAGAAATCTTATCATTATAATTATATGAAGTTTTTTTGTATCTTCGTTGCTAGGAAAGAACAATATATTCTACTTATATGAGACTTGCGATTGTCGTGCCTTGCTACAACGAGGAAGGCGTTATCGAAGAATCGGCCCGACAACTTACACGCATACTGAAAGGGTTGATCGACAAAGATAAAATATCGGAAAACAGTTTTATCCTGTTCGTCAATGACGGCAGTAAGGACAATACATGGCCGATGATCGAAGAATTGTATAAAAACGACAAACATATATTCGGCCTGAGTTTGGCATTGAACCGAGGACATCAGAATGCCCTGCTGGCAGGACTGATGACGGTCAGAGACATCTGCGATGCCGCCGTATCGATCGATGCCGACTTGCAAGACGATGTCTCCGCCATCGAAAGCATGGTCGATGCTTTTACGCAAGGATTCGACATCGTTTACGGCGTACGGAGCTCCCGTAAGACCGATACTTTTTTCAAGCGTACAACGGCTCTGATGTTTTACCGGCTGATGTCGGGATTGGGAGCCAACTCGGTATATAACCACGCCGACTATCGGCTGATGAGCCGCCGCGCCTTGCAATTTTTATCGGAATATCCCGAACGCAATCTTTTTCTTCGCGGCATTATTCCCACGATCGGTTACAAAACGACTTGTGTCTATTACGAGCGGAAAGAGCGTTTTGCTGGGGTATCGAAGTACCCTTTGCGTAAAATGGTCAACTTCGCTATCGAGGGTATTACCTCATTCTCCACAAGGCCTATACGGCTCATCTCCTCTATGGGCTTTCTCATACTTTTTATCACTCTTATCATGGCAATTTATACGCTCGTTTCGTTTTTCATCGGGCGTACCGTAGAAGGATGGACGTCGTTGATGCTTTCTTTCTGGTTCTTGGGCAGCGTATTGCTCATCGCCATAGGCACCATAGGAGAATATATCGGGAAAATATACATCGAGGTAAAACAACGCCCGCGTTATAATATCGAGACATTTCTCACACACGACCACGAGTCATAAGAGAAATCCTAACGATGTTTCTTCTCCGTTGTGTTCGGAATGGTAAAGTGTCATTCCAAGTGAGGCCGACAGGCTGACGAGGGATCTCTTACTTTTACTCGTTTGCATGGAGATACTTCGCTATCGTTCAACATGACACCCAATGTCATTCCGAATGAATATGAGGAATCTTATTGTTTTATACACCCAGCAGGAGATTCTTCCTCCTTGCAGTCGTCAGAATGACATTCCTGTCATCTCAAATGAAAGTGAGAGACCTCATGCCATACGCACTCTTAGGTTGGGATTCTTCATTCCGCTTACGTTGCGTTCAGAATGACAGCATACTGTAACTTCTTTCCCGCCGCAAAGAAGTTATCAAGAAAGGTCGCCCGCTCGTTATCGGGTTTTCCTGCCTTTCGCTTCGATCTCCGACGGGGGCTGCGGAACTCGCTCCGCTCAAACAGTCCTCGCCCTGCTTCCGCCTTCTCTCTCGCTCCCGGCAGCCCGACAAAGGCGGGCATGCCTTCGACTCATCCGAAACTTGTCGATCGCGTGTATAGTACGGCACAGCCGATCGGAAATGTTCCTCTGCCGCTTAAATGTCATTCCGAATGAACATGAGGAATCTTATTGTTTTATGCACCCAGCAGGAGATTCTTCCTCCTTACAGTCGTCAGAATGACATCGTCTGTCATTCCGAACCGAGGTCTGTTGACCGAGTGTGAGGAATCTCGTGCTTTTTGTTTGAGATTCTTCACTTCACTACGCTACGTTCAGAATGACATGCGCTTGCTTCGTAAGGATTCTTCAAGGCAGATCCTTTCAGAATGACAGAAAAAAACAACTCCGTACCGGCAAAATGCCGATACGGAGTTTCTCTTATGAAATACGTAAAAAATTATTCGTAAAGTCCGGCAACAAAATTGGCCAACTCCTCACCTCGCAAATCCTGAGCGATGATTTTTCCTTCGGGATCGATGATATACATACGGGGAATGCCGGTAACATTATATTGTTTGGCAACAGGACATTCCCAACCTTTGAGCGACGATACATGGTGCCAGTTCATATCGTTTTTCTTAATGGCAGCTTTCCACGGACCGGCCGTCTCATCGAGCGAAACGCCGAAGATTTCAAAGCCCTTGTCATGGTACTTTTCGTAAATAGCTTTTACATTGGGAACCTCGCGCAAACAAGGACCGCACCACGATGCCCAGAAGTCGAGCAATACATAGTGGCCGCGCAAACTCGACAACGAAAGCTCGGTACTATCGGGAGTCATCAACGTAATATCGGGAGCCGTTCCTCCTATCGAAACAGAAGCCAACGCCTCTACCGCATCTTTCAATTCCAATCCGGGAGCCGATTGTTTTACGCGATCGGTCAGTATATTATATGCAGCTTGCACGGTATCGAAAGGAGCATTCTGTATCATGAAATCTTTGATGAAATAAGCTACACCGTAGTTGTTCTTGGCCGAATCTACAAAGTTATGAATCGCCTCGTTCATTTTGGCGTCCATCATATCGAAGAAAACGACCGCAGAATCCAAAGACATTGTCGTATCTTTTCCTTGCAGTATGTTCGATAAGGTAAACATACGACCCAGTTGCATGAAAGAAGACGTCATAATCATTTGGGTTCCTTCTTCATACACTTTTTGTTCATCACCTGCGGCTTTGATCGAAAGGGCTTCATACGTCGAACTATCCTTAGCCGTACGAAGTTCTGTGGCTATCGTTACGACAACAGGAATTTCCGAGACGAGAATGTCTTTTTTCGCCTCTTTTGCGGCACTCAATTCATACACATCTACGATGCCGGCAGGAAGGGTAAACGAGAAAGAGCCGTCGGCTGAGACAACGACCGAATCGACACTTTTATTTTCATCGTTCACTTTCTTTTGCAGATATACCGTTTTTCCGGCCCCATCTGCCCATTTACCTTCTACCGTGTGCTTGGGCGTACAAGCCGACAAGCACACCATACCCGTTAAGGCAATTGCGGTTAAATTTTTCAATTTCATAGTTTTATTGTTTATCATCATACAACAATCCCTACACTCCTTTCGGGGAGTATAAGGATTGCTACATTTATATATTATTGTTTATCGGCCAGCGTAACGCCATATTGTGCAAAATACTCTTTGCAAAGCTCTACACGGGCTTTGATGTCGGGAAGCACATTTTCTTTGGTTTTTCCACTGCCGTTCAAGTAATCTTCAGCCGGCGGAAATGCAAAGAAACCATCTTCTTCCAAAGAAAGAGATTCTTCTATTTCGGCATAATAAGCCTCTTTCTCGTCAGCCGTCGTCGTTACGATAAAGGCTACATAATCACCCATAACCTGTGCCAAAGACGGACGGTAATAATTGGCATAATAAGCCGTAGGATAACCGGTTTCCGCAACTTGTTCGTTACTAAAGAAATTCAGCTCAACAGCCCCTACTCGTCCGGGACGCAATTCGCTCTGATACCAGATAGTCGGTATGTGCCACAAATTTTCCCCATTCACGATTTCGTCAAATGAGTTCCAATACAATCCATAATTCACCCACCCTTCTTCGAAATCATCGGCGGTCGAATCATAGTAACCATCGCAGTTTGCATTCGTACAAAAAATTAGACCCATGATATCTACTCCTACCGTATAGTCGATACTGTATTGGTTGAAAGCAGTAGGTTCTTCCAATCGCGAATTGGCAATATTGGAGAAAATATATTCCACCACCAATGAGGTATAGAGGCGTTTCAGATAGGTCTTATCCATCGTATCGAAATCGGAACAGCAATGCGAGAACATGATAAACTCGGGACAGCAAGTTCCCCCTTCAAAGGCATAATGTATGTCTTTCGAATGACTTACCAGCCCCTTAGAACGATTGGTATAATAGGGATTATATTGCACTTCACTGGCAAAATAGATGGTACGAGGCATATATTTTGCAATAAAGTCGTTCCCGAATACAGGGAACACTTCGGTTTCGAGGAAATTGAGTACTTTACCCACATATTCATTATCGGCCGCCACAAAATACTGCCCTCTAAAATCAGGAATCGAATCACCGTTTTCATCGGTAATATCAGTATCCCACTTAAACATACGACCGTCGGGTGAAGCATAGCAGAAAGTCGCCGTATCGACATCGAGCGTAGCATTCAAGTCGTACTTGGTATTGAAGGCATCGATAGCTTCGTCGGGAGTCTGGTTCACAACACCATTTCCGTCGCCATCGGTATTATTGTCATCGTCACTACAAGCGGTGAACGCTACGGCTGCCAACAAACAGCTCGCAAACATAAACATTTTCTTCATAATCACTAAATTAAAAAGGTTTGTAATTCGGGTTTATAACTTAATCAATAAGACAGCATAGAACGCACCGGACGTGAGTTTACGTTCTGCGGATTGATTCTCCGTTCGGCAATCGGGAAATTCAGCGTATAGGCCGCATCGTCTTTTTCCAATTTATAATATCCGGCTTTGCCGTACGGGTGTATCACCTCGGCACGAGTAGTACGGCGAAGATCAATGAACCGGTGCAACTCCTCGAAACAGAGTTCACGACGGCGCTCGTCCCAGATAAATTGCACGATTTCCTCTCCTCCGGCAAAATCGGCCGGGGTCAATTCCCGCCAAGCCTGTGCGTCCAATCGGTATTTCCGCAGGCGATTGGCATAATCGAGTGCCGTATCGTAATCGGGACTCTCTTTCCGCGCATACGCTTCGGCCAGCGTAACATACGCCTCGGCCGATCGGAATGCCGCCCTCATATAGAGATTATCATAGGTATTGAACTTCAAAGCATTATAATTCCCCGCATTATAATATTGATCTCTACCTTTTCGTGGAGGTATATACCAATAGGCCAACCGGTGGTCTCCGATGCAGGTCGTCGTATCGTAGTCATACAGACCTATCAGGTTATTGTCGATGGTACGAGACAGAGTAAAAGTCTGCTCCAAAGAATTCGATATAGAAATAAGACTAGATATTGTCGAAGTAGAACCTGCGAAGCAATACATCAACTCGGGATTGGCCGGTTGCATGAAATTATCATAATCATCAGAACCGGCAATTTCACCCGGAGCCACCGATTGTGTACGGTCGGTGATGTCAAATAGTTTATCGTTAGAGTCCAATATCTCTTTCCCGTATTTGATAGCCGCATCGAAATCATTGGTATAAAGTGCCTTGCGCATAGCGACAAAGAGCATGGCATCGTAACCGATATAGTAATAATTACCGGTATCTTTCCCTTTCAAAGCCGCCAATCCCACTTTTATATCCTTGTCGATCTGCTCATACACCTCGGCAAATGTTGCCCGGTTATATGATTGCAACGAAGGTGAGGGGACGGTCTTCAACGGCAAGCACAACGTTTC